>CAVYHH010000012.1:0-99066 GCA_963768275.1 uncultured Acidobacteriota bacterium
CAGAAGTCAAAAAAAGACAGGCTGAAGCCTGTCCTACTGGATCTAGTGGAAGACTTCCGGTTCCTGGGCCAGGGCGGGATTCACGATCAGGGGGGTTGGCAATTCGCGCAGACGGGAGATAAACACCCGCACTAACTCGGGATCGAATTGCGCGTTGCCGCAGCGGTCGAGTTCCTGGAACGCTTCTTCCGGTGTGCGCGCTTTCTTGTACGTCCGCTCGGACGTGATCGTGTCGTAGGCGTCGGCAATGGCGATGATTCGCGCACCTATTGGAATTTGGGAGCCGGCAAGGCCCTCCGGGTAGCCCGAGCCGTCGAAGAATTCATGATGGTGGGCGACCATCTCGCGGATTCGTTCGGTGCCTCGCAGCGGTTCGAGCAGCTTGGCCCCGTATTCCACGTGGCGCTTCATCGCTTCCCATTCATCGGGATTGAGCGGGCCGTTTTTGTTCAAGATCGATTCCACGATTCCGACTTTTCCAACGTCATGCAGCATGCCGCCGAGCCGCACTTCCTCGATTTCCGGGCTTTTTAGGCCAATCGCTTCGGCAATCAAGACGGCGTAGCTGGAAACTTTATTGGAGTGTCCCTGAGTGAATTGATCCTTGGCGTCGACGGCGAGCGCCAGCGACGTGAGCGTATCCATGACGATCGGAGGAAGCGGCTCGAAGGACGACTCGCCGGAGGATCCCGACATTCCATTGGCGCCCGGGAGTTTCGAGGCGGGTTCCGTTTCGGAGAACGACCTCGCGAATTGCTCGATCCGGCTGTAGATTTCCTCAAACGCGTCGGGACCCGTGGAGAACAGTCGCTTGAGCGTGACGCCAAGGTACGCGTCAAGGACATCGCGCTTCCATTGCCTGGAATCGTCCGGATTGAATTGGTCCGCGGTGGAAACGGCGTTGCCGCCCTGATGCTTGGAAAGATACATCGAAGCATCGGCGACCTGGATCAATTCCTGGGGAGTGGACCCGTTCAGCGGAAACGTCGCGACGCCGAAACTGGACGTCACGTTTTTGTCGCGCAGGACCGGATCGGAGGAAATCCACGAACGCAGTTTCGCGGCGAGCTGGTGGCTTTGCGTCGAGTCCGTTTCAGGCATCAGGATGACAAACTCATCGCCTCCATAGCGCGCCACGACGTCCGAGCGCCGGCAATTCAATTCGAGGATATGCGACACGCGCTGCAGGACCAGGTCGCCGTCCAAATGTCCATAAAAATCGTTGACGAATTTGAAGCGGTCCAGATCCATCAGCACCACCGAGAAGGAACGACCCGCACGAGTCGAGCGCTTCCATTCCGCCGAGAGGGCCTCCATGAAGAAGCGATGGGTTTTCAGCCCGGTCATGCCGTCGGTAATGGCCTGTTCCTGCGCTTTCTGGAAAGTCATCGCGTTGTGGAGCGCGCCGGAAATCAGGTCGGCCAGCGTTCCAAGGAACAGAACCTCTTCCTGGGAGAAATCTGAGATCTTGTCCGTCTCCACGTACAACACGCCATGCAACTGGTCGGCGTAGACGATCGGCAGCGCGATCGCGGACTCCGAACCCTCGAGGACAGGCACGCCCGTGGAGTGTTCCGCGTCGTAGGACACGACCGCCATCTGTCCCGTGCGCGCGACGCGCCCGATCACATTTCCGTCCAGGCCCAGACGGCGTCCCAGCGCGCCCTTGCGTTGTCCCGCTTCGGCCTGGATCACGATTTCCTTGGCCGAATAATCGAGTTGCCCGATTCCAATATGAGAGTAGTCCAGCCCCTGCTCCAGCTCTTCCGCGATCTTCGCGAGCATTTCATCGGGATTGAGCGTCGTAATGATATTGCGGGAGATGTTGTTGAACAGGGTCAAGCGGCGCGATTTCGCCCGCTCTTCGCGAAACAGACGCGCATTTTCCAGAGCGATCACCGCTTCGCTGGCCAGCACGCGCATCATTTCCAGGTGGCCGTTATCGAGCGCGCGTTCCTGGGGACTTTGCAGGATCATGGCTCCGATGGGCCGCTCGTACAACAGCAGGGGCACGCCGCAGAAGCATCCTTCGAGCGAATTCTGCGTGTCGATGCCCAGCTTGCGCATTTCTTCGGCGTAGTTTTCGCGGATCAAGATCGGCTGGCGGGTGCGCATCAGATATTCAATCACATGGTTGCCGCCAAATGGCCGGGACCTTTTTGGCTGAACTTCGCCGTCGCGCACCTCGACTTCAAATTTAATTTCATTGCGGGACGTTTCGTGGAGCGCGACGCAGAAACGGTTCACGTCGAACAGGCGTTTGATTTCGCTCAGAATCGTTTCGAAGAGCGTGTCCGGGTCCAGGGTCGAGCTCAGCGCGCGGCCGATTTCGTTGAGCATGTGAAGCTCTTGCGTGCGGCGCGCGGCCTGCTGGACGAGGTAGCTATTTTCGACGGCCATTCCGATTTGATGGCCCAGCGCGAGCAGGAGGCGGAGCTCCGCCGCCGTCAATCGGCGCGTGTCGGCGGTGCCGAGGAGCAATACGCCGAACGCCTGCTCCTTGGCTTGCAGGCTGATCCCCACGACGGTGCGCAGATGCTGGCTTGTGGCAAGCTGGCGGAAACGGCGGAAGGCTTCTTCGCCTTCGAGGGCCGTCCAGGAAGAGTCACGGCCGAGATCGCGGAAAACGACGAGCCCGCCCAGACGCGAAACCATATCCACGAGATGATCGTCGAGTCCCTCTTCCTGGGCGATCGCGCAAAAATTTTCAGTCAAGCCGGCGGCGACCACGGAAGTGGGCCCTTGCGGATGTCCATGATGCAGGAAAAGCGCGCCGGCCGGCATGCGCACGACGCTCAGTACGCGCTCGAGCGCTTGCGAGAGCATCTGCTGAATTTCGGGGCCGACAAAACTGGACGTCGCCAGATTCACATTGGAAAGCGCCAGCATGTTCTGCTCGACGCGGCGCTTTTCCTCTTCGTAGAGCCCCATGACCATCAAGGCCGCCGCGAACAGCTGGGGCAGAAGCTCCAGCGCGCGCAGCGAATTGGCGATGTGAGGGCTGAGCAGCAGCTCCCCGATCAGGATGGCGCTCCAACTGAGGAACGAAGCAGCCAGCAGCAAATCGGCGAAAGTTTCGTGACGCTGGCTCTCCTGGTAGAAGACCCAGGCGATCACCGCGAGAACCGCGGCAACGCCCAGCTGCGGCGAAATTCTGACCGCATGCAGGTAGTAGGCGACCGACCATAATGCAAACACGCCGCCCGCGGCGATCTGCGGACGCACCCACGGCTCGGTATTCGAGTACACCTGAGCGGTGCTGAAAAACAGCAGCGCTGCCGCGGCCAATAGCCATTCGTTGACGGACGTCTGCCACGGAGCGACGGACACCCAGGGCTCGAGCGCGGGGCTGAGGTAGTGCAGGGCGAGCAGGCACCATCCGGCGCTCCAGAGCATCAGGTAGGCCTGGCGCCGCAAACTGTGCATGTAGGCAAAGAGGCCCGACGTCAATGCCGATGTTGCCAGCAGAGTGATCGCAATAATGCTTTCCGAGGTCATCAAATCAAATGCGCCGCCTGGGCCGCCGTTCGCACTTCCCACTCGATGGGAATGCAGTAGAAGAGGTTGGGTGAATAGATCGAACTCTTATAAATGAATCTGCGCCGCCAATCATCCCAAGAGGATTTATTTGCCGGCGACAGAGACACCACACCTCTCCCGACACTTTTCCCCACTTTCGCGACTATAAGGGACGCCTTTCCAGACGGTCAAGGGTACGGGGGTACTAGACTGGGAACAAGGCACTTGTGAGATCGGACACACGATTTTTCAACTAAGAATTGACCAATACCGTTTTTCGGAATCGTACGGATCACCCGTCGCAGTGGCTCGCCTTCCATCGCCGGTTCGGCTAAGATGAAGTGTTTTTCACTTACAGGAGAGACTGGCAAGAAGCATGTCCACGACTTCGAGCGCATCGGGAAAACCGGCCGGCGAAATTCGCGTGCGGTTTGCGCCCTCGCCGACGGGCTATTTGCATGTGGGAGGCGCGCGCACCGCGCTTTTCAATTGGTTGTTTGCGCGCGGACGCGGCGGCACGATGATCCTGCGCATCGAGGACACGGACATTGAACGCAATCGCCCGGAACTGGTTGAGGGAATTCTCGACGGCTTGCGATGGCTCGGCGTCGATTGGGACGAAGGGCCTTACTTTCAGTCGCAGCGGCTGGAATTGCATCGTGAGGCGGCGCTGAAGCTGGCCGCTTCGGGCGCGGCCTATTTTTGCGATTGCCCGCCGGAGAAATATGCGGGCGGCGACGCCGTCGATGAAACCGAGGACGAGAAGAAAGAGCAGGGGCCGCGGCGCATCACGCGCTGCGCGTGCCGCGAAGGCAAGCCGGGACTGAGCGCGGAAAATGCGGCGATTCGTTTCCGCGTTCCGCTCGGCGCGACCACGCAATTCGAGGACGCCGTTTTCGGTCCGCGCGAAGTGTCGAACGAGGAGATCGAGGATTTCGTTCTTCTGCGCTCGCCCAAGGAAGGCCAGACGCGCGGCGGGCCAACCTATCAACTGAGCGCCGTCGTGGACGACATCGACATGCGGATCACGCACGTGATTCGCGGCTCCGATCACATCTCCAATACGCCGAAGCAGGCGCTGCTGTATCGCGCGCTCGGCGCCGCGCCGCCTATTTTTGCGCACGTGCCGCTGATTCTGGGGCCGGACCGCACGCGGCTTTCCAAACGCCACGGCGCGACCAGCGTGGGATCGTATCGCGACGAAGGTTTTCTGCCCGAAGCGTTTCGGAATTTTCTGGCGCTGCTCGGCTGGTCGGCGGGAGATGACAGAATTCATGCGAACCTCGGAAATCGTCGAGCGATTTTCGCTCGAAGGCGTGAGCCGCACGAATGCCGTCTTCGACCGCGCCGAAGCTCGAATGGTTCAACACGCAATATCTGCAGAAGCTGCCGATCGACGAGCTTCTTCCTTTCGTGCAAGGCGAGCTGGAGCGCTCGAAGCTGTGGCAGCGCGGAATGGGCGGGCGAAAAGCGCGAGTGGTTTTCAAAAACGGTGGACCTGCTGCGTCCGCGCACGCGTCTGCTGCCGGATTTTTCGACGTGGGCCCGCGCGTTTTTCAGCGATTCGTTTGAATACGATCCGCAGGCCCGCGAGAAATTCTGGAAGGACGAGCGCCTGGGCGCGATGCTCGGCAAACTTGCGGATGCCCTTGCGGCGCTGCCCGACTGGAATCACGATGCGTGCGACCACGCGCTGCGCGAACTCGCCGCCGCGGAGGGCGTAAAGGCGGGTCTGCTGATCAATGCCACGCGCGTCGCGATCGTGGGGCAGGCCGTGGCGCCGCCGCTGTTTGAAACGATGCTGGTGATCGGCCAGGAGCGCGTTGTCAGCCGCCTGCGCCGTGCCGTTGAAGCGTTCGCCGCGCGCTGATTCCATTCCGCGAAAATTTGGGGCCGGTTTTCGTAGCACAGCCACTCTTGGCTGTGAGCCTTTGTGAAGTGCTGCAAAAACCACACAGCCAAGAGTGGCTGTGCTACTTGGACTTCTCAGCTGGAACAGCGGAGAAAATATCCGCGTGGGCGGGATGCGTGGGCGCGTCCACGGCGGCGATTTCCAGGTCCGCCGTCACCGCAACTTTCGTCGGCGGCAGGCAGGCGTCCTGATTGCAGGCCTGGTAGCCAACCGTAAGGCCAATTTTTTGAGGACCGAGCGGCGCGGAGCCGTTCGCGCGCAGTTTCATCAGCACCGTGAAGGAACCTTCGTAAACGCGCAGGGGCGTCTTCGAAAATCGAAACGCGCGCATCACTCCGCGCGGATACGTCGTTTCCACCAGGAACACTCCGGGAGATAGATCCGCCAGTGATTTTTGTGGGGATCAGATAATCTTCCGAAGGCACATGCGCGTTGATGTGAAAGCCCGGCGAAATTTTCGCGACTACCGCGATTTGAAAGGCCCGGCCGCGCGGCACGGGCTGCAACGATACGTAGGCTTGCGGCTGAAGCACGCTGGCCGCGGCCGGATAGGCGCTATCCTGCGCCGTCGCGTTAGAGACAACGAGTGCGGCCAGCGCCAGGAACACAATCCGCGCAAGCAGGCGTGACGCACGATTGCCACGATCACTGACCGGCACATTCTCGCGCCGGCCGGAGAGTCGCAGAACGCTTTCAAGAAGTGATTTCATAAAATTTAGACCGTCACGGGGCTGCCGAGTTGTTCGGTGAGGATGCGCCCCATGAGCTGCATCAGCGTCTCACCCGTTTTATCGAGGACGAAAGTTCCCGCCGCATCCGACCACGAAAGCTTGAAACTGGTGGTCAGCGCGGAAATCCAGATTTGGCGGACCGGAGTGTTCGGGCTGATCACGAATCGGGTTTCATCCGCGTCTTCGAACAGCACTTCGAGCTTTCCGCTTCCGCCCTCGACTTCAAATCCGCGCTCATCGCCCACTTCTTGCAGGCGGCTGCGCAGCGAATCAAAGGCCGCATCACAGCGTCTCTGGAATTCTTGTTCATCCATGGCAGAAACAGAGTACCGCGAAGCCGCGGCGCGGGCAAGGAAGGTGGCTACCGGAAGAGCTATCACCGCGCATTCGATTTTAACTTCCAGGCTAACGTTTTTCGGAACGACTGGAAGCACTCATGGCAGACCCATTCTTTGTCGTCTGATTTCGCTAATACTTTGCCTCCTGACTCTTTAACCTGCCGGATAAACTCCGGCTCTTCTGCAGATTCGTCGCGAGACTCGACAATTGTGAAGTACCCGCTGTGCAAAATTTCCGGCGCGTCAAAAAGTGCAAATTTTGCCCAGCAGCCTTCACAGTGATCATGGTCCCATTCCGGGCTAGGCGGTATGTAATCTGCGAATGTGAATGTTGACGCTCTCAAATGTTCCAATTTTTTCAGTTTGTGTTGCTTCCGCTCTTCAGCAGTGCTCATAGCAAACTCCCAGCTGGCCCATTTTCGGAAAACTACTCGTACCGTAGCGCGTCCACCGGGTCGAGCCGCGCGGCCTTCACGGCCGGATAGATGCCGAAGAAAAGGCCGACGCTCATGGAGACGATGACGCCCAAAAGCACGGCCCACAGCGGCATGGTGGAAGGCAGTCTGGGCAAGAACATGTTGATGAGCAGGCTGATGCCGATTCCCAGCAGCACGCCGATGACTCCGCCTGCGCCGGTGAGCACGACCGCCTCGGTCAGAAATTGCCAGATGACGTCGCGGCGGCGCGCGCCAATCGCTTTTCGCACGCCGATTTCCCGCGTGCGCTGCGTGACCGACATCAGCATGATGTTCATCACGCCAACTCCGCCCACGAGCAATCCGATCGAACTGACCACGGCGGTCAGCAGCGCCACCGAACCGGTGATCTGCTTGAACTGGTTGGCGATTTCCTCGGCGGAGGACAGGCCAAAATTTTCCGGAGCCGAATAGGGAACGTGGCGCGTGCGGCGCAAGCACCGCGCTGATTTCGTCCTTGGCTTCCGCCATTTGTCCGGGGGCCGCCACGGCGCCGATGAAATGTTCGTCGTCGGCGGGATGATGCTTGCGGTAGGTGTGGTAGGGCACCAGGACCTGTTTTTCCACGGGCGGATTCTGGAAGAGCTGGCCCTTGCGATGCTCGAATACGCCGATGACGCGGTAAGGAAATCCTTCGACGTAAATGATCTTGTCCAGCGCATCGCCGTCCGGGAAAAATGTCTTGCCGAGATCGTAGCCGATGACGGCGACGTCCGCGCGGTGCAGATCTTCCGCTTCGGTGAAATACCGGCCAATGTAGGGCCTGGCGTTGAAGACATCCTCGTAGTAGATATCCGCTCCGGAATAATTCAGGCCGCTGACTTCCTTGTCCTTGTAGCGCGCGGTGATCAGCGGCGGGCGATTGAAGTCATAGACGCGCTTGAATACCGACACGGACACTTCCTGCACCGCCGGGCATTGCTCGCGGATGGCCAGCGCGTCTTCATAGCGTCAATGGCTTGCGGTTGCGCTCCTCGGCGGTCATGCGTCCGGTGCTGATGCCGGGGGCAACTTTGAACACCCAGATGGTATTCGGGCCGTAATCGTCCAGATACACGGTGACATCCGCGTAGAAGCCCACCAGGATGGACGCAACCGTGATGAGCGCCGTGATTCCGATGACCACGCCCAGCACGGTGAGAAACGAGCGCAGCTTGTTCTCGCGCAGCGTGTCCAGCGCCATCTTCGCGTTTTCGCCGAGCGACTATTCGCATGGGTTCGCCGTTTCGTCTCAGATTTCCTGCCGCAGCGCTTCGATCGGATTCAGGTTCGCGGCCTTGCTCGCCGGATAGAGTCCGAAGAACACGCCCACCGCCGTCGAAACGACCAGGGCAATGATCACCGCGGAAATCGGAACGTGCATCGGCACCGGCGTGTTGGCGGCCACGATCTGCGCGCAAACACGTAGGCCAGGGCGACGCCGATCACCCCGCCGATCGTGGACATCACGGCGGTCTCGGTAAGGAACTGCAGCAGAATATCGGAGCGGCGCGCGCCCAGGGATTTGCGCAGGCCGATTTCGCGCGTGCGCTCGGTCACCGTCGCCAGCATCACGTTCATGATCACCACGCCGCCAATCACCAGGAATACCGCCACGATCCCGACCATCGAGGCCGCCAGCGCGCCGGTGATTCGCTTGAACAAATCCACCAGCGAGCCGCCGTCGAGAACGCCGAAATTGTCGAGGTCGTTCGGCTTGAGGTGCCGGCGCGCGCGCATCAGCATTTGCGCTTCCTCCTGCGTGCGCGACATCCAGTCGCCGCCGCGCGTTTGCACGTTGATCGCCAGGCTGGTCGTGCTGGTGGCGTAAATTTCAGCCACGTCTCGATGGGGATGTAGACGTAATTGTCCTGCGTCTGGCCCAGCACCGTGCCGATGGGTTTTCCGACCCCACGACTTCGTAGGGGCGGCCGTCCACGTCGAGTTCCTTGCCGATGGGATCGCGGCCGGGGAAAAGTTTTTCGGCGATGTCCGTGCCGATCAGCGCGACCAGCGAGCGATGCTCGTTGTCGGTGTCCGTGATGTAGCGCCCCTGCGCGGGCTCTTCGGTCTTCATGTCGCCGATATTCGCGGTGACGCCGTAGATGGTCGTGTCTTCGACGGTCTGGCCGTTGGCCTTGGTGCGGCCCAGTAGATTGGCCTGGGCGCCGACGCGCAGCGGCGAGTTTCGAGTTGTCGCGCAAAAAAACGTAATCGTCCCAGGTGATCGGTTTGTTCCGCCGCGTGGCTTTCACGAGTTCGTCCATGTCCGTGATGATCGGAAAGCGCAGGACCAGGAATACGTTCGACCCGAGATTGGCGATGCGATTGGCACGTACAGATTCACTCCGGAGATCAGCGCCACGACCATGATCAGCGTGGAAACGGAAAGCACGATCCCCAGCAGCATCAGGAACGAGCGCATCTTGTGCGCGCGCAGCGTTTCCAGCGCCACGCAGATCGGTTCGCGCAAATGATGGATTCGAGGTTTCATGCGCTTCGCAGCATACTTCTATTATTTCACACGGGAAGCTGAAAAAATGCGTTTGCGAAGGTGAGTTAGCTTACAGCAGGCTTTCGATGGCCTTGGAAATGTCGTCGTGATTGACCAGGCCGACGATGGTCCTGACCTTCTTGCCGTCGCGGGAGAAGAGCATGCTGGTGGGCAGGCCCAGGATTCCGCCGAATTTTTCCGCGATGGAGTCGTTGCCGAGCAGGATCGGATAATTCATCGCTTCTTTTTGGCCGTCCACGTCGAAGCGTTCTTTGTCGAGGAAGGGCTGGACGGCTTTCTTGCCGTCTTCATCCATGGAAACTCCCAGGATGGTGAAGCCGCGCGGGCTGTATTTTTGCTGGAATTCGATCATCCAGGGGATTTCCACTTTGCAGGGCGCGCACCAGGTCGCCCAGAAGTTCACCAGGACCACCTGGCCCTTGTATTGCGCGAGGGTGACGTCCTTGTCGTTGAGGTCCTTCAGGGCGACGGTTGGGGCGTCGGTCGGTTTGGCGGGCGCGCTCGCGGAAGGCGCGCCGGCCGCCGGGAATTTGTGGTCGGCCCAGACCATGACCGCCAGCAAGGCGACCACACCCGCCGCAATGAAAATACCCTTTTTCATATTGCGAACTTCTTTCTTGCGGGCTCTCGCCGCGGCGACAGCCTGCACCCTACAGCGCGAACTTATTCAGAAATCCCAGTTTACCCGATAGCCAGGTCAGCCGGTTCAAGAAAATCAGGCCGCCGACGAACAGCAGCAGCACGCCGCTCAACACTTCCACGGTATGCAGGTGGCGCCGGAATCGCTGGTAAAAACGCAGGAACTGGTTGATTCCAATCGCGGTCAGCAGGAAGGGAACCGCCAGGCCCGCCGAATAGACCGCCAGCAGAAAAACGCCGCGAGAAATCGTCTGCGTGTTCGCGGCCAGCACCAGGACGGCGGCGAGAATCGGGCCGATGCACGGCGTCCAGCCAAAGGCAAATGCGAAGCCGAGCAGAAAACCGCTGGTCACGCCGGAAAGCGCGCCGCCGGCTTTGGCTTGTTCTTCGGTTTGGCTGCCGAGATTGTGGAAGCGGACGATCGCGATTGAGCCAGCGCGTCAGCGACGGCCCGGCCAGAAAAATCAGCGCGACCGAAAGCAATTGCACGGAGCCGAACAGGCCGCCGGGGCCCACGGTTTCGGTTCCCGACCGCCGCCAAAGAATCGCGGCGCCAAACGCCAGCACGCCGCCGATCACCAGGCCCGCATTCACGGGCAACTTGATCAGCCAGCCGACCAGATGCAGGCCGAACAGAACGATGACGGCTCCGGCGACGGGCCCCATCAGCGCCTTATGCTGCAGCAGAAACTGGCCCACGGCGCTTGCCGACGCGCCGAAGCTGATGAAGACCACGGAGAATCCCGAGACAAACGCCAGCGAAGAGGCAAACAGGCTGTTGCGCGCCGGCTGGCCCGTGCGGAGCTGCTCGACGCCGATCCCCGAAAGCATGGAGACGTATCCCGGCACCAGCGGCAGCACGCAGGGAGACAGGAACGAGATAATTCCCGCTACGAAGGCGTAAAGAATCGAAACTTGCATCGGACCAAATTATCTCCGGCGAAGAATGGTGCAAGACAGCCGTTGCAACATTCGATTAGACGGCTGCAGACCTGCCAACGATTCACCCGCCGTCTATTTTCACACAACTATGCGTTTGCCCGGTGGATTTCTTGGTGATCGGTAATCATGCGTGCGGGAGGGGTGTGTGCCGGCCGCACCTCCGGGAACGCCAATCTCCTGATTGGCGTTCCCGGGCCTAGACGCCACAGTCCGGGCCTGTCATGAGGCTGCTGTTACGTGAAAATGGGTGGCGCGCGCGCCAATCATTTGCGCTCTCGTAGGAAAACGCGATGCGCAGCAGCGTTGCTTCGTCGAAGCCCGGCCGATCAGTTGCAATCCGACGGGCAGGCCATCGCGCGTGAACCCGCAAGGGACGGAAATCGCGGGGAGGCCGGTAAAATTGGCCGGCCGGCACGGCCGACCAGAGCAGGACGCACGTCGATTTCTTCTCCATCGATTTGCACGGATTCCGCGCCGATGGGCGGGGCGGGGACGGGGACCGTGGGCGCCACGATGGCGTCGACCTCCTGGAAGGCCGCGTCAAATTCGGCGCAGCAAGCGCTTTCGCACATCAAACCCGGCCAGATACCGAATGGCCGGCACGTTCCCGCCCGCATCGATTCGCTGGCGCACTTCTTCGCCGTATTCGGCGGCGCGAGCCGGAAAATATCCGGCGGCTTCGTGGACGTGCAGCGCTTCCGCGAGCGAAATATCGGTGGCCGCTTCGCGCGATTCCTTCAAGTGCGGAAGGGAAATTTCCCGCACCACCGCGCCGCGCTTTTCCATATCGCGCAACGGCTGCTTCGGTCGCGCGGCGCACTTCGCCGTCCAGCTTTTCCCAATAAAGCTCGCGCGGGCGGCCCAGGCGAAATTTGCGGAGCGGCTTGCGCAGCGCGCCGCGAAAATCTTCCACGGGCTTCGGCGAGGAAGTCGGGTCCAGCGGATCGCGCCCGGCGATCAGGCCGAGCAGGATGGCCGCGTCCGCGACGCTGCGCGCGATCGGGCCGACATGATCGAACGAGGGCGCGAGCGGCATGGTGCCAAAAACGCTGACGCGCCCGAAGGTCGGCTTCAAGCCGACGGTCCCGCACAGAGCGGAGGGAACGCGGATCGAGCCGCCCGTGTCGGTGCCGATGGAAGCCGACGCACAGGCCCGCGGCAATCGCGACGGCGGAGCCCGCGCTCGATCCCCCGGAAATCCGATCGAGCGCCCACGGATTATGCACCGGGCCGTAATGCGCGTTGGCGCCGGTGATCCCGTAGGCAAATTCATTCAGGTTCGTTTTGCCGAGCAGAATCGCGCCGGCGCGGGCCAAGTTTTCGCGCGACGGTGGAATCCTCCGGCGGAACAAAATCGCGCAGGATTTTCGATCCCGCGGTCGTGCGGATGCCGCGCGTCCAGATGTTGTCCTTGAGCGTGATGGGAATTCCGAGGAGAGGAGGATTTTCGCTCCGCGAGCCGCGGCGGCGGAGCAGTTGTTTTTCCGCGCGGCGCGCCGCGGCCAGCGCCTGCTCGGCGGTGACCGTCAGGAACGCGTTCAGCGCGGGATTTTGCCGCTCGATGCGGCGCAGAAACAGCTCGGTCAACTCGACGGGCGAAATTTTGCGTTTTGCCAGCAGCGCGGCAAGTTCTTCGATGGTGGCAAATGCGAGCGAGTCATCGTTCTTGTTCTTCATGATTAGAAGATTTTTTCCTCCCGGCGCAGATTTCCGAACGTTCCGATGTTCGCAATGTTCAGCGAGACGCGAAATTGGTTTTCCGTGCGGATCTCTCCGAGCGAAAGGCGCCGGTATTCGAGCGAAATTCCGCAGCAGGATCCGTTATAGCTTACTTCGACGAATTGGTTCTGCAGGACATTCTGCTTGACGTCATAGCCGAAACCCGCCTGCGCGTTCCAGCCGCGGCGGTTCGACGCGCCATATCCCGCCTGCGCGCGAATCTGATTCGCGGGCGGTTGCAACACCGCGTTGAAGGGCGGCGGCCCGGACGTGTTGTCGATGGAAAACTGCGCCACGGTAAAGTTGAAATTTTCAGTCGGGCGAATTTTCAGAAGCGTCTCCGCCGTGGTGATCCTATGGCGCACGGTGTCGTAATCCAGTCGAACCTCGGCATCGTATTTCCCGCCCGGCGAAATGACGCAGGTCGCTGTCGATCGGAGAAAAACGGCGCGGTTCGTCCGCGAAAGCGAACGGCGTGATCGAATCGAGCGCCTGAAAAACGTTGCGCGTTCCGGGAGTGAGCGCGCCGCCGAAGGTCGGATCGAAGTAATAGGCTTGCTGCGATTTTCCAGGTGACCAGATCGTTTGCCTGGCCGTCTCCCGTGCGGTGAAATAGCCGCTGCGTGATGGAGTACACGAAATCATTCGTGTCCGTGAGCGTTTCATCCTCGTCGAAAAGGATGAAACGGTCGAATTGATCCACGCCCGCCACGTAGTTGTATTCGATTTCCGGGTCAATCGTGTGCTTCCATTTTCCGCTGGCGGTCTGCCAGACCCGCTCGAGTGTAGCGGGGCGGAGATCGACGTTCACTTCGCCGGTGGTCCGGCGCAACGGGTCGCTCACCACGGAGCCCTCGACCAGTTGCGAGCTGTAAAAGGTGGTCCGCGCAGTGAAGCTCGTCGTGACGCCGAGCCAGGGTCCCCAGTGCAACGGCACGACGACGCGCGGAGCGATTTCCGAGCGCTCCACAAACGCGGGAGTCACAATTCCATCCACAACGGTTTCCACTCCCGTCGTAGGGTTCGTCACCAGATTTTCATCGTCGCGGTGCACGGCTCCCGCGAACGCATCCCCGCCAAAATAGATCGGCAGGTTCTTCCAAGGCGCCTGATCCACCGAGCTGAATCGCGCCTCCGGAGCGCTGCGAACATCCGCGCTGACTTGCGGCTGGGCGTTCACGAAGTTCTGATAACTGGTCGCGGCGAAATCGGCGCTGAACCCTCGAAAGTTATTCGTCAGGAATGCCGCGTTGCGCACCTCGGAATTCACCGCTTCGCCAAAGGTCGGCGCAAACGCCAGTTGAAATGTCAGCGAGGTGAGCTGATTGAAATCGGCGACCGCGCGCCAGCCATCGTGCAGTTGCGCGTCAAGTTTGAATTGCGCGCTGTGGCCGCCCTGGCTCTCCAACGCCGTTTCCGGATTGCCGGAGGAATCGAGCACCGGGTTTCCTTGCGCATTCAGCACCGGCTCGGGCAATCCGCGGTCGATCACGCCGAAATATCTTCGCTGAAATCGACACGTTCTCCCAGGGCTTGGCGCGAAATTCTCCGTTTTGCTGCCATCCGCGGCGGCTGAGATAGGCCGCGCCGAGAGAGAGATCGGTCCAATCCTTCGGCGCCCAGTAATAGCCGTCACCGAAGACGAATCCTTTGACGGATGTGTCGGCGAATTCCGGTATCAAGAATCCGGATTTTCGCAATGTGCGCCCCGCGGGCACCGACGCGTACGGGAAATACAAGAGCGGGAGACGGAACAGCTGGAAGTTGGCGTTGAGCATGGCGACCGTACGATCCACATGGAGCGTGGCATGTGTGGTGGAGAATTTCCAGCTGGGTTTGTCCGGTTCGCAGACGGTCAGCCAGGCATGCTCGATCCAGTAGGTCTGCGCGTCGAGCCGCCGCACTTCCTGCGCTTCAAAGATCAGCGGATTCGGCGAAATCAGAACGTTTGCGTTCGGCTTGTGTTCCACCATGACTTCGCCGCGCACCTGCTCGAAGCGGCCTTCTCCGCTTTGCACGTTGAAATCGGCGGATTCCGCCGTGAGGTGTTGCGTGTCCACATCGAACAGTACGTGGCCGTGGGCCGTGGCCATGTACGTCTTGGTGTTGTACTGCACGTGGTCGGCGCGCAAGCGAAGATTCTTGTACTGAATTTCGACCTTGCCGTCGGCGAAGTAGAGGTCGCCTTCCTTGCGTTGCTGTTCGGCTTCGAGGCGCACGCTGGCCTCGCCCGATGAGGATGGCGGAATGATTTCCTGGGCGGCGGCCCCACGAAGCACAAAGAGAATCACGGTGAGACCAAGAAGGACGCGCCCCCGGACTGCGACACCGAATTTATGAAAGAGTCCCATGAGTTGGCGCCGCCAATATTTCCGGCGGGCTCCAAGTGGAGCCCGGCTCGTCACCAGGAGAAGGAAGAAGCTGTAAGGGCTTTGTTGAAAATAGCTCGTTAGCCTAGCATCCCCTCTGAAGGCTTACAATGATTCCAGCGTGCTGGTAGTGCTTCAGTTTGAATAATGGACAGATCGAAAAGCTGCCCGCCCCAAAGACGGGCGGCCTCTACAAAACCTACCGCGGACACGGGTTACGTTTTTGTAGAGGCCTCTCCGTCCTGTGTTCTTCGGGACGGAGAGGGCAGCGTTCCCTTCAATGATCAGAAACCACCTGCATGCTCCACGCTTCACGTAAAACGATCAGAGCGGAAATAGTACCTGCGTTGGCGACGGTCAATCGTTCTGTCCGGTTCCGCTAGCTATAGATTGCGAATGGCGCACGCCGGGCTGCCTGGGGTATCCAATTCGTGACAGATCGATGCAAATCTTTTCGCGGCGGCGCGTTGCTGATAGAATGCCCTCGACTCCCGATTTCCGTTCGGCGAGACGTCCGCAGCGCAAAACGGAACGGTGATAAAAACCTGTCAGCATTGCGGCGCCGTGAACGGCGACCCGTCTGATTTATGTTGTTTCTGCGATGCCCCTTTGGGCGGCCTCGGACGATCGTCGGTCTCGCGCCGAGTAGCCACTCCTACCGAAGGAAATCTGGCCGTCGAGCCCGAATGGCGGCGTGAAGTTTCCAGCAGGCTTCAGGATTATCGAGCCCGCCGCCGCGGCGGTGCGTCCGCCGAATTGCAATCGGCTCTGCCCTTCGAATCCGATCCCTCACGCCCACTCGAATCATCCCGGGCATGGACGGAGTTTGCCTCGCCGGCGCCTGCCAAGAAGGCGGTTGCCTCGCGCGCGCATCGCAACGAGCGATTTGAGATATCAATTCCCAATCTGGAGACTGCCGCGGCAGGCAGCCATGCCCATTGGCCTGCTACTTCACCGCCTGGCGCAAGTTTATCGCATGCGCATTTGTATTCCGTGGCTTCGCTTCCGGAGCGCCGCAGGGCGGCGATCGTGGACGTGGGGCTGCTGCTGTTCAGCTACGGAGGAATGCTCGCGCTCTTTACAGTTCTGGGCGGACATATCGGTTTTAACAAGGTGGACTTGTCAGTCGCAGTCGCCACGCTGGCGCTTTTCTACGCCCAATATTTCGCGCTCTTCACGGTTTTCGGCGGCTCGACGCCGGGCATGATGCTTCGCGGCTTGCGAGTCGTCAGCTTTAACGGCGGCATACCCACGTCGCGCCAAATGGTTTGGAGAAGCTTTGGATATTTGATCTCCGCGGGGACGTGCTTTCTGGGCTTCGTCTGGGCGCTTTGGGATGAAGATCAGCTTTGCTGGCAGGACCGCATCTCACAGACGTATCTCACGCCGATAGAGAAGATTACACCGTACTGAGCGCGTACCGCCTCCATGCTGCGAAGCATGCAAGTCCCTATGGGCAACCCTCCGAGAATCGCCGCGCGCCCAGTGCGCTAGTCGTGCTATCATAACTAGGATTTTATCTTCGTGCATGAGGCCTAATAACAACGATGAGCCGCCTCGCTAGAATATCCGTTGTCACACTCTCCGTGGTCGTGTTTCTTTACGTCGGTCTGGGCTATGTGCTCGGCAAAACCACGGACGACAAGTCTTACCGATCCTTAAGCGTGTTCGGCGAGGTGCTGCAGCACATCCAGGAAGACTACGTGGATGAGCCCAACATGGCCGTCGTAACGTCGGGCGCCATGCATGGACTTCTCGAATCGCTCGATCCCCTGTCCGGCTACCTGAGCCCGCGCGAGTATGCCGACTATCGCGACCGAACCAAGAATGCCGTGCACGGCGAAACCGGCATGACCGTATCGAAGAAGTACGGGTATATCGTGGTTGTTTCGGTCGTTCCGGACGGCCCGGCTGGGAAGGTCGCCCTGCGCAGCGGCGAAATTCTGGAATCGATCGGCGGATTCGCGACGCGCGATATGTCCGTCGGGCAGGCCAACGCTCTTTTGCAGGGCGCTCCCGGAACTCCCGTAAAAGTGGCTGTGATACGGCGCGGGAAGACGGAACCGCAGGAAGTCAGCATCAACCGCGCGGTGATCGGACCGGAACATGTTGTGGCGGACCGCGTCGGCGACGATGTGGCATACATCCGCTTGCCCGCGCTGGAACCTCTGGATGTATCGGAACTGCATGACAAACTGGTGCAATTCGACAAGCAGGGCGTGCACAAATTGCTTCTCGACCTGCGCGAATGCACGCGCGGAGACGTCAGCGAAGCCGTTGTGGCCGCGCAACTTTTCCTGACTTCCGGGAGGATTGCTTCGCTCGAAGGGCAAACCGTGTCGCGCAAGGATTTCGATGCCGAGCCGGAGAAGGCCGTATGGCACTCCACGGTGGACGTTCTGATTTCTCCGAGCACTTCGGGAGCAGCGGAAGTTCTTGCCGGAGCGATCAAGGGCAACAAGCGCGGCGATCTGGTTGGCGAGCGCACTTTCGGCGCCGCTTCCGAACAAAAAATTATCCCGCTCGATGATGGCGGAGCGCTGATCCTCACGGTCGCGTTTTATTCCACGCCAGACGGCAAATCCATCGTGGAGGACGGCGTGTCTCCCACGGTGGAGGTGCATCCCAAGACGGTCGATCCATCCGCCGAACCATCCGATCTGGAGGACGAGGCCCCGCTCGGACCCGGCCAGTTGCCCAAAGGGGACGACCCGGTTTACAACAAGGGTCTCGAACTGCTCAAAGGTGGCGAGGCCCAAAAGGCAGCCTGAAGTGTGAATCGCCGACCGGACTCGCTCGGCCAACTCGCTGCGCAAATTTTCCCTCTGCGTTCCATCCCATTTTTCTTGCTTGCGGCTGCGTTGTTGTTCGCGGCAGGCTGCAAGAAAAAATCCGCGTCCGTGTCAAGCGTGGGAATCCGAAATATTACGCGTGAATTTGTGTTTGCGGCGCGAAACGCCAGCGGCGGACGCGCCGAAGTGGGCATGCGCCCCGAGTTCGCCGCGCGCCAGCCGGGCAAACAGCAAACGCTTGTCGCCGATCACATTTACATTACCGTGCCGCCCAGCAAAGCGGGCGCGCCGGACCGGGCCGCGCACGACGCGATCGAAGCGGAGATGGCGCGCGTCGCAGAATTTCACCACCTGCAGCGCGTCACGCGGCCTGGAGCGCCCGGCCTGGAGCGCTTCGACTACCTTTTGGATGGCCGGAGGACGCAATCGATCCACCTGATTACGCCGCTGCCAAAAGCGGAAGTTGCGTCCGCGGCTCCAGGACGCCCGCGACTGGCCATCGTGATCGATGACCTTGGAAACGACCGCGCGCAGGCTGACTCTCTGTTCCGAATTGCTTATCCCCTGACGATTTCCGTCCTTCCACATGAGGCAAACTCCGGCGAAATTGCCGAAGAGGCGCACCGGCGCGGGTATCAGGTAATGCTGCACCTGCCCATGGCCTCGAATGCGGGAGACCAGAGACGAAGCGATTGAGTTGCATCCCGGCATGGCTTCGGCCGCCGTGGAGGAAACGTTCGAGGGCATGCTGGACACTGTCCCGTATGCCGCGGGCGTCAACAATCACGAAGGCTCGCTCGGCACCGCCGACCAAAAACTCATGGACGAATTGATGCCCTTGCTGCACGAGCGCAATTTGTTTTTTATCGACAGCCGCACGACCGTGGCGACGGTCGCGGAGACGGCGGCGCATGCGGCAGGCGTCGCAGCCGCCCGGCGCAACGTGTTTCTGGACGACGAGCAATCGGTCCCGGCCATCCGCAAGCAATTTGCGCTGGCCATTCACGATGCGCGGGAAAAAGGCGCGGCGCTGGCGATTGGCCACCCGCATCCGGAAACGCTGGAAGTGCTCAACGAAATGTTGCCCGAGGCGGAACGGCAGGGCGTCCGGCTGGTGTTTGCGTCAGATTTGGCGCGGTGAGTTGCGTAGCACAGCCACTCCTGGCTGTGCGGTTTTGAAAGCCGCACGTCGTGGCGTCGGCTCAACAACGATCGCAAACCCCGGACAGCCAGGAGTGGCTGTCCTACAACACCATCGCATCCTCTCAGATTTTGCACGGGCAATAAATTTCAGGAAGCCCTTTGATACGCGGTCAGGATATCCGGAAGCGAAAGCACTCCTTCTAGCTTGCGCGAGCCCGCGCGACTGACTACCGGCAACAACGCGTGGCCCTGAATAAATCGCAACGCGTCATCCAGTCGCTGATCGGGATGCAGCATGGGCAAGCGCGCCGTGGACAGAGCCTCGCGCAGCAGCGTCTCGGGAGGGTGCGCCGAAGCCATCGTGGGCAAATCCGTTCTGCTGATTCCCGCCCACCGGCCCGTTGGAAAGCGCACCAGCAGGACTTCTTCCGTGGAAGTCTCCGCAATCTCCAGGGCGCGAGCGAGCGTGTCGCTCGCCTGCAATGGCGGCAAATCCGGTTTCCTCATCGCGTCCTCGACGCGCAGGACGATCTGCTCGCGCTGTTCCTCCATCGAAGGCAATTCCAAACCGTCCTGCTTGGCCAGAAGATCGAACAGCGCGACGTCTTGATACTTGCGGGAAATCAAGTAGGCGATCGTGTTGGAAATCATGACAGGCAGAACAATGGAATAGCTTCCGCTGGTTTCGACGACCATGAACACGGAAGTGATCGGCACGCGCAGGAAGCCCGCGAAGAAAGTTCCCATGCCGACCAGCGCAAACGGCGCCACGGACGCGCTGACTTGCGGGAAGAAGTGATGCTCGAGCCCGCCAATCGCTCCGCCAATCATCGCTCCGATGAACAGCACCGGCGCGAACATTCCTCCCGGCGTGCCGCTGACGAACGACAAGCTCGTCGTCAATATTTTGGCGAATCCCAGGACCGCCAGAATTTCCCAAGTGTACTGGCTATGAAGCGCCTGGTCGATGTAAGGATATCCCGTCCCCATGGTTTGGGGAATTCGCAGGCCGATGAGACCGATCAGCAGTCCCGCAGCCGCGGGTTGCAAATAGTGCGTCCACTCGGGCAGGGCGCGAAGCTTCGGACGGAAATACGCAATGATCTTTGTGAAGGCGAGGGACAGAACTCCGCTCACGACTCCCAGCACGGCATAGGCCAGCAGTTCCGCGGGATGCGCAAGGGTATACGCCGGGACGCGGAACATCGGTTCCCCGCCGAGAAAGGATCGCATGACGACGGCGGCGGAAACCGCAGCGAGCACGATCGCCCCCAGCGCGCTTGCGCTCCACGTTCCGATCACCTCCTCGATCACAAACAAGACCGCTGAAATGGGCGCGTTGAACGCAGCGGCGAGGCCCGCCGCGGCGCCCACGGGCGCGAGCAGCCTCAGTTTGTCCCTGGAAAGTTTCAAACGCCTGCCGATAGCGGAAGCGATCCCCGCTCCCATCTGCAGGGATGGATCTTCGGGGCCAAGCGATTGTCCGCTGCCGATCGCGAGCGAACACGTCAGAAATTTTCCGATGACGGTTCGGAAGGGCACGTACCCGTCGAATACGTAGACGGCGGCCTTGGTTTGGTTCACGCCGCTGCCGCGGGAGGCGCGAAAAAATTTCTGGACCAGAAAAGCGACGACCAGCCCCGCTCCCGCGGGCACCAACAAGACCCGCAGATGCGACGGCGCGAGCGCGGACCCGAGAAGACCGAGGCGAACCCATTCGATGGAAATGCGGAAACAAACCACTGCCATTCCGGAGAACATTCCAATAATGATCGCCAGCAGCAGGAATAAATTCCCTTCGGAAAGAGTGAACGAGCGCGCCCGGGAACTCAACCACTTTAGCCGCGAGTCGTTCTCACTCACTGGGAGAGGCTCCCCTTTTGGATCGGGAACTTGCGTTTCCTCGACTGGCGTGTCCCGATCGCTCATGGATTGTTTCCCTCGTGCCTCTTTTCAATCAGGATCAAGGCCTGATCTAAGCCTGTAGCCGGTCCGCAGGTCTTTGAAGTTGAGTCTTCGATTCGCAAAACGAGTTGCATGGCTTCGTTTTGCATTTCGGGATTTTTGACAAGAAACCCCAGATTCACGCGCTTTTGCAAGTCTTGCGCCTTTTTGGTCAGGAGTTGCATATCGGACGGTGACTGACCCGAAGACAAATCGTTCGCGCGAGTTCCGGTGCATTTGCGGAGGCGATCGAGGCCCTGCTCAAAATCGCGCCAGGATCGGCGCGCTTGTTCTTCGTCGTTCAGTCCCGCCAAGAAGGGATCGTTACCCAGGACGTTCCGAACCAGCATGAGCGAAGCATGAATTTCATCGGAGGGATTTTCGCGATCCGCCTTGGAAAAATACGTTTCTGCTTTCAAATAGTCCCCGTCCTCAAAGGCAACCTGACCGGCGTCCGCAAGCCATTGGCTTTGCCGGGGATTGATGAGTAACGCGGCTTCAAACTCGACGAGAGCTTTGCCGGGCTCTCCCACCCTCAAAAAGAGGCGGCCGTTTTCCTCGTGCAGGGCGCCGTTATCGGCGGGAGTATCCGCAGCGAGTCCTGCGACTTCCGCCTCCGCGCCGTTGGTTTGCCGGTGAGAGAGGAGAAATTCGCATAATTCGAGCCGCACTTTTCGTCTCTGAAGGGCAGGCTCCTTTTCCCAGCTGCCCGATATCGCTCCGCGAAAGTAGCGAATCGACTGATCCATATCTCCCGTTTGCATGGAAACATGAGCCAGGTCAAGATTCACTTCGCCCGAGCCCGGAGCCCGGTCCCAAAGGTTCACGAGATACGAACGCGCTTCGGTGAACCGGCCATCGGCCAGCAACGCCTCGGCCAGGCGGAGTTGCACATTCGTATTCTCAGGGCCGTAAGAAAGGGAATTCCTAAAATCCTCGAATGCCTGTGTGGGTTTCCCATCCGCCAGGTCCGCGTTTCCCTTTTGAAACCATTCCGAGACGAGGCCTTCCTCGCGGGCATGATACGTCCGGGCAAGCGCCGCCGTGATAGCGAACAGTAGTGCCAGCAAAAGCAGGCTGAACAGCAGGACGCGCCGTTCCATATATCGCGATGCGATATTCTCGGGCTCGGAAGTCACAACTCAAAGATAACCTAGCTGGGGAGTGAAACGTACGGATTTATGTGGCATAGGCTTCAGCCTGTGGGTATTGGTCCTTGCAAGGACCAAACCCCGCAGGCTGTCCTTCGCTCCACTCAGGATAAAGAGCCTGTGCTATTAAAAACTAAGCCCCGGAGGGCCGGACCCGGGGCGGAAGAACGGTGAGAGGATGACTGCGAACTCATGGGATGATGCTGGGTGAATCGACGGGATATGCCACATCCCGGCAACCGCCGAAGCGGATGCGGAACCACGGTGATACACCCAGCCTGCACGTTGCTTCGAGAATTCTGGTTTGCGAAACGCCTCTTTTCAGAGAATGGCGTCTTTGAGGGCCTTTGCGGCGCGAAGACGCACAACGGTTTTCGCCTTGATCTTGATCGCTTCGCCCGTCTGCGGATTGCGGCCCATGCGCGCCTTGCGGTGCGCCTTCACGACGCGTCCGATGTTCGGGATGACGAACTTGCCCGCGCCGCCCTTGGCTTCCTTCACCGCCAGCTTGAACAGTTCTTCAAAGAACTGCGCGGCGACCTTCTTGGAAGTGCCCACTTTTTCGGCGACGTGCGCGACAATCTTGGACTTGCTCAGTGGTTTTGCCATCTAGTTTCTTTCTCCTCCTCAGAATTGAGACTGCGGACGCGACGGCGCACTTCAAAGCGTGCGAGCCGCGCACGGCGAGCACTATACGGGCGAAGCCCGCGCAACGCAAGAAAAAACATATAAAAACCCCGATTTGACGCGGCTTCCAGCAGAGCGCCCTCCGGGAACGCGAGTGTGCTATTCTTGCTGTTCATTTTTTCGTGCGAGGAGCGCAAATGACAAACTGGAATGAGCTTGAAAAAAGATTCGCGGCGCGGTTGGCGCTCGGCCGGCGCCCTGTGGCAGTCACATTTCTTGACGCTGAGCCTTCGGGCATCCCCAAATTTTCCGGCACCGAGCCCGCCGGCTGCAGCTTCTGGCGATTGGCCGCCGCGGGCCGCACATTCTACACGGTTCCCGCCGATCACTTCAATTGCGCCGTGGGAGCGTATACGCACAACGTTCAGCTTCCGCCCGATCGCGTTCAGGAAACCGAGACGATGCTGGGAATGATGTTCAATCTGGGATATGTGAAGCCGGAAGAAGTTCCCGGCATTCCGCGCCTTGCCAAGGAGCCTGCGGCGGTGGTCTTCGCGCCGCTCGGGGATGCGCCTGTCCCGCCGAGCGTCGTGCTGTTTGCGTGCAAGACTTCGGCGGCGATGCTCCTCAACGAAGCCTCCATCCGCGCCGGCGCCAGCAGCACGCTGCCGCTGCTCGGCCGGCCGTCGTGCATGGCGCTTCCCGCGGCGCTCGCGCACGGAACCGTTTCGACGCTCGGCTGCATAGGCAATCGCGTGTATACCGACCTGGGCGCGGACGAAATGTATGTCGTGGTGCCGGGCGCGAAACTGGAAGCCGTCTCCGACGCGCTGGGAATCATCGCCACCGCAAACGCCACGCTGGAGGAATTTGCGCGCGGGCGGCAAGCTTCGCTGTCTACGGTTTAGGTAGCACAGCCACTCTTGGCTGTGCGCCTTTGTTCGACGCTGCGAACCCCGCACAGCTCCGCCGCGACGGATGGCTGTGCTACAGATTTCCCAAGCCTTCGTAGAATTGGGCCACGGCCTTGATCCCGCCAAAATAATTTTCGAGCGCGATGTGTTCGTCAGGGGCATGCGCGTTTTCGTCCGGCAAACCGAAGCCGAGCAGGATGCACGGCACCTTGAATGTGTCATGCATCTGCGTGACGAACGGAATCGACCCGCCCTCGCGGATGAAGACGGCGCGCTTGCCGAATCCCTTCTCCAGGGCATCGTGCGCGACTTCAAAGAACGGGTGCGTGTACGGCGCGACCCACGCTTTGCCCGCGCTGAGCACTTCGAGCTTGAATTTCACCGTTTTCGGCAGCAGTTTGCGGATGTGCCGCTCGACGGCCTTCGTGATTTTTTCCGCATTCTGATTGGGCACGAGGCGCGTCGAAAATTTCGCGTACGCCTTGGACGGAATGACCGTTTTCGCGCCTTCGCCTGTGTATCCGCCCCAGATGCCGTTCAACTCCAGCGTCGGCCGCGTCCACAGTTGCTCCACGATGGAGCATCCTTTTTCGCCACTGAGTCCCGGCGCGCCCACGGTCTTCTTGAACTCGCTCGCCTTCCACGGCAGGGAATTGAGCGATTTGCTCTCGGCCTTGGATAGCTTCGCGACATCGTCGTAGAAGCCGGGAATCGCCACGCGGGAATTTTTGTCGTGCAGTTTGGCAAACAGCTCGCACAGGATCGTGATCGGGTTCGGCACCGCGCCGCCGAAGATCCCTGAATGCAGGTCTTGCGCCGGCCCCGTAATTTCGATCTGGTAGTAATTCAGGCCGCGCAACCCATACGTGATCGACGGCACGCCGCGCGCGAGCATCCCTGTGTCCGAGACCACCAGCGCATCGGCCTTCAGCCGCGCCTTGTTCGCGTTCACGAATTCCCACAGGCTCACGCTGCCGACTTCTTCTTCGCCTTCGATCATCACCTTCAGATTGATGGGCAGCTTGCCCGCCGTTTTCATGATGGCGTCGAGCGCGCGAATGTGGATGTGGACCTGTCCCTTGTCGTCGGCCGTGCCGCGGCCGTATAAATTTCCGCCGCGGATGGTGGGTTCAAACGCCGGCGAAGTCCACAGGTTCAGCGGCTCGGCCGGCTGCACATCGTAATGGCCGTAGAACAGGATGGTCGGTTTGCCGGGCGCGCGCAGCGATTCGCCGTACACCAGCGGATGCATCTTCGTCGGCAGGATTTCAACGTTGTCGAGGCCCGCCGCGCGCAGCTTTTCGGCGACCCATTTCGCGGCGCGCTCGATGTCCGGCTTGTGCTCGGATTGCGCGCTGACGCTCGGAATCCGCAGAAATTCGTAGAGCTCGTTCAGGTGTTCGTCGCGTTTGGAATCGATGTATTCGGTCAAGTTCATGTGCGGTCCCCTTGGAAATGCAAGTTACGCGAGTATCACGCGAGATGATAGCGCGTAATCCGTCCTACAGGCACAGTGGAAACGCTTCGGCCCGGCGCGCAACATGGGAGGCAAAACCCACGTTGCAGGGCGAGAACACGTCGGATGACAGTCTCGTT
This sequence comes from uncultured Acidobacteriota bacterium, assembly GCA_963768275.1. Lineage (GTDB taxonomy): Bacteria > Acidobacteriota > Terriglobia > Acidiferrales > UBA7541 > Palsa-360. The sequence continues at coordinate 25,307 of CAVYHH010000012.1, forward strand.
GACGGGGCAATCGAAGTGCCGCAGCATAGACTTACCATGCCCGAGAACGAATTACGACAAGGTTCGCCGCAGTACCCGCGTTTTCATGAGGGTGCGCGTGGTGGTGGCGGGAAAGAATTCCGACAATCGCCGCTTCCGCGAAGCCTGCGAAACCATCGTCATCAATGCGCACGGCGGCCTGATGTACTTGAACCAGCCGCTGGCCATGGACGCCATGGTCGTCCTCACCAATCCCTTCACGCAGGAAGAGCAGGAATCCCGCGTCGTTTTTCTCGGCGAAGCGACCGACAAAGGCCAGCGCGTCGGCGTCGAATTCCTCACGCCCGCGCCGCATTTCTGGGGCGTCGATTTCGTTCCCACGGATTGGCCCGCTCCGCCCGCCGTCGTCCGCCCGAGCTGACCTTCACCTAGAAAAACAAAGGTTCATCCTGACTTATTTTATTTGGCTTGGGATTTTTCAATCTGCTGCTGGACTTGCGTTCTGAATTCGAGCGGGTGGGCAATCATGTTGAAGACTTCAGGCGTGCCGCCGGTTCCGTGGACGATCACCGTGCCGTAGCCGAGCATTCTCCCCATCACGCTTTCTTCGACGCCGATGCTTTCGACTCTCGATAGCAGAAGCTCGATCGTTCTGCGCGCGGCGAGTCCCACTTTCACGAAAACGCGCTTGTTGGTCACCGTCATTTCCGTTGCGTTTCGCATCACGACGCCTCGGACGATAAAAATGAGTGCGATGAGGAAAAATGCGGCTCCAATGACCATCAAGGATTCGGTGCGCCACGGCTTGGTCGGCGCTGGTCCGCCCGGAGAGGACGAGCATTCCCACTCCCGTCAAAGCGAATAACAGGCCGAGCAGAATCGGCGCGATGAGAACGATCCAATGCAGGCGCGTCTCGTAGATAATCGTCTCTCCCTCGATGAGATGCTTTTCAACGTAGCTCATAGCGCTCCTTGGCGATTTGTGGATTCCACATTACTACCACAAACGGCGGCGGGAGTGCGCGAACGAGCAGAATGTGCTGTTTGTAGGACAGCCACTCTTGGCTGTCCTTCCTAATCTCGGCAGGACGAGAGAGGACAGCCAAGAGTGGCTGTCCTACTAAAATCGCAGTCCCCACCAAACATGCCGGTCAAGAGCGGGAGTGGAGATTTCAGTTACAATGCAGCTGCGCGGGGTGTCGTGCGACAGTAATACTGGGCCTTGTTAAAATTCGCATCAGGAACAAGGAGGAAACCGGGTATGCAACGTGACCGGATCGCGCACGTCCCGGGGAAAAATAATGACGGGTGTCTGAGCCGCCGCGGCTTGTTACAACGCGCGGGCTGGGCGGCCGCGGCTGCGGGATTCTCGCGAGTGCCGCTGCTGGCTGAGGATTCCGTCAGCCCGGCGATGGCGCGACTCAGTTCGTACATGAGCGAAGCGCGCAATCGCGCGCTGCCGGACGAAGTGACCGAAAAAGCCAAGCACCACATCCTCGACACATTCGCCGCGATGGTCTCCGGGTCGCAACTGATTCCCGGACAAGCGGCGCTCAAGTTTGCCAAGAGCTACGGCGGCGAAAAAGTCGCCACGGTCATCTGCTCGAATATATTGTGCGGCCCGATCGAAGCGGCGCTCGTCAATGGCGTGCTCGGGCACTCCGACGAGACCGACGACGCGCACGCCCCGACGCTCGCGCATCCGGGCGTTGCCGTGGTCCCCGCGGCGCTGGCGGCTGGGGAGCAGTTCGGCATTGACGGGGCGCAGTTCCTGCGCGGAGTGGTCCTCGGTTACGACGTCGGGACGCGCGTCGTGATGACCATGGGCGGCGCGTCCGTGCAGAGCGAGGAGCACAGGAGCACCCACAGCATCATGGGAATTTTCGGCGCCGCCGCGGCCGCGGCCAGCGCGGCAAACCTCAATCCGCAGCAGATGCGCTGGGTGCTCGACTACACCGCGCAGCAATCCTCCGGCATCGCCGCGTGGCAGCGCGATACGCAACACATCGAGAAGGGATTCGTTTACGCCGGCATGCCGGCGCGCGGCGGCGTGACCTCGGCCCTGCTTGTCGAATCGGGCTGGACCGGCGTCGACGACATTTTCTCCGGAGCCGACAATTTTTTCCTGGCCTACGCGCCGCAGGCAAATCCCGCGGGTCTTGTCGACCAACTTGGCGCACGTTTCGAGATTGCAGCAACCGACATCAAGAAATGGACCGTGGGAGCGCCCATCCAGGCGCCGCTTGACGCGCTGGAAATTCTGCTGAAGCGGCGTCCATTCTCAGCGGACGACGTACAGCAGGTGACGGTCCGGGTTGCCCGGACGCAGGGGTCTGTTGTAAACAATCGCGAGATGCCGGATATTTGCCTGCAGCACATGGTCGCGGTCATGCTGCTCGACAAAACCGCACGTTCAAATCGGCGCACGACAAGGCGAGGATGCAGGATCCGGCAGTCCTGCGCGTGCGGGCAAAAGTGAATCTCGTTCTCGATGATGAGGAACTTCAGCGCGCTTTGCCGCGCCGCGAGGCCATCGTCGAGATCACGCTGAATGACGGAACGAAGCTGAGCGAGCACGTCCACGCGGTGCGCGGCACCCCGTCGAATCCGATGACGCGCGAGGAGGTCGTGAAGAAAGCGCGCGAACTGATGGCGCCCGTCCTCGGCGCGGCAAACACGGCTAGCCTCATTGACAAAATGCTTAACCTCGAGACCTTGAAAAATATTCGAGAGCTGCGGCCCTTCCTGCAACTAGCGTAGCTAGGCTGGTGTGGTTTTGTAGCGCCGGCATCCCGCCGGCAGTTTTGCGGTACGACACGAGTACAGAAATTGCCGGCGGGACGCCGGCGCTACAAAACCCCGTTGATTATTTCTTTGGAATAATGGGAAGCAGCAGAAAAGACTGCCCGTCTTTTTCGCTATGAAGCGTCGTCACTCCCGCAAATATTTTTCTTGGGCGGTCGGCGGGATCGTCGTGCAGAAATGGTCCGCAGCCTCGAAGTTCATTTTTGAAATTTGAAAGTTTTCCGCCGCGGCACGCGTGCTCGTAATCCTTGCCGCGAATCGTGAGCGCGATTCGATACCCCGCGGGGACCACAACGCTGGTCGGCCAAATCTCCACATCCAATTCCACTTGCGCGCCGGGCTTCAATGGCTGCAACTCGTCATGCGTATGATACGGGCGCCACGGTTTGGATAGAGCCGGATCAAGCTTGCGGTGCGAAGCGCGCAGCCATCCCTGGCCGACCGGCGTGTGCGGATCAATTGCTCCCTGAAAAACAATTTCCTTCAAGTCCGGTGAGAAGACGCGCAGCACGGCGAAAATATCGGCGTCTTCGGTGCTTGAGGAGAGAAACAGTTTTACTGCCGAAGGGCCCGTAATTTCAGTTTCAGCCGTCAGCGGCGGCGTCACGAGCGTGATGCCGTCGCCCATCGCATCAAAGGAATAACTCGCGGACTCCGCAGGGGGCTGCGTTACGAGCGCGCCGCTCGCAAAATCGAAATAATATTTCGTCCATTGCGTGCGGGCAAGCGGCCATTCCTTCTCCAAGCGCTCCTCGAAACGTTCGAGATGACGCACCTGCAATCGCACGCGCGGTTCGCGGTCCCAGCCATTCTTTTCGCCTTTTAAAAAGTGATCGAAGAAACGTTTCTGTATTTCGCGGCCGTAATCGGTATAGAAATGAGTCCAGTGTTCGATCCCGTGGACTTCCAGCCACTTTTGCGCGGAGGCCGCTCGCAGGAAACCCTCGAAATTGCCGCGCGGATGCAGCCCCTGGCCGCCCCAATTCGCGGCGGAGAGTAGCGGCACATTCACCTTGGACCAGTCGGGCGAGCGGCCCTTGCTGTACTCGTCGTCAAGCGGATGCGCCAGAAGATCAGCGCCGAAATTGCAACGGTTGGCAGCCAACTCCGCGTCTGTCAAAGTTTCCGGCCCGCACACGAGATCGCCCGTCGCGCGGCTGCGCGGCCCGCGCGTTCCAAGCCCGTACTGCACCGTCTTGACCTGCATGTCATACCAGTTCGCCCAGAACGTGCAATAAATTCCGCCGTGATGCGAAGTATCGCGGTACCACTCCGCCGCTCCTTCCCAGACGCACATCGCCGCCAAATGCGGCGGCTGTAGCGTCGCCACCTGCCACTGATTGATCCCGTAATACGAAATGCCGTTGAGGCCGACCTTGCCGCTGCTCCACGGTTGTTCGCCGGCCCAGGCGATGCACGCAGCAAAGTCGCGCGTCTCGCGCGGCGAGAATGGATCGACATAGCCGGGCGAGCGTCCGCAGCCTCGGCTGTCCACCCGCACGCAAGCGTAGCCGTGCGGCACCCATTTCTCCGGGTCCACGACTTCCCAGTTTTGGTAGAGGTTGGTCGAGCCCGCCACCACATCCGGATGCTTCCGCGCCATGGTTTCCCATGCGTCGGGGTAGCCATCCTGAAAGGCGAGCCCTTTTGCATAAGGCCCATACGTGAGCAACACGGGATAACGTTCCTCGGTTGCCGGACGGAAAACGTCGGCGCGCAGGACGATGCCGTCATCCATGGGGATCGGCGCGTCCCAATCGATTTTCATTCCGTCGCGGATTTCCGTTTTTGCTTGCGCGTCGCGTTCCTGAGTCATCTTCCATCCTGTCATTTGATGCTATAGACTTCCGCGTCTTTAGACGCGGGATTTCACCGCTGGCAAGCAAACCCTCGCCTCTAAGAGGCAGCTAAAAATACCTACTAGCGGCAAAGGCTTGCCCTTGGTCTCCACGCCGAAGGGAAGAAGCAAGAGCCCGACGATGAAAGCAACAGCCGTGAGCGCCACGGGAATGCCCAGCGTTTGAAAGTGGCGCACTCCTACTCCGACAAGGAACGTGGCGCCCGCGCCGGCGAAGCGTCCCACATTTTGCGCGAACGCCAGGGCGCTCGCCCGGCATTCGGTTTCATACTGCTCCGGCAGCCAGAAAGAATATACGGTGTAATTCGCTCCGCCAATCCCGAGGAAAAAAAGGCAAACGAAAAACCATTTCAGCGCGTCCGTCTGCAGATAGAAAACATATCCGAACGTCACCACGATCACCACGAACATCAGCGAATAAAAAATCGCCTGATTGACTCTGCGTCCCAGCCGGTCGGCAATGCCGGGAACGCTGAGCGCGCCCAGGATCGTTCCGATGGAAAGGATCGCCGTGCCATAGGACGCGAGCCGCGCCGCTTGAAACGGCGAGTGCCCCGCCCGCGCGGCCAAATACGTGATCGCCGCCGGCACGTACACCGAGCCCGCCCACAAACCAATCGTGGAGACAAGCTGGTACATCAGATTGAGCAACGTGCGGAGGCGATATCGCGGCGAAAAAATTTCCAGAAACGTATGCCTCATCGTCAATTTCTTGGCCAAGCGCTCCTCGCTTCGCTTCCCAGCGCGCGGGCTCGGTCATTCCTTTGCGAATCAGGATCACAAGCAGCGCGGGCACTCCGCCGACCACGAACATCCATCTCCAGCCGTACCGGCTGCCGACAAAATAATTGGCCAGCGCGGCCAGAAAAAATCCGAAGTAATAACCCGTGTGCATCATGCCCGCGCCCATGGTTCGCCGCTCTTCCGGCCATTCTTCCGAGATCAGCGTCGCGCCGATCCCCCATTCTCCGCCGATGCCGATTCCGGCAAGAAGCCGAAGCGCGGCGAGCATCCAGATGTTCGTGGAAAAGGCGCTCAGCAAAGTGAAAAGTGAAAAACAAATAATGGTGAGCATCAAGGTGCGGACGCGCCCAAACCGGTCGGCGACCGGGCCCCACAGCAGACGCCATCCCCCACCCGACCAGGAACAGGGCGAACAGAATCCCGCCGTAATATCCGATATTGGCGGTCGTGGGCGCAATTCCCGAACGAGGCAGCAACTCGCGCAGCGCCGGAACCAGAACGAGCGCGTAGATGAAGGAATCCATGCCATCCAGCACCCATCCGCCCCACGCCGCCCAGAATCCGCGGACTTGATTTGGCGTCAGCGGGATGCGAGTCGGCTGTCATTTGCGCATGGGATGATACCACCGCGAACACGGGAATCAGCGCGCGGAACGGCGGTGAGTACGTTTAATTTCGAGGAATCTCCCACGAGCGAATTTGTAGCGCCCGCCTTCAGGCGGGCACTTTGGGATCAAGCAGATGCCGCCGCCGCGGCGGACGGGCGCTACATGAACCAAAACTACCGCTCGGCAAATGGAATCGGCTCTTGCGCGCTCGTGGCGGGAATCTCAGTTACAATGCCTCCACGCGATTCGCCCGGTACGAGCCGGGACGAAAACTACAATTCAGGATGGCGGGAGACTGGTTATGGGACGCGAACGAGATGCGCAAATTCCGCGCGGAAACTTCAAGAAGAATTTGACTCGGCGCGATCTGGTGCAACGCGCGGCGTGGGTCCTCGCAGCCGCGGCAATTCCGGGCGGCACGGAATTGGCCGCCGAAGATGTCAGCCCAATGATGGCCAAGCTCAGCGCCTACATGAGCGAAGCTCGCAACTCCGCGTTGCCCGAAAAAGTTCTGCAAGAAACACAGCATCACATCCTCGATACCTTTGCCGCCATGATTTCCGGCTCCGAGCTTCCTCCGGGACGCATGGCCCTGAAATTTGCCCGCGCCTACGGCGGACCGAGTATTTGCACGGTGGTCGCTTCGGATGTTCTCCTCGGACCCATCGAGGCGGCCATCGCCAACGGCGAACTCGCTCATTCCGACGAAACGGACGATGACTACACCGGTGGAGGAGCGCATCCCGGCAGCTCCATCGTGCCGGCCACGCTGGCGATCGGTGAAAAAGAGGGCATCAGCGGGCAGCACTTCACGCGCGCCGTGGCGCTTGGCTACGACATCGGGATGCGCGCGTTTCAGACCGTTGGCGACAGGACCCATCCTCAAAGACACTCACGTTCTGGTGGGAACCTTCGGCTCTTCGGCGGCGGCCGGCTGCGCGATGAGTCTGAACGCGCAGCAGATGCGCTGGCTGCTCGACTACGCCGCTCAGCAGGCGGGCGCCGGCTTTGCCTCGTGGCGGCGCGACACCGATCACATCGAGAAAGGATTTGTGTTTGGCGGCAGCAGCGCCCGCAACGGGGTGAACGCGGCGCTGATGGTCCAACTGGGCTGGACAGCCGTCACCGACGTCATGTCCGGCCCCGACAATTTCGTCCTGTCCTACAATCCCAAAGCCGACCCAGCAAAAATGGTCGAAGGCCTCGGCGAGCGGTACGAAGTGACGATGACGACGCTCAAGCGATGGACGACCGGCGGCCCCATCCAATCGCCGCTGGACGCGCTGCAACTGATCATGAAGAAGCATCCCTTCGAGCCGGACCAGGTGAAGCAAGTCGTCGTGCGTGACGCGACCAGCGCGGCCTACACCGTGAATAACCGCGAGATGCCCGACATTTGCCTGCAACACATGGTCGCGGTGATGATCATCGACAAGACCGCTTCCTTCAAAGCGGCGCACGATAAGCCGCGCATGCAGGACCCGGAAGTCCTCCGCGTGCGCGCCAAGGTGCAGCTCATCGGCGACGACGAACTGGAAAAACTCATCCCCAAGCGCGTGGCCATCGTCGAGGTCACGCTGAACGACGGAACCAAACTGACCGAGCGCGTCGAGTCCGTGCGCGGCACGCCTGAAAACCCGATGAGTCGCGAAGAAGTGGTCGCCAAAGCGCGCGACCTCATCGTTCCCGTCCTCGGCGCTAACAAAGTGCGATACCCTGATCGACAAAGTGCTGAATCTCGAAAATGTGAAGGACATCCGCGAGCTGCGGCCGCTTTTGCAGCGGAGTTAAGGAGGGAACATTTAGTGGCACATGCTTCTGCCTGTGGGTTTTGGGAAATTGCAAGCACGTGACTAAAACCCCACAGCCTGGAGCCTGTGCCACTAGGCTTCCCGCGACGCGGGTGGCCTGTCCTTAAAGTTTCGCAAGGGAAGGGTTCGTGCTCGGATTGATGGAGGAACTATGCGAATCGTTTTGAACATCGTGGGCGTACTTCTTGTGTTACTCGGCAGCGTCTGGATCCTGCAGGGAATGAATGTCTTGCTTGGCAGTCCCATGAGCGGGGAAATGCGCTGGGCGGTGCGCGGCAGTGTTCTGGTTTTCCTGGGGCTCGCCGGGTTGGTGTGGGCGAACCGGAAACGGAAAAGCGCGGCTTGATCGGGCGCGCCCGTATGTGGCGCTCACCCGCAGGGTGAGCATCTGTTTGAATCTACAGTGCCCACCTGAAGGTGGCCTCTACAACAGCGCGAATTTACCGGTGGCCGTGATCGTCACCGTGGCCATGGTCTCCGCCGCCAGATGTTCCTCTGGCGCTCGGCGGCCTTCGCGCTCGTACTGCGCTCGCGCTCTGAGCGTCCGTCCAGCTCGTGCCGCTCCGGGACGCGCTCGGCTGGCCCGAATCGATGGATGCCTTCGTAGGGATGAACGTATGCGCCGCGGTTGACCCAGGTCCGGCCCCACCGGGCGTTGTTGATGAACACGCGCGTGCCCGCCCCAGTCAAAGCGGTTGTAGCCCCAGCCCCAGGGCCGGAAGAATCCTCCGAGCGTCACGCCAAAGCCGAAACGAATCGCGCCGCCAACAAAGAAACCGGGCCGCGGCGGGAAGAAAACGATTCCCGGATCGTAGTACGGCACCACGACGAAGCCGGGGTTTACGGGCATGATGGTGATGTACGGTCCGCCGCCCACGACAATCTGGCCGTTGCTCCGCAGGTATCCGTAGTCGCGAGCCTTCCGCCGCTCCCGCTGGACCGCGTCCATCACATCCTGCTGCTGCGCCAGGAACGCGTTTCCGAGGTCGGTGGTCCAGTTCATGTCGGAGGCCATCATCTCCAGCACGGACGGGAATGGCAGCAGCGCCTGAACGCTGGGATCCCAGGGAAGTTGATCTCCCTGGATCGCGTCGGCCAGGGCTTGTCCGGTGAGGTAATGATGCTGATCCGCCCAGCGTGCCGCGTCGGGAATTTGGTCGGGATACGTGGCGCCGGCAAGAATCTGCGCCACGAGCGGGTCGGGATAAAGCGCGATGCGCGACACCAGATCGGTCGAGCTGGCCCGGCGCGTAAGAGGGCGGCGCCTGAGCAAACACGGGAACAGCGGCCAAAACTGCCAGCATCAAGACTAATTTTATGATCCGCATTTTATTATTCTCCTATTGTTGAGAGCAAGCCATTGGGCTCGCCTCTGCGCTGCGGCCTCAGAATTAATAACCAAATAATAGCGCAGAATTTTCAGAATCGTAAGCGGAAGAATTGCGGATTGTGGCGCGGGAAATACTTAGTGAAATAAATTGCGTCGGTTTGATTCAATGCCATTTGCCATTCAGGCCGGAGCGAGGACGCGCGTGAGCCCTCGGCGGCGAGAGCATGGCTCAGTTTTCAAGGCAAAAATACGTCTAAGGCTGGCAGGCGCCGAGGTCCTTGGTTTCCTTGTTTACTTGCCAGCCGAGCGGTGCATTGGCGCCTTTCGGGTTCACCTTTTTGCCGTGCAAGGTAACTCGATCGCCCGGCTTGATGTCTGCCGTGTTGCCGGAAAGCGCGTAAATCCGTTTGTCTTTTTCGTCCGTCACACTCATCCCGTTCGCTCCCGAGATGACGCAGCCCGTAACCGTTCTTTTTTTCCTCGATTCGTGAACGATCACAACAGTTATGACTACCAGGGCGACCGACACGGCCACGATTCCGATCACGGCATTGCGTATGTCATCACCTAGTTGATCTGCCTGAGTGGGGATGGCAAGGATCATACAGAGAGCGACAATTAAGACCCCACGCCAGAGAAATTTCTGCGTCACATTGTCCTCCTTATGCCAAAAGGAATCCGCGCTTGTGAGGGACCTGCCGCGCATTCTCCGCTCATAGGAGAGGCGTGTCAATCGTTTAGCGGAAACTCGTCGGGCAGCAGGCTCGGCGCTTGAAATGTCTCCGCCTTGCGTCACGCCCTTGACTCTCACCATTCCGTGAAGGAAACTCAGCCGGGACTGACGTATTCTGAAACTCTTCGCCCGCAGCGATGGGTGATGGCGCTTCCGAGAACATTGGTAGGACGGGCTTCAGCCTGTCGCACTGGTAGCGCGAGAAAAAATGAAACCCGACAGGCTGAAGCCTGTCCTACAGGTGACCTCCCATGATTCGACGCGATTTTTGCAAGACATCGCTGGCTCTCGCCGGCTTGGCGCTGAGCGGCGAACGCGCGGAAGCTTTGGCGAATCCCGCGGAGGAATTAGCCAAGGCGCCGGGGCTGACCAAATACGTCTCCGAATTTATCGTGAACACGAAGTACGAGGACATTCCGGAGAACGTGATCGCCCTCGGCAAGAAAACTATTTTGGACGGGTTCGGCCTGGCGCTGGCCGGGTCCGCTTCGACCGCCGGCCCTATCATCCGGCAATACATCGAGTCGCTCGGCCCTTGCGGCGGAAACTCCAGCGTCATTGGAACGAAAATGAAAGTCCATCCGCGCTTCGCGGCGCTGGCCAACGGCATTTCCATCCATGCGGATGATTACGACGACACCGGCTCGGCGATGCACGTCGCGGCGCCCGTTCTTCCGCCATCCTTTGCGCTATGCGAGCTTAACCGCCGCAGCGGCAAAGACCTGATGCTCGCGTTTCATGTGGGCGTCGAAGTCGCCAACAAGATCGGCGACGCGGTTTCGCCCCGCCACCAGCAGGACGGCTACCACACGACGGGCACCATCGGAACTTTTGGAAGCGCCGCGGCATGCGCGAAACTTCGCGGCTTGGATGCGGACAAGACCGCCATCGCGCTGGCCATCGCCGGGTCCGAAGCCAGCGGGCTGCGCGATAATTTTGGCTCCATGACGAAACCGTTTCACGCCGGGCACGCCGGCGAAAATGGCAGCGTCGCCGCCGACCTGGCGGCCATCGGCTGGACGGCTGCGCCGGATATTCTGGAAGCGCCGCTCGGATTTTTCCAGGTGGGCGGAGGGTTTGATCCGAAAGTGATCGTCAATCGCCTGGGAAAACCGTGGATGTTCGCCTCGCCCGGAGATTTGATCAAGCGGTTTCCCTGCGGCACGATCCAGCAGCAGGTGATGGACGAGATGCTGCGCCTCATTCAGCAGAACGACATCAAAGCCGCGGATGTGGAAAAGGTCGAAGTCGGCGGGAACCTGAGCAACTACAAGACGCTCTTTCAGCACCACCCCACGACCGGCCTGCAGGGAAAATTCAGCATGGAATATGCCATGAGCATCTTGCTGCTCGAGCGCAAGGCGACTCTGAGCTCGTTCACCGACGCGGTCGTGCAGCGCCCCGACGTGCAGGACATGATCCGCCGCGTGCGGTATTACGTGGACCCGGAATTCAACAAGCTGGAACTGCAGGGAGCTTCGCTGCAAGCCATGCTCGTCGAGCAGAGCATCCTAAAAATTTACTTGAAGGACGGGAAAATCATTTCAGGCCGCACGGAGCCCGCGAAGGGAAGCCCGGAAAATCCCATGACTTATGAGGAAGTGGCCGACAAGTTCCGCGGCAACGCCGAATTCGCCAAATGGCCGTCGCAAAAAGCCGCGTCGGTAATCGAACTCGTGAAATCTCTCGAAAGCCAGCCCGACATGAGCCGGCTGACTGCAGCGCTCGCGGGTTGAGCCACCTCGATCAGGATTGGGACGCCTACCGCGTGTACGATCCAGTTTTCAAATCCTCCAGCACCGACGCCGCGCGCGGCGACCAGCCCAGTTCCTTCCTGGCTTTCTCGCCGCTTATCTGCTGATCGAGGACCAGCGCGTCCGCAAACGCATGCATCGTTTTGCGCGCTTCCTCGAGCGGCAAAGCTTGCGTCTTGCCCTTCGTGCCCGCGCCGATGCTCGCGGCTTCGGCCACTTCGCTCACGCGGTATGAGGGGCCGTGCGCCGCGTTGTAGAGCGACCCCGGCGCGGCTTTCTCCAGCGCCAGGACGTAGAGCTGCGCAAGGTCATCGACGTCCACAAATGGCCAGCGGTTCTGGCCGTCCCCGACGTAACGCGTCGCGCCCGATTCCCGGGCAGACTGGACGAGCATTCTTGGTATGCTGCCTCCTCGCCCGTAGACAAGCGCGGGGCGGATCACGATCGTGCGCACACCGCGGCCCTTGTAGCCGAGGACTTCCTGTTCGATGGCCGGACGATGCGCGACGAGCGGCGTCGGATTCACAGGCGTCTGCTCGTCCGCTACTTTGTCTCCGGTTGAGCCCAGCACCCACACGCCGCTTGTGTAGACAAACGGTTTTCCTGTGCCTTCGAGAGCTTTCAGCATCGCGCGCACGACGGCCGCGTCCGCCTGCGCCGAGTTCGCGTCGTTGGTGTTGGCGGTGTGGATCACGCCCTCGGCGGCGCGCGCCGGCGCGGCAACGGTTTCCGGTTTGAGCAGGTCGCCCATACACGCGCGGACTCCGCGCGCCTCAAGCTGCTTTGCCTTTTCCGGAGTGCGCGCGAGGCCGGTTACTTTGTGCCCCGCTTTCTGCAACGCTTCCGCAACCGCGCTTCCGATATATCCCGTGGCGCCCGTCAGAAAAACTTCCATGTGATTGTGACCTCCGCGACGAATCATTGTACTGCCGGGTCTGGGGAACTCAAGGGTAGTAGGCGGCAAAGCGTGGCGCGTTCACAGGCAAGACCTATTCCATTTGTCTCACAAGATTCGGCGATAGAACCCTGGGAACGCCAATCTCCCGATTAGCGTTTTGCGTCGCGCCAATCAGGAGATTGGCGTTCCCAGGGTTCAGCCGGTACACCACACTTGACAGCAAATCTTGTGTGCCGGGGGCCAGTGGCGCAGGCTTCCAGCCTGTGGGTTTTAGTCCTTGCAAGGCCCAACCCCCACAGGCTGGAAGCCTGCTCCACAAATTCCTGCGTCCAGCGCCGCAATCAGCGACTCACAATTAGTCGGTCGTGGGAAATCAAACTAAGGCCGGTGTTCCTTGGCAGGCGTGGAAACCGGCTTGAGGGTGGCGCGCCAGCAGCGTTCGCACACCTCGTCGGGATAGACGAAATAGTTGGAGGATTTTCCGCACTTCTTGCATTCGAGCGGCACGGGCCGCGCCACGCCGCGCACATTCAACCCGCGCGCAAGCGCCTGCCGCTCCACCCACTTGACGAATTCCACCGCCACGTTCCGGTCATGATAGGAATCAGATTCTTCAGCAGGAAGGAAAAAAGGCCAGGGTCGAAGCAGCAGCGCCACGCCCACAACCCCCAGGATCGCTACGACCAGCGCTAGAATCATCTACGGGCCCCGCTCCGACTGCGGCATCGGTAAAACTACAACTCCACACTAACTTAGATGCGCGGGAACGTACTGATGGTTGTTGCGATTTCAGTTCGTATTGATTACGGGTAGCAGGTCACATCATCGTAGATCGCATCGTGGCGGGACAAGTTTTCTGCGTCAGCCGGTTTAGCGCGTCGTACCCCAATGGGATAGAAACAATATCCGCACACTTCACAAAGAGCGTGAGGGGGTACGGCACCCGAAAGTTCAAGCCCATCTCTAAGGGATCGTCACCTGCCCGAGCGGTTTTAGTCCCACACGAAGCCATGAGAACCACTCGCGTCAACGTAATATCCCGTGATCGCTCCGTTCGCATTGATACTCAGGGCAACTGTGCCGTTGCCGGGGGTTGTGCCGGCACTCGCAGCGTCGAAGGTGGTGATGGTGCCGTCGGAAGCGCGCAGGAAGCCGTGATTCACAGAGCTTGCGTCGCTGTAATATCCCGTGATCGTCCCGGCCGCGTTGATGCCTAGTGCGAACGTCCCCTGACCGGAGCCTGAGCCAGCGCCCTGGGCGTCGAAGGTGGTGAAGGTGCCGCCAGGAGCGCGCAGGAAGGCGTGAAACTGATGGCTCGCGTCCTGGTAGTCTCCCGCGATCATCCCGCCTGGATTGATCCCTGGCCCACACGGATATGCGCACTGTAGGGGACTGGTGGAGTTGGGGCCTGGAACGTCGAAAATAGTAAACGTGCCGTCGGAAGCGCGCAGGAAGCCGTGAGTTCCGCCGAGATCGAAGTATTGCCCCGTGATTTCCTCTGCCGCATTGATGCTGTTGGGCGCGGTGAAAAAAACAAAGGGACCATCGAAGGTCGTGACCGTGCCGTCGGTACCGCGCAGGAAGCCGTGATGATTGTAGCTCGCGTCAACGTAGTATCCCGTGATCGCCCCAGCCGTGTTTATGCTCACGGCGGATGTGCCTTGATTGAGGGCCGCGCCAGCGCCGGGGACGTCGAAAGCGGTGATCGTCCCGTCGGGAGTGCGCAAGAAGCCATGATAGTTGTGGTTGGGGTCAATGTAGTACCCGGTGATCGCCCCAGCCGTGTTTATGCTCACGGCGAACGTGCCTTCAACAGAGCTGGTCCCAGCACCTGGGACGTCGAAGGTAGTGATTGTGCCGTCGGGAGCGCGCAAGAAGCCGTGGTATAAAACGCCAGCTGTGATGTAGGTTCCCGCGATCTCCCCCGCCGAGTTAATGCTGGTAGTGACGGTGCCAACGGCACCCGGAGGGTCGAACAAGGTGAAAGTAGGTGCCGGCGACGAAGGAACCCCGGATGTATTCCCACAACTCAACAGAGGACAGATCAAGAACGGCATCATTGACAGCAGGAGCCATGGTGTCTTTAGGCTAGCTCTCATAGTACTGGAACCCCGATCTGATATGAGAAGAGACATATATTATACCGTCAAATACTAGACAGTCAATTCCTTTCATGCAGTCTGATCGGGGCGGCAAGCAATCCTACTGCGCATGTGGCCGGCACTTCGAGGTGAGACCGGGAAGCAGCTCAATCAATTTGGATTCGCGTGCGCTACTTCTTTTCGGACGCAGGAAGGACCGAATCCTCAACCTGCTTCTTGTACTCTGCAAAATCGATTGGTGAGCAGAGGAACTCCTGCATATCGAATCCGGCCGGTTGCAAGTGGAGAGGGAACTTGTTGAGGCCCACCCAGGGTTCGGCATACATCTTCGGGTCGTAAATCGTCACGGTGAGCTCCATGTTGTCATGATCCACGCGGTGAAACCGCTCTTCCACGCGCAGAGCATCGCTGTGCGGGCGGCCGGCGTGATCGAGCCAGCTTCTGGGATTCAGCCCAGTCGTCTCGACAACGAACGTGTAGTCGTCCACCCATTTTCCGACCGAGTAGCCGTTCCACCGCGGCTCCGGGTCCTTGGGGAGTTCCCGGCCGTCGGTCCAGATGACGCGGAAGTTGCCGAAGTATTGATTTAAGTAGACCACCTGGTTGGCATTCTGGAGGAGCTCGAAGGTCCTCAGTTCATAGAGTTCCATGCGCGGGAAACCGATCGGGTCGCACTGGTCCATTGGATCATTCGATAGCGAGGCGGGGACTTGTCTGACACCGGGCCCGGAAGGCTTATTGGCCTTGAGCGCTTCGAGGCCTCAGGCGTGTACTGCAAGGGATGCATGATGCCCGTTTCGTCGGGTTGGCCTCCTTCGATGCCCTGTCCTCGGGGTTTCATCAGTGCCGGATGCTCTATTGCGCCGCTGGGTTGGCGTCCTCCGTCCGCTTCGGCTGCGTCCCATACGCCGGACAGGTCACGCTTCGGAGCCGGGCCTGACTTCTTCCCGGCGTAAAAGGGTTTGATCGGCGGGATGCTGTTCCATTTATCCGGCTGGGCTTCTACTGCAGCCGCTTTGTGCGTTGCGG
The DNA here is from genome assembly GCA_963768275.1 of uncultured Acidobacteriota bacterium. Classification (GTDB taxonomy): domain Bacteria; phylum Acidobacteriota; class Terriglobia; order Acidiferrales; family UBA7541; genus Palsa-360. Next base: position 40,958 of record CAVYHH010000012.1, read on the forward strand.
TTTGCGCGCGCAGAACGGGTGAAAGCGCCAATCCTGCAAGGAGGGCAACTGCCGAGATCAACAAGCGTTTGGACATTTCCGAAATGCCTCCTGCAGATTCGTTCCCAACACTTGAATCTACCCGCGACTCGGACAGTCGAGAACCTAGGCAATCCTGATGTAGGGGCCAACCTTTAGGTTGGCCAGCCTGGGTCGCTCAAGTGCCCACCTGAAGGTGGGCGCTACATTCGAGCTACTACTGGAACTGTTTGCCGTTGATCACGATTCGTTTTCTCGGGGCGGTTGGGCTGGCGCTCCCCAGGAACGCGACCGGGTTGCCGTTCTTGGCCGGCATGGCGTCAATTTCGACTACGTCCCCGGGCTTGAAGGTATCCTTGGTCCAGCCGATCTGGGTCATGGACACCGGATTTTGACCTTCGACAATCCAATGCAAGGTGTTGCCGCTGTCGTCCTTGCCGTCGAGTTTCACGAAAACGTGGGGATTCGCCCAAACATAACCCGTCACCGTTCCCTTTACCGTGACCGTTTTATCCGCATCGTAAGCCGCGTTACCGTGGTGCGCGAGCAGCGGAGCGGATACCGCCAGCAGGCCGACTACTACAAGGGAAATAATCCTTAGCTTATTTATCATAATGCTTCTCCGTATTCCTTCTCGGGACAGCAATCAGTCTAGCACGGCCGTCCGAGGACAGGAGCGATTCCAGCCAACTCTATTTTGACGACCGGATGCGCAACTTATACACCTGAAATTGTTCCGAGTGAACCAAATTGTTTCCGCCGCGGACGAGTGGAAAATTCTTTTGTTGGCCTAGCGGCTCTATTTATCGCTAGCGGTGTTGCCCATCAATTTGTTGTATTCGTTGTACTCCGACGGCGACCAGATCATTTCCCGGACATCGAAACTGGACGGTTGCAGGTCGAAGACGAACTTGTCGAGGGCGACCCAGGGTTTCGTGTACATCTTCGGATCGTCAATCGTAACGGTCAGTTCCAGGTGATCGCGATCCGCGCGGTGGAACCGCTCTTCGACACGCAGGTCGGCGCTATGCGGGCGGCCGGCTCGATCGAGCCAGGTTCTCTCATCGGTTCCGACCGTCGTGACAACGAGCGTGTAATCATCCACCCACTTGCCCACCGAATATCCATACCACCGCGGTTCGGGATCTTTGGGGAGTTCCCGGCCGTCGGTCCAGATGACGCGCCAGACCTTGGCGAATTGGTACAGGATAACGACGCTCTGGGGCGTCTGAAGGATTTGAGTCGACCTGAGTTCATAAAGGTCTTCGCGAGGAAATCCCTGGGGATCACCGTACGTGAATACGGGATCATTGTTCTCTCCGGGGAGAACGCTTCTGGTTCCGTTGCTTGGCTTGGTGAGCTTCAACATTTCCAACCCCAAAGCAGTGTAGGGCGGCTGGTGCTCGGGCTTGCCGTCATCCGGGAATGCCCCCGCGCCGAGTGGTTGGATTCCGGTGGTGTCCCCTGCGTCCCAAATTCCCGAAATGTCGTGCCGCGGGGCGGGTGCTGACTTCCGATCTTTCGCGGGCGGGGTTATGGGACGCCCCCAACCGTCCAGGCCCGGTTCCGTAGGGGCCGGCGACCTCGGCTTATCTGTCTGAGAACGCATGGGAGGCGAAAAGATCAACGCTGCCAGCACAAACCCCGGGAAAATAAAATGCTTTCGCATGGTGCGAACCCTTTCCACAGTTTAGCGCGCCTCTGCGGCTCTTCACGGTTTGGGAGAATCATCCGGCTTGACTTGGTTGGCCGGGTTTATGCGGCCCGGCAACTTTTGGCCATTCGAGAGCGTGATCTCGATGATGCGCCCCACTGGCGCGCCACTCTTTACCGGTAGCGCGGTGAGAGTAATTTGATCCCCGGGCTTCAAGGATTTGTCGGTCCAGCCCACGCGGATCATCGCGGAAGGATTTTCCGTCTCCGCGATCCAATGCGCGACGTGGCCGCTCTCATCGGTTACGTCGAGCTGAACCATGCAATGCGGGTTGGACCATACAAACCGCGTGACGGTCCCCTTGAGAGTGACCTGTTTATCCGTGTCGTAGGCCGCGTAGCCGTGGTGCGCGAACAGCGGAACGGAAATGGCCAACACGAAAATAACCGCGCAGGAAAAGGCCGCAAGCTTGTTTCTCATAGCACGCCTCCGTATTGTTGTACGGGACATCATTCGGTTTTGCATGACCGTCCGCGGGCAGGAGCGATGTCAACGATTTCGGTTTTGACCGCCCGGATTGACAGTCTTATACACCTGAAATCCATTCGAGTGAACCAAATTGTTTTCGTCGCAGGCGGGTTGACACTTCTTTAATTATCTTAGTGGCTGTCTGTGTCGCTAGCGGTGTGGCCGATCAACGAGTTGTATTGCTCAAACTCCGACGGCGAACAAATCATTTCCCGGACATCGAAACTGGCCGGCTGTAGCTCCATAACGAATTTGTCGAGAGCGACCCAAGGTTTCGTATACATCTTCGGATCGTCAATGGTCACGGTCAGTTCCAGGTGATCGCGATCCGCGCGGTGGAACCGCTCCTCGACGCGCAGGTCGGCGCTATGCGGGCGGCCGGCTCGATCGAGCCAGGTTCTCTCATCGGTCCCGACGGTCTCGACGACCAGCGTGTAATCATCCACCCACTTGCCCACCGAATATCCGAACCACCGCGGTTCGGGATCTTTGGGGAGTTCCCGGCCGTCGGTCCAGATGACTCGCCAGATTTTGTTGTATTGGTACAGGATGGTCACCTTCTGGGGCGTCTGAAGGATCTGCGTGGTTCTTAATTCATGAAGGTCTGCGCGAGGAAATCCCTGCGGGATCGCAGGAGTATACGGGATCATTTGCCTCCGTGGGGAGAGCGCTTCTCGTTCCATTCCCTGGCTTCGTGCGCTTCAACGCTTCCAGTCCCAGAGGCGTGTAGGGCAATCGATGTTCCGGCTTGCCGTCTTCCGGCACCGCCTTCGCGCCAAGTACCTGGTTTCCGCTCGCATCCGGTTGCTCCCAAATTCCGGAAATGTCATGCGGCGGAGCAGGGGCTGCCTTCCGATCTTTCGGGAGTGGGGTTATGGGACGTCCCCAACCGTCGTGACCCGGGGCAGTAGGGGCCGGCGACCTTGGCTTATCCGTTTGAGAATGCATGAGAGGCAAAAATATCAATGCTGCCAATACAATTCCCGGGGCGACAAAATGCTTTAGCATTGTGCGAACCCTTTCCACGGTTTGGCGTTCGTTTGCGGCTCCTTACGGTTTGGGAGAATCATCCGGCTTAACTTGGGTGGCCGGGTTTACGCGGCCCGCCAGTCTTTCGCCATTCGAGAGCACGACCTCGAGAATGCGCCCGGCAGGGTTGCCATTCTTGACCGGCAGCGCAATGACGGTCACTTGCTCCCCGACCTTTATGGATTTGTCGGTCCAGCCATTGCGGGTCATGGTGGTGGGATTCTCAGTCTCGGTGATCCAACGCACAACGTGACCGCTGTCATCGGTTACATCAAGCTGAATCATGCAATGGGGGTTGGACCAGATCCACCGTGTCACGGTGCCCTTGAGAGTGACCTTCCTATCCGTGTCGTAGGCCGCGTAGCCGTGGTGCGCGAACAAAGGAACGGAAACGGCCAAGACGAAAATAACCGCGAAGGAAATGGCCACCAGCTTGTTTCTCATAGCACTCCTCCGTATTCATGTACGGAACAACATTCGGTCTTGCGTGGCCGTCCCAGGGTAGGAGCGATTCCAACGATTTCCGTTTTGACCGCCCAGATGAGCACTTTATACATCCGAAATCGTTCCGAGTGAACCAAATTGTTTTGCGCCGCGGCCAGGGAGATTGTCAGCCCGCACATTCTCCGCAACCTGTTTCGGTGCGCGCACGTCTTTCCACTATATATTTCTCGCACTCCGAACTCGAATTAAGTAAAAAAGCGAATCGGCGCCCTTAAGGCTGGGCGGCCGGGTAGGCATACGAATTGACAATTCACACGTGCGATGAGAAATTCGCCGCCAAGGAAAGGGGTCATCTATGAAATTCAAGTCGCTCGCTTCTTTTTTACTCCCGGCTGTCGGGCTTTTCGTGGTTTGCATTCCGGCGCTCGCGCACCATGGTTTTGCAGGCCGTTATGACGAGGAACACCCGTACACAGTGCAAGGGACTGTCTTGGAATTTCAACTTGAGAATCCGCATTCGGCAATTATTTTCGAAGCGAAGGATCAGAATGGCGCCATGCAACGGTGGCATGCCGAACTAGGCGGCGCGAACGCGCTGCGCAGAGCCGACGGCTGGGATAGAGACACGTTGAAGCCCGGGGACAAAATCACCATCGTTGGCCCCCGCAACAAAAACGGCTCATGCGATATGAATCTTTCCCACGAAAGCAAAATTACAATGACGGATACCGGCAAGACAATCCACAACAGCTTCAAGAGCGAGCAAGGACAATAGACAGCCGATTGCGACCACCGGGTTCCGCACTTTGCCGCCGTTGGAATCGGTTACGTTCGTGCCGTGCTTTCTATGGGACTGCTTGCAAAGGTTTGAACGTGCATGCCGAGGGCCCTCAACGGAGGCCAGAATGAAATTGAGGAAGAAAATATTAGTGGGCAGCCGATTCGGCGTATTGTTCGCGGGGCTGACGATTTGCAGCGCTGTGAGTTTCGCTCAGGCGCCGGCGGCCGCTCCCCAACCCGCTGCAAATCCGCGCGGTGCTCCGATCCGCCCATTGGGTTCCGCATGGAATCCGAAATCGATTGCCTACCTCAAAGCCTCCAATGGAAAGAAAGACGACCAGTTCGGATCCGCCGTGGCGCTCAGCGGCGACGGCAATACGATGGCCGTGAGTTCGATCGCGGAAGATAGTGCGGCAAAAGGCATCAGCGGGAATCAAGCGGATCATTCGGCGCTCAATGCCGGAGCTGTTTATGTTTTCACCCGGAATGGCGGCGCATGGGTTCAGCAGGCCTACGTAAAGGCGTCAAACACGAAGAAGGGCGACCAGTTCGGATCCTCTCTGGCCCTGAGTAACGACGGGAACACGATGGCCGTCGGCGCCACCGGCGAAGCCAGTTCGGCCACGGGAATTGACGGCAATCAAGCAGACGCGTCAATGCCGGGCGCCGGCGCAGTCTACGTCTTCACGCGGACGGGCGCCACGTGGTCGCAGCAAGCCTACGTGAAGGCTTCCAACACGGGTGAAAAATCCGATGGCGACCAATTCGGTTACTCCGTCTCATTGAGCGGCGACGGCAATACGATGGCTACCGGCGCAATTTCCGAACGCAGCGCGGCCACGGGAATCAACGGCAATCAGGCCGACAAATCCGCAGATGGCGCTGGCGCCGTTTACGTCTATGTGCGCGCCGGCGATAAATGGTCGCAGCAGGCCTACGTAAAACCCTGGAACACGACAGCCCGAGGAAACCTGTTCGGCTATTCCGTGGGACTCAGCGGCAACGGAGATATGATGGCTGTGGGCGCGTACGACGAAGAGAGAGGAAAAGGCGCTGCTTACATTTTCACTCGGGCCGGCAGCACCTGGTCGCAACAGATCCGCCTGATGGCTTCGAACGCGGAGGATGGAGATTCGCTCGGCTGCTCCATCGCCATCAGCGATGACGGCAATACGATGGCCGCAGGCGCGTTCGACGAAGACAGCCTCCTCCGGGGAATCCAGCCGCCAAACGAAGGAAGCAACGACGCGGCATCGGACGTCTCCACCGGCGCGGCCTACGTTTTCGTTCGAACCGGCTCGGCGTGGACGCAGCAGGCGTTTGTCAAGGCGACGAACACGCGCCTCAATGACCAATTCGCATGGGCCCTTTCCCTGAGCCGTGACGGCAACACGCTGGCCGTCGGCTCTCATCTCGAGGATAGCGGCGCAAGCGGCCTCAACGGCAATCAGGAGGACGCCACAGCCGAAGATGCCGGCGCGGCCTATGTATACACCCGCAACGGAACGACTTGGACGCCGTCGGCTTACGTCAAAGCTTCGAACCCGCGTGCTTCCGCCGAATTTGGAATTTCCGTTGCCCTGAACGCGGACGGCAAAGTGCTGGCCGTGGGCGCTTTCAAAGATAGCGGCGGCGGAGTTGGCGTTAATCCTGCTCGAACCGCCAAGCCGGCCGAGGAATCAGGAGCGGCGTATGTCTATTACTGAGGCAAGGAGGCAAACGCGAATGCGGCGAAATTTGTTTTTCCTGTTGAGCGCCCTGGTCCTTCTAGCTGCGTCAAGCCTTGCGGTTCCTGCGCAGAACGCGCCCGCAGGCGCCGCTCCCGCTGCTCCAGGTGGCCAGCGCGGCGCTGCGGGCCCTCCTCCACCCATGCGGCTCGTGAGCGCGGACATTTCCGATGGAAAGCCCATGGCCGCAAAGTACACCTGCGCCGCGGGAGCGGATGCCGTCTCGCCGGCGTTGCAATGGATGCAGGCGCCGCGAGGCACGGCCAGCTTCACACTGATCGTGCATGACATGGAACCCCGCCCGCGAAAAGGCGTCGACGACATCCTGCACTGGATGGTCTGGAATATGCCGGCGGGCGCGAATTCACTACCCGAAGGCGTTTCTGCCGCAGGCGCGGATTTGCCGGACGGGAGCCATCAAACGAATGGCAACGCCGGACAGGGCGGAAACTTCGGCTACCGACCCCCGTGTCCGCCGCAAGATGTCCCGGTGGCGCACCACTATGCGTTCGAACTATTTGCCCTCGACCAGAAGCTCGATCTGCCTGCCACAGCCACTCGCGGCGACGTCCTGAAGGCCATGGATGGTCACATTGCGGGACACGCCACGCTTGTCGCGCCGTTTAACCGGTAGGAAAAGTCCGTCTTGCGAGTTTGACCGGCACCTTATTCCTTTGGGGGTGTGGCGCTCTTCGCTGTTGGAACGCTGGGGCCTTGGCAGTTAAACTAGGACGACCGGAGGGGTGGGTGAGCGGTTGAAACCGGCGGTCTTGAAAACCGTTGGGCCCGAAAGGGTCCCGGGGGTTCGAATCCCTCCCCCTCCGCCACATTCCGTATTGCAGTTCAAAATTCCTGGGGCGCAGGGGTCGAGTAGCACAGCCACTCCTGGCTGTGTGGTTTTGTGAACCGACCTGTCATCGAACACGCCCGCTTAGTTCTAGATCACAATTGCAAAAATCACACAGCCAGGAGTGGCTGTGCTACTAGAACCTAGCTTCCATCGCGGATGATGCGGCAGGACTCGATGTCGAAGCTGACGTCTCCGATCGTCAAGCGCGTCTGGTCGCGGAAGCCGGAGATGAAGCGGAGGAAGCGCCAGACGTCGGCAAAATTGGTAGCGAGGCCGATCGAAGCGCGGATGGCGCCGGCGCTTTTGTGGCCGCGTTCCTGCATCAATCGGACGAAACTCAGCAGGTTGATTTCGGCGCCCATGGTGAAACCGGCGCGCATGTCTTCTTCGGTCAAGCCTTCCGCGATTTCTCCCGCGCCGGGATTGCAGAAGCATCCGGTGCGCAGGGAAATGTTTTCCGCGCCCGCCAGTTCCTCGACGCGGCGGTAATCCAGCAAGTGTCCCAGCGGGTCGTAGAGATTGAGCGTCACAGTCCCGCCTCGAGCCTGCGTGGTTGCGGGACCGTAGATGCGCACCATCGCGCGGCCGTTGGTGTGGCGCAACGCGAGTAACTCCTCCAGCAGCCAACCCGTGAGGCAGCGCACGCGTTCCGCGATGGTCTCGATGCCGATCGATTGCAAGTGCAGCAAACCAATTTCGACGGCGGGGATGGAGAGGTAGTTCAACGTGCCGTCCTCGAACGCGGCTTCATTCGGTGAGAGCACGTGCGCCTGTCCCTGGACCGACGCGAAATTTACGGTTCCACCGGCAAACCACGGACGCTTCAGATTCGCCAATGCGGATCGGCGAATGAGCAAAGCGCCGACGCCGGTCGGATGTCCGAACATTTTGTAGAAAGAGAGCGTCACGAAATCCGGCTGCACGGCCGTGAGGTCCAGGCGGCTGGTAGGCACGAAGGCGGCCGCATCGAGCAGCACGCTCCATCCCTTGCTCTGCGCTTTCGCGACGAGATCGAGCGGGTGCTTCACGCCGGAAAAGTTGGACTGCGCCGGATAAGCAAACAGATTGGCGTGGGCGGGATCGGCCTCGTCCAGCAAGGTTTCGAGGCGTGCAAGGTCCAGCCGAAGTTCCGGCATCACCAGCGGAGCGTAGGAGACGCTGGCGCCTTTGGCGCGCGCGAATTCGCGAATTCCATTTACGGAGTTGTGATTGTCGAAGGTGAGCAGGTAACGGCTGCCCGGCGCGAAGGGAAAGGATTCGCCCACGAGCTTGAGCGCAGCCGAGGCGTTTTGCGTGAAGACCAGGATGTAATCTTCGGCGCGGGCATTGAAGTAGCTCAGAATGAGACGGCGCGTGCGTTCCACATGATCCGTAGTTGTTGCTGACGTCGGATTGGCGGAATGCGGATTGCCTAAGACGCCGGAGCGCAACAAATCGAAATGTTTTTGCAATTGCGATTCCGCGTAGAGAGAACCGCCGGTGTAGTCGAGGTAGACCTGGCCCCGCTCGTCCAGGCGGCGGTATTCCGTTGCGCGCAGATCATCCAGCAAGGACGTGTTCTTGTATCCCGGGAAGCGCGCAATAAAGTCGGCGCGCGCTTCTTCGACCTGGAGTTTTTCCTGTGCGCTGATTTCCGCCATATCTCCTATTTTATTCCTTCCACGCCTGCTTTGCGAACGAAGGCCGTCAATTCGTTTCGATTCCTAAAAGTGGTGCTCCCTAGGCAAAGTCGGTGTAGTCTTTCGGGCGCCGGAAAAAATGTGAAACTGCGGTAGTGGATCAAGTTTCTTGCGATCGGGATTTTAGTAGGACAGCCACTCTTGGCTGTCCCGCACAATCTCAGCAGGGCTTACGGGGACAGCCAAGAGTGGCTGTCCTACCGAGCCTTGACGGAGGACAAAGCGATGAGAAATCAATTCGACATATCGAAACGCGCCGTCGTGTTTCTTTCTGTGGCGATGCTGGGATTCGCAATCGGGGGATGGGCGTCCCCGCAGTCTCACGAGTCTGCGAGTGTTTCCTCGACGGCGGCGAACGGCACAGCAGTTCGGACTGGTAAAATGCCGACACTAGAAATTGCGCGGGAAGGCTATGTTTTCGCCGGAGGAAAATATTCGACGGATAAAGATGCGAAAATAATGAGCGGACAGATCTACGCGGAATTCCAAATCCCGGCCCATCAGAGACATCCCTATCCGATCGTATTCATTCACGGCGGAGCGCAGACCGGAACCAATTTCACCGGAACGCCCGATGGCCGCGAAGGTTGGGCGCAATTTTTCTTGCGCCAAGGCTACGCGGTCTACGTGGTGGATCAGGCCGGCCGCGGCCGCAGCGCCTATCTGAATAATGTCTACGGCCCGCAAACAACGCCGAGTCTCGATTTCGTGCAGCAACGCTTCACGGCGATTGAAAATTACAACCGTTGGCCGCAAGCGCATCTGCACACGCAATGGCCGGGCAAAGGCACGCCGGGCGATCCGATCTTCGATCAGTTCTACGCGTCGCAGGTGCAGGCGATGGTGAGTTTTCCACTTCAGCAAGAACTCAGCAGCGACGGAATCCTCGCGTTGCTCGAAAAAATCGGCCCTGCGATCCTGCTGACCCACTCTCAATCCGGAGCGACCGGCTGGCCCGTCGCCGACGCCCAGCCCGGCCGGGTGAAGGCGATTGTCGCGGTCGAGCCCAGCGGGCCGCCCTTTTACAATGTGGAAAACGTCGCCGCGCCAGAGTGGTTTCGCGACGCCGATCAGCAACGGCCCTGGGGAATCGCCGCGGGTCCGCTCACATATTCTCCGCCGGCCGCAAACTCATCGGATCTTGCGATTGTCCGGCAAGAGCAGCCGGACGGGCCGGATGTGAGCCGCTGCTGGATGCAAAAATCTCCGGCGCGCCAACTGCCAAACCTTCAAAAAGTGCCGACCCTAGTCGTGACCTCGGAATCGTCTTACCACCGAGCGTATGACCACTGCACCGTCAAGTACCTGGAACAAGCGGGAGTCCACGTGACCTGGATCAAGCTTGCGGACGCCGGAATTCACGGCAACGGGCACATGATGATGCTGGAAAAGAACAATATGGAGATTGCAGGGGTGATGTCCCGCTGGATTGAGAAAGCGGTTCCTTCCGCGGCAAAGTCGAAAAGCGCTAAACCCGACTGAAGTGAACTTTTATTTCCTCACCCTTGGCTGGTATCTCTGGCGCGAGGCGCCGCTTCGGCCTTAGGAAATCCTTGCCAACTCCAATTCCTTCACGTCAATGATCCTTTGTGATCGAAGTCGCCGTGAACGATAGGCCGCGACTCGCTTGTTATGTTTTTCGTCATACCTGTACCTCGCCGATCCATTCCTGTTTCGCGCTTACGATAAACTGAAGGATCAGTCGGACCATGAGACCCGCCTCCCGAGGGAATAGGTACGTCGCTGCCGCCTGGCTCATCCTGCTGGGTGGATACATCGTCGTTTGTGAGTTGGTTCCCGCGGGCGCAGCCCGGACCGCGACGGCCAACATCATCCTCTGTCTGATGCCGCTTCTGGTTAACGGAGCCCTGCTCATTAATGCAGTCACCCCCGACTGGCGCAAGAAAGCCTTCTGGATGTTGCTCGCCTTGGGCTGCTCGCTTTGGATGGTGGGGCAAACGATCTGGACCTATGTCGAGGTCTACCAGCACCGGCGCGTTTCTTATCTTTTCAATGGAGACATTGTTTTCTTCCTGCACGCCGTTCCCATGATTGCGGCTCTCACTTTACAACCGCACAAGCGCTCGGGTGACCGGAACGCGCTTTACGGTTATGTGGATTTTGGGCTGATCCTCTGCTGGTGGATGTATCTGTACGTATTCGTCGTGATTCCCTGGCAATACGTGGTGAAGGACAATAAAAATTATATCCACGCTTTCAGCATCATTTCACTCCTTGAAAATTTTGTTTTCATCGCCGGGGCCGCCCTCCTTTCCGCTCAAGCCAAGGGGCAGTGGCGCCGGACATACGCGCATCTTGCGGCGGCCAAGTCCATCTACGTGGTTCGATACCTGGCGGTTGAGCTGCTGGTCGGCCGAAGCTCCTACTGGAGGGGCAGTTTGTACGATTTGCCCCTGCTGATTTCATTTCTCTGGATCGGCACCGCCGGCATTATCGCGTATCGCAACCGAGGTGAGGAGGCCAAATTCACTTCCGCGCCGGCCTCGGAACCGCCGGCCAATCATAGCTCGACGGAGGAAACGATCTGGGCGTCGCGACTGGCGCGTGCGGCTCTGCTTTCGCTTCCCTTGATTGGCTTCTGGTGCCTGAAAATCAGCAGCGCGCCCATGGCCGTGCATCAGTTCCGCGTCCTGGTCACGCTGGGCGCGGTCCTGCCGCTCGGCTTCCTTGCGTTCTTGCGCCATGACCTGGTAGATCGCGAGCGCCTCCGCTTGCTCCGCGCCTCGCAGGAATCCATCGACAATCTCAAGCGGCTGCAAACGCAATTCGTTCAATCGGAAAAGCTTGCGTCGATCGGGCAGCTCGTCGGGGGCGCCGCTCACGAAATCAACAATCCGCTCACGGCCATCCTGGGATATTCCGAGTTGCTCGCGGATGATCCTTCCGTCGGCGAAAAAACGAGAAGCCTGGCGGAAAAAATTCGCGAGCAAGCGCGGCGCACGAAAACGCTGGTCAACAATTTGCTCAGCTTCGCCAGGCAGGTGCCCAGCGAGCAGCGTTCGCCCGTCGATATCAACGCGATCGTCAACACCTCCGCGCAGTTTCGCCGCTTCGATCTTCGCGGCAAAAACATCCGCATCGAAGTGCAGACCGGCGTGGGCATCCCGGAAGTTCGCGGAGACATGAACCAATTGCTCCAGGTCTTTTCCAACATCATCAACAACGCCGTGTACGCCATGCAAGAATCCGGCGGCGGCACTCTCACCGTGCGGACGCTCTTTGAAAACGGCAATGTCGTCATCCTTTTCTCGGATACCGGGCCGGGCATGCGCGATCCGCGCCTCGTGTTTGACCCGTTTTATACGACCAAGCCGGTCGGAAAAGGCACCGGGCTTGGCTTGAGCATTTGTTACGGGCTGATCCAGGATCAAGGCGGGCAAATCTCCTGCTACAACCGGCCGGAAGGCGGCGCCACGTTCCGCATTGAGCTTCCCGCGGTCCCTGCTGCGTTCCCATTCGCTCCCCGCAGCGTTACTTCAACGACTCGCACTAATCCTGCAAAGATTGCCTGACCGCCCCCTGGTTTTGTAGCGCCCGCCTTCAGGCGGGCATCTTCGACTGCTGGTGCATGCAAACGCCGTTCTTTCGGCTATAATTCCGGGCCATGCCGCGATCCTCATCCGCCGCGCCGCAACCGGCCCCCGCGTTTGAGCCGCCGCGTTCCGTCGCGATCGAAGGGCCCATCCGCGTCGGCAAATCCACGCTGGCTCGAATCCTGGCCGACCGCCTGCACGCGCGGCGCGTGTTCGATCCGGAGGACAATCCCTTCCTCGCCGATTTCTACAGGGAAAAACCCGGCTCCGCCTTCCGCGCGCAACTATATTTCCTGATCGAGCGGCATCACCGCCTCGCGGAGGCGCAACAAAACGATGCGTCGCCTCTGGTCTCCGACTTTCTGTTCGAGAAGGACAAGATCTTCGCCTACATCAATCTCGACAACGAGGAGTTGAAGCTCTACGAGCGTTACTTTGAAATGTTCGCGGCGGCCCTGAAACCGCCCGACCTGGTGATCTATCTCCAGGCCACTCCCGAGGTCTTGCGCGACCGCATCGCCAAGAAAAAATCCCCGGCGGAAAAACAAATCTCGCGCGCCTACCTCGAGGAAGTCGTGCGCGCCTACGAGCATTTCTTCTTCCGCTACTCCTCTTCGGACCTGCTCGTCATCAATACTTCGGAAATCGATTTCGTCGAGCGCAACGCCGACCTCCAGCAACTCCTGCGCCGCTTGCAGGAGCCGGTCAAAGGCACGCAATACTTCCTCCCCTTGGGCGCAACCGAGTAGTTGGAATACGCGGCGCGCGCCGAAGTTTACAGTTTAATATTCTTTCTAGTGGAGCCGAAACCGGAGCCGGCGCTCCGAAAGGTCCAGGATCCTCGACCTCATCCTCGCGTTCCTTGCAGGCCGCGGTGGGTTAGGTAAGATGCTGAAAATAGAGCCTTGGTTGCGGCTTTAAGGGCTGTAGCGACCTACAGGAATCCCTGTATATCGAGGGCTGAAGTTTACAAAAATAAGACTTGACTCTGCTCCGCCAAGGAATAAAAATGCGACACATATAAAAGTGGCGCGCTCCATAGATTGTGGGTGCTTTATTGTTTCGACAATAGAGCGGTGGTGAGTGGGGATGGGATACGTTGCCAGGGGTGCTCGTTGAACGGAAGTACCGGCAGCAATGCGCGATCAATTGGGTGATCGCGCGGTGTGCCATCCATACGGAGCAATCCACTTTTATCCTGAACATGTATTGGGAATAAGCGTGGCCGGAGTCACAACTGTACTCATGCGGGGCCGGAATTCACGGTGACGCATACCGGCAACGCCGAAGATTGTTTCCGGTTGTTTCTGTATTTGAGCGTTTGGAACCTAGTTACGGGTGGGGTAAGGGGCCAGATTCAGAAGCGATTCATTTGGACAGTCATGGACAGGAGGTCCGGAAATGAATTCAGCAATAGCAATTGGTAAGAGATGTTGGGGTGCGCGGAGCAAGAAGGCCGTGCAGTTGTTGGGTGGACTCTTTGCTGCTCTTTTGCTTTGTCTTCCGGCGTTTTCACAAGGCAGTTTCGGCCGTATTCTCGGAACTGTCACCGACCAAAGCGGCGGCGTCGTAGCCGGCGCCACGGTAACCGTCATCGACACGGAGAGGGGCATCAATCGAGCCCTGACCACGGACGATGCGGGCGCGTATAACGCCCCCAACCTGACGGCGGGGAACTACACAGTCCGCGTCGAGGCTAAAGGGTTCAAGAGAATCGAGCGTCAAGGCATTACCATCGAGGTCGGCCACGAAGTGCGAGTCGACCTGACCGTACAGCCCGGCGAGCAAAATCAGACCGTCACGGTCACCGAATCCGTCCCGCTGGTGGAGACCACGAATGCCACTCAGGGCGGCACGCTTGAGAACGCGGACATTATCGACCTTCCATTGAATGGCCGCGACTATCAGAACCTGCTGGGTTTGCGCCCCGGCGTCATGCTCCAGCCCGGCGGCGGACCCTGGACGCAGAGCACCAACGGCGTGCGTCCCGATGAATCGGTGTGGCTCATCGAAGGCATCATCAACGCCAACTTCTTTGACGCCCGCCCCGTGATCAACATGCCGAGCCCGTTTACGGACGGAGCGACGATCATGCCGGTAGATGCCATTCAGGAATTCAACCTGATGGAAAATCCCAAGGCCGAATACGGCTGGAAAGCCGGCGCGATCGTGAATGTCGGCATCAAGTCGGGAACCAACACACTTCACGGCGACGCGTACGCGTTCGGCCGTTATCAAAACTGGGATGCGCGGAACTACTTCAACGTGGCCAATCCCATTTCCGGCTGCGCCATCATCGTAGATGGTTCGTGCCAGGAGACGCCGGCCCAATTGAAGCAGTTTGGCGCCGTGGTAGGCGGGCCGATCAAAAAGGACAAGCTTTTCTTCTTTGGAGGATATGAAGGCTTGCGTTCGCTCATCGGTTTCGTGGGAGGGATTTCGGTCCCGGCCACTGCGACACTTGGAGGGAACGCCGCCAAGAGCATGGTCGACGCGATCACTGCTATTCAAGGCGCGGGACTCACACCCAGTGCAGTCAGCCTGAAGCTGGCGGGATGCACCGCGGGTGCGACTCCGGTCTGCACGGGAAATCTTTTCCCGAATACTGGTACGGGAACCAGCTTCCTCAGTACCTTCCCAACGTTGAACACCAGCGACAACGGGGTCGGGAAACTCGATTACCATCCGAATGATAAGAATTCCCTCAATGGGATGTTCTTCTATGGCCATTACAATTCTCTGGGAGAAGATCACGCCTTCGTTAACCCACTTGCGGAGGACAATGCGCCTATCCGCTCGATGTCGATCACTTCGAGCTGGGTCTACACGCCTAGCTCCACCGTGGTGAACGAAGCGCGGTTTGGCTACGATCGCGTCACGTTTGACTTTGTCAACGTCGACGTGAACTCTCCCGCCAGCACTTACGGTGTCAACACGGGCGTAACGAATCCCCTTGCCGGCGGCCTGCCGAGTATCGTCATCGCTGGGTTTGGAAATGGCGGCACGCCTGTAATCGGCACCGCATTTAACCGGCCCCAATACTTTACTCCTAATCCATATTGGGACGTTCAGGACTCGGTTTCCGTCCTGAAAGGCAAGCACTCCATCAAAATCGGCGGCGAATTTGCCCATCTCGAAGCCGATGCGGAAGTCTTCAACAACGGACGCGGCCGGTTCAACTTCCTCGGCGGCGGGATTAATCCGGCTGTTATCGCCAATTCCACGTCGCTCGAAGATTTCTTCGCAGGAGCCTTGTCGGGTGCAACCCTCCTCAGCGGCCAGCCGCTCTCAAAGTTGACCGCAATGAATTATGCCGGCTACATCCAGGACGACTGGCGCGTGACCCCAAGGCTGATTGTTAACCTGGGAATGCGCTATACCTTCCTGACGCCGATGAAGGACGCCTTCAACAACATCGGCAACTTCGATCCGTCCTCGCCGACCGGTATGGTCCAGCAAGGACAGCCGGGGTTCGGCACGATCTGGAAGCCCGATCCCTTTGACTTCGAGCCGCGTCTTGGCATGGCTTGGGACGTCAAGGGCAATGGGAACACTGTCGTCCGGCTGGGAGTCGGCCTCATCCACGAGACGTGGACACTGGAAACGTTCGAAGGACAATTCAATATGCAGGGTAACGGTTCCACCGCCATTAACGCCATTCCGACGGCGGCTGCCATCTCCTGCGGGATTTCAGCCTTGGTTCCATCTATCAGTTGCCCGTCTTTCGGAGGCGGAACGAACAATCTCGGCTCGGTCGGCTACAGTCCTAACCAGCTCTGTTGGGATCCTTCCGTCCCGACTGCCTGCGGCGCTCCTGGGCAGGCAACCGTCCTGCCGGGCGGCACGGGCGGCCCGAAGTGCGGAGATGGTGTAGGCGCTGCCGCATCTCCTTGTTCCCTCATGTCTGTGAATCAGAATCTCAAGTTGCCCTTTGTGATCAACTACAACTTGGGCGTGACTCATGCCTTTGGACCCAACCTCTCTCTCGAGGTTGAGTACGTGGGCAATCACGGTTACAGGCTCCTGAGTTTCTCGGACATCAACCAGGCTCCACTTGGAGCAGCGTATTGCCTCAATTCGCTTACCTCCTCGCAGTTGGCCGATGTTTGTGGGACCGGACCTGCGAATGCGCGTGTCCCGCTGCCTTGCATAGCGTCTGATTCATGTTCAGGAAGTGGGCAGGCGATCCAGGAAGCTCGGCCGTACTTTAACAAGTTCCCGTACCTGGGGTACATCTACCAGGTAGGGAACAGCGACTATTCCAACTACAACAGCTTGCAAGTGAGTTTGACCAGGCGCCTGTCACACGGCCTGCTGTTTAACGTTGGGTATACGTACGGTCATGGCTTGGACAACGGCTCCTTGAATCGCTTCGGCCTGAACCCGCAGGACAGCACCAATCTTGCCGCGGAATACGGGAGCAGCGACTTCGATGTCCGTCACCGCCTGACAGCCACAGCGACTTACAACATTCCCGGAGTTAAGGGATTCGGCCAGTTGCTTGAAGGCTGGCAGATCAACACCATCGTGACGTTTGCTACCGCGCAGCCGTGGCAAACTTTCGACAACAACGACAATTTCAGCGGGACGGGCGAGAATACAGACCGCTGGAACCTTTCCGGGAGCCCCACCGACTTCCCGTCAGGGAAGAACAGTTTCCCGGATTGCACAGTGAACCAGCCACCCTCGCCTGCCCCGGCATTGCCTTTCGCAAATGGCAATGTGTCCTGCACGATTACAACTCCATACGGTGGCATCACTACGCCAGCGACAGCAGCGCAAGTTAGCGCCTGCCAGACCCACTCCGGCCAAACGGGAGCCGTGGGCACTCCGCTGGAAATCGCGGGTTGCTACATCTCCCCGAACGGCAACTCGTTCATCACGCCTCCGGCGCTCGGAACGTTCGGCAACATGGGCCGAAACATTCTTCGCGACCAGGGCTTCAAGAACTGGGACATGTCGATCTTCAAGAACTTCACGTTCAAGGAGCGCTATGGCATCCAGGCGCGTTGGGAAGTCTTCAACGTCCTCAACCATCCCATCGCGGCTAATCCTTCTGGCGCTTCCAGTTCCGTCAACACTGGCAATACCCCGAGTCCTAACACCGCGTTCGGCGCTTCTTTCTTGACGCCGGACTTCGCGGCCGGCAACCCGCTCATCGGCTCCGGCAGCGAGCGCGTGATGCAGGTTGGGTTGAAGCTCACCTTCTAGTCGGTTCGGCCGGTCCGGCTCGGCCGGACCGGCCACTGGCTTGAAAAAACCTAAGGTCATCTTCGGCTTCGTGAGGGGATGACGGTTAGAAACAAAGAGACGGGCGGTCCAGCTTTCAGTATCCATCACGGAGAGCTGGACCGCCCGTCTCGCTTTTTGAAGATGTTAGGAGTCTGCTGTGAAGAAAATCTCGGCCACTGTTTATGTGTGGCATACTGCTTTTGTGTTGCTCGAAGTCCCGGAGGGATGTCACAACGTAGCCCACTGTGGAAACGGTGGGGTGCAGAGCGCGATCCTTCACAGCCCCGTAGGGGCGGCACATCTGGGTCGCCGTGTGTCGCCCCTACGGGGCTTGGGTCTCTGCCCTCACGCGGACCCACCGCTCGCGCGGTGGGCTACGTTCTTCCGTCCCTGACGGGACTAGCCTAGATAATAAGAGCGATTCTTCGCTCTATGGGGCAGACTCTTAGTTCCTGTGCGATACGCGGCCGTAAAAACAGCGTTTCGCTACTTCAATTCGTTGCGAAACACCACGCCGCCCTTCATCACGAACTTCACGCGCTCCGTCTCGGTGATGTCCTCGAGCGGGTTGCCGGAAACGGCAACGAGGTCGGCGAATCTTCCTTTTTCGACGTAACCGACTTGCTTGCCCAGGTCATAGTTGAGGGTTGCGGCGGCATCGCTAGTTGCCATCCGCAGAGCTTGCGCCGGTGACATTCCCCATTTCACATAGAGTCCGAACTGGTACGCCTGTACGCCATGTCCGACGGTGTACGCCCCGCTTCCGAAAATTTGGGTCACTCCCGCGGCCACCAGCCTCTTGAAACTCAGCTCGGTCAACCGGAAACGCGAAGCTTTCCCGCCGCTCACTTTCATATCGATATCGTCGAGAGGCCCCGCCAAGTCCCACAGCGTCTGATTTACCGGGCGAAGCGTTCCATCCGCCAGAGGGACTTTGAACAGTCGAATCGTTTCATCATCCAATCCCGGAGCGCCCGTGACGCCGACAATCACGTGGATGGGGAGGTCCACGCCCGCCGCGAGGCAGTTCCGCAATCCTTCGCCGCCATAGGCATGGCAGGCAACTTTCAATCCTCTCTTGTGCGCCTCGTCGACGATGGCCTGATTTTCCTCCAGGGTTATGGATGGCACGGTGATCATTTTGCCGTCCGGCATGAAGGCGCCCCCGCCAGAGGGCACTGGATAACCGCTTCCTTCATAGTCTTCCGTGTCGTAAATTTTGATCCAGTCGGTCCCGTAGTGCGAGTGTTCGCGAACGGCCGCGCGAGCCAGCCACGGTGAATTGATGTTCTGCGAGTTCTGCCAGACCGGCATCCCCGGAACCTGGCCGAACGTACCCACTTCGGACGGCGCCGCATAGTAGGTGGCGCCTCTGGGGGTGAGCCCGGGGCCTGTGACCTGCAACCTTGGGCCGACGATCACGCCCTTGTTGATCGCGTCTCGCAATTCGACCGTGGCATACGTGAAGGGTGAATTCATGTCCTGGAGTGTGGTGAAGCCGGCAAATAAATCCGCCAGCGCGTAATGCTGCCCCACAAGAAGCGCGCGCGCATCGTTGGGCTCCTGATTCTGCATCAGGTGCACGTGCCGGTCGATGAGGCCCGGCAGCACGGTCGCGCCGCTCATGTCGATCACGCGCGCGCCCGCGGGAATCTTCACGCGGTCCGCCGGACCCACGTCCGTGATGCGCTCGCCCTGAATCACGATCACCTGATTCGCGAGGTTCGTCCCGGTGCGCGGGTCAAACAGGCGCCCGGCGCGAATGGCGACTCCCTCCGGCGGCGGAGGCTGCATGGTCATGCGAGACGCGTCGAACGCCGGAGCCTCAGGCCGCGTCTGCGCCGACATCGCAACGAGATTTCCTGCCAGCAAAAACAGCGCCGCGAACGTAAAAGCAGCTTTCCACCAAGATTTCCAGGGCATCGCAATCCTCCGAAGGGTTCGATCGTTTGAATGAGAATTCAGGCAAGGCATATATCTACACCCTCGCGCGCGCGTTTCAAACCACAAATGCTGGCTGAATGCAGCAGGGAGGATGTTCATTTTTAGTTCTTGGAGTTCTTCGAACCTCTAGCCTCTAACCTCCAACCTCCAGTATTCTGTTTGCCATGGATCGCGCCAACATTGTGATCATCGGCGGCGGCGTGGTGGGTTGCGCCGTGGCGCGCGCGGTTTCGCAGCGCTGGAGCGACGTGTTTCTCGTCGAGCAAATGCCCAAGCTCGGCATGGGCGCGAGCACGCGCAACAGCGGCGTGATCCATTCGGGCATCTACTATCCGCCCGGCTCGCTCAAAGCGCGCTTGTGCGTGGCGGGCAACCGGATGCTCTACGAATTCTGCGCCGCGCACCATGTGCCGCACCGGAATTGCGGCAAGCTCGTCGTGGCTCACGACGCGAAGCAAGTAGCGGAACTCGAACGCCTGGCCGAAAACGGCCGCGCTAACGGCGTCGCGGGTTTGCGCGTCGTGGACCGCGCTGCGGTGCGCGCCCGCGAGCCGCACATCGAAGCCGCCGCCGCGCTGGAGGTGCCTTCGACCGGTATCATCTCTGCCGAGGAGCTCATAAAAACGCTGGCGCGTTTGGCCACGGATCAGGGAGCAAGTTTGTTGACGCGCACGCGCGTTGTGCGGCTTGACCCGCGCGCGGATTCAATTGCAGTGACACTCGTTGAGGGAGATGCCGGCGAGGGCGCGAAACCATCTGAGGAGACAATCGAAGCGCGCTGCGTGATCAATTGTGCGGGGCTCTACGCCGATGAAATCGCAGCGATGCTTGGAAACCGCGACTACCGCATCTATCCCGTGCGGGGAGAATATTGCGAGCTGGTCCGCGCCAAATCGTATCTCATCAACAATCTGGTTTACCCGCTTCCGCACGCCGACGGCCTCAGCCTCGGCGTTCACTTGACGCGCACGCTGTGGGACACGGTCCTCGTCGGCCCCACCGCGGATTATGTAGCGGACAAAAACGATTACGAGCGAAACCGCTTGCCCATCGAGGAATTCGTTCGCCGCGCAAAATCCATGCTGCCCGAAATCGAAGCCGCCGATTTGCAGCTCGCCTACTCGGGTATCCGGGCCAAGCTCGTTCCGCCCGGCCACGCGGGGATCGCCGATTTCGTGATCGCGCGCGACACGAACGTGCCCCGCGCCATCCAGTTGATCGGCATCGAGTCGCCAGGCCTTACCTCAAGCCTGGCCATCGCCGAGCAAGTCGTTTCGCTCGCGGCGAATATCCTCCCGTAGCCTACTTCGGAGTCCTTATCTCATTGCGGAATCACAGGGACATTGGAGGCATCCAGCCGCCGCACAACATCCTGCACGTGCGGATCGTCCGGAGTAAGGCTCAGGCCCTTGTGCGCATCCGCGCGCGCCGCCGCTAATTCGCCTTGCTGGTAATGAAGCGCGGCGCGCGTCATCCAACCCTGGACGTAAAAAGGCGATTCGGTAATTTCGCGGTTTAGGTTTTCAAGAGCCTTGTCGGGCTGATGCATCTTTATCAAGATCGCGGAATACGTTACGACCATAAAATCGTAATCGAGGCTGTTCCTTCCGCTCAGGCTCAATGCTTTTTCCATCATCGGGCGGGCAGCCTCATAATTCCCCCGGCGGAATTCGAGCCCCGAATAAGCTGCCAGCGCCGGGGCAGAGTCAGGAAGGATGCTCAACGCAATTCGATATTCTTGGGCAGCCAAATCCAGTTGATTGAGTGCTTCGTATTGGGTCCCAAGATTGACATGCACTCTGACGCTGTTCGGGACGGCCCGCGCAGCGGAAGAGAATAGAGCAAGAGGGTCCTTCCAGTCCTGGTTTCGCACCACCGTCCGCACGGAAAAAGTAAATGCAATTGTGGCGAGTAATCCCCAGGCCAAAGTCTGCTTTCTTTTGCCGAAGCCAATTCCAACCAAGCGCCAATAAGAGGCAAAATCCCGCGGACGGAAGATACGCGAGCCGCTCGGCCATGATCGTCCCAGTGGGAACCAGGATATTCGCCGTAGTCGCAAAGCCCGCGAAATAAATCGCGCCCGCGAGGGTCCATCCCGCCTGCCGCTTTCGTGCCGCCCAAATCCAAACGCCGGCGGCTGCAGCGGCCGCAAGCGCCGCGGGGAGCGTGTGGCGCCAATCCCGGTACATCGGAATTTGGTTGAAGGAGTAGTCGCTGGAGAGCACAGCCGGATAAATTTGAAGGGCGGCGTATTTCCACGCCACGCGCGTTGCGTTCAGAATTCTCCATCCGGCGGGAACACTCGCAAGCGGATTGTCCTCCAATGAAATTCCTGTCTGGCCGAACCGCCCTCCCTGAATTTTCCACAACAATCCGAGGTAAAGCAGAGTGAGCCCGCCTTCCAGAGCGTATTGGAGGCGCGATTTCCACTTGCCAATCGCGTAGTCACCAAGGATCACCAGCGGGAAGAATACGACGGCTGATTCCTTTGACAGCATCGCCAATGCAAAGCAGGCGAGCGATGCGTAGGGACGATCGCGCAAATGCAGAATCCATCCGGCAAAAAGAAAGCCCGCGGCCAAAAGTTCCGCTCGCCCCACGGCCCAGGCCACGGCTTCGGTATGAATGGGATGGACGGCGTACAACAGCGCGGCAACCATGGCGATGGTTTTGCCTTCGGGAGTGGACCCGATCAACTCCAAGAGCAAAATGTAAAGCAGCCAGGTCGCGCCCGCGTGCAGGAGGAGATTCAGCAGGTGGTATCCGACCGGATTGGGCCCGCCGAGCTTCCAATTCAGCGCAAACGTGGCGAACGTGACCGGACGAAACACGTTGCTGACCGGGTTGGGCGTGAACAACCGGTGCAGGGAAGCGTCCACCACTTGCGCATTGCGCGTGATGTAGAGTTCATCGTCCGAGACGAACCCGTTCACAAGCGTGTTGCCGTAGATCAGCGCAACGGCAGCCAGCACCAACGCGACGAAGAGACGCTTATTCATGACAAACCAATCATGCGATGGAAGCGCGGCGATGTCGCAGACCTTATTTGAAGAGTGTTATGCTTTCGTTACTTCTGCGCCCTGGAGGAAAGTTAGGGAAGGAAGTTCTAGGACGTCGCCGCGGGCAATGCCGTTTTTACCGCGAAGTGATACAGCCACATCAGCAGGGTCGTGGCAATCCCGATTCCAGTGATGGCCCACCACACATGTGCGGGCCGCTGCACGACTTCTCCGTAGTGATGCATCAGCCTGCCACCGAGCCATCCTCCGGCGAGCGATCCGATTCCGATGGGCACGAACGCAAAGCCCATGTAAGTTCCTTGCTGGCCCGGGGGAGCCAGGCGCGAAACGTATTCGTAGTAGCGCGGCGAAAGCATAATCTCGCCGAGCGCCACCACGAAAATGGACAGCACCACCGCCCACACGGCGGGATGCGACGCGACGATGAGCCAGCCGAGCGCGGAGATCAATGTGCCGATCGTGATGGCTCGAAAAGCGGGTATTTTCTGCGTTAAATAAGTGACGAGAAATTGCAGGCAGATGACGGTTGCGGCGTCGGTGATCAGAATCAATTCTACATCCGCATGCGGATCGATGTAGCCGTGAATGTAAATTGGCAGCACGATGTATTGCTGCCAAAATACGATCCAGTAGCCGGAAAAAATCAAAAGGAACAGCATGAAGCGCGGATTCGTCATTGCGGTGAATAGATTTCGCGCCGTATCCGCCAGGCTGGCGGCTGGGAGTTCGCCGGAGCGCCGGGGCTCCTTGAAAAACAAGAGCACGGCGAAAAACATCAGCAGCACGCTCAGCGCGGAAACGCGAAAAACATTTTCTACTCCCAGGCGCCGATGCGCCCACGACGCAACATACGGCCCCGCCGCTCCGCCGACATTCACCAGCGTGTAGTAAATCGAATACCCGATCGACCGCACATTTTCGCGCGACGCGCGCGCGGTAGTCC
Source organism: uncultured Acidobacteriota bacterium (assembly GCA_963768275.1). Lineage (GTDB taxonomy): Bacteria > Acidobacteriota > Terriglobia > Acidiferrales > UBA7541 > Palsa-360. The sequence continues at coordinate 64,360 of CAVYHH010000012.1, forward strand.
CCACGACACTTGGCTTGACCATCGAGATGCCGAGCGCGGGCAGCACCAGGACAAACGCCAGGAGCCACAGGAGCGGCACCGCGCTCCTTACTGGCGCCATCCATGCGGCTCCCAGCGATCCAAGCAGGAAATACGCGCACGCCAGGATCAAGTATGCGAGTGACAGCGCGCGCCGGAAACCGAGCCGGTCCGCCACCGCCCCTCCAAGTATCGCCAGAAACCAGACCATGCCTCCGAACAGCCCGGCAAGCGAGCCGGTCTGCTCCACGGGAATATTCAGCGATTCATGCAGATAGTTGGCGAGCGAGGAAAACGCGCCGTAGTAGGAAAGCCGCTCGAAAATTTCACTGAGGTTCGCAACCCAGAAGGCAGGCTCGAACCCATCGCGGATTTCCTTCAGGCGCTGGCTGAAGCTCAACAGAAACTCCTGTCCGGACAAACGCGCAGGATGGAGCAATCGGCTCGGGCGCGATTTTAACGGAAGCGTGGTTCACGCGCCAGACCGGTGGGGTTTGGCGACTCCGCCCAGCTTGCGATTCTCCTCGTTGACAAGGGACAATTGTCACTATACACTTTAGTTTAAATGATCCGGAGCTTCAGGCACAGGGGGCTGAAAAGGCTTTTTGAACGTAACGACCGCAGCCAAATCGGGGCAGATCTCATTCACTGAGTCGAAAATATTCTGGCCTCGCTCGACGCTGCCAACACCCCGCAAGCTCTCGACCTTCCCGGCTATCGCCTGCATCAGCTAAAAGGCGACCGCAGGGAATTCTGGGCGGTTACCGTTCCAGCCAACTGGCGGATCATTTTTCGTTTCGTGAATGGAGACGCCTTTGACGTTGAATTAATTGATCATCATTAGGAAAGGAATAGAAGCATGCCAATGAAGAATCCGCCTCACCCCGGGCGCATCGTCCGCGAAGAATGCCTTCAACCGCTCGGATTGAGCGTAACGTCTGGCGCCAAAATTCTCGGTGTTTCCAGGCAGGCGCTGAACAATCTCGTCAACCAGCGCGCCGGCATCAGTCCCGAAATGGCAATTCGCCTTGCCAAAGCGTTCGGCAGTACCGCGCAGACCTGGCTCCGGATGCAATCCAACTTCGATCTTGCTCAGGCGCTGAAATCCGAAAGGAAAATCCGAGTTCGTCGCTACCACAGGGCGGAAGTTGCAGCATGAAGAATATTCTTGCCGTGTGCTCCCTTTTATCGGGGCGTTGAAAACCGGCGGAGCATTGCTATCACCGCTGCGACGTTGTAGAGAAGAAATCCGGCAATCACGGAAACAATGGGACCGGTCGGAAGTTGGGGCGGCGTATCGAAATTCGCCCGCATCGCCAGCCCCATGGCGAACACCTCCACGAACAGGAAAGCGCAGCCATACCAGGCAAAAAAACTATCAAAATAGGCGAACGTTTCCGCGCGGCGCTCAGGCGCGAGCCAGTATTCTTTGTTCGGCAGTTTGAGCTTGGCATCAGGCTTGTTCGCGATTCTGTGCGACACCCAGAATTCGACGGCAAGCGCCGGCAGAAGCACGATGGCAAAAGTGAAGAAGAATTGCGATTTCGTCATCCAGCCGTTCGGCATCCCGGAAGCGCCGAAGTGCGAGGCCAGGCGGTCCGGCAGCAGCGGATAGTCGTGAACGGTCTGCGCAATCGCCGCCAAAACAATGGCGAAAAATAAGACTCTGGGGATGCGTGTGCCGGACATTTTCGGCCTCTGCAAAAAGATTACAAGGCGGAATCGGCGGACACAAGCGAACTTGTCCGCGGCTGTAACGCAAGGGAACCGGTTGGCCTAAGCCCGCCGCTTATGTAATGCTATAGCGCTTCGCTCCCGGACGGATTGTGACAGGGGAGCCTGCGAGCGCACTGAGATACACTGAGCCGTTTTCGATGACTAAAAAACAACTGTCAGGATTTTGCCGATGGTGACGCTTCGTTCGATCAAGGATGCGCGGGAACGCATCCGGGGCTCGATCGTGGTCACGCCCTTCGTGCACTCCGAAAAATTTTCGCAGCAGACGGGGAACTCGATTTTCCTGAAGCTCGAAAATTTGCAGATGACCGGCGCGTTCAAGGAGCGCGGCGCGCTGAACAAGATTCTCCTGCTCTCGGAGGACGAGCGCCGGCGCGGCGTGATCGCGGCATCGGCGGGAAATCACGCGCAGGCGGTGGCGTATCACGCGACCAAGCGCGGCATCCAGGCGCAGATCTGCATGCCGCTGACGACGCCGCTCGTGAAAGTGTCAGCCACGCGCGGCTACGGAGCGGAAGTCATTCTGGCAGGCGCGAATTACGATGAGGCGTGCGAGGAAGCGGTTCGCCGTTCCAAACAGTTTGGTCTAACGTTCATTCATCCGTTTGACGATGAGGCGGTAATCGCGGGGCAGGGAACGCTCGGCCTGGAAATGCTGGAGCAGCACGGCGACCTTGACGCGCTCATCATTCCCGTGGGCGGCGGTGGCCTGATCGCCGGCGTGGCCTGTGCGGTGAAAGAAACCAATCCAAAGATTAAAGTGATTGGCGTGCAATCTTCGCGGCTCGCTTCGATGAAGGCGGCGCTCGAAAAACATGAGCTCGTGACCCTGCCCGCGAACAAAACCATCGCGGACGGAATCGCCGTGCGCTGCGCGGGCACGCTGACGTTTCCGCTCGTCCAAAAATACGTGGACGAAATCGTGACCGTGGATGAGGAAGAGATCGCCAGCGCGATTCTTCAGTTGCTCGAAAAAGAAAAAATGCTCGCGGAAGGCGCCGGGGCCGCCGCGACCGCGGCGCTCCTGAACAAGAAAACACCGAATCACGGAAAGAAGCTTGGTGTTCTGGTCAGCGCGGGAAATATCGACGTCTCGCTCCTCTCGCTGATCATCCGGCGCGGGCTCGTCAAGGACGGCCGCCTCGTCCGCCTGCGAATCCATTTGCCCGATCATCCCGGCGCGCTGCAAAAGCTCGCCGGCGTGATCGCCGACCAGAAGGCCAACATCGTGGAAACGATGTACGACCGCGCCTATTACGGCGTCGTGCTGGGAGACGCCGTCATCGACATCACGATGGAGACGCGCGGGCCGGAGCACGTCGCGGACCTGACCGCCGCGCTGGATGCTGCGGGCTACACTTTCGAGCGCGTGCAATAGAAATCGTTGGGAGAAGCTCAAGTAGCACAGGCTTCAGCCTGTGGGGTTTAGTCCCTGCGAGGACCAACCCCCACAGACTAAAGCCTGTGCCACAAAACCTGCGATCACAATTGCAGTGAGAAATCAAGACTGGAACCGCAATGAATCCCAATCCGCTTTCCTACTTGCACGATCAACTCGCCGACCTCGAAGCTAAGGGCCTGCATTTCCGCTTGCGCGTGCTGGAAGGCGAGCAAAAGCCCGTCGCTCATTTCGATGGGAAAGAAGTCATCAACCTCAGTTCAAATAATTATCTCGGGCTGACCACGCACAAGGCCCTGCGCCGCGCCGCCATCGAAGCGATCCGCACGCACGGCGTCGGCGCGGGAGCGGTGCGCACCATCGCCGGCACAATGGATCTGCACATGGCGCTCGAAGAGCAGATCGCCAAGTTTAAAGGAACGGAAGCGTGCGTGGTGTTTCAGTCCGGCTTCACGGCAAACGCGGGAACCGTTGCGGCGATTCTTGGCAAGGAAGATTTAATCCTTTCCGATGAGTTGAACCACGCCTCCATCATCGATGGCTGCCGCCTTTCGCGCGCGACGATCAAAGTGTTCAAGCACAAGGACGTCGCCGATTGCGAGCGCCTCTGCAAGGAAACCGAAAACTGGCCCGGCCACAAGCTGCTCATCACCGATGGCGTCTTTTCGATGGACGGCGACATCGCGCCGCTCGCGGAATTGTGCAGCCTCGCCGAAAAATTCAACTGCATCATGATGGTGGATGACGCACATTCTTCCGGCGTGCTCGGCCGCGGCGGGCGCGGCACCGTGGACCATCTCGGCTGCCACGGCCGCGTGCACATTCAAGTCGGCACGCTCAGCAAAGCGATCGGCGCGATGGGCGGATACGTTTGCGGCTCGCGCGAATTGATCGATTTTCTCTACCACCGCGCGCGCCCCTTTCTTTTTTCCACGGGACACCCGCCCTCCGTAGTGGCCACGTGCCAGGCGGCGTTCACGCTGCTCGATTCCCCGGACGGCGAGAAGTTGCTCAAGAAGCTCTGGGCAAATACGAAATTCTTCCAGCGCCGCCTGAAAAAGCTCGGCTTTTCCACCGGCGCGACCCAAACGCCCATCACTCCCATTCACGTTGAGGAAGGCGCGAAGGCGTTTGAATTCTCGCGTCGCCTGTATGATGCCGGTGTTTACATTCCCGCGGTTGGATTTCCCACGGTACCCGAAGGCAAGGCGCGTCTGCGCGCCATGGTGACGGCGACGCACAAGCGCGCCGACCTGGACCGCGCTTGTGAAATTATCGCGCAGGTGGGACACACGTTGGGCCTTGTCTAGCTTCTCTTTTTCTTTGCTTCGCGCGTTCCAATTTGGGGCAAAAAGTGGAAGATTTTTACCTCCGTAGAAATTGCTCGACCATCTAAAAATGACTCGGTTTCCCGACGCCGCTTAAAACGAACCCACCTTCTAACTAAATGAACAATCAGCAATTAACCCTTGGCGAGGGAATTGCTCCTTTGGGCCATGCACTTTCAAATGACAAAACCGGGGAACAAAAAGTGGGTGCGGGAATATAGCTCGGCTGATAGGAGGGATTTTCATATGAAGCAGATACTTTCATTGCTTGCCATCGGGATGCTGGGTGCCTGGACAACTGCCGCGCAAACAATGGCCTCGGGCCAGACGGGCGCCTCGGCGCAGTCGCAAACTGCGGTGCAGACAAACAATTCCGGCGCGCAGGCTTCCGGCAACAGCTCGGCTGCAACGTCATCCGCCGCGTCGGCGACCGCGAATGCAGGCAACAATTCCCTGAACATTTCCAACGGCACGAAGATTGATGCGTCGCTGGCGACTTCCCTTGACGCGAAAAGGAGCAAGCCCGGCGACGAGGTGGAAGTCCGCACCGAAGAGGACATCAAGCAGGACGGCAAGGTCGTTCTGAAGAAGGGCACGCACCTGGTCGGACACGTGACGCAAGCGCAGGCGCGAGCTAACGGGCAGACGCAGTCCCAACTCGGCATCGTGTTCGATCACGCCGTGCTGAAGAACGGTCAGGAAGTGTCCTTTAACGCCTCCATTGAGGCTCTGGCGTCGGCGCAATCCGCCGCGGCGGCTACCTCTGGCACCGAGGATACGATGACTTCTGGTGGCGGGATGGGCGCAGTCCAAGGTTCGGCGCGGAACGCAGGCGGTCTTGCCGGCGGCGTAGCTTCAACGGCGAATGCTACGGCTAACGCAACGACCGGCACCGTCATGAACACTGCCAGTTCAGCCCCCGTGAATGCCGGAGGGTCGCTGAATACGGTCACGCGCTCATCGGGCGCCGCGGGCGGGCTGACCTCGACGGGCCGGCTGGCTTCCAACAGCAGCGGCGTATTCGGCCTGGAGGGTCTTTCGATCAATTCCGCGGCGTCGAGCGCGACGCAGGGATCCATGATCGTTTCAACAACCAGGAACGTCCACTTAGATAGCGGTACGCAACTCCTGCTGCGCGCCACCGGGCAGGCCCAGTAAATCGCATTCGAATGCAAATCAAAGTGAAAGCGGCGTCCCGGCTAGGCTGGGACGCCGCTTCCGTTTTGGCATCAAGTAGCACAAACTTCAGTCTGTGGGGGGGTTCGTCCTTGCAGGGACCAAACCCCACAGGCTGAAGCCTGTGCTACCAAAAGGCTGGCCTTCGGGACAGAAACTCTTTGCTCACCTCACGATTGGATTTACCGGTCGTAAACCACGCTCTGTGTTAGCTTTGAACGTGCCGTCAAGGCATCCGAACTGGCGCCGCGCAAGGGGTGTTCGCGCGCGCCTGTCATGGGGTCGAGAGCACCGGGGTAACATGCTTCGAATTCGAACGATCTGGCCAATTGCTATGTTGATCCTCTGCGCCGCGCTAGCGGGCTGCGGCGGCAACAATCAGTTTGGCTCGCAGCCGCAAAACAGCGGGAACTCGTCGGTAGTTTTGGCCATGACCGATACGCCTCCATCGCTCGTGAGCATTCTCTCGGCCGAGGTAACGCTGACGGGGGCGACGTTGGCCCCCGGAAACGTTTCCCTGTTTTCCGGATCGACGACGGTGGAGCTGACCCGGCTCCAAACTGACATCGCGTACATCGCCACGGCCGCGAATATCCCCGCGGGAAATTACACGTCCGTGACTCTCACGTTCGCGAATCCCTCGCTCACGATCGAAAACGATGCGGGAAGCAAAATTGGGGCGTGCGACACGTCATTGATCTGCACGATGGCGCCGACCACAACGGCAAATCTGTCGACGACCGTTCCCCTGACGGCCTTCACCATCGCTTCTTCCAGCACCACGGGACTTCTGATTGACGTCAACCTGGAGAATCTGCTTAACACATCGCTGGGCGCGGACTTCAGTGCCGGGACGACAGTCACTCCTTTCACGCCTGCGGGAATCGGCGCGCCCCAAGTCGGCGCCGAAGACGTCGTGGGCCAGGTCGGAAGCATCAACGCAACGAGCAAAACCTTTACGTTGACGAACGCGGCGGCAACGTATTCCTTGAAAGTGGACAATACGTCGACATTCTTTCCCACGAGTTTGTGCACGACGTCCGGCTTCGCGTGCCTGCAGAACAATCAAATCCTCAGCGTGGATATAGGCATACTGTCCGACGGATCGATTCTGGCCCGGAACATCCTCTTCGAGGATGCGGACAGCAGCGACGTGGAAGTAGAGGGCACCATCACCAGCACGAATGTGGGGTCGCAGCAATTCAACATCGTGATCCAGACCATGTCCGCGCCGGTCTCGGGGTTGAGTATTGGCCAGCCCATCACCGTGCAGTATTCCACTCCGCCCCAGACGCCCTTTGACGTTGATTTTGTTCACGTGGACAGCGCCCAGATGAATCCCACGAATTTCCCCTCTCCCTTCGCTGCGCCCACTGACCTGGTGCCGGGGCAGCAAGTTTCGATCCGCCGAAACAGCGGTTCGACGCCTATCTTGCTCAAGGCGGATCGCGTGCGGCTCCGCTCGTCGCGCATTACGGCGACGGTACAGTCGGGTGGATCGAGTATCTCTCTTATCGACCTGCCGTCTCTATTTCTCGGACATGCTGGCATCACCGCGATAACAGCACAGACATCCTTGTTCCCGCCGCCGATTTATTTCGAAATCGGCAAGACCATCAATTCCGGGGATATCGGACAATCCGACTTAGTTTCGGTGCGCGGACCGCTGTTCAATGCGAGTGGCGCGACTCGACCCTTGGTCGCCACCAAGGTCGTTTTGAAATAGCAGAATGTCGGCGTATTCCGTCCCTGAAAATGGAAATGGGCCGGAACGGACGTACCGCTTGTTCCGGCCCACAATCTTTCCAGCAAAATTTATGCGGGAAGAGGCGCGCTCTCCACGCGCGACATCCGGTAGAAGCCCGCCAGGACGGCGCCTGTCCCCCACAGAAGGACGACCAACCCGACGAGTCCGCCGAGAATGGGGATGAGTCGCGCGACGTGGAGGATCAGCAGGCCCACAGCCATTCTGCCCGCCACCGCGCTTGTGAGCGCAGCCGTTTCGCCCATGATCCTGTTTCCGAGCCATGTGCCGACAAACACTTGCGCGACGTACAGAATGGGAGCATAGGCCAAAGCGCCCGCCACTCCCGCGCCCACACCGACAAATAACAGGAGCACTCCCAAAACCAGCAGGAATGCTCCCGCTATCAGCGCCAGCGCCCCGATCCCGATGGGGAGACCGATGCTGCCCGTCTCGCGCAATGTGGCCCGGAAAAATCCGGGGAAAATGACCAGAAGCAAAATTCCAACCACCAAAGCCCCCGCATAACCGAATATGGCGCGGATCACGACGCGTGCTGCCGACCGCCTCGTCCGCTGAATCTCCTGCGTAATTTCGGTTCGGATGGGGCTTGCCAGCTTGGCTCCCGCTTCTACGACGGGCTGTTGAGGGCCCTCGAACGTGGCCGGCCCGCGAATTTCCGCAGTCGAGGCCACCACCAGGCTCCCTCCGCGTATCCATGCCTGTCCGCCAATCAAGCCATCAAGATCCGTCCTGCCAATCATTCCAAGCAGGTCGCGTTGCATCTTGCCGTCCAGGTCCGCTTCGGCCGCGAACACGATCATTCCGCCGCTCACAGTTGCTTTGGAAATTAGATCGACCGAGTTAGCAAATGCCGTCACGTTCTTGCCGACGATCCCCTGGAGGATCACGCTGCGCGAAAATACACGCACATTTCCGTCCACATTTCCGTCGATCACGGTCTCTCCGGCGAACGCAATCACGTCGCCCGTGACGTGCCCGGTCACAGTGAGGTTTCGCGTGAACGCGATCACGTCGCCTTCCACTGTGCCGTCGATCCTTACCGAAGGGCCCGCGACGATCAGATCGTTGTGAACTACGTCACCCGCGGGAACGAGGATAGACCGGCCGCGCCGCACTTCCGCCGCCCCGGCCTGTTGAGGCAGCGCCAGAGCGAACAGCAGCGCCGACATGACCACGGCAATCGCCACGGAACGCCGCAACCGGCGCCGGATCCATCCGATCGCGACGATCGCCACCAAAATCAAAGCCCCAATCTGTATCGCGTCAATCATGTCGCTCCATCCTTCCCAGAATGCCCCGCTGAAAACAATCATGCTGAATACATCTGTGCTGCCGAAGCCCGCATTGCTCAATTGGTCGAACCAGGGCCCGATACCATCGTTCCAAAACCAGTACGCGCCCGCCGCAAAAGCTGCGAATGCCAGCGTCCAGACCCAGGACGGCAAACTCCGGCTCTGCTCGCTCGCAAGACGCGCGGGCATCGGCTCAGTGTCTTCGGTCAGTGCGCTCGAAAGCAAAGTCGTTTCATGTTCGAGGGCGTGAAGCAGATCGCGGCAAGAGGCGCACTCTTGGATATGCGCGTCCATTTCTCGCGAGCGCGCCGGATCGAGTTGCCCTTCGAGGTAAAGCAGGCAGGCCATTTCGTCAAAATGGATCACGCGCCACCTCCCGTGGCGAAGCTCGCGCCGCCTTGCCCTTCGAGGATCTCGCGCAACTGGTGGCGCGCGCGCAACAGTACGACGCCCACAAACGTCCGGCGCACTCCCAGCGTTGCGGCGATGTCGTCGTAGCTCATGTCCGAGTAATAGCGCAGCACGAGCGCCATGCGCGAGCGCGCCGGCAGCTTGTCGAGCGCGCGCCTCACTTCCTGGCCGCTGCGGCGGGCGATGAGCTGTTCGAGCTGGCCGGGATCGGGATGCTCCAGCGGCATATTCTCGACTTCGCCCGTCTCCAGGCCCTGCCGCAGTTTTCTCCGTCGCAGCAGGTCCCAGCAATGATTCGCGGCCACGGTGTACAGCCACGCGCTGAACGGACGGCTGGAGTCATACTGCGAAAGTTTTTGCCGGACCTTGATGAAAATATCCATGGTGGCGTCTTCGGCGTCCTCGCGAGTGGGCATCGCCCGGCGGCAGAACCGGAAAATCGCAGGCGCGTGCTCGCGATAAAGTTCGCCCCAAGCCTCCGCGTTGCCGGCCTTGGCTTGGGCGATCCGCTCCTGAGCGACGGCCTGTTCCGCGGGGCTCATCCCCTCGGGATGTCTCCTCGCATCCATCAGGTAGTACGCGCCAATGGGGTTAAATATTTCATTGGAGGAACTATTCCGAACCGAATCTGGAGCTGGCAAGGCACAGTGCCCAAAATCGCATTTCGGCAAATCTAACAGACTCGGGGAGCCGTAGCCACCATGCTCCACAATCTTGCCGGATCATCCGGCATCAACTGCCATTCCTGAGGTCTTGCCTCTATTGATTACTGTTTGGAAATCTACCTTCCTTGCTTAAAACCGTTTCTCGCCGAGCTGTCGTAGACTGAAATCCAGCAGCCATGTGGACTTACTTTTTCGGATCCATTTTCGCTATCTTCCCAGTGCCGTGGCGGGAGTCGCTCCCCTTCGCCAAAAATGTCGTGTGGCGGCGGGCCACGGCGATCAGCGGGTTTGCCGAGGCAGTGCTTGCCGTGGTGGCGATGATGTATTGGTATACCTATGCCATGTCAACCTGGGTTGATAATGGCGTGAGCGTGGCGCTAAGCGGAAAAATGGGCCCCGGGGTCCGGCCTCAAGATATCGGCGGCGCCGCGCTAATCGTCTGGTGGATGCATCCCGTGACGTGGCTAGTTGCGTATTTCGGCATAGAGGGCGCCTTACGGCTCTGCGTCGGCGCGTTTGGCGGCAATTCCTGCGGCATTCTTCCACTCTTCCTGGCCGACAAAATCATCTTCGGCCCGTTTCGCCGGCGCAAGGATGGGGCCGGTGCGGGCGCCAACGTCTCTTCCTTTGCGGGCGCCATCAGCGAACGCGTGCGCACAGCAAGGCTGCCGGAAGTTCCGGACGAGCTATGCTTCTCAAAGGATGAATCAGGGGAAATGCTAGAGATTTACGCCTGCCGCAGAAAGCTAGATTGGACACCGCCACGCGTGGTTCGGTATTTCGACGCTTACTATCGCCTGGAAGCGGATTCGAGCGGTGCGGGCGCCCGTCCCTTCCGTTACCGCCTGCGCCGCCTTGCCGCGGGCGTGCCCAGCCGCAGCGTCCTTCTTTATGCTCCTGAGGACGCTATCATCCGCACGGCCGCGAAACACTCGTAGTTGCCGAGGTCAATTGGGGGCCAGGGCTGACGGCGTCCCATCCGGTTGGCCCATAGCCGTTCGGATCGCCTGCGCGCGTTCCTCCAATTTTGCGGCGTCGTCCGCGCGTCCCAACTGACGCAGCATCCTAGCTTCATCCGCGAGCGTTCCGACCAGGACCGGACTGTCCGGTCCGTACTGTTTTTCGAGGATGGCAAGCATCTGGCGGTAGCGAGGCTCGGCCTTTTCGGGCTTGTTCCATTTGTCGTAAAGACTAGAGAGAGCCGTCAATACAATGTCCATGTCCCGCCCTTCGGGCCCGTAGAGCGATTCGTCGATGCGCACTGCCCGGAGCAAGTAGGGTTCCGCTTTGGCGTAGTCTCTTTGGGCGAGGAAGACAAAGGACAGCTTTCTCAGGCTGTCCGCTGTTTTGTTGCTTGTTTCTCCATACCCCTTTTCATCTATCGCGACCGCGCGGGAGTAGTACTCGAAAGCGGAATTGTAATCCTGTCGGGTCAGCGAGTAGTGGCCGAGCTCCTGCAGCGGTTCATCCATCATCGGTGACTCTGCGCCGTGCAATTGCCCGGTCACTTTCAGCGCTTGCTGGTACGCAGCCTCCGCGCGAGCGTAGTCTTTTCTCCCCGCATACAGATTTGCGAGATATAGAAGTGAGACTTTCAGCCGGTCGTCGGGTGGCTGCAGCTTCTGGGCCAGTTCAACCGCTTCTTTGAAATCTTTTTCCACGTCATCGGCGTGACCGGACATGGCGGCAACGTGACCCTCATGCATGACGTCGTCCAGTCTTTGGGAAATATTAGGGCCCACGTTTGAGACCCGAAGGCGAGCTTGCAAGTCCTCGGCCTCCGCGGATTTTCCGGAGGCTTTCAGAGCGGCGATGTGCACCTTAAAACGATCCTGAGCCTCCTTGTACCGGGACTGAATTTCCGGCCTGAAATCGATCAGCGCGGCTTGATGAAATTGATCGAGAGCATCGATCCAGTCCTCATCCTTTTCGTATGCTGCTGCCAGTTCCAGGCGGATTTCCGCTAGGTTAGCCTCCAGCACGAACGCCGTCGCTACGCCAACCGCCTTCTGTTCTTGCTTGGGGCTCAGTGCGATGGCGTCCTTGAACTGGGTGATCGCACCGGCACTGTTTCCCGAGGCCAGCAGTGCCTGGCCGTAAAGATCATGCAAATAAGCATCACTCGGCTGGAGAGCCTCGGCGTGCTTCAATTCGTTCACGGCGCCGGGAAAATCTTTTTTCTGCAGCAGAACCCTCCCCGCTCCTATAAACGCCCGGTAGAAGGTGTCGTCCATTTGTTCGGCGCGCCGGAATTCCGCCAAGGCCGCATCATAGTCTTTCTGCTCTTCGCGGATACGGCCCAGGCCCTCGTGCGCGTAGGGTTCAGAAGGATCCAGTGCCAACGTTGTGCGTAGCTCCTTTTCCGCACCCTGGAGGTCCGAGATTCCAAAGAGCGCGTTGCCCAGACAGATGTGGCAAATCGGAGAATCCGGATACATCGCTTCCAGTTCCCGAAATTCCCTCACTGCGTCACCGTACATGCGGCGGGCCATCAGGGCGTGGCCCAGACTTGACCGGGCGTCGAACATTCTCGGATTCAGCCGTTTTGCCTCGCGGTATTCGTGGATGGCCGAATCAAGATTGCCGTTCTGCTCGTATTCCGCGCCAAGGGCGTAGTGCGCATTCCCATCGTCCGGATCCAGGATGAGGGCCTTCTTATATTCCTCGATGGCCCGATCGTATTTGCTCTGGTTGGCGAAGAGCAAACCCAAGTCCAACCGAACTGGTTCGTAGTCCGGCTTGAGGCGCAGGGCTTCGTTGTATTCCACTTCGGAAGCGTTGAACCGATTCAAGATTTGCAGCGCCAGGCCCGCATTCTTGTGGGCTTCCGCATTATTCGGATTCTCGGCCAGTGCGATTCTTGCTTCGCGGAGCGCCTCTTCACCATCGTTTATGCGGTACAATTCGTAGCTCAGCTTGGTATGCGCCTCCGGAAAATCGGGCTCCTGGCGCAGAACTTCCCTGAATATGATTGCCGCGTTCCCCCATTGCTCTTGCGCGCGAAGCACCTCTCCCATCACAAATCCGGTTTCGGTGCCGCCGCCGTTTTGAAGAGCGGCTGTCAATTCCTGCGTCGCCTCGCCATACTGTTTGTTCCGCAGGAATTTTCCTGCTTCGGCAAGATGCTGGAGCAACTGCTTCATCCCATCGATTTCGGCGGGAGCGGACGCGTCGCTTGTCTTCGCGGTGTTCAGTGCCGCAATGATGCGGGAGTTGGCACCCGCCTCGGTAACAAGTGAGCGGAATTCGTCGTCAGGATGGAAGGCCAATCCGCGCGCTTCGATCTCGTGAACGATGTTCTCGCTGAGCGCGTTACCGGCAACCAGAGCTAGCACTTCACGGTCAGAGAGCGGCTCTCTTGTAGTTTGTCCAAAAGAAAGAGGCGCAAAAAATCCGAGAACCGAAAGGATTAACCAGGACCGGCAGGCAATTGTTCGCATGTTTCCTCCCTCGGAACATTCACCATAATGTTAACGAGGGTGCGGCTCCGGGGAGAAAAGCCCGCCCGCTGGCTTAGCCAAGGCGATACCTGTACCAAAGTACAGGTGATCGCATGGGATGCTTTTTTTGACTGTTACAAAATTCGCGCGAACGGTAGCACAGCGGGCACGCATTCTTTCGTTTGCGGCTGCGGACCCAAAGATTCTTTCCTCGCTCATTTCGAGGAGTGATATCATCCGCCCGTAAGTCACGGTGAAGCCGAAAAGCGAAAAAAGTATTTTTTAAATTGGAGTTCAGATTCTGCATCCGTGCGCTGCCCTGTCGAATTTGCGGCGGTCTCGGACTAGGAGAGCACATGTCCCGTCAAGGTTTTCTGTCTAAGACTACGGCAAGAATGATCATCTTCAGTCTCGCGCTGGCCGGATTCCTGTCGATTCGCGCGCTCGCTCAGAGCAAGCCCGAGAGCAAGAACATGGAGCTGGTCGGCTACAACGATTTGCAGGGGCGGAGCGCTTACCAGCCGACGATCCACAAGCAGGGCAATCGCTGGATTGCATATATCGGCCATCACGGCGGCACGTCGATGAATTCGCTGACGGGACAAATGGAAGACAATGGCACGTCCATCGTGGACGTGACCGATCCGAAGAATCCCAAATATCTCGCGCACATTCCCGGCGATCCGCGTATTCCGGGGCCGGGCGAATCGGGCGGCGCGCAGATGACGCGCGTGTGCGACGGCAGCGAACTTCCTCGCGCCAGCAAGAACAAAGTGTATTTGCTGCGCGCCCGCGGCACCTCCTCCCATGAAGTGTGGGATGTGTCCGATCCCGCCAAGCCAAGCCGTTTGACCGTAGTCGAGAGCGGCTTGGTCGATACGCACAAGAGCTGGTGGGAGTGCGATAGCGGCATGGCGTACCTCGTTTCCGGCGCGCCCGGCTGGCGCACGAAACGAATGGGGCAAGTCTACGACCTGAGTGATCCGTCGGAGCCGCAACTCGTTCGCAATTTCGGACTGCCCGGCCAACAACCCGGCTCGACCGGCCCGGTGCCTACCGACATGCACGGCGTGATTTCCACGGGGCCCAAGGGCAATCGCATCTACGCGGGATACGGCACGAACGGTAAAGGCATGATCGAAATTCTGGACCGCGACAAACTCATCCATGGTCCCAAGGATCCGACCGACGCGAACCTGGAATCGCCCATGGTCGCGCGTCTCGATTTGCCGCCGGATGTGGGCGCGCACACGACCTTCCCGATGTTGGGAGTGGATGTGCCGGAGCTCGCGAAATGGGGCCCGGCCATCAGTAAGCGGGACTTCCTCGTGATCGTCGGCGAGACCACGGACAATGAGTGCCATGCGCCGGAAGAGATGATGCACATCTTCGACATCACCACGGAAACGAAAATCTTCGGTGTTTCGACGTGGTATGTGCCCGAGGCGAGCGGCAATTTCTGCAGCCGCGGCGGGCGCTTCGGCACGCACTCGACGAACGAAAGCATGACGCCGGTCTTCTACAAACGCATCATCTTCGTCGCGTACTTCAATGCCGGCGTGCGCGCCGTCGACGTGCGCGATCCGTATAGCCCCAAGGAAATCGCCTACTACATTCCCGCCATCAGCGACGCCACCGACAAGCGCTGCGTCGGCCAGGGCGATGCGGCGAAGTGCAAGATCGCCATCCAGACCAACAACGTGGAAGTGGACGACCGCGGCTACATCTACATCGTCGATCGCGCCAACACGGGGATGCACATCCTGCAACTTACGGGGGACGCGAGGAAGATCGAGAATTTGCCGTAGGGTGAGTAGGACGGGCTTCAGCCTGTCGGGTTTGGATTGCTGAGCATGCGAAAACCGACAGGCTGAAGCCCGTCCTACTAAGACGTTTCACGCGGCGCCCGGCGGACGAGGTAGCTCACTAGTTCCATCGACGAGTTTTCCATTTCTACATCGAAATTTTCCACTTTCGTTGTGAAATAGTTGTAGCACCACACGGCGGGCACGGCGACGAGCAGACCCAGAGCCGTGGTCACCAGGGCCTCGGAAATTCCGGAGGCGACGCTTTGTATCCCCGCCGCTTTCGCCGGCGCGGAAGCGCGGAACGCATTCATGATGCCCACCACTGTGCCGAACAAGCCGACGAATGGAGCGGTTGAACCGATCGTTGCGAGGCCGGAAAGCCCGCGCTTCAATTCCGCGTGAATCGTCGCGACGGAGCGTTCCAGCCCGCGCTCCGCGGCATCAATTGATTCCGCGCTGGAAGCTTGCGGCGGCGCGGACTGAAACTCCGCGAGGCCTGAGGCCACTATGCTGGCGACTGGACTCTTTTTGTTTCGCACAGCAATGGAAATCGCTTCGTCGAGCTTTCCTTCCTCGAGCACGGGAGTCACTTGCCGCACAAACGCGCGCGACTGATTACGCGCCACGGCGTAGCGCAATCCTCGTTCCACCGCGAGTCCAATCGAAATCGCCGACATCAGGAGCAGCATGACCACCACTCCCTTTGCCGTATCGCTCATCGAATGCAGCATGCCCATCAGGTTCCAGTCCATGGCCGCCTCCTCGCGTCGCAAAAATGTTCACTACGCGATTAGACACCGCGAGAATAATTCTGTGCCTGGATTTGGTTTCTGTAGAGCCCGTCCGGCGCGGCGGACGGGCATTTGCCTGATTCAAAAATGCCAACCTGAAGGTTGGCGCTACACGAGGCCGGTGAAATGAGTTCTCACAGAGATGCCTTGCGCCTTCTGTTTCCGCGGCTGGTAGGATAGACTAGTGGATTCCGAGCCTCCCGTTTTGGGTTCGTGGTGTCCTCAGCGGCAGAAAATAATGACTGAAAAACTTCCTTCGGTAGTGATCGTTGGCCGGCCCAATGTCGGCAAATCCACAATTTTCAATCGGCTGACGGGCACGCGGCGCTCGATTGTTACCGACGAGCCGGGGATCACGCGCGACCGCATCTACGGGACGGCGACCTGGCAGGACCGTTCGTTCGAAGTGGTCGACACGGGCGGGATCGTGCCGGACGACAAGGCCGCCATTCCGCGCGAAATTCTTCGCCAGGCGCAGGTGGCCATTGAAGGCGCGGCTCAGCTGCTGCTGGTCGTGGATGTGCGCGCGGGCTTGACGCCGCTGGATAGTGAGCTGGCGCGCCTCCTGAGGCGCACAGGGAAGCCTCTGGCGATCCTTGCCAACAAAGTGGACACGCAGATGCAGGAATCGCTCGCCGCGCCGTTTTACGCGCTTTCGAACGATGTGTTTCCCGTGTCGGCGGAGCACGGCTATGGTTTTGACACACTGCTCGAAGCGATTACGGCGCGGCTCGCCGCTGCCGGTTCCATGCAGGAAGAAATGCCTGCCCCCGAGAAACAAGACCAGCAAGTCAACGTGGCGATCATTGGGCGGCCGAACGTCGGAAAATCGACGATGCTCAATCGCCTCTCGGGCGTGGATCGGGCCATCGTCTCGGATATTCCCGGGACGACGCGCGACGCCGTGGACACGGTGGTGCGGCACGGAGAGCGCACGTACCGGTTCGTGGACACGGCTGGGATTCGCCGCAAGGGCAAGACGAATCTGGTCGCTGAAAAAATGAGCGTCATGATGGCGCGGCGGCATCTCGAACAAGCCGACGTTGCGCTGCTGATTGTCGACGCGAGCCTGGGAGTGACGGCAAATGACGCCAACATTGCGGGTTACGCGGAGGAGTCCGGACGCTCGGTAATCATCGTGATGAACAAGTGGGACCTGGCGCTGGAAGCTGCGGCGGAAAAGGCCGCGCGCGAACTGGAACATCAAGAGAAGAAGCCGCATGTAGTGGAATCTTCCTACCGTCAGGCGGCAAGAAAAGCCCGGGGCGGCAAGCACACTTCGGTCGTGCGCAAGAAAGCGGTGACGGGAAGAGTCGATCCCGCGCAACTTATCGAAGACTATGAAAAAATCGTGCGCACGCGATTTAAGTTTCTCGATTACGCGCCCATTGTGTTTGTCTCCGCGAAGACCGGCGAACGCACCGAAAAACTATTCGACCTGATCGACCGCGTCGCCGACGCGCGGCGCAGGCGCATCTCGACCGGCGAACTGAATCGCTGGGTCGCGGAAGTCGATCTCGACCGCGGAACTTCGCCCGCCGCGCGCCGGGTAAAGATTTACTACGTGACGCAGGCAGGCGTTTCGCCGCCGACGTTTATTTTGTTCACCAATCAATCCAAGCGCCTGCATTTCAGCTACGAGCGGTTTCTCGAAAATCTGCTCCGCAAGAGTTTTGATTTTATCGGCACGCCCATTCGATTCCTCCAGCGCCTGAAGGAAAAGCGCGAGCGGGGAACGCGCCCGTCCAGCCGGACGAGGACGGCGACATAGGGCGTTTACACGCGCCAGAAGTAGAACAGGCTTCAGCCTGTTGGTTTTCCGTTTGCAACACGAGCGCAAACCCAACAGGCTGAAGCCTGTTCCACTGGCCCGTTGACACCCGCCAAAATCGGAATAGGATTAGGGCCTGAGCGGGGCGAGGTTTAAAAGCCATGGAAGGCATCCAAGGCAACGGACATCCCGAGTCGGCCATTCCGGACAAGAGCTTGTTCCGGATCGGCGAAGTCAGCCGTGTGACGGCCACGAAGCCGTTTGTGCTGCGCTATTGGGAGACGGAGTTTCCGATGCTCCAGCCGGTCAAGAGCCCGAAGGGGCACCGGCTGTATCGCCGCGAGGACATCGACACCGTCTTCACGATCAAGCGCCTCTTGTACGACGAAGGTTTTACCATCGCGGGCGCGCGGCGCCACCTGCGCGATCAGGCGCCTGGGGCAAACGGCGCAAACGGCGGTGCAGCCGCCGCGGAGGCCCAAGGGCACGGCGGGGAATCCGCGCCGCAAGCGGTGTCGCAGCAACTTGCATCGCTCAACCGCAAGACCCTGCTCGACCTGCGCGACTCGCTTCGCTCCTTATTGACGGTCCTCGAATCCGAGTGATACGCTTGGCATTGTTGTAGCCCGCGTCTTTAGGCGCGGGGACTCTCCATGAAATAGGCCAAGAACTCCGCCTCTTCATAGGCGGGCTACAACAAACATGTTGCAACGCGATCGGTCGGGACGTAGCGCAGCCTGGTAGCGCGCACGCTTGGGGTGCGTGAGGTCGCTGGTTCAAATCCAGTCGTCCCGACCATTTCTTCATACTTCTTACCGTTTTTAGTCCCGCCATTCGCGCATCGCATATTAGGAAACCACTCTTTCCCCGCAGCTTGTTGGCGTATCGCAGTTGTTGTTAAAATGCGAAAGTAAGGTGGGACAAAGTTTGTTTGCCGGTGAGATACGGATTGAGTAACCGGCCACTTTTCCGCGCACGCAAAAAGAAGCTTCTGAGGACATTTTGGGCTTGCAAGGACTAGGCTACTCCCGCATCTAACGAAGTATATGGCACATATTCTGATAACGAACGACGACGGGATCCAAGCGGAAGGCTTGCGCGCGCTGGTCCAGGCGGTCGAAGGGCTGGGGACGATCAGCGTGGTCGCGCCGAGCCATGAACGCAGCGCTTCCGCGCAGTCGCTGACGCTGCGGCAGCCGATCTTCTGGGAGCAGGTGGCGGAGCGCGAATGGGCGGTCGAGGGCACGCCGGCGGATTCGGTGATTCTGGCGCTGAATAAATTGCTGCCCAACCGGCCGGACCTGGTGATTTCCGGGATCAACCGCGGCGGGAATTTGGGCGAAAATATTTTCTATTCCGGGACGGTGGGCGCGGCGATGGAGGCGGCGATCAATCACATCCCGGCGATTGCCATTTCGGTGTCGCATAAGGGCAGGGGATTCCGCTTCGAGCAGGCTGCAAAATTCGCGCGTGATATGGCGCAGTTGGCGCTGGCCGAGGGCATGCCGCAAGGCGTTCTTCTCAATGTGAACGTGCCGCTGATGTGGAACGGCAGCGTGCGCGTCACGCGCCAATCCAAGAAAGTCACGCGCAATGTGTTGCAGGAAGGCACAGACCCGCGCGGGCGCAGCTTCTACTGGCTCCTCGAACAGGAGCATATCGAAGGGATCGATCCGAAAAGCGATTACGCGGCAATCTTCGAAGGCGCGGCTTCCATTACACCCCTCCATCTCGACCGCACGCACGATACCTCGCTCGATCATCTGTCCGAGTGGGCTGCCAAACTGGAATCGGGCGCAGAGCATGCGGAACCGGTTCCCGTGGCCCGCCCCAACCAGAAGTAGCTTCCGCATTGACCACAAAACGCCAGGCGCAAATCGAATCCCTTCTCAGACCGGTGTAAACGTGACCTTTTTGCTGGCCTTCGTCAGTTCCGCATAGCTACTTCTGTTCCACGTGCAATGCAGCTTTCATGGCTTCAATCTTGGCAGTCGGACTAAAGGCATATCGCGGTTGGGACGATAGTATGACCGTCATGGTGTCCCGGTTTGGGCGAGCGATTGACGACTGCGGCCATGCCCAAAATAAAGGAAACTGAATGAACCAGCGGATCCTTGTAGTGGATGATGATCCTCAATATCGCGATCTCCTCAAGACCTGGCTTGAATCCGAGGGCCATGAAGCAATCCTTGCGGAGACTCTGGAAGAGGGCTTCGTAGGCATTGCAACGGAACCCCTGCCGGACGTCGTTCTCCTGGATATTCATCTGGGGAATAAGAGTGGCCTGACGCTCGTTCACTGGGCACGCAAGCAAAGGCATCTCGCTCATCTGCCGATTGCCGCTGTGACTGGGCTCGGTTCTTTTAAAGAGCTGAAGAGCATCCAGGAAGCAGGCTGCGATGCCTGTTTCACCAAGCCTATTGATTTCAGGGCATTACGCGAATACTTGGCCGGTTTGGCAGTCCATTCAATAGGCTAACACCGGCGTAGGTTGACGCGCTCGAATCTCCCCGGCAGATGGGCCAATTTTTTTCTGGCCCAAAACCCCAGGCAGGCTCCATGATTCCACTGTGAAGCCTCCTACCGATCATTCCGCGCCGGCGTTTCCCTCCGAGGTCGATTTCGGCCGCGACATTTGCGGTGACTTGCAGGCCGCGGAATCGCGGGAGTGGCTGGTGACCAACGGCATCGGCGGCTACGCGCTCGGCACGATTGCCGGGCACCAGACGCGCTGCTACCACGGACTGCTGGTTGCTGCGCTTCAACCGCCCCTCGGCCGCACTCTTCTTGTCGCGAAGCTTGATGAAACGGCGCGGTATGCCTCCCAGGAGTTTTCGCTCTTCACGAATCGCTGGGCGGACGGGACGGTAGCTCCGGAAGGTTACCGCAACATCGAGCGATTTCATTTGGAAGGGACGACTCCGGTTTGGACTTTTGCTCTGGCTGATGCGCTGCTTGAAAAACGAATCTTCATGCAATCCGGGGCGAACACCACGTACGTCCTGTACCGCCTCGTTCGCGCCGGCTCTCCCGTTGAATTGTCGATCAAAGTGCTGGCGGACTATGGAGATGAGCACTGCGTTACCGTCGGAAGGACTCGGCCCATGGAAGTCACGCCGGTCGAGAGCGGGTTGAAGGTCGTGGCCTCCGATGGCGCGACGCCTTTTTATGTGTTGAGCGACTCGGCAACGGCACTGCCTGCCAAGGACTGGTACCGCAATTTCGACCTTGCTGCCGAGCGGGCGCGCGGGCTTCCGGACCGCACCGACCACTTTTTCGCGGGGGAATTCCGGGCGACGATTGCTCCGGGAGGATCGCTCACAATGGTCGCGAGCACGGCGGCGACGCCTTCTCTCACAGGCGAGGCCGTCTTTGTGAAGCGCCAGTTTGAAACAGGAGCGCTGCTCGACCGGTTCTTTGCAGCGAACAACGGAAATGCGCAGGCGCCTCCGCCGGCCGTCCAGCAACTTGTGCTCGCGGCAGATCAGTTTATTGCGGCGCGGCCGCTCGATGGCGCGGCCGATGCGAAGACGATCCTGGCGGGATACCCCTGGTTCAGCGACTGGGGACGCGACACCATGATTGCGCTGCCGGGATTGTGTCTCGCGACAGGGCGGCCATGGCTGGCGCGCAACATCTTGCGAACGTTTTCCCGCTTCGTGAGCGAAGGCATGCTCCCCAATCAATTTCCGCGCGCGGGTGCAGCGCCTGTCTACAACACGGTGGATGCCACGCTGTGGTACTTCGAGGCCGTGCGCCAATATTTCGAGGCGACCAGCGACATCGGGCTGTTGCACGAATTGCATCCCGTGCTCGACGGGATCCTAGACGCACACGTGCGCGGCACGCGCTACCACATCCACGTCGATCCGGCGGACGGGTTGCTCTATGCAGGCGAACCGGGCGTGCAACTTACCTGGATGGATGCGAAGGTTGGCGACCGCGTCGTGACGCCGCGTATTGGAAAACCCGTCGAAGTGAATGCGCTATGGCTCAATGCCGCTGCGGCGATGGCGCGATTCGCGCGAGCCCTGGGCCGGAACGTCGCGTGGTACGAAGGGCTCGCGCAAAGCTCTCGAACCGGTTTCGTGAAATTTTGGAATTCTGAAAAGCAATTTTGCTTTGATGTGATCGACGATCCTGGAAGTCCCGACGGCAAAGACGCCACGCTGCGGCCCAATCAGATTCTTGCGGTCTCGCTGCCCGAAACCGCTCTCACTCCGGAGCAGCAGCGCGCCGTCGTGGAAGTGTGTGCGCGCGAACTTCTAACTTCGTTCGGCCTTCGCAGCCTCGCGCGGACTGAGGCAGGTTACCGAGGGCTCTACGCTGGAAGCCCGGAGGAGCGCGACGCCGCCTACCATCAGGGAACGGCGTGGGGATGGCTTCTCGGTCCATTCGCGCTGGCCCACTTGCGCGTGTACCAAAACGCCGAAGAAGCGATGTCTTTTCTGGAGCCGATGTTTCAACACATCAAGGCCGCCGGGCTTGGCACGGCCAGCGAAATTTTCGACGGTGACGCGCCATTCACGCCGAACGGCTGCATTGCGCAAGCGTGGACGGTCGGAGAAACTTTGCGGGCGTGGCGGGCCATCACGGCAGCGCGAGGCAAGGAAGACGCAACGCGCAGCGCGATCGCCGGGTAGGATTTGAGATTGCTGTGAACTGTTTTTTTAGAGAGTCTAGGAAAGTTTCAAATCCAGCATGCCAATGCCTTAATAGTATGCGGAAAAAATCCGTGCGAGGCAGGTTTTAGTAGCATAGGCATCCGCCGCGGCGGACCTGTGCGGGTTTTGCGATCGTAGTTGGCTCGGTCAGCCGGTGCGTGCAACTCACAAAACCACACAGCCAAGAGTGGCTGTGCTACTCGACTTGCTACCTTCGAAATCCGCCAAATCTGCCGTAGCCTCCGTAATATCCAAACCCGAAAAAGGGCACTGGATAATAAGCAAATGGATAGGGGTAGGCAAACGCGTATGGATACGCATAGGGATAAGGATAGTAAGGCGGAGGCGGCGGGCCAGGTCTTGCCATGCGCGGGCGGCTTTGAGGAGAGCGTGAATCGTAATCTGACTGCGTCACGGGTTGAAACGCAAACTGACTATTCCCCGTCGAGATCGTCACGGGCGCCTGCAAGCGGAACGACAGAACGGTTTCCGGAGAAATCACGGTCGGTCTGCCCGGCGTGGACATCACGCCAATGATTCCGGCGGTCGCGCCGACTCCCGCGCCGATTGCGGCGCCGGTGCCACGGCCCGCAATAGCCCCGATCACGGCGCCAACGACAGTCGTCGTACCAACTACGGCTGCGTCCCTGTCATGGGAAGTTCCGGCCGAAGTCTGGAACAGTTGCGTCTGCAGAGGCAATTGCTGGCCGTCGACCAAGGTCAGATCCGGCAAATCAACTCCCAACTGGGAAGCTCCGCCGCCGTGCCCGCTTTTCTTTACCAGAGAAACCCGTCCCGTTTGCGCCTGGCCGCGGCGCGCCACAACCCAGCCATCCACGACAATGGGCTGTTCGAGTTCGCCGCTGAAACTATCGCCGATCACGTTTCGATCGGTCGAGAGCCATTCGTCGATGCGCACGCGAACAACGGTCCCGGCAGGCAAGGTCAGCGTCTGCGGGAGCGCGGCTTGGTTCGGCTGGCCCGCGGGCTGCGTGTTCGGCTGCAGGTCTTGCGGTTGTGCGGGAGCTTCCGGCTGTCCCTGCGCCTGCGAATCTGGAGATGCGACGGTGGCCTGGGCTTCGCCGGGCTGATTCTGTTGAGCGGAGGCGGGCAAGGGGCCGACGCAGAACGCCAGTCCTAGACCCGCTATTGTAAGGGACTTCGACAGCGCCCAGTATTTCCTGACTGCCATTTTGAGGATCATATTTCTTGCTCCTAGACACTCTATGACTGTTAGCCCCCGATTGCCGCAGGTCAAAATTTTAATCCCAATCGCGGACCCGTATAACTATTTGGATGATTATGCCTTAGGGTTGAGTTGTCCAGCGGAAATGCATCGGTTTCCAAGGGTGATCTCTCAAACGATCACCTGGCAATCTTGCGGCAGGTGATGCCATGAGATAGGCTTACAACACCAATGCCCGGGTGGCGGAATGGCATACGCGGGGGACTTAAAATCCCTTGCCCTTCGGGGCGTGCGGGTTCGACTCCCGCCCCGGGCACCAGGAAATCCGATTCTACCAATGAAAGCTATGGAGAAACTCAAACCATGAGTGTACGTCCGTGGTCGAAATGGCTCCGCTCTAGTATGGCGGCGCTCGTTCCTTGCGGTATGGCGGCGATCATCGCATCGGCAATCTGTATTTCTTCCTTTGCGCAGCAGCCGGCGCTGCAGAAGATCCGGATCCTCTGCCTCGCGCGGCCGCTTTCGGTGATGATCGCGGAATCGCGCGGGATTCTCGCCAAGTATGGGATCGAAGCGGAATATTTGGTGCGTCCGAGTTCTGAGTCTTTGCGCAGCGACCTGGCCGCGGGAAAGGGCGATGTCGCATTCCTGGCAGTGGACAACGATGTCGCCATGGTGGATTCCGCGGGAGTGGATGTGGTCATCGTGATGGGAGCCGAAAGTTCCGAGAACGAAATCATCGCGCAGCCGGGAATCAAGTCGATCGCGGAGTTGCGCGGACACACGCTTCTGGTTGATGCGACAAACACGGCGTACGCGCTGGAACTAAAAAAAGTCCTCCTCAATAATGGGATGCACCCGGAAAAGGAATATCAGTTGAAGTCTGTCGGTTCGACGCCGTTCCGCCTGCAAGCCATGCGCGACAATAAGGAATACGCAGCCGCGGTCATGAATCCTCCTTTCTCGATTCTCGCCAAGCAAGGCGGGATGGTCAGCCTGGGCTCGATGCGCAAGCTGCTCGGGTGGGACCTCGATCGCGGCACGTTTGCGTTGCGCGCCTGGACGCGGGGCAATTCCGATCTGCTAGTGCGATATCTTGCCGCATACGTGGAGGGGCAGCGCATCCTGATGGCGCCCACCAACCGGCAGCAGGTTGTCGATCTTGTCATGAAGGAATCGAATTTGTCGGAGGCCACCGCACGCGACTGGTACGCGGCAATGGTACAGAACGGCGGGTACGCGAAGGACGCGGCGTTTGACGTCGAAGGTTTCAAAAAGACTTTGCAGCTTCGCGCGGAGATCGAGGCTGGAGGAAACGGCGCCGCGCCCGCGGCGGAAAAGTACTACGATCTTTCCTACTATCGCATGGCGCTCGCGAAAATTAAGTAACGTACGTGGCGCCGGCGTCCCGCCGGCGACTTTTCTGAACTCTACAAAGCCAAAACCGCCGGCGGGACGCCGGCGCCACGCGGTACCGCTATTCTGACAGCGCGGGAGTGTAACTTTGGGACAGATTCTTCTGCAGCGTGGCCTTGTCGAGTTCGTTCTCCCAGCGCGCCACCACCACCGTGGCCACCCCGTTGCCGATCATGTTGACCGTCGCCCGCGCCATGCTCATAAATCGGTCGATCCCCAGGAGCAGCGCCATGCCCGCCACGGGAACGTCGGGAATGACCATGAGCGTGGCCACCAGGGCGATGAAGGCGGCGCCGGTCACGCCGCTGGCGCCTTTGGAGGTGAGCACCGCCACCGCAAAAAGCGTCAACTGCTGGCCGAAGGACAAGTGGATGTTCGTGGCCTGAGCGACAAACAGCGCAGCCATCGTCATGTACAAGCTGCTGCCGTCGGTGTTGAACGTGTAGCCCGTCGGCACCACCAGGCCCACCAGCGATTTCGAGCAGCCCAGCTTCTCCATTTTCTCCATCAGAGTGGGCAAAGCCGGGTCCGAGGAGCTGGTCGCCAGTACGATGACGATTTCCTCTTTGATAAACTTAAGGAAAGTAATAATGTTAAAACCAGAAAACCAGGCGATTACGCCCATGACCGCGAGCACGAAGACAATGCAGGTCACATAAAAGATGGCGATCAATTTTGCCAGGGGGCCAAGCGACGCAATTCCGTAGCGGCCCACAGTATAGGCCATCGCCCCAAAGGCGCCGATGGGCGCGAGCCACATCAGCATGTTGACGATGCTGAAGACCGCCTGAGTCAGCGAATCGAAAAACACAACGACCGGTTTGCCCTTTTCGCCGATCAGCGACAGCGCGAAGCCGAACAGGATCGCCACCAGGAGCACCTGCAGAATATTTCCTCGCGCGAACGCGTCCACCATGGTGGTTGGAATAATGTTCATCAGGAAGTCGGTCACGGTCTGCTGTTTCGCGGCTCCGGCATAGGTGGCCACCGCTTTGGCGTCCAGGGTTGCCACGTTCACGTTGAATCCGGCGCCCGGGTGCGACAAATTCCCCACCAGCATCCCCGCAAACAGCGCCAGTGTGGACACGACTTCAAAGTACAACAGCGCCTTTCCCCCGATGCGCCCCACCTTCTTCAAATTCTCCATGCCGGCAATCCCCGAGACCACCGTGCAGAAAATGATGAGGGTGATCACCATGGTGATGAGCTTGATAAACCCATCGCCGAGCGGCTTCATGGTAGCCGCGGATTCCGGCCGGACGTAGCCGTACACAATGGCCACGGCCACGCCGATCAGCACCTGGCCCCATAGCGTCAAGTAGAACGGTTTCTTTTTTGGCGGCGCACTAGCTCCAGCGGGGATTGGGGATTGATTTAGTGCGGGCGTATCACCCATCGTTGATTCTCCTTGAGTCGAGCGCCTCTGGGAGGCCGTACTGCGCCTCAAACCAATGGACTTCAGGTATTAGGTCTGCCCGGGTTCTGGGAGTCTATCACTAGAGGAGCTTTTCCGGTTCAACAATGGATGCGGCGAGGTCGTTCAAGAAGAGGGCGGCCCGCGCACCGTCAAAGACGCGGTGGTCACAGGAGAGTGTGAGCGACATCATGGGACGAATTCCCGGTTTTCCATCGACCGGCACGACGCGATCGGAGATGCGGCCCACGGCAAGGATCGCCGCCTGCGGCGCGACGATGATCGCGGTGAACGCGTCCACCTGGTACATGCCAAGATTGCTGATCGTGAAAGTTGCGCCTGTGATGTCCGCAGGGCGCAATTTGCCGGCGCGGGCCCGCTCGGCAAGGTCGCGTCGCATCGCGGCGATTTCGCTTAGCTTTTTCGTGTTTGCGCCGGGGATCGCCGGCGCCACAACGCCGTCGTCGACCGCCATGGCGATGCCGACGTTGATTTCCGGATGCAGGCGAATTCCGTCACCCGTCCAACTGGCATTCACGAGCGGATGTTTTTCCAGCGCGCGCGCTACCGCCGCAACGAGCAAGTCGGTGTGGCTGAGCCGCACGCCCCGCTCTTTCTCGATGGCCGGTCCGAATTTTTCGCGCGCGGAGAGCAACGCCCCCGCGTCGATTTCCCGACTCACAAAAAAATGCGGCGCAGTCGTCCAGCTTTGCGTCGTCCGCTCAGCCATCAGCCGAGCCACCTGGGTCAGGGTTTGCGTGGCGCGGGCTTCAGCCTGCGGGTTTTCGGTCCTTGCTGGCGCCGCCGCGGCGCTTGCCGGCGACCCCGCCGACGCAACGAACGCAAGAATGTCCTCGGCCAGGATTTCGCCTTCGCCGCCAGTCCCGCGCACGCGAGAGAGATCAACCCCATGCTCGCGCGCCAGACGCCGCGCCTTCGGCGAAATCCGGGCGCTGGAAGGAGGTGCAGTAGGTTGTGCAGCGGGAGTATTTGATGCGGTCGCGGCGGCAGGAGCAGACTTGCTGTCCATACGCCGGCCTGAAACAGAAGAGGTTTCTTCGACAGGAGGTTTCTCGCCGGCATTCACGATCCAGGCGATTGTCTGGCCCACCGGTATAACGTCTCCTGCGTGCGCCTTGACCCCCGCAAGAAATCCATCCGCCGGCGATTCAATTTCCACGACGGCCTTATCGGTTTCGACGTCCAGCAGCGGCTCGCCTTTGGCGATGGCCTCGCCTTCCCTTTTTCGCCAGGACAAAAGCTTGCCGGTTTCCTGGGCCATCTCTAGCGCGGGCATAACGATGCTATGGGCCATGATGTTTTTAGAACGGCTCGAGAGGCCGCTACTTGGACACTTTCATTCCTTCTGATCTGGCGCTGGCCTCGACCATTTCCACAACCTCGCGGCTGGGTGGTCCGTCATGCTCGCGCGTGGTTTCCAGCGGCCCATCGACTGTTACGTATGGCGCGCCGGCAACCAGAAGTTTTTCCGCAGGGAAACGCGTGATCACTTCGTGCCCGGTTTGGGTTACGACGATTTCTTCCTCGATGCGGGCCGCGCTCCAGCCGTCGCTCGCAGGCCAGAACGTTTCCAGGGCGAACACCATTCCAGGCTTGATTTCATGCGAATGCTCGAGCGACACGAGCCGGCTGATCACCGGCTTTTCCCAGATCGCCAGGCCAATCCCGTGTCCGAATTGCAGCGCGAATGCCGCCTCTTCGTCAGGGAAGCCGAACTCCTGCGCCTTGGGCCATACCGACGCAATTTCCGCCGTCGTGCGGCCGGGCTGAATCAGGGAAATCGCCGCATCGAGATAGTCGCGGCAGCGCTTGTAGGCGTCCACCATCACGCGCGATGCGTACCCGATCGAGAAACACCGGTAATAACATGTGCGGTAGCCCATGTAGGAATGCAGGATGTCGTAGTACACCGGGTCGCCCGGACGCAGTATGCGATCCGAAAATACGTGCGGATGCGGATTGCAGCGCTCGCCCGAAATCGCGTTCACCGCCTCGACATATTCCGATCCCAAGTCGTAAAGAACTTTACTGACCAGGCCGACGGCCTCATTCTCTCGCAGGCCGGGCTTCATCGCGCAATACAGGTCGTGGTAGGCGGCGTCCACCATCATTGCCGACATGTTCAGCAGCGTGATTTCATCCTGCGTCTTGATGACGCGGGCGTCGGACATGACCTGCTGCCCGTCGACCACCGTGATCCCTTCGCGCTGCAGCGCAAAAAGAATCGGCGGCTCGATGATGTCGACTCCGAGCGGTTCCTTGTGCAGGCCGCGCTTTTCCAGCTCGATGCGGATTTTTTTCGCGACGTCTTCCGCGCGCCCCATCTCCGGCGACATGGCCCCGCGCAAAAGCGGAATCCCCGCCTGTGAGCGCTCGCCGAGCCAGGAGCAATGCAGCCGGTGATGTTTCGCGGCCGAACCGAAATCCCACAGGAGGGGTTCGTCGTTCTGCGGCAGCAGGGTGAAGCGGCTGTTCTTGTCCTGTGCCCATGTGCCGATGTGCGTCGCGGTAATGTAGCGCACATTGTTCATGTCAAAGCACAGCAGGGCGCCCATCGAGGATTTCGCGAGGAGCGCTTTCGCCCGCGCCAGCCTCTCTCGCCGCAAGCGGTCAAAGTCCACGCGCTCTTCCCAATCCACCGCCATCGTTCCATGTGTTGGTAATGCCATCGTGCACCCCCGCCGTAAGTAGCACAGGCTTCAGCCTGTGGGTTTTCCACTGCAATTAATACAAAATGCGCACAGGATGAAGAACCTGTGTGAGTCATCTATTTCGTCGAGCCGCTGTAGCGCCAACCTTCAGGTTGGCATTTTAGGATCGAGCAGATGTCCGCCTGGAGGCGGACGCTACATAAATCAAACTGTCCCCAGACTCTGGAGAGTGCCACATTATCAAACTACGAACGCTTGCACATCGCCTTTGCTACTTCGAAGACAGATTTCTCGGTCGGAATCGTAGCATCCTCGAGCGGCGGAGAGAACGGAATTGGCACGTGCATCGCGCCGATGCGCTTCACCGGCGCGTCCAGATCGTAGAACGCGCCCGTCGCGATCACCGAAGCAAGCTCCGCCGTTACGCCGTATCTCTCGTAGCCTTCGTCGAGCACAATCGCCCGGGAAGTCTTCTTCGCCGATTCGATCAAGGTTTTTTCATCCAGCGGCCACGTGGTCCGCGGATCGACGACCTCCGCGCTGATCCCGATTTCCTCGAGCAGCGTCGCGGCCCCCAGCGCCACTTGCACCATGCTGCTTGTTGCCACGATCGTAATGTCCTCGCCTTCGCGCTTGATGTCGGCCACGCCGAAGGGAATCGTGTAATCCTCGACCGGCACGGGGCCTTTTAGCCGGAACATCATTTTGTCTTCAAAAAAGATGACCGGATTATCGTCGCGAATGGCCGTCTTCAGCAATCCCTTGGCATCGTACGGAGTCGACGGCAACACAACCTTCAGACCTGGAACGTGGCTGAGCCAAGCCTGCAACGATTGCGAGTGCTGCGCGGCCGAGCGGCGCGACGCTCCGAGTGTCGTTCGCAACACCATCGGCACTTTCCAGGCGCCTCCCGACATATAGTGCACCTTCGCCGCCTGGTTCACCAGTTGGTCCATAACGAGCGTCAGGAAATCTCCGAACATGATGTCCACGACGGGACGCAGCCCCGTCATCGCCGCGCCCACACCGATGCCGGTGAATCCAGGTTCCGAAATAGGAGTGTCGATGACGCGCGATTTTCCGAACTCTTCCACCATTCCGGACAGGACCTTGAATGGAGTGCCCGCTTCGGCGACGTCTTCTCCCATAATGAAAACGCTCGGGTCGCGGCGCATTTCCTCGGACAGCGCCTCACGCACCGCTTCCGCCATCGTCAATTCGCGTACGGCAACTTCAGGCATACACATCCTCCCCCACCTGATCCGTTCCCGGATACGGGGCCTGCAAAGCGAAGGCAACCGCCGCGTCGATTTCTGTCTTGGCCTGGGCTTGAATTTCTTCGAGCTGCGGTTGGGCCGCAAGTTTCTCGCTCAGCATCCACTTACTCAGAACCTGGATCGGATCGCGCTCGGCCCTCCATTGCTGTTCTTCCTGCTTGGCGCGGTAGTATTCGCGGCTCACGTCGCCGACGTGGTGGCCGTGATACCGGTAGGTGTTGCACAAAAGAAACGAGGGACCTTTTCCCGCGCGCGCCTGCTCGACCATGCGGCTCGCCACCGCGTGCACCGCGCGGATATCCTGTCCGTCCACGCTTTCCGCCGGAATTCCAAATGCCGCTGGCCGAGCCAGGATCTCGCCCGCCGTCGTCTCCGAGTAATGCGTATATTCGTTGTACATATTATTCTCGCAAACGTAAATCACGGGCAAATTCCAAAGGCGCGCGAGGTTCATCACTTCGTAGAGCAGCCCCTGGCCAAGCGCCCCTTCTCCGAAAAAACAAACGGCCACTTGCTTCGTTCCGCGATGCTTGGCCGAAAATGCCGCGCCCGTGGCGATCCCCGCGCTTCCGCCGACGATGGCATTCGCGCCCAGATTTCCGCTTGCCGGGTCGGCGATGTGCATCGATCCGCCCTTGCCCCGGCAGTATCCCGCTTCTTTTCCCAGCAATTCGGCGAACATCCGGTCCGGCGACGCGCCCTTGGCTAGGCAATGCCCGTGTCCGCGATGCGTGCTGGTGATGTAGTCGTCGCGATGCAGTGCCTCGCAAATTCCCACCGCGACCGCTTCCTCGCCGATGTACAGATGCGCGAGGCCCGGCATCACCGCGCGCGTGTACAGCTGGTTTACCTGCTCCTCGAACAGCCGGATCATTTGCATGCCGCGATACATCCGCAGCCACATTTCGCTGCCTGCTCCCGTCCCTGCGACAGCTTGCTTGCTTTCCGTTTTCATTTGCCTATCCCCGACATTCGAGCTAGCACCTCGAACATCACCGCGAAATCCTGCTTCACCAGGCCCATGCCTCGAGCCGCCGTCAGAAATTCGTTCGTCACGGCCGTCGTAGGAAGTGGAACGTCGAGATGCCGTCCCATCTCCATCGCCAGCAGCATGTCCTTCTGCATCATGTTTACGTCGAACCAAGCTTCGTCAGGCATTTTTAACACAAAAGGGCCGCGGTATTGAACCATGGGCGAAGCGATGGCGCTGTGCGTCAGCACGTCGACCGCGGTTTCGCGAGCGATCCCGCTTTTTTCGGCAAGCAAGACGCCTTCGCAGAAGGCCAGCATCTGCACGGCAAGACTCAGGTTTGTAGCAATCTTCAGCACCAGCGCCTGGCCGTTGTCTCCGACGTAAGTCACTTTGGGGCCCACGTCCTGGAGCACGGGCTTGGCCCGCTCAAATGTTTCGCGGCGACCACCCACCATCACCGACAACTTTCCCTCTTGCAACGTAATTACGCTGCCGGAGACGGGCGAGTCGATCATGTCGGCGCCCTTCTCCCGAACCTTCGCCGCAAGCGCGCGGCTGACGGCGGGACTCACCGTGCTCATGTCGATCAGGATTTTGCCCGCGCCGAGTCCCGCCAGAATTCCATCAGGGCCCTCGGTGATGGAATGTATGGCGGAGGCATTGGTGACCATTGAAAAAGTAAAATCCGCCGCGGCGGTGACGGCTCGCGGAGAATCGCCCCACTTCATGCCGCGATCGATCAGCCACTGCGCCTTGGAGCGCGTGCGGTTGTAACCGGTAACCTTGTGCCCTTTCTCAAGAAGCCGGGCGACCATGTTACCGCCCATTACTCCAAGTCCTACGAAACCGAGATTCGCCATTCTTTGAAGTCTCCTAATTCAAATTCGCCCTTAGGCGCCCGACGTTTGATTGCCCTGAGTTTTAAATGAATCTTCGCGCACTTGAGATAGATGGGCCTGCATTGCGGCACGAGCCTCCTGAGGATCGTGCCGCTGGATTGCTTCGAGAATGCGCTTGTGGTGATACTGTCCGCACTCCGCGCCGCCTGCGATGTGGAAAATCCGCAAGCGTTGTTCGCGGAGCAATCCAACGATGGAATCGATCAACGATAGAACAATCGGGTTCGCCGCCGCCTCAGCGAGTGCCAGGTGAAAATCAAGATCCGCTTCGATAAAAGCATCGGAATCCTGTCGCGCGCTTTCCATGACGTCCAGAGCCTCTTGCATCGCCGCGAGATCCTGGTCCGTGGCGCGAACCGCGGCCAATGCCGCGATCTCCGGCTCCAGAATTTCCCGAACTTCCACTAAGTAGGCCCAGCCATCTGGATCGCCGCTCTTGATAATCCGGTCCAAAGACCGGCGCATGGAATTAGAGGTTCCATTTGTAACAAAAGTTCCGCGGCCCGGAAAGGCGTCGACGAGCCCCTTTTCTTGAAGAGCTTTGATCGCTTCGCGAACGGCAGTTCTGCTGACGCCGAACTGCTTGGCAAGGTCGCGCTCCGCAGGAAGCTGGCTGCCTTCGCACAATTCGCCTTTGAGGATCGATTCCTCAATTTGTTGGACGATTTGCTCGTAAAGACGCGAAGTTTGAATGACCTTATACAAGACCGAATCCCCTAATCCGCTACTTATCCAAGGCTCATTCACATAGTCCTATACCAACTAAAGGACTTAGAATAAGGTCATATGGTCAGACCACCATACCGCTAGTCGCGAATGACGTCAAGAACATTTTCTTAGATTCTCAACCTCTTTTTCGCTACTTCACCCAAACTGTCTTTACATTCGTGAATTCGCGGATTCCGTAGGTGCTCAGCTCGCGGCCCACTCCTGAACGCTTCACGCCGCCAAACGGAACCCTGGGGTCGGAAAACACCATTTGATTGATGAAGACCATGCCGGCTTCGAGTTCGCTGATGAACCGTTCCTGTTCGCTTTTATCGTTTGTCCAGGCGCTGGCTCCGAGGCCGAACCGGCTGTCATTGGCTACGCGTATTGCTTCATCGATATTTTTCACGCGGAAAATAGATGCCACTGGACCGAACAACTCTTCTTTATAGGCGGGGGAATCTTTCGGAATATCCGTCAAGACGGTGGGGAGGTAGAAACTTCCAGGGCGGTCGGCCGGCTTGCCTCCGGTCAGAAGTTTCGCGCCGGCCTTGATGGAACTGCGAACATCGGCATCGAGCGAGGTTACCGCTTCCGCATTCGCCAGGGGACCGACATCCGTTTTCGCATCGAACGGATCGCCCACCGTCAGTTTTTCCATCTGGGCCACGAAGGCGCTCTGAAATTTGTCCGCGATCTGGTCGTGAACGATGAAGCGCTTGGCCGCGATGCACGATTGCCCGTTATTGGCCACGCGAGCCTTGATGCCGACGGCGACTGCATCGTCCAGATTTGCGCTGGGCATGACGATAAAGGGATCGCTGCCGCCCAGTTCCAGCACAACTTTCTTGATCCTCTGCGCTGCGCCGGTCCCGACCTTCACTCCGGCTCCTTCGCTACCCGTCAACGTGGCCGCAGCAATGCGAGAATCGGCGAGGATTCTGTCCACTCCTCCTGAGCCGACGAGAAGGGTCTGGAAAACTCCTTCGGGGACACCCGCCTTCAGCAAAAGTTCTTCTATCCTCAACGCGCATTGGGGAACATTCGATGCGTGTTTCAGCAGGCCCACATTGCCCGCCATCAGTCCCGGAGCGATAAAACGGAACGCCTGCCAGAACGGATAATTCCACGGCATGATCACGAGAACCACGCCCATGGGTTGGTAGCGAATAAAACTGCGGCTCGCCGGCGTCTCGACGACTTCATCGGCAAGAAAGCGTTCCGCATTTTCGGCATAGTAGCGGCAAACCCAGGCGCATTTAACGGCTTCGTCCACCGCGGAACGAAGAGTCTTGCCCATTTCCAGCGTCATCAGATGGGCGAGGGAATCTTTTTCACTCTCGAGGATTTCCGCTGCACGGATCATCATTTTTCCGCGATCGGCGAAGGATAATTTACGAAATGCCGGAAATGCTTCTGCCGCCCGCTGGATCTTCTGGTCGACCTGCGACTCCGTGAGCGCGTCGAAATTCTTGATGGTTTGTCCCGTTGCGGGATTAATCGTTGCGATGGCCATGATCTGATCCGTCCCAATAAAAGAAAGTATGATACCAGTCCGGCAAGTGTGACAGCCGTTCCCAAAGGATCTATCGAATCTTTTGCTTTAATGTTTTACCACGTTTCAGGAGTATTTGCCTGTTCGGCCGATCCGGCCGGCGGATTGAATTTTTGCCCTGCCGGAAATTTATGTTTGTCAAACCCAACAGCTTCAAGGCAGGACGGTTTTGTAGTGAAGATGCCCGTTCCGTCCCGTGAACTTCGGGACGGAACGGGCATCTTCACGGTCAATCTGAGTCACTACCAAAAGGAGGGTAATATAGAGACTTCGCCCGAATTCAGTATACAATTTCGAGAAGGGGCTGTAGCTCAGATGGATAGAGCGGCGGTTTCCTAA
>CAVYHH010000013.1:0-102517 GCA_963768275.1 uncultured Acidobacteriota bacterium
GCCAATTCCGCGAAAATCAAAACTGCCAGGCCGAAGAGTCTGTGTGAGAATTCGCTTTTGGTTCATGTAGCGCCCGCCTTCAGGCGGGCATCTGCTTGATTCCAAAGTGCCCGCCTGAAGGCGGGCGCTACAAAAACGTGCCAATTTTGAGTTCTCACATAGCCTCCGAAGCCTGTCCTGCTACAGGTGCATCACCGAAACTCGGCCACCACACCAGGCTTGTTTCGCCGCCTTTGATTGCGTAGAATCGCGCTTCTTCTAGCCGGGGATAAGCAAGCCACACGGAGACGGAATGTCCAGACGCATTGCAGCGAAGATTACCGGTGTGAGCGGGTACGTGCCGCCCCGGGTGATGTCCAATGCCGATTTGGAAAAGCTGGTGGATACCGACGATGCCTGGATTCGGGAACGCACCGGCATCCGCGAACGCCACGTCGCCGAGAAGGGCGTCGGAGCGTCCGATCTGGCCACGGCGGCCGCGCGCCAGCTCCTGGCCTGCAAGAACGTCCCCGCGTCGGAAATCGACCTGATTGTAGTTGCCAGCGTCACGCCGGACATGATGTTCCCTGCGACGGCCTGCCTGGTTCAGAACAATTTGGGCGCCACGCACGCATGGGGATTCGACCTTTCGGCGGCCTGTTCCGGATTTCTCTACGCCCTCACGGTTGGCGCACAATTTGTGGGCGCGGGCACTCAAAAAAAAGCGCTGGTCATTGGCAGCGACGTGATGACTTCCATTCTGGATTATAAGGATCGCGCAACCTGCGTGTTGTTCGGGGATGGCGCGGGAGCCGTCCTGTTGGAACACACCGACCGCGACGACGAAGGCATTCTCGATTTCGTGCACGACGTTGACGGCTCCGGTGGAAAATTTCTCTTCATGCCCGGCGGCGGATCGCTTCACCCGGCTTCGCACGAAACCGTGGATCAGAAAATGCATTACGTCCATCAGGAGGGCGCCCAGGTCTTCAAATACGCGGTGCGCCGCATGGCGGATCTAGCGTGCGAAATGCTGGAACGAAATGGATTTTCGAGCAAAGACCTGGCGCTGGTTGTGCCTCATCAGGCCAATTTGCGGATCATTCGCGCCATGCAGGAGCGGCTCGGCGTGGAGGACGCAAGAATCATGGTGAACATCGATCGCTACGGAAACACGACCGGAGGAACCATACCGCTCGGGCTGCGCGATGCCGTCGCCGAAGGCCGGCTCAAAAAAGGAGATCTCGTGTTACTTGTCGCGGTCGGCGCTGGATATACTTCAGGTGGAGTTCTTCTTCGCTGGGCCTACTAGCAGGCGTTCCGATATTCAAAGCATGAACTGGAGTTCTTCTGATTTACATCCCGCGGACTTGGGCGGCGCAAACCATGTTGCGTTCCAGGTGCTGGTCCATCAGAACCGCAACGTAGCGCGAGCAAGTAGCCATTTCACCGTTCGCCCAGTTAGCCATGGCGGGGACAATGCTGCCGAGTTTCTCCACAACTGCGTAGTACGCGCGGATGGCCTTGAAGTTCCCGTTCGGGCCCCGCAAGTCTGGAGATAAGTCTTTTAGAATTAGGAAGCTGCGGAAGTCCTGGGCGCCAATGCCATCATGCGTGATGCCCGCAGCCACTCGGATCCGCTCCGAGATCGCCTGCGCCGCAATTACGGAAATGGTCGCACGCCAGTAATACAGCCCAAACTGGCCGAAGGCGACCACTGAGATTGCGAATATGACAGCCGGAATCATCCAGATTCATCCTCAGGATTACAGTTTCGTTTATGTCCCTGTTCGGAACAATGGACGTATCGTACTGACCCTATGCACCCCAAGTACTAGTGGCGACCATCACCTGCGACGACATCCTGCGTAAGAATCGCCCAAATCGAGGCCCTGGATACCGCGCGCCAGTAGTAGAGGAAGAAATCCCGAAAGGCAATGGCTGAAAGACCGAATACGATAACAGCCGGCATTCGGGGTCTCCCTCCAAATACCAGTTTGAAACAGAGGATCGGCGGCGACAATGGGCCTGCCGTACTACATGTTTGGGGTCGATATTAAGTCCTTATAATAGAATAGAATGGCCTTAGTAAGCCTTATCTCTATGCGGGTCAGCGCGGAGGTAGGCGGTAGATTTGCTTGGAATTTGATGAGTCGCAATCATATTCGCGGATTTCAATTCTCCACTGCGGTTCGCCTAACTGTGGGGAAAAACGCTGTTTCCACTTGTACCCTTCGTCACGCATCCTGAGCCGGGACGATATGGATCCACAAGACTGATCCAATTGCCGCGCCGCATCGTCCATGGGTTTGTCTCCTCCTGACTCGCCCCCACGTCGAACGAGGATCATTTTTCCGCTCGTTGGATGGCCGGCGGCAAGCCAGCCTGCCGGGGAATAGACCTGAGGATGTTTGATTGAATCGGGAAGTAAGCCCTCGAATCTCCACGGCCCGTTTTGGCTGGGTACGCGGAGGAGATAAGTGAGATAGAAAAGAAATGAAGGACGGTCGGAGATCACGGTTGCGCCGCCTCTGATCTTCGCGGCCGCATCGCCCGCCACTTCCTGCCAGGGTTCGATGAATTGAGGCGCGGAATAATAGCGCCGCGAATAGATTCCGTACCACCCCGCCGCCCCGATGATTAAAAGCGCTGCCGCCAGTGCGAAGGTCGCCCAGCGGGGCTTCGCCGCGTCAATCGCAACGCCGACAGGCAACAAGACCCAGGGAGAGAGCATGAACACATATTGCGTTTGAAGGATTCCGAGCAGCGCCATGACGACAAATATGGCCATGCTGTAGAACAATAAACGGCGCGCGGGACCCCGAATCCACCACACAGCCAACCCCAAACATAGCAGGACCGCGAGTCCCACAGGAACGCTCAGCCGCCAATACCAGGGAGCAACCGATTCGCTGACGAATAGCGAAAACACGTGAAACCCGGCGTTCGCAAGAATCGTAAGGGCGCCCTGGTGCAAATTCATTCCATTGGAAAGGTCAGAGCGGAACGCGGGAAAGAGAGGCAGGAAGGAAACGAATAACAGCGCCGCAGTTCCCAGGAGGGCTTTGGGAGTTCCCGAAGATTCTTTTGCTCGCCAGCGAAGAACCTCATCTATCGCGAGGCACGCGAGAATGGCCCAGCCAAAATAGCTTGTCCAAATCAAACAGGCGCAGAAGAAAAAGAATGCCGCCCAACGGCTAGTGGTCTGGTCTTCCAGATACTTGAAGTAGGAGAGCGTCAAACCTGCGACCAGGAAAAACGAAAACGAGGATGAGGCCGCCAGTCGGCCAAAAAGAAAGCCGACCGGCCATAGGACCCCTACCCAGATGACGGCAACGCCGGCAGACGACGACCCTGCTAATTGGCGGCTGGCTCGGCCCAGCAGAAAGAGTCCCCCTAGAAAAAAAAGAACGGATGGAATCCGAAGATAGTCGAAGTTTCCTCCCGTCCAGCGCAGCCAGAAATGGAGAATGATTTCATAGAGTGGAGGCTGCCCGCGCATGCCGGCGCCGGAAAAGAACAGCCCGAGCATCTTTCCCAGCGAATTCGACGCGGCGCCCAGGATCGTGGATTCGCCATCGAGGAACGTCGCGGAGTTGTTGGTGGTAACCAACCCGATACCCAGGAGCAGCAGCGGGACCACCTGCTGGGCGAATTCGTTCGGTTTGCGCGGGCGGGCCGGCATGATTAGTCCTGGCTCGGACGCAACGGGAAGCCCGCCCAGGCGTTGAGGAGGCCCAGAGTCTCGCGCATCACGTCCAGCGCGTCCCGGGTATGGCGCCACCAATGTGCTCCGTCGTAGTTGTCATCCTGGGCGTAATGCACGATCATGCGCGGTTCGGAACCCACTAGTTTGCGCCAGATCGTGCGCACCCGGCGTGTGTGGGCTTTTGAAGTGACTATGATCACGGAGTGGAAATCGGATTTATGTAGATCTTCTGCAATTTGGCGGACCTCCGCCTCAGTGTTCGCGTCGGGGTTATCCAAAATACGAATGGAATCCGGAGGAACTCCCTTCGCAATCAAGACTTTTTCATTGTAGAAATCTTCACCCAGATAGGAAATCTTCATGGTCTTCAATTCATCCACGGGAGAAACCGGAGGAGAGATCCAAACCAGGTCCGAGTAACCGGCCTTGTAGATTCGAGCGGCTTCGATGGCGCGTTCCGGAAGGCGCCCGCTCAAGACCACGATCACATCGGCATGAACGAGCGGGTCCTCGACGACGAGCCAGGTCCCAACGGTGAAAAACAGCGTCGCCGCCGCGACAACAATCACAATAAAAATTCCGCCGGGAATCAGCCAGCGGCGCATTCTCGACCTTGACTCAGTCAAATTTCCGCCTCATCGCCCGGCCGCGCCCATGGAACGAATCTCGCCTTCCTCAAGCACCTCGGCGAGCCCCTTCCCCGGGTTCGTGGAGCGCCCTCGTAAAAATCAAATTATAGTGTCGCTTGGTGCAGTCCTCGCAGCGAAAGGGCCGCAATAAAAGCAATGGAAGCAAGAGCAGTTCAAACAGCCCACGCCGGTGCGAACGGCGAACATCAAAACTGTTGCAGGACGGACAGCATCGTAGCAAATAAAAGCGGTCGTGGGGCATCGTCGTAGGGCGGACTCGGAATCGTAACCCGGTCGCCATTGGAGGTCAATTGCGGCCCGCGGAACCCCATCGCCTTCCCAGCGGTAGCGTGCAGTTATGAATATGCTCTGGCTCCGACAACCAGACTTTGTGGCAAAGACCGCTGAGGCTACAATGAAATTCAGCGTGTCCGCAAGACTCGACCGCGTGGGGAAAAACGAAATCATGAAGAAACGCAATCGTACAGAAAAAATCTGCATGGAAAGGCCGGCCTGTTGCGCGCGGTAGTCACGGGAGGCGCGGGATTTCTCGGGTCGCACCTTTGCGACTATCTCCTCGATCGCGGATGGGAAGTTCTCGCGATCGATAACCTGGTCACCGGCACTCCCGCCAACCTGCGCCATCTCTCGGGAAACCCTCGATTTGGGATCGTTCAGCACGATGTCACCAAATTTATCGATGTCCCGGGCCCGGTCGACTACGTTTTGCATTTCGCTTCGCCGGCAAGCCCGGTCGACTACCTGAAGCTTCCGATCCAAACACTGAAAGTCGGCTCGCTCGGAACGCACAATACCCTGGGTCTGGCCCTGGCGAAGAAGGCCAAGTATTTCCTCGCGTCCACGTCGGAGTGTTACGGCGATCCGCACGTCAGCCCGCAACCAGAAACGTATTGGGGCAATGTCAACACGGTCGGCCCGCGCGGCGTTTACGACGAAGCCAAGCGTTTTGCGGAAGCCATGGTGATGGCCTATCACCGGGCGAAGGGATTGGACACACACATCGTCCGCATCTTCAACACCTACGGGCCGCGCATGCGCCTCAATGATGGCCGCGCCCTGCCGAATTTCGTCTATCAGGCGCTCACCGGGCAACCCATCACCGTCTACGGCACGGGAAAACAGACGCGCAGCTTCTGCTACGTTTCCGATTTAATCGACGGGATCTACCGTCTGATGATGTCCGACGAACATGAACCAACCAACATCGGAAATCCTCATGAAATAACGATCCTGGAATTTGCCGAACGCATCCGCACCTTGCTCGGCGTGACCACTCCGATCGTCTTCGAGCCCCTGCCGCAGGATGACCCCAAGCAGCGCTGCCCGGATATTTCCAAGGCGCGGCGCTTGCTGGGCTGGGAACCAAAAGTGAATTTGGAGGAAGGGCTGCGGCTGACGCTGGAGTCGTTCAAGAAGCAATTTGCGGAGACAAGAGCAAGTTAGCCGGCACAGTAGGACAGGCTTCAGCCTGTCTGCTTTTGAGTATCGCTCTCGCCAAAACCGACAGGCTGAAGCCTGTCCTACTGGCCCGCCATCAAAGCGGCTGGATCGGGCCGCCCGAAGCTCACATATTCGAATCCCAGCTCTTTCATCTCGGCCGGACGCAGCATGTTCCGCCCGTCGATTACCAGCGGGCGCGCCATTTCCTTTCGAATGCGCTTCCAGTCCAGCCGCCGGAATTGCTCCCATTCGGTGAGTACGAGCAACGCGTCGGCGCCCGCCGCCACTTCGTATGGGTCCGCGGTGTAGTTTAAATTTGGAAACACGGCGCGCGCCCGCTCCATGGCCTCAGGATCGGTCGCGCGGACTTCCGCACCTTCCGCCAGAAGACGCCGGATCACTTCGATCGCGGGCGCCAGGCGAATGTCATCCGTGTTCGGCTTGAACGCGATCCCCAGGACGCCAATGCGTTTTCCCTTCATTACCCACAACGCCTTCTTCACTTTCTCCAGGAGACGCTCCACCCGCTGTTTGTTCACCCGCTCGGCTTCCTTCAGCAATCCGAAATCCACGCCCGCGCGGTCGGCGAGCTTGATGAACGCCTGAATGTCTTTCGGCAGACAAAATCCTCCAAAGCCCAGCCCCGCCTTCAGAAACTGGCCGCCGATTCGCGGATCGAGGCCCACGGCGCGTGTCACTTCCTCCACGTTGCCGCCCAGCCGCTCGCACAAATCCGCGAGCACGTTGGCGTACGAAATTTTCAGTCCCAGGAACGAATTGGACGCGTGCTTGATGAGTTCCGCGCTGGCAATCGTGGTCACCACAAATTCCGGCGTGGCCGCCGGCGGACAATGCGGCTGGTGCACCGGGCAGCGGAACCGCCCTTCAAGAATCGGCCGGTACAATTCGCGCAACTGCAGCTCGCTTTCCTTTTCCTCGACGCCGATCACGATCCGGTCGGGGTGGAAAAAATCCTCCACCGCCGTTCCTTCGCGCAAAAATTCCGGATTCGAGGCCACGCGAAACTTGGCCCCGGGATTCGTCGCATACACTTGCAGCGCTCGCTTTAGCTCCTCACCCGTCTGCGCCGGCACAGTGCTCTTCTCGATGACCAGCTTGGGCGTGCTCGATTCCTTCGCAATCATCCGCGCCACGTTCTCGATTGCCGAAAGGTCCGCTTCCCCTGTTTCCGTCGGCGGAGTCCCCACGCAAATAAAAACGACATCGGCTCCGCGCACCGCTTCCGCGGCATTCGCCGTGAACCGCAATCGCCCTTCGCGCACCACGCTGTCCAGCACCTTATCGAGATGCGGCTCGTAAATCGGAATTTTTCCGGCCTGGAGGGTGGCGATCCGGGAACTATCATTGTCGGTCGCGATCACTTCGTGGCCGGCCTCGGCCAGACAACTCCCCGACACCAAACCCACGTACCCGCAGCCAATCACCGCCAGTTTCACGCTTGCTCTCCCGTTTGAATCATGTCCTCTCCATCTTCATTTGTGCGCGAACCGATTCTCGCCCATTCCTTCACCCAACAAAAGCCCTTTCCCTTCCTCGTTGCCACGCAAACACTTCCCAGCGCCACCGCGCCATCCCTCTTCGGTCATTTTGCTCGAGCATTCTGAGTTCTTGCCGAAACATTCAGGCTAGTTTTTTGCCAGTGAAAAACTCCCGATCACCAGCGCGTCCACCCCGGAACAAAAATAACTTCGCACCGCGTCGCGCGGCGAAACCACCAGCGGCTCGCCAAACAAATTGAACGACGTATTCACCAGCATGGGAGCGGAGGCAAACTGCCCGAATCGCTCGAGCAGCCGCCAAAGA
Source organism: uncultured Acidobacteriota bacterium (assembly GCA_963768275.1). Classification (GTDB taxonomy): domain Bacteria; phylum Acidobacteriota; class Terriglobia; order Acidiferrales; family UBA7541; genus Palsa-360. Next base: position 7,603 of record CAVYHH010000013.1, read on the forward strand.
AGCGGGTTCGCCGCGCGCTCCACGACGTGCAAACGGACGCGCCCGCCCGGGAGAAGAAATCCTTCCAGCAGGCGCGCCGCTTCCGGCTTGGCCGTGCCGAGCGTGGCCATGAATCGCGCGGAGGGAGAATAGTCGAAATATTCGGCCGCGCGCTCGGCCAAAACGGAAATGGCAAACGGCCGGAACGCTTCGCGATGCTTCACAAATTCGTTCAGGTTTTCCTTGACGTAAGCGGCCCACGGAGAAGCGAGCAGGCTGCGATTGCCGAGTGCGCGCGGGCCGAACTCCGCCGCACCGTGGAACCATCCCACGATTTTCCCCGCGGCGAGCAACTGAATGGTTTCTTCCAGCCGCTGTTCGTCTCCCACGTGAAACCGGTAGCGGGCCTTGCAATTGTCGAGGACCTGCTTGATGTCCTGGCTCGAATAACTCGGTCCCCAATCGAGTTTTTCGACGGCGGCCTGGCGCGGTTTTCCTTGCATATGATGGCGCACGTACCACGCCGCGCCGAGCGCGGTGCCTTCGTTTCCTGCCGCGGGTTGGACGAAAACGGAATCAAAGCCCGTGTTTTTTTCCACATGCGAGACCACCACCGGGTTCAGGAACAATCCGCCCGCCAGGCACAAGGACTTTGCGCCGGTCTTCTTCCGGTACCGCTCCGCCAGTTCCGCGGCGAGCGCGCCACACGCCTGCTGGACGCTCGCGGCCAGCTGCCTGCGCAACGGCTCTGGAATCAGCGGACGAGGCGAGCCTGCCTCGGCCGCTTTTCCAATAGCTGGGTCCACTCCAACGGCTCGATAGAATTTCGGAGATAACGCGATGTGTCCGGCAAGACCCGCGTTGAAGTAGCGCGTCGCCAGGCGCGGCAATTTTCCCGGCGCGCGGCGCAGCATTTCCAGAAACAGAGCCTCGAACACGGGCTCGCCTTCGAGGCCCAGCCACTGCGTCTTGTGCTCATCCGCGTGGGGCGTGAAGCCGATCAAGTCCGTGACCTGCGAAAAAATCCACGCTGGCGAATGCGGAAAAGGAATCGATTCGAGAACGCGCAGGCGGTTGCCCTCGCCGAGCGCAATCGAGCCGGAGCGTCCATCGCCCTGCTCGTCGAGCGTGATCACCAAAGCGCGGTCGGCATCGGACGCGTAGAAAGCGCTGGCGGCGTGGCAGAGATGATGTTCGAGGTGCAGGACTTTGAGGTGCGGAGATTGGCCCAGCGTTTCGAGCAAACGGCCATTATTGAGTTCGCGGCCAAGCTCACCGAGCGCCTTCGTCTGGTAGTAGCCGCTGGGAACCGGCGCAAAAGGCGTCAGCTTCGCGCGCATCCATGCCTGGCGCACCCAAGTCTTCACCGGCCGGCTGGCTACAGCCACGCATTCCACTCCGCCCCACCCGGTCCCCGCGCGCTCCAGGCAAAAGCGAATCGCCTCGCGCGGAATTCCCGCGGCGGTGCGCCTGCGCACGAGCTTGCTCTCCTCCATAGCGGCGAGAATGCCTTCATCGGCGAGCAGAGCAGCAGCGGAATCGTGAGCGAGTCCGGAAAGGCCGAGGATGTTCAAGCGCGTCCCCAGTTGCTGCCTAGCCGATTGAAGGCTCGATTTGGAACCCAGCGTAATCTAGAGTGGCAGCATCGCGGAGTTTACGCGTGGAACGCGCGCGTGTCCACGCACGAGAAGTGGAAGGAGTGGCGTAATTTGAAAATCGTTCGGAAAGTTCTGTCGTTTAGGGGATCGGGCCTTCAGAGTTTGCGTGAGAACTCGATTTTGGATCATGTAGCGCCCGCCTTCAGGCGGGCATCTGCGTGACTGCAAAGTGCCCGCCTGAAGGCGGGCGCTACAAAAACATGCCAATTTTGAGATCTCACCCAGACTCTTCAGCCCCTGAAGCTTCAGGGCCTAAAGGCCACTTTTGCGCGACCAGGATTGTCCGACCTAAATGTCGGGCCTCCTAAACAACAAAATTAGGTTCGATTCCTTATTTCGTTGGCTGCGTCAGTTTCAGCCGTGCTGCTTGAGCGCATTCGCCTGTAACGACAAAATAGCGCGCCACCGCCTCTTTCCCGATCTCGAAGGGATGCGGCTCGCCGGGCTTGCGCGAGGCGAGCAGCCTGATCTTCGTGGTCGCGTTATCAAATTCTGAATGGTTGGACATGAAGACGGTCGCGTTCGCCGCCGCCGCGGCTGCGGCCATCTTGCTCTGAGACTTGATATAGGCGTCGAAGTTCGCGGCCGTGCTGGGAAAGTTGAACGCCGTGCCGCCCGAATATGCCACAGTAAGCGGCTTTCCGTTATCCTTCACCGTGAAGATCATCGAAAGCGTCCCCGGCGTATGGCCCGGCGTAGCGATGAGGGTCACCGCTGTGTCGCCGAGCGTGATTTTCTGGCCATCGTCGGCGACGATGTCGCGCTTGGGTTTTCCTCCCGGATACCCGTTGACGGATTTCTCGATGGAATCCCAATCGGGACCGCCCATGACGATCCGGGAGCCAAACCGGTCTTGCATGAGTTTGGCTCCGCCGACGTGATCGGGATGCGCATGGCTGATGATTACGTACTTCACTCTTGCCGGATCGAAGCCCAGCTTTTTCAACCCGCCCACAATCTCCTCCTCCGAGTTATACGTCCACAGCGTGTCGATGAGGATGATTCCCTCGCTCGAGGTCAGCGCCCAGGAACTGTGGATCTTTGAGCCGACGAAAAAGAGGTTGTCGAAAACTTTGGCCGGTTCGATGAACCAGGTGTCCCGGGCAGGGGCGGGTCCCGGCGCCACATCCCGCAGTGTATTCGGAACCGCAGCCGGCGCGACGCACAAACGAGCCAGCGTGCCGGTAAAGTCGAATCCCGCGGCGTTTCTGGCCGCGACCAAATGGGCGTCAATCGCGTCCGTGGAATTCTGCGCAAACGCGCTGGCCCCGCACAAGCCGGCAAAGAGAACAAGCGCGGCTCCGACATTGGCCGTGTGATTCTTCATAGCTGCACCTCTTCCGAGCTCATTCTTTCAGCGGGCCAAGTAGCACAGCCACTCATGGCTGTGCGCTTTTGTTTTGCGCTGCAAAAATCGCACAGCCAAGAGTGGCTGTGCTACTAAAACCCGAACGTCGTGGAGTTTACTCGCGGACGGCGCATGCGTCCATGCGCAGGAAAAGTTCACCCGCGATTTTTGGGGAGGATCGAACCGCCGGAGAGCAGGCCGCGAAGAGCGAGCAGCAGGAGGCGCGGCTGGCTCAGGGCGATGTTCCAGAGAACGCGCGAGGCTTCGTCACGAGTGTATTGGCTGAGCGAGCGGCGCGTCGAGTCGTTCATGAGATCGACGAGGCGGCTGTAATCCGCCTGCTTGAATTGATGAATCGTCTTGCGAATGAGCAAGTGGAGATCGAGTTCGCGGCGCAACGAACGCAGCTCGCGGCTTTCTCCGCCATTCATGATCGATTCGGTGACGCCGATCGCGCCGCGAAATCCGGTGACGATCCCGCCGACCGTCGAAACTTTCACTTGCCCGGCGGCATCGCCGACCAAAAATACGCGTCCCGCTCCTACGCGGCGCTCGACCGGAGTCCACCGGTCGTACACCGGGATTCGAGCGCCCTGGTATCCAAGCGGCGTGAACCCGCGCTTCTCCATGAAGCGCTCGAGGCAGCGGCGGGTTTCCTGGCCGTCCTCGCCGATCAAACCCAGGACCGCTCGCTCGCTCGATTCCGGAATCAGCCAATAGAAATAAGGTGTGTCGTCCGGCACGAACCAGACGCGCACCGTGTTGACGGACATGTCCGCAGGCACGCGCACGATGGCCTGCACCAGAGGGACGGTCGGTTGGCGGGGCCATCCCGCGCTCTGCGCGACGCGCGAAAGCGCGCCATCGGCGCCGACCACGACGTCGGCGTGCAGTTCCTCGATGCGAGCGTCCTGGGCGCGTTCAACATTTACGCGCAATCCAGTTCCGTTGCTCTGCAGGTCCACGAACCGATTGCCAAAGGAAACTTTTGCGCCGTGGCTTTGCGCGTCCAGTTAGCAAGGTCACGGATCAGACGGGAGCGCTCAATGATCAAGTCCGGGCGGTCCAAGGGAACCTGGGCGGTGCGGCCGTCGGTGAATAATTCAAATTTGCGAATTTCGTTGACGACGGCGGAATCGCCCACCTGTCCCAGCAGCGTGCGCATATGGCTCGTCACAATGAGCGTGCGGGGAGTGGGATCGAACTGGTCGGACCGTTCGAGGACTTCCACCGCGCAGCCGGCCCGCGCCAGAAGCGAGGCTGTGAAAAAACCCGAAGCGGAACCGCCGATCACGGCGACCTGTGGTCCGGATTTGTTGCCTGGCCCTTTTTTGGTTCCTTGCTGCAGTGTGACCATCCCGCGATTCAAATTCCTATCGCATGCTAATCGCGCATCGACGTAGACGCGCTTCCATCCTCGAGATTGTAGACGAATTGCAAGGACTGACGTCCAAGGACGGCCGCCAATCACCCATCCGCGGCGCAACGAGAATATCCTAAAAACCGAGTCCCCCGGATATCCCATCACCAAGCCGAACAGCGAGAGAGCAGTATAGCCAAACCGGGACGTTAGGCAAAGCGGAAGGCGACGTTCAGCAAAAGAAAATTAATTGTTCCAAGTTGGACTCGTGGGCCGAAGACGAATATCATTTGAAACGGACGATTCCAGGGCCGCGAACAATTTCACACCGCGTGCCAAAAGGGGAAGGCGGTGGGCTCCAAAGTTAATTTCCTTGCAGGTCGGAGTCCCGCGCATCGTCACTCGGGATGGCCAGGAAGTCTTGACGGGCATCTTCAAATCGCCCGTCGAAACGCGCGTGCAGAATGCGGACGCTGAATCTCGACGGGGACCAGCAGGCTGATTTGTCCGTTCACGGCGGACCGAATAAGGCCGTGTACGCCTATCCCTCTGAGAACTATCCGTTCTGGAAAAAGGAACTACCGGGCGTGGATCTTCCCTGGGGAGCTTTCGGAGAAAACCTGACGACGGCGGGCCTCGCCGAAAGCGCTGTCTGCATCGGAGACCGATTCAGGATCGGCACAGCGGAAGTGGTCGTCACGCAGCCGCGCCTTCCCTGTTTCAAACTGAATCTGAAATTTGACCGCGACGACATGGTCAAGCGCTTCCTGGCAAGCCGCCGCACCGGGTTCTATCTCCGCGTGCTGCGCGAAGGAGAAGTCGGCGCGGGCGACGAAATAATCCCGGTCCATCAGGACGAACACCGCGTTTCTGTGTTGGACGCGCTTGCGCCTGCATCTCCATGAATCGGATTCGAGTGAATTGCGCAACCGCGCCCTCCAGGTGGAATACCTCTCGCCATCCTGGCGCAAAGAATTCAGCGAGCAGCCTTAAGTAGCACAGGCTTCAGCCTGTGGGGTTCCATCTGATCTTGGCAAGCGCAATCCCTGAGGTTCATACGAAACCCCGCAGGCTGAAGCCCGCGCCACTCGGGCCGCGAAAAAATTTCAAGGAGGAATGGATGAAGGTAAATGTGGGCTTGATCGGTCTCGGCCGGCTAGGGCGCGTTTACGCGCGCGATCTCGCGGCACGCGTAACAGGCGTGCGCCTCGCCGCTTTGGCTGACACGAATGCCACGCTCGCAGAGGAAACCGCGCGCGAGCTGGACGTACCGCGCTGGTACATGGATCCTTTGGCGATGCTCGACGATCCCGGCGTCGACGCGGTCATCATCGTGAGCCCAACCCAGACGCACTGTGACCTTGTTGTCGGCGTACTGGAACGCGGAAAGCCGGTGTTTTGCGAGAAGCCTCCCGCATTGTCGCTCGGCGAAACGCAAAAGATGAAAGACGCCGTCACGCGCGCGCATGGCTTCCTGCAAATGGGCTTCATGCGGCGCTTCGACGCAGGCTATGCCGCCGCAAAGAAAAAAGTCGACGAAGGCGTCATTGGCACGCCCATCGTGTTCAAGTCTTCCTCGCGCGATCCCTATCGGCCTTCCTTGGAATACGCGAACCCCAAGAGCAGCGGCGGGATGATCGTCGACATGGGCATTCACGATTTTGACCTGGCGCGCTGGTACATGGGCGAAGCCGCTTCGGTCACCGCCATCGGCGGCACTCTCGCGTACCCGGAGCTGAACGAAGTCGGCGACATCGACAACGCCATCGTCTCAATCACGTTCGCCAGCGGCCGCATTGGCGTCGTCGATCTCAGCCGCAGCGGCGTCTACGGGTATGACATCTTTGGCGAAATCCTCGGCACAACGGGTACCCTGCGAATCGGATACCTCCGCGAAACGCCGCTCTTCGTGATGACCAAGAATCATGTCGCGCACGACACCGTGCCTTTTTTCATGGAGCGTTTCCGCGAGGCCTATCCTGCCCAGCTTCAGAATTTTGTCGACAATCTCCGCAACAATCGCGAGCCCCCCATTACGATTGACGATGCGATGGGCTCGCTGCGCATCGCCCTGGCCGCAACCCGCGCTCAAGCTACCGGCAAGGCAGTCGCACTTGGGGATGTCACATTGTAACCGCGCGAAGCGGCGCCGCTTGATATACACATCCTGAATGTGTATATTCGTTCTGGAGCCGGATAGAGGCGCTCCTACGATGTATTTCCGCATCAATATCACATTGCCGGAAGAAACGATTCGACTCATCGACCGGGTCTGCCAAAAGGGCAATCGAAGCCGCCTGATCGACAAAGCGGTGAAGCGTTACGTGACCGACGCGCGCCGCGCAAAGCTGAGGAAACTCCTGAAGGAAGGAGCGTTGCGCCGGGCGGAACGCGATCTTCGTTTGGCCGAAGAGTCGTTTTTCCTGGAAGAAGAGGCATGGCACACAAACGTGCGGTGAATTACCCCAGGCGCGGGGAAGTGTACCTCGTGAATTTTGATCCCGTGATCGGCGCTGAAATTAGAAAGACACGGCCAGCTCTGATCCTGCAGAATGATATCGCCAATCGCCATAGTCCTTTGACCATCGTCGCCGCCATTACGTCTCAATTCGACGAATCGCTCTATCCCACGGAGGTTCTTTTGACGGCGGGCGAAGGCGGGACCACGAGAGATTCGGTGATCCTCCTTAACCAAATCCGCTCAGTGGATAAGCGGCGCCTCGCGCGACGACTGGGGACGATCCGTTCTGAGTCGATGCGCCGCGTGGATCGATCCCTTCAGATCAGCCTTGGGCTGATATCGATTTAGAATTCGACACTGAGGCACTATGCGGCAGGCTTGTTTTTCTGCGTCTGCCGCTCGTAAGGCGCGCGCTCGAGTAATCCGATCGCACCGAGTACGCCCACGCCAGCGAGCGCAGCCACCGTATACGCCGGCCCCGCAGGCAGATGGCTGATCGCCAAGGCCAGCAGGCCGAAAAAGGCGCCGAGGGCGTACATCAGCAAAACGGCGGTGCGCTGGCTCTTGAAAAGATTCGAGAGGCGGTGCGCGGTGTGGTCCTTGCCGGGAGTCGTAAAGGGTATAAAACCGCGGCGGGAACGGGAAATGGAAATCAGCGTGGTGTCAAAGATCGTCGAGCCGAGAATGAAAACGGGGATCAGCCATGCAGCGTTATGACCGGCGGTGAGCACGGGGCGCAGCTTTAGGGCCAGGGTGGCCATCAGGAAACCGAGAAACATCGCGCCGCCATCGCCCATGAAAATTTTCGCGGGCTTGAAATTCCAGCGGAGGAATCCGGCGGCGGCGCCCAAGACCGCTGCCGCCATGGTGCTGACGAGGAGCTGGCCGCTTTCGAGCGCGAAGATCGCGAAGAAGAGCGAGGCCATCGCGGCGACGCCCGCGCAAAGTCCGTCCATGTGGTCCAAAATGCTGAAGGATGCGGTGATCCCCACGACCCAGACCAAAGTCAGCGCCATGTCCGCCCAGACGCCCGGCGTTCCCGGCCAAATGTTGGAGAACACCTGGGCGCGGATGCCCGAAGCGAGCAGAATGATTGCCGCGGCGGGCATGGCTCCGAACAACTTAATTTGATGATGGAGCAGGCCGCGGTCGTCCAGGACGCCGACGACGCCGACGAGCGTCGCGCCCGCGTAAATGCCGATCACCTCCGTCAGCGCCGGGCCATCCATCGACACGAGCAGCGCGATCAGCACGCCCAGATAGATCGCCAAGCCGCCGAGCAGCGGCATCGGCTGGACGTGAACCTTGCGCGGCCCCGGATGATCCACCATCCCGACGCGCAGCGCCAGCTGCCGCACCGGAACGGTGAGCCCCATGGAGGCAATCAAGCCAACCGCAAATGCAATCAGGCCCGTATTCATCTTCATGTCCTATTTGGAAATTGTCGCGGTGGTTCTGGTCTTCAGGAGGTCGGGGCTTTAGCCCCGACATTCGGTCTCGCTGCCTGGGGGCTTCAGCCCCTGAAGCTTCAGGGCCTAAAGGCCACTCTCACGCGAACCTAAATGTCCGACCTGAAGGTCGGACCTCCTTCACGGCAACTTCCAGTCTGATAACACAATGCTCCTTGAAAATAGAACGCTACTCGTATTCATGGAAAGACCAGCTTCAGCGCTAGGTCAGCATCCCCTTGAAGATAGCATCGACGCGCGCACTGCCCCTATGTTTGTAATCCCAATCGGTAGTACGTTTCAAGCCTTCGCGAAAAGGCAGGCTCTTGCTTCGACAAGGGGCCAGTTCGCTATTGCCCGCCAGTGCAACGCAGGAATGCGGCTCACTGGTTCATTTCTGCAGCACGCCAATGCCGTAGAGTCCTTCCGGGTGAGCCATGTATTCCCTGTGGGAATAGCTTGTCTTGATGGTATCCCAGAATGCTTTCACCTCAGTTTCTCCGTAATTTCCGGCCACGTCATGAAAAACGATGAGGCCGCCGGAACGGACCAGCGGCGAATACATCTCCCAGTCCTTTTTGACCCCTTCATATGTATGGTCGCCATCGATGAACAAGAGATCGATCTGGCGTCCGGAAAGCAGCCGTTTCGTTTCCTCGAGCGTCGATTCACGGTGAGAGTTGGCCCTCACCAGGTGCAGCTTCTGACGCTCCTGCGCGAATCGCCGGTAGATGGGAGCGCGGAAAGGCGAATAACCGCCTCCAAACTTGCCGCCCGGCAAATCGATGCTGACGAGAATCGCATCGGGCCGGGCCAGACGAGCCCAGAGGTATAAGGTCCCGCCCCTGTGAGTGCCGATCTCAAGCACCGTTTGCGGATTCAGTCTCTTCACGTCCCCCATCAGCCGCACAAGTTCCTCGGGAACCTGGAACGGAAAAAAGAAGGCGTCGCAGTACTTGACCGTTTCCGCCAGCATTTCCTCGGGCCGGTCAATCAGCGAGGCAGTCAGCCGGTTCAGCTCTCCGATTCCCATGTAGGCTTTGACGTATCGTGCTGTGCGGGAGAGTGGACTGCTCATCTACGCGGAAGACCTCCGGCCGCAAATTGACTCGACCGCTCGCGTCACCCAAACTTTCTTTCCCGTCCAAATCATTTTGCCCTGCGTCACTGGCGAACTGCGCCTTCAAGCGCCTCGGAGAAAATTTTCAGCTGCTTCACTCTATCATAGGAAAAAGAAATCTCCCGCGCCTGGCGCGCCATGGTTTGCAATTCTTCGGGGGCGCGCAGCACGCTTCGGATGGCTTCCGCAACGCTCGCCGGATCATCCGGATTCGCGGCGATGCCGCATCCGGTCCGCCGGATAATTCGCACCACGTCGCTTTCTTCCGGAGCGACTCCCAGCACGGGCCGCCCCGCGGCAAGCGTGGGATACAACTTGCTCGGCACTACAACTCCTTCCAATCCTCGCTTGACCGTCACGACGTGCATGTCGCCGGAAGAAAGGACCAGCGGCACTTCGCTCGCCGGGAAAAACGGAAGAAGCCGAATCGCGCGGCATCCCTCCGCCATGGCCTCGACTTGGGGCTTCATCGCTCCCTCGCCAATAAATACGAGACCCACACCTTCGTTCTCAAGCATCCGGACTGCTGAAATAAGCGTTTGCCACGCTCCGTAGAAGCCTACATTCCCCGCATGTACCAAGACGAAGCGGAAATCGCCGCGAATCTCTCGCGCCACGGAATTCTCCGCGGAAGGAACAGTTTCCGGAATGTCGATTCCGTCGCGGGATACTACGACGCGGGCCGGATCAATCCCTTTCGCCACGATCCGATCGCGCATGTCTTCGCCAAGAACAATCACGCGCGCCGCGTGGCGCAGCGCCCAGCGATGCATAGCCTCCCAGCGCGCCGTGAAGCTGCCCGGGCGCACAATCGAGCCGCCCAAGGCCATGTCCGGATACAAGTCGCGAATGTTGTACACAAACGGACGGCCTGAGAGTCGTGCAACAAGAGCGCCCGCGATGCCTTCGATGGGCGGGTCGGTCATTGCCAGCACGACATCCGAAGAAATGGAAAGAGCCCTCGGAATCGCCAGCGAAAGATAGGTCAGATAGTTCGAGACGCGGCGGCGCATCTGAAAACGTGGATAGGCGGTCGAGCCCACGCGTTCGACGGCCAGATTGCCGCGAACTTCGCGCCGCAAAAGGTAACGCGGGTGGCGCTCGGCCGGATCGTAGCTCGGCCGGCCCGCGATCACGGTCACGCGGTGATTCACCGAGAGGGCTTCCGCGACCTGGGCGGCGCACTTGGCCGTCGCGCTCGTGTCCGGCGGAAAATATTCGTTCAGAAGAAGAATATGCACAGGCTCATCCGGGAAGAAAAAGAAACGAGCGCATAAGCGAAGCCGCCATCATGCAAGATCGCTACTCGCCAGTCCAGCGCGGCGCCTCGGCGGGCTCGGAGGGTCTGCGGATCAGGATGTCGCCCAGCACAAGCGCATCCATCTTGGTGCGCAGAAAACATTCGATGGCTTCCTCGGGGCGGCAAACAATCGGCTCGTTGTCGTTGAACGAAGTATTCAGGACCACGGGCACGCCGGTGAGATTGGCAAACTCCCGGATCAGTCCCCAATAGCGGGGATTCGCATCATACGTGACGGTCTGGAGGCGGCCCGTGCCGTCCACGTGAGTGGGCGCGGGGATCTCCTCGCGCTTCTCCGGCCGCACGGTATAGGCCTGCGTCATGAACGGACACGGATAGGACTTCTCGAAGTACTCGCCCGTGGATTCCGCGAGGATCGACGGGGCGAACGGCCGGAACATTTCCCGGTGTTTGATCCTGGCGTTCAAAATGTCCTTCATGTCCGGCCGGCGGGGATCGGCGACGATGCTGCGATTGCCCAGCGCGCGCGGTCCCCACTCGGCCCGGCCCTGAAACCAGCCGACGATTCTTCCGGCGGCGATTTCCTTCGCCGCTTCCGTGGCGATCACTTTCTCGTGATGTTCTGAGATCTCCAGGCCTTCGCCTTGCAAGCGGCTGGCCGCGACGGCCGCGGCGATCTGTGCGTGCGAGTAGCTCGGCCCCCAGTAGGCATTTTCCATGACGAACGAACGAGGACGGCCAAGGATCTGATGATGCACGAAATAAGCCGCGCCGACCGCGAGCCCCGCATCTCCGGCGGCGGGTTGCACGAAGATTTGCTTGAATGGCGTCTTATCAAAAATTTTCCCATTGGCCACGCAGTTGAACGCCACCCCGCCGGCCAGGCAAACGGCGTTTTGTCCGGTGCGGGCATGCAGCGCGCGAAGCATTTGGAACAAGACTTCTTCCAGGCGCGCTTGCAGCGTGGCTGCGCCGTCGCGATGCACCTTCTCGACGGGAGCCGCCGGATTGCGCGCCGGCCCCAGGCGTTCAGCCATGTAGTTGGAGAACATCGCGCCCAGCTCGGGAGTCTTATCGGCATCGCGCCAGGTCATCTCTGGGCCGGTGCGATGATGTTTGAAATACTTGAGTCCCAGGCGGAAGCCGATCCCGTTGGTGTTGCGGACAATGCGGCGGAACTCGTCCATATAGGCGGGCTCGCCGTAAGCGGCCAGGCCCATGACTTTGTATTCGTCGCCGAATTTGCGAAATCCCAGATATTGGGACACGGCCGTGTAATACATGCCGAGAGAATGGGGAAACGCAATCGACCCGTCGATGTGCATGCGATTGCCCTGGCCGGCGCCCCACATGGTGCTGGCGAAATCGCCGAGCCCGTCCGCGGACAGCAGCGCGGCCTGGTCGAACGGAGAAACGAAAAACGCGCTCGCCAGGTGCGCCTGGTGGTGCTCGATGCGGTGATACTTGGCTCGAATCTCGCTAGGCGAGACATCGAATGCCTTCGCGAGCGCTTCCGGAATTCCCGCGAAGCGGCCCATCACTTTTATTCTTTCGGTGGCAAAACTCGGCATCCTTAGGGAGTACAGGAGCTTTGTCCCGAGGCGCGCCCAGGGATTGCGCGGGATGGCGATGTGGTCGACTTCGCGGAGCGTGATGCCCGCAGCGCTCAGACAGTAGCGGATCGCCGCCGATGGAAATCCCGCCGCGTACTTTACGCGGTTGAAGCGTTCTTCTTCGACCGCGGCGAGCAGGCGGCCATCAGCGACGATCGCCGCGGAGGCATTGCCGTGGTAGGCATTGATTCCCAGGATGTACATCCGGAGTGGTTTTCCCTTCCCTTAAGTCCGCGGGTTCGAAGCAGTCACTGAAACCTCAGCGGTGTGAACGGCATCTGCGTTCGAAACTGGATGGTTCGGCGTATCCGTTACGTGGTGGCGAACCCATTCATTGAGCACATACAAGCTCCAGGGCCGCGACCAATTGGTCTGGCCAATGACGAAGTTCTGCCACGCGCCCCGCACGGCGCGCGGATTCATGTATTGCCGCAACGGCGGCGTGAGATTCGATAAATCCTGCGACAGACGCACGCCGAGCGGACCTCTGAGCCAGACGTCCCACGGCAGAGTGAAAGTCCGCTTGGACTGGCCGACGACTTCATCCGGCAGCAAGTCGGAAAGCGCTTCCACCAAAAGGGATTTGGGAACATCCCGCGTGTATTTCACGTTTTTTGGCAGCCGGCCGGCAAATTCCACGAGGCGGTGGTCAAGGAATGGCACGCGGACCTCGAGAGAATTGGCCATGCTGGCGGAGTCGGTGTCGCGCAGAAGCGTGTTCACCATGTACGACTGCAATTCGAAACAGGAAACGGACGTGAAGGAATCAAGCCGCGCGGCCTGCCGCGCCGTCTCGCGCATACGCGCACGCCAGGGATATTCACGATCTCTTGAATACTCAGCGGAATCGAAATACGGGGCGAGCAGGCGCCGCACGCGGGTAGGAGTGAACAAAAGCCGCGTGAAATAATACGCATGCGGGAAGTCCTCGGGAGAACGCCAGGCCGCGGCAGCTTTGCGCACCGCATCGCCCGCCGCAATCCGGACGGCCGCGGCGGCTGTCAGGCGGCGGAAGGGGGCCGGAATCCATCGCCCAAGTCCGGCCACAAACGCGGCGCGTGGGGTCGATACAAAAGTGGAGTACCCCCCGAAGATCTCGTCGCTGCCGAGGCCCGAGAGAGCTACATTCAAACCGCTCTGGCGCGCGGCTCGCGACACAAAGTAGGTATTGAGGCCATCCATGGTGGGCTGGTCCAGCGACTTGACTGCATCCTCCAATTGGGCCACCAGAGTGTCCGGGGCGAGGAGAACTTCCTGATGGCGCGTTTTGAAGCGTTTGGCCGTTTCGCGCGAAATCTTGGCTTCGCTGTACCGCTGCTCGGGAAATACGACCGTAAATGTGCGCAAGTCGCTCTGAAAGCGGCTGCCCAGCGCAACCAGGCTTGTCGAGTCCAATCCACTGGAAAGGAAAACTCCCAGGGGAACGTCCGCAATCAGGTGGTCGCGAACGGTTTCTTCCAACAACGTGCGCAATCGTTTTGCGGCTTCCTGAAAAGTTTTTGGCGACGGCCCTTCCTGTTGAAGCACGGCGTCGGAATAAATCCAGTAGGGCTTCGGCGCCGGTTTAGCCGGCGGAGAATCGGCGGGAAAAGAGAGGCAATGTCCTGGAGGAACGGAGAAAACGCCTTCCACAAGCGTGGACGGTTCTACTACTGAACCGAACGTAAGGAAGGCTTCCAGGGAATCCGGCGACAGGCGAGGCTGGAGCCGGCCGCTGGCCAGCAGAGAACGCACTTCGGAGGAAAACAAGAGAGCGCCACCCGCAGCCGCGTAGTAGAGGGGCTTGATTCCCAATCGGTCCCGCGCAAGAAAAATTTGCGCGTGACGCGCCTCTTCTCCCGAGGTGCCGGAGGAACGCGCATCCCAGATGGCAATGGCAAACATCCCGCGGAGTTCCCGCAAACATTGTTCGCCCCATTCCTCATAGGCGTGGACAATGACCTCCGTATCCGAGTGAGTTCGGAACGCATGCCCGCGCCCTTCGAGCGTCTTGCGCAACTGCGGAAAATTGTAAATTTCTCCGTTGAAAACAACCGCGACATTGCCTGTTTCATTGAATACAGGCTGGTGTCCACCAGGCAGGTCAATAATACTGAGGCGGCGCATCCCGAGCGCCGCCGACGGAGCCACCAGGATCCCATCTTCATCCGGGCCGCGATGCTCCAGCGCCCCCATCATCCGGCGCGTAATTTCTTCGGCCAGCTCGGCCTTCTGAATTCCAATGACGCCGCAGATTCCGCACATTCCGCGTTACTTTACCGTGAACCTGCCCGCAGTTCCACCCTTACCTCAAGAATGTTGCCCACGCCGCCGCAAATGCGCGGCCCTGTTTCGATCCGACACAAATGTTCCGTGCATCGCGACATTTATTGAGAAGGGTGGCGTGCCTATACAGGTGAAGGGAATCGCTATGGGACGGTGTTACTGACCGTCGGTCGAGTGCCCTGCCAGACGCCTAAGCCTATTGCAGCCGCCGTGCCGGTCAAAGTAACCACTACAGGCACGATGGAACGCGTTGCGGCGGCGGCTGGAGCCTGGCTAGCTGCTGCCGTTGTTGTTGTGACATCGGTGAGGTTCTGTGCGGTCTGCACGTCCTGAGCCGTTGTAGGGGCCGGCCCTTCGAACGCCCCTGCCTTCGAAATTCGAAGCATATTCCCGGCGGTCACGCTAACGGATTGACCGCTCAAATTGGTGAAGCGCACCGCGCCCTCGAAGACCATCAGTTCCGTAAAGTCATTCGTAACCAGGAGAGAGAAATCCGTGCCGACCAGCCCCGCAATGCCCACAGGCGTGTGGACTTCGAATTTCGCTCCCGGGCGCGTCAATTTAGTAATTTTCCCGCGCATCCGCCCGACCAGAAGATCGAGCGAAGTCTGCTGCGCCTGGGCGTCATGCTGCAGGATGCGCAGCGAGGAATCAGAGCCCAGGTTCAGCTGCGAACCGTCGTTCAGCGTGACGTGCGCCCGGCCGGTTGGGCCGCTGCGCAAATCGTCATTCCAGTAGATGCGATTGGAAACCGCGGCCACGAGTACCTGGGAACCGCGGTCGATCTGCACTTGCGGGGCGAGCCGCGAAATCTGGCCCGCTGCCGTGTTGGAGGGCCCTTGGGCGGGAGTAGCGTCAGCGCCCGTGGCATCCAGAGTAGCCGTTTCGCCGGCGCGCACCCTGTATGAAGTATCGCTCCCTGCGGCCGTCAGATCGGCGCCACCGGCGACAGCGGAAACTTGCGCGCGCGGGCCGGCCAAACGAACCTCCGCCGAGCTTGGTATTCCTTCAAACGCAGCGATATTCACATGAAAGAACGGCCCCGAGATGGCGAACGACTCTGCCCCATCCGCTCGCACCTGTAGGCGCCCTTTGCGGAGGCTCACGCCCTCGGACTCGACCACCAACTCCGTGAGTGGAGCCGCGAGCACCATACTGTTCCCAAATCGCAGCCCCGCTGTGGAGGCCTCTCCCAGACGGATGACGTCACCCGGGAAAAGCGTCGCGCCAACGGGCATCGGCGTGCCATTCAGTTTCGCATCATTGCCGGTAATGCTGGTGGCGGAAGCGGCTGGACCGTTCGCTGGCGTCGCTCCAAACCCCGATGAGCCGGGAGCTGCGGTGCAGACCAGGATTCCAGCCAGAAAAAGCGTGAAAGGAAAATAGGAACGGTGGAGCAGCATGCAGCAGTTGCTTACAAACCCTGTAAGACCACTCGTACGCGCACTTGAAAACGTTTTCATAGCGTCCACCACCACAGGACTCTGAACATGTAACTGCTACTCCCCATGCCAGATAGCGGCACTATAGTGGATAGTCGGATCAATTCCCGGGCGAGATGTGGGCGGTGTATTCGATCAGTTAACTGAAGATGCGGATTTCAGTAGGACAGCCACTCTTGGCTGTCCGCTTTTATACGAATAAATTGTGGGGGACAGCCAAGAGTGGCTATCCTACCACGCAGATTAAGCCCTACCAGGGGGGTTGCCGGGAACTGCACACTCAGAGCGCTCTCCGGCGCACAGAATCGCGACCCGCGTATAATTTCAATAGAGGAAAACATTCCATGAAGGGACTTATCGGCATAATGGTCACCGCCGCAATCGGCCTCGGCATCTACATGTACACCTTGAAGCAAGCCGCTCCGGGTCCGGGCATGGTGGTAACGCAAAACATCAGCGTGGTCGGCGTGAAGAACGACCTGATTTCCATCGCGCAGGCCGAGCGGATGTATTACACACAAAACGGCTCCTACGCCGACCTGTCCACGCTCTCTTCCTCGGGCACAATGAACATCACGCGCACCAGCCGCGACGGTTACACGTACACCGCCGAACCCGCCGCGAACGCCTTTACTGTCACCGCGACTTACACGGCGCCGCCAGTGAGCAATCCCGCAGGCGTTACGCCTCCGCACTTTCCGACGTTTACGATTGATCAGACGATGGAAGTCCACCAGGTCGACTGAGCCGCCTGGAATCGAACCGTGGCGCCGGCGTCTCGCCGGCGGTTTTAGGCTGTGACGGGATTGGAGAAAATCGCCGGCGAGACGCCGGCGCCACGAAGATCCCTTCTCCCCGGAAAATGAGCGCCTTACTGCTGCGCCGACCTTAAGGCTTTTTGTTTTTATCCGCGACGAGCATTCCACCTGACGCAAAATCCGTGTGCGCAACATCCACGAACACGATGTGAGTCGATTCGGGCTTGGCTCCCGCTTCCTCCAACAGCACTTTCGTGATGCCCTCTACAACTTTGCGCTTCTGATCGACCGTGCGACCCGCAAGCCATGAAATATGCACATCCGGCATTTCAGTATCCTCCAGGGAAATTCCGCTCCGCGAGTCTAGCGCGAAAAGGCGAGCGCGAAAACCCCGGTAAGACGAAGGTATTGAGCCGCATTCCGAGCAGAGAACTTTGCGTGCACTCGCGCGGGGTTCGCTCGATCCCGGATTTATTTGCCGGACTTCAATTCCGAATACACCATTCCGACAAACCGGTCCGCGCTCGTCCCCGCGCCCGCTGGCAAGAGTCCGCCAGGAACTTTTGCATCGTAGGGGGCCGTCACCTTGGCGGCCAGCACTTCCTCCCGCGTCTTGCCCTGCGCAATCATCTGTTGAACTTTTGCCTGCACGGCGAGGATCATGTCGCGGTATGGAATGAGGTCCGTCCGGTGGATGATGGTTCCGTGTCCAGGAATGAGCTTCGTGTCCGGGCCGGCCAGCTCCATGGTGGCGTCGAGCGCTTCCAGCGCGCCCTTCAACGAGCCGCCATTGTTGGTGTCGATGTAGGGATACCCGTAATTTCGGTAGAAATCGCCGATCATGATGGCGTTCGCATTCTCAAACCGGATCATCGTATCGCCACCGGTGTGAGCCGCGCGAACTGGAATCAAGTCGACGATTTCGCCATTCATATGAAACTTCACCGGCGCGCCCAAGCCATAGGTCACGACTGGGAGCGAGGCCGGATCCCTCGCCGGCGCCGGATTGCCATTGGCCAACGCCGCCGGATGCAACAGTTCTTCGCGGAGCTCTTCCCGCGCGAAGATCGTGACGCCCATCTTGGCGAAGTTCGCGTTGCCGCCGGTGTGGTCGATGTGCACGTGGGTATTGGCCATAAAACGAATCGGCGCGGGGCTGATTTGCCGGATCGCAGCCAGGACCTTGTCCGTCAGCTGCCCGTATTGAGAATCGACCATGAAGATTCCGTCCGGACCAGCCAGCACGCCGATCCTTCCACCGGCCGCGTCCTGGTGGCCCGGATCGAGACCCGCCGAGCCGGACAGCATGTAGAGGTTCGGTGCGATCTTCTCTGCCGTGATGTCGATCTTACTAAAGTCCGTTCCCGGCCCCTGCGCCCAGGCGCACACGGAAAGAGCCACGGCCGCAAAAGTCGCCATGGCGAACTGGCCCGCTGATTTCATTGGTCTTGCTCCTTTTGGCTCCATCCGAAGAGACTTTTTACACGGCATCGTACTTGGCCGGGATTTCCCGTTTGGACCTCAGTTTCGCGCATCGTACTCTTCCTCTTGCCCGGACACAATGATTTGCAACAAGTTCAGGCCCTAGTCGGAATTGCGAAGTTCTGAGGATGTTCAATCAGTAGGTAATTACAAGGCAACTTGCTCTGCGGACGCCGGTTCTGTACCCGCAATGTTTGCTAACCTAGGAGGACTACGGATACCTACGAATTTTGAACCATGGAGTGGATCATGACCTCTAAATTGAACCAATTGCCCCTCTGCGCCCTTTGGAAGGGCCTTACCAAGTCCGCTTTCCTGTGCGTCGGGCTCGTCGGGGTTCTCAGCCTGGGTGCCGCGGATGCCCGCGGGCAGGCATCGTCAGCTGCCAGTTCCGGCGTATCCCGAACGGCTAAGGCGGTTACGTACCGCCGCGGAGGTGTTGCGAAGGTCTCCCTCCAGGGCACAACGTTGATGCCCGGGGGTACTGGCGAAGCCCAAGTTGAGAACAAAGGGAATCGGGTCGAGATCGAAGTGAAGTTCGAGGGCATGGAGCCGGCCACGAAATTCGGCTTTGAGTTCCTGACGTATGCCCTCTGGGCCGTTTCTCCGCAAGGCCGCGCCGTGAATCTTGGCGAAGTACAGGTCAAGAACGGCAGCGCCGAGGTCAAGGCCATTACGGACATGCAGACCTTCGGATTAGTTGTCACCGCCGAGCCGTATTTCGCCGTTTCCCAGCCGGGAGATGAAGTGGTCCTCGAAAACGCGGGTGACGGGAGCGGCGAGAGCATTGGTGCCACATATGAGCTGGTCCCACACGGCGTGTACTCTTCCTCGAACACAAAGATTGAGAACGTCATCTTCGGGATCGACCGCAAGACGCCGATTGAACTCTTCGAGGCGCGCAATGCGGTCCGCATTGCGAAGAATGCGAATGCCGGAAAATACGCGGCCGCCGCGATCGCGAAAGCCGATCAACAGTTGCAACAGGCGGAGGATGCCTACGGGCGCAAGAGCGATAAGAAGACCGTAATCTCCATGGCGCGTGACGCGGTGCAGACCGCGGAAGAGGCCCGCGTAATCTCCGTGAAGCAGAAAGCCGAAGAGGACGCCCAGGCTCAGGCCGAAACGGACCGGCGGGCAGCCGAGGAACGCACCGCGAAAGCGCGCGCCGACGCAGACGAGCAGGCGAATCGCCGGCAGGAAGCCGAGCAGGCCCGCCTGCAGGCCGAAGCGGCCAAGGCCGATGCGGAACGCATGAAGGAAGAGGCCATGAAGGCCGCTGCCGATGCAGCCAAGGCCAAGCAAGATGCGGACCTGGCACGCCAGGCTGCGGTCGCTGAGCAACAGGCGGCGCTTGCGCAAAAGCAGGCAGCGGAAGCCGAAGCGGAAAAAGCCCGCCAGGCTGCCGCACGGGCGGAGGCGGAAAAAGCCGACATGCGCGCGCAACTCCTGGCGCAGTTGAACTCCATCTTGCAGACTAATGATTCCGCGCGCGGGCTGATCGTCAACATGTCCGACGTGTTGTTCGATACCGGCAGCTTCACTCTGAAACCCGGCGCGAGGGAAAAACTGGCCAAGGTTTCAGGAATTTTGCTGGCGCATCCGGGACTGACCATGCAGATCGAAGGTCACACCGACAGCGTGGGCGGCGACGCATTTAACGTGAAGCTTTCGGAACAGCGCGCTGATTCCGTCAAGGATTTTCTGGGGGAACAGGGCGTTTCGCTATCTTCCATCACCGCACAGGGCTTCGGCAAGGCGGAACCCGTGGCGACGAACGACACTGCGGAAGGCCGGCAGCGCAATCGCCGCGTCGAAATTGTGGTCAACGGCGATGCCATCGGGACTTCTGCCACCGCGACGGCTCGCCCTGCGAACCAAAACTCGTCGCCGGATAGTTCGACAAACCTTCCTCGTGATGAGGAATCGCATCCAGGGAAATAGGGCGTTTTGGGGGGCGCCAATCGGGAGATTGGCGTTCCCGGCCAATGCCACAACGAATTGCGTTCCGTGCCCCGCGCGGCGGCTGTGCTAAAATGCTGTCTCGATGCACCCCCACCTAAAATCACTCATTGAATTGCAGGTCGTTGATTTGCGCTTGATCGGAATTCGCGAGCGCCTGGCCAGCTTTCCAAAGCGCTTGGCGGAAGTGGAAGCGCGCGTCACAACCGCGCGGCATCAAGTCGCGGCAGCCAAGGAATCGCTCCTCACGGGCCAGAAAGAGCGCAAGACGTACGAGATGGACGTCGAGCAGTGGAAAGAGCGCGCGAAGAAATACCGGAATCAGAGCGCCGAGGTCAAGACCAACGAGGCGTACAAAGCCCTCCTGCACGAAATCCAGAACGCCGAGGACGAAGTCGCCAAGGCCGAGGATCGCCTGCTCGAACGCATGGTTTCCGGCGAGGAGTACGACCGGCAAGTGAAGGCCGCCGAAGCGGCGGTGAAGGAAATCGAAGCAGCAGCCAACAAGGAACGCCACGCGATTCAAGCCGAGTACAACGCCACGCAAAAAGAATTGGCCGCGGCCGAGGCGGTGCGCGCCGCCGCAGTTGCCGCCGTGCCGGAAGATTTGGTCGACCACTACGAGCGCATCGCGAAGCGCCACGGAGGCATTGCGCTCGCCGAAATCCGCGGCGAAGGCTGCGGCCAGTGCGGCGTCCACATTCGCCCGCACGTGATTCAACAATTGCAGCGCGACAACCATGAAGGGTTCTTCCACTGCGAGACCTGCACGAGGATTCTTTATTACGCGGATCACTCCGCGGCGCCCGGACCGCCAGCCGCTTCTACGTCCGCGGTTGCTTCCGTCGGTGATCCGCCAACTACACCTGCCCGTGAAAATTAATCGCAAAGCTCAGAGATCTAGGCTTTGTGGGTCGGACCTTCAGGTCCGACAAAAAGGCTGCTTGGTAGTTGGGCCTTCAGGCCCTGAAGCGTCAGGGGCTAAAGCCCATGTCATTTCAAGACTGGATGTCGGCGCTGAAGCGCCGACCCACAAACCTGGGGAATCGCCATCGATGACAGTTGGCATGACAATTGGGAGCGCGCCAATTAGCAACCCAAACGTTCGTTCAAAGTCATGATCAAACCCACGCACAAAGCGTCCGGGAAATTGTTCGAGGAGCCTGAAACGCCGTCGGCGCGGCAAGAAGGCGCGTACACGGCGAATATCGACGGCGCGGCGCGCGGGAACCCCGGCCCGGCGGCTTACGGAGTGGTGGTGCGGCGACCCGACGGCTCGACGCACGAGTCCCTCGGAAAATATATTGGGCGCACCACCAACAACGTCGCCGAATATTACGCGCTGATCGCGGCGCTCGATTACGCGGCGGCGAGCGGGATCAAGCGGCTGCGCGTGTACAGCGATTCGCAATTGATCGTGAATCAGATCAAGGGATTGTACAAAGTGAAGCATCCGGATTTGCGTCCGCTGCACGAGCGCGCTAAAAAACAAGCCGCGAGCCTGGAAGCCTTCACGATTCAGTATGTGCCGCGCGAACAGAACCGCGACGCGGACGACCTTGCCAACGCTGCCCTCGACAGCACCAGCGGCGTGAAACCGGCATATGGCGCCGCGCCGGCAAAAGTGGAGAGTCCCGCCAAAGTTCTATATTTGGAGGACTTGCATGTGGGCCAGAAATTCACTTCGGGCACGTACCGCATGGATGAGGCTCGGATTAAATCGTTCGCCTCGGAGTTTGATCCGCAGCCGTTTCACCTGGACGATGCGGCTGCGCGGCACAGTGTCTTCCGCGGGCTCGCCGCAAGCGGCTGGCATACGGCGGCGGCGACGATGCGTCTTCTGGTAACCAGTGGATTGCCGTTCGCCCGCGGGCTCGTCGGCCTGGGCGGCGAGATCGCGTGGGCTAGGCCGACGCGTCCCGGCGATACGCTGCGCGTGGAAAGCGAGATCCTCCACATAGTTCCCTCTCGCTCTAAACCCAATCAGGCGGTTGTTACGGTGCGGAACACTACGCTCAATCAAAAGGGCGAGCAGGTGCAGGTGTTGACGACAAAAATTCTTGCGTTCAAGCGCACAGACGGCCGCGCCAAGGCCGATTGAACTCCACGATAAACAATGGCTTTATCCAACAACGATGAATGAGAGCGATACGACGTATCGCGCAAGACGAGCATATCGCTTAAATCTTGAATAATGCGGCGGAGTTCGCCTTCGTCGTTTTAGTGGCGCAGGCTTCAGCCTGTGGGGGTTAGTCCTTGCAAGGACCAAACCCCACAGGCTGAAGCCTGCGCCACTTAGGACGCCTGTTTCAGAACATAAGAACGGTACAAGGTGTCGCGCTGGGCGGGCCTGTAGCCGGCATCTTGAATGATGCGGCGGAGTTCGCTTTCGTTCGTGCGATTGCGGACGCCGGCGGCGAAGACTACGTTTTCCTCGATCAGGATGCTGCCCACATCGTCGGCGCCGAATTGCAGTCCCACCTGGCAGACCTTGATTCCCGGCGTGAGCCAACTCGACTGGATGTGGTCGATGTTGTCGAGGTAGAGGCGGCTGATGGCCAGCGTTTTCAGGTAATCGACGGCGGTGGCCTGCGGGATTTTTTTGCCGAGCGGCGTGTTGTCCGGCGCGAACATCCACGGGATGAACGCGGTGAAGCCGCCGGTATCTTCCTGGATGCGGCGCAGGCGCTCGAGGTGATTGACGCGGTGGCGGTACTCCTCGCCGCAGCCGAACATCATCGTGGCGGTGGTGCGCATGCCGAGCGAGTGGGCCACGCGGTGCATGTCTTCCCACTCGTCGGAGGTGCACTTGAGGCGCGAGATGCGGGCGCGAATTTCGTCATCGAGGATTTCCGCGCCGCCGCCGGGGATGGAGTCGAGCCCCGCGGCCATGAGGCGCGCGATCGTTTCGCGCACGCTCAGGCCGGAAACCTCCGCAATGCAGCCGATTTCCGGCGCGGAAAAACAGTGCAAATGGACCTGCGGGAATCGCTCTTTGAGCGAGCGCAGCAGATTTTCGTAATACTCGACGCGCAAATCCGGGTGCAAGCCGCCTTGCAGCAGGATGCCGGTGCCGCCCAGCTCGATCATTTCCTCGATTTTTTCGTAGATGGACTCGAACGAGAGCAAATAGCCTTCCTTCGATCCCAGCGGGCGGTAGAACGCGCAAAACGAGCAGTATTCGGTGCAGAAATTGGTGTAGTTGATGTTGCGGTCGATCTGGTAAGTGACCACACGCGAGTCGGTCTTCTTGCGTCGCACTTCCATCGCCGCCATGCCGATGCCCACCAGGTCATCGGAGCGAAACAGGTCGAGCGCTTCTTGTTGTGTCAGTCCCATCGCGATTCCATCCTCAAATTGTTGTGACGCGCTGATTCTTCGTTCGATCCCCGCCCGGAGCGCCGGATTTGCTGTAGCCCGCGTCTTTAGACGCGGGGGTTTTCTTCATGGCCGGCAAAAACCCTCGCCTCTGAAGAGGCGAGCTACAATAACCTACCGTGCGACGCTCACGCAGTTGACGAATTCCACCTCGCGCGCTCGCGGAATGAGTCCAGCCCGCGCGCACTCCTCATAATACCGCCGGAGACCCGCCAAATTCTCCTCATCGAGCGAAAAATTGATGTTCTCGGTCAGGTAGCGCTCGAGTTCGCGCGGCGGAAGTTCGAGCTTCAAGGCCGCGCCCTCGGCGATTTCGCCGATGCGCGCCAGGCCGTATTCGCGCGACGCCTGAAAGTCCGCGGCGATTTCCGGCGTGATCGCGCCGCGCCGCCCCACCCAGATCGCCAGGACGGAGGGAAGCCCGGTCATTTCGCGCCATTGCTGCGCAATATCATACAAAAACAGGGTTTCGATGCCTTTGATGGGCTGTTCATCCTCGCCGCCGCAGCAACCGCAGTCTTCTGCCTGGGGGACCTTTGCTTGCAGCCTATCCACCTTGAGCCGCAGGCGCAGCGCCGGGTCGCCGATCACGAGCGCGGCGTCGGCGCGGGCCAGCATCTTGTCCGGATCGGGCGGCATGTCGATGAATTCAGGATCGATATTCCAGTGGCGCCGGCTGAGAATCCGCGCAAGACCCACCGAACTGCGCGAATTCGTGTCCAGCGCGAAGCTTTTGGCCATTTCGATGGGCACTTTGGAAACGACCAGGAGGCTGCGGACTTCATTCTTGGACGCGATCGCCATTCCCGGCAGGGCGACAACGTCTTCCATGCGCTGGTACTCAATGGCGGGAATGATGCCTATATCGGTGCGCCCGGCGCGCAAATCCTCGGCGCACTGCGAAGGCACGGCGAACAAAAGCTCGTACTTGCCCGCCAGAGGCCCGTCCGTGAAGCCCCAGACTAGTGGCGCTGTATTCAGGAATTCCACGATGGAGATGCGCAGTTTGCCCATATTCGCTGATGCCTGGGGACAATTGACTATAGCATAGCCCGGGCGGCGTCCCGCACGCTCGCAACGAGAGTTCGGCGAGCCTGTCGTTTTCCACAGGCATGAATTTGAAATTGAATTTTCAGGATTACATCTCTGCGGCGGATCATCTCTGCTCGCTCCGAATCATGTGTAACCGTTTTCTTGATAAGACTGCCTAAGGGTGTCACTTATTGTGCAAAATGCTGCATTCTGGTGCAGTCGTATTTCGCGCATATCATGTGTTTGGCTAGTGATTCAAGAAGCGGCGAATGGAAGCCTGCTTGCACGCGATGAAGTGAAGCGGGTGGGGAGTAGCGCTGCGGGGACGACGGCCCCGAGAGAAATCGGGTACGTGAGCGCGCTCCCAGCCCGCTTCTAAAATCCCAGTGCCCGCAATTTCAGTGCGATCCAATTGTCAACATTTTGTCAAATGAGGATAGACACTCTGTGGGCCGCCTCAGCAAGAGCCTCAGGCAATCTGTTTCAACAAATTTCTTCCCGTTACTTCCCCTCCGCATGCCACTGACTTAAAAGTTCCGGCGTGAATTCAGGAATTGCGTAGGCCAATATCCCGTGAATGCGCATCCCCGAAAAATAACCCATCACCGTGGTCTGGGAGCTTCTTGACTTCCATCTCGCCAAGGGGTTTACTTACGACAATTCGATCGGCAAGCGAAGTTGGCTCGACAACTTATTTTCAACGCTCCCCAGAGGCGGATGGACGGCTTGCCGCCCGGCCCCGGGGAAGATGGAGCGAAGCATGCGAGATCGCAGGGATTTCTTGAAGACCGTCGCGGGCGCGACGACCGGAATGCTATTGACGGGAAACGCCTTTGCCGGTTCCGCCCTTCAGGGAGGTCCGGCCGCGCCAGCCGCGCCCGTGAAACGCCGGGAAGTGTCTGTGGCCGGCCGGCGCGTGAAAGTCGTCGACGTGCACGCCCACTGCGTGATTCCGGAAGTGTGGGACATCGTGAAGGACACGCCCCTCGCTCCGAATGCCGGCCCGCGCGCGCG
Organism: uncultured Acidobacteriota bacterium; assembly: GCA_963768275.1. Taxonomy (GTDB): domain Bacteria; phylum Acidobacteriota; class Terriglobia; order Acidiferrales; family UBA7541; genus Palsa-360. The sequence continues at coordinate 33,184 of CAVYHH010000013.1, forward strand.
CGGACCGAACCTCATGGGGCCGGACCGTATTCGCGCGATCGATCAATTGGGAATCGACGTTCAAGTGCTGAGCGTCAACGGCTTCTGGTTCTATGGCGCGGACCGCGACCTGGCGGCCAAGATCGTCAAGCTTCAAGATGAAAAGCTGGCGGAATGGTGCGCCGCACATGCGGACCGCTACGTTGCGCTGAGTTCGGTCGCGCTGCAGTTTCCCGACCTGGCGGCCGAGCAGCTCGAGTACGCCGTCAAGAAACTGGGCGCGCGCGGCGCCGCCATCGGCGGACACGTCCAGGGGGAAGATATTTCATTGCCGAAGTACGATCCGTTCTGGGCCAAGGCCCAGGAGCTTGGCGTCGTGGTTTTCATGCATCCTCAGGGCGCTGAGAATGTCCTTCAGAAAGATGCGCTCAAGGGAAGAGGCGACCTGGGCAATGTCATCGGCAATCCCCTGGAAACCACGATTTTCCTTACGCGCATGATGTTCAACGGAGCATTCGACCGCTTTCCCGGCTTGAAACTCTGCGCGGCGCACGCGGGAGGTTACCTGCCGTCCTATCTCGGGCGGACCGAAGTCGCCTGCGAGGTGAGGCCCAATGCCGATTGCGCGAATAAGAAACAGCCGAGCGACTACCTGAAGACCCAGGTCCTTGTCGACACGATCATTATTTCCGAAGAGGGCCTGCGCCATCTCGTGGCGGAAGTCGGCGCCGGCCAGGTCGTCTTTGGAACCGATATGCCGTTCGTTTGGCATTCCAATGTGGACCTGATTCTGAACGCGCCGTTCCTCAGCGACGCCGAAAAGGAAGCCATCCTCGGCGGGACACTGGTCAAGATGCTTCGAATTTGAACGAACTGAGCCCATTAGACCGTTTTTCTCAAAAGCGATGATCGCGCATGCTAAAGCGAAACCGTGGCTGCTTATTGAGCCTCTTGCTCGTGGCACGGCAGTAGGGGCACGGTCCGCCGCGGCGGATGCCCCAGAACTACGGCGCCAGCTCGCCCTGGCGGCATTCGTTGAATTTGCCTTGGATCTTTGGCGCATTTGTGCGAAATCCGGGTTCGCGCTATTTTTGCTTTCCTTCCTGACGGCGAGTGCCTGCCATGCCCAGAGCCGCGATGTGGTCTGCCGTGGGGGCGTAGGCTATTTCGAAGCGGAGTTCCCTACCGGCGTTAAAGTGCATGTTGGAGCTTCCATGGTGGGTGAACTGGAGGCGCGAGTCTGTGAGGCGGCGCTCAGTTGGAGCGATCAACATTTAGTGATCTCGGATGCGGCCCCGGATCTGGATATTGATGCATTCGGCGTGGATTTGGGCTTGGGAGCGCCCATCGTCGCGGCGCAAGTGAAAAAATCAAAGGCCGACTGCTGCATGGCGTACAACATTTATTCCCTGCGATCGCCGCCCGTGCTGCTGCGCCATCTCACCGGAGGGGAATTCTTCAGCGCCGCGGACACCGATCTGGATGGCCGCGTGGAAATTTGGACGAACGATGCCGCTTCTGTCGAGGGCTTCGAAAATTTCCGCTTGCGCGATCTGGACTTTGCGCCGCCGGTCGTCCTGCGCTTTGTGCGCGGCCGATTGCTGGATGTAGGTTCCGAGTTTCGACCCTATTTTGACCAGAAAATCGCTGACGAGCGGGCCAAGCTCAATCCGCAGGATCTTGGCGATTTCAAAAACAGCGATGGCAAGTTGGCGTCAGCCGCCGGCTTACCAGCCGGCTGGCTATCCCGCCTGCGAAGCGTGAAAGTAAAAGTGTTGGAAATCGTGTGGGCTTATCTTTACAGCGGCCGCGAACAGGAGGCTTTGCGTTTTCTTGCCGAGATGTGGCCCGCGGCGGATTTGAACCGGATTCGCGCCGCACTCTTGAACGCGCGCGCGCAGGGGATTCGCTCCCAATTGGATGGAGTGTCAACCGCAGTTCCTTCTGGCCGGGAAATACAAGTGAAAATCTTTGACGGAACGACCACCGTATCCGCAACGCCGGGATTGACGCCCAAAGACGTGAAGCCCAAACAGGAAATAATTGCGCCCAGAGCCATTCTGATGGAGCGGCCGCCTCCAGTGACTCCCTTGGAGATCGAGCTGGCGCAATCGGAGTCGACGTTGGAACTGGTGATTGATTGCGCGGGCAAAGTTCGGTCTGTCGAAGTGTTGGGAAGCCCTCAATCGATTGACGAGGGGCTCATCAAGTCCACTTCGGACTGGAAATTCATTCCCGCGTACAGCGCCGGCGAGCCCGTCGCTAGCCGGATTCTCCTGGGCGTCTCGCTGAAAAAATGATTTGTTGATGGCGGACGGCCACAAGCCGGATGGAGAATGTGTGCGTCTTCTTGCGACTGCAGAAGAGACACGGTAAACTTTCGCGCTTGTAGAAGCGAAGCCGGTCAACGCGCGAGATTGCAAGTCGCGCTGGCCTTCGCTCAATCAACTGCAATGCGATGAACGATTCCTACTAGGAGAGAAACATGGCCAAAGGATATTGGATTTGTTTTTACCGATCGATCTCGAACCCCGACGCGGTTGCCGAATACGCGAAATTGGCGGGCCCCGCCATCCAAAGCGGCGGCGGCCGATTCCTTGGCCGAGGGATGCCCACGAAGACGTACGAAGCGGGTAAGAACATGCGAACCGTGGTCATCGAGTTCGAGAGCGTGCAGAAAGCAACGACCACGTTTGAGAGCCCAGCGTACCAGGCAGCGTGCCGCGTGATCGACGGCGCCGCCGAGCGGGACATCCGAATTATTGAGGGACTCGCCTGATCAGGATTTTGATCCTGCGGAAGAAGTACATGGATTTTTTCATTCCGAGCGAAGCGAGGAATCTCTCTGTGTTTAATAACAGCGAGGAATAAAGACAAAGAGAGATTCCTCGGCACGCAGCGTGCCTCGGATTGACAGAATTTTGAGTTGTTGCGAAGATTCCGAAAAATGTTGCACTGACTCTTACTCAACGGCTTCCCAGTGGCGCAGGCTTCCGCCTGTGGGGTCAGTCGGGGCAGGGTCGCACGTGATGTCACCAATACCCACAGTCCCGCCGCGGCGGGATTGTGCTACTAACAGCTTGACACGATTGGTGACACCGGAGTAGCGTTTCTGCTGCCGTGGAATTGGATGCTTCCCTCGATTGGCTGTCACTCTCAATGACGCCGGGCCTCGGCTCGCGCCTGACCGGGAAATTGCTGCGCCAATTCGGATCGCCCCAGGATGTGTTTCGCGCCTCCCTCACTGAACTCGAAGCCTGCCATTTGCCTACAGCGCCCGCGCGGGCGATCCAATCCAAGGGCGCGCACAAGGATGCAGAAGAGGAACTCGCGCAGGTCCGCAAGCTGGGTTGCCGCCTGCTGAATTGGGACGAGCCGGAATATCCGCAGCGGCTGCTGGAAATCTACGATCCGCCGCCGCTTCTTTACGTGCGCGGAGACGCGAGCGTGCTCAACCGGCATTCGATTTCGATGGTGGGCACGCGCCGGCCGACGCCCTACGGCAACCAAGTGGCCGAGCGGCTGGGGCATGATCTGGCCGAACGCGGCCTGACGATCGTCAGCGGCATGGCGCGTGGCATAGACAGCCTGGCGCATCAAGGCGCTTGCCGGGCTACACACGGCGCGCCGGTCGGAGTGCTCGGCACGGGCGTGGACGTCGTCTACCCGAAGGAGAACAAGAAATTATTCGCGGAAGTGGAAAAGCGCGGCGCGCTGATCAGCGAATTCCCGCTGGGCACGCACCCGGCCCCCGAGAATTTCCCGGTGCGGAACCGCGTAGTCGCGGGAATATCGCTCGGCGTGGTGGTGGTGCAGGGCGCGCAGTATTCCGGTTCGCTCATCACCGCCCGGCTGGGGATGGAGTTTGGCCGCGAAGTTTACGGAGTGCCGGGAAATGTTACCGTAGACGTCAGCTTTGCTCCGAACCAGATGATCAAGCAAGGCGCCAAGCTGGTGACGTCCTGGGAAGACGTTATCGAAGAATTGCCGACGGAAATCCGCGCCGAGCTGTTCCCTGTCGAGGCGACCACCAGCGCGGAGCGCGCATCCCTCTTTGAGGGGACTCTTAACCCTGTCGAAAAAAAGATCTTCAGCCTGCTGGGAACGGACGAATCGATTCACGTGGATGAACTGGTGGAAAAGGCGGAATTGAACTCCTCAGAAGTTCTGGCGGCGCTGTGCGAGATGGAGATGAAAGGGATCGTAAGACAGATGCCGGGGAAGCAATTCATCAAAATCCTGCTGTAGCGGCGCTTCTCGTTTGCAGCCGGCGCCAAAAGCAAAACGCAGAGATTTCCCGCTAAACCACTGAAATTACAACCCTCTACGCAAATGTGCCGCAGCCTATAGAATCGAGAAGGACACAAGGCGCATCTATCAAGCGTTGACAAACAGTGGGAACGGGGGCCACGCTAGGAGAACGGAAAGGGAAAAACGCTTCTCACGTGGGGCGTTCAGGTCTGGAAAAAAGACATGGGAAGATCGCTAGTCATCGTCGAATCGCCCGCAAAAGCGAAGACGATCAACAAATACCTGGGCCGCAATTACACGGTCAAGGCCTCTTACGGGCATATTATGGACCTGCCCAAGAAGGTGCTGGGCATCGATATCGCGCACGGGTTTGCGCCGACGTATGAAGTAAATCCGGACAAGACGAGCGTCGTGACGCAATTGCAGAAAGCCGCCTCCACCGCCGATGCCGTCTATCTGGCGGGCGATCCGGACCGCGAGGGCGAGGCTATTTGCGCCCACCTGGCCGAAGTGTTGAGCGGACCCAAGCTCGAATTTCCCACGGAAGAAGAAAAAGCAGCGATCGAAGAAGCGAACGGGAACGGCAAGAAGGGAAAGAAGAAAGCCAAGAAGCCCGTAAAGAAAGCCGTCGCCAAGGGCAAGCCCGTCATCGCTCGAAAAAACATTTTCCGTGTGATGTTCAACGAAATCACGTCCAAGGCGATCAAGGCGGCCTTCGAACACCCGGGCGAGATCAACGAAAACCTGGTGGACGCGCAGCAAGCGCGCCGCGTGCTAGACCGGCTGGTCGGCTACAAAATTTCGCCTCTGCTGTGGGACAAAGTGCGCCGGGGACTTTCCGCGGGGCGCGTGCAAACCGTGGCGCTGCGACTGATCGTGGATCGAGAGCTCGATATACGCGCATTCGTCCCGGTGGAATACTGGACGATCCACGCCATTCTGGCCGCGGGCGAGCCGCCCTCGTTCGAAGCAAAGCTCACCAAATATAAGGGCGAGGACATTGAAGTCCACACGCAGGCCGAAGCGGACGCCATTGTGGCCGCGGCAGGAAAAGCGCAGTGGAAAGTGGCCGGCGTCACACAGAAGGAAAAGCGCCGGTTTGCACCGCCCCCGTTTACGACGTCAAAGCTTCAGCAGGCGGCCTACAATCGCCTGCGCTATACCGCCAAGCGCACCATGGGCCTCGCACAGCGGCTCTATGAGGGCGTGGAACTCGGCCAGGAAGGCTCGGTCGCGCTGATCACTTATATGCGCACGGACTCGGTCCGCGTTTCGAATGACGCGCTGGACCAGGTGCGCGGCTTGATTGGCTCCCGATATGGCCAACCGTACCTGCCCGAGAAGCCGAACTTCTTCAAGTCCAAGAAGGATGCGCAGGACGCGCACGAAGCCATTCGCCCGACGGATGCCGCCCGGACGCCCGAGGACGTAAGACCCTTCCTGAGCGACGACATGTTCAGGCTCTACCAGCTCATCTGGCAGCGGTTTGTGGCCTCCCAGATGGTGCCGGCGGTGTTCGACCAGACGACGGTCGATGTGAAAGCGGGCGATTACACGTTTCGCGCGTCCGGCTCGGTGCAGAAATTCGACGGGTACCTGGCCGTGTACCAGGTGTCGGCTGACGATGACGAAGACGCCGATGCGGATGCGAGCAAGGCATTGTTGCCGCCGGTCGCGGAGGGCGAGACGCTGCGTCTTGAAACCCTGCGCCCCGACCAGCATTTTACCGAGCCGCCCCCGCGCTACACCGAAGCGACGCTGGTGAAGGAACTGGAAGAAAAAGGCATCGGCCGCCCTTCGACCTACGCTTCGATCATATCCACGATTGTCGAGCGCGAATACGTCACCAAGGATCAGGGACGGTTTGCTCCGACGATGCTTGGCGAAAAGGTGAGCATCCTGCTCGTCAAGAGCTTCGAGGATATTTTCGATGTGGGCTTCACCGCGCGCATGGAAGAGGAACTCGACGAAATCGAAGAGGGAAAACTTCCGTGGAAGAGGGCCGTCAAGGAATTTTACGGCCGCTTCGCGGCGGACCTCGAGCAGGCCAAGGGCGAGATGGAATCCTACAAAGCGGGGATTCCCACCGGACAAAAGTGCGAGAAGTGCGGGCAGGGCGAACTCCTCGAACGCATCAGCCGGCACGGCTTTTTCCTGGGCTGCTCGCGGTATCCGGATTGCGATTTCATTCGCGATCTTTCGCCGGAATTGCCTCCCGAGGGAGAAGATGGCGCGGCAAAAATCGAAGCCTGCGACAATTGCGGGCGCGAAATGATCATCAAGCGCGGACGCTGGGGAATGTTTTTGGCATGCACCGGCTATCCCGATTGCAAGACGACGCGCCGGTTGAAGGCCGGAACGCGCAAGGCCCTTCAGCCGGACGAGCTGCTCGATGAAAAATGTCCCGACTGCGGTTCGCAACTGGTCAAGAAGCACGGCCAGTACGGGGAATTTACCGGCTGCACCGGCTACCCGAAGTGCAAGTTCATCCGCGCGAAGACCCTGGGCATCAAGTGCCCAAAGTGCGAGACCGGCGAATTGACGGAGAGGGTTGCCAGGAAAGGACGCCGGCGCGTCTTTTACGGGTGCAACAAATATCCCGCGTGCGATTTCACGACGCCTCATCTGCCGATCCCGGAGCCATGCCCGAAATGCGGCGCGACGTTTATCGTCGAGAAGCGCGGCAAGCTGGGCGCGGTGAGAACCTGCATCAAAGAGGGTTGCGACTGGGAAGCGGCTCTTCCGGAGACCCCCGCCGCGGCCGTTCCCGAAACCGTGGGCACAGCCCAGTCCTGAACGCGTCCGCGCAATCGCCGGATTTTTGTTTTTTGGAATGAGCGCGGCCTTTTCGAGGCGCGCGTTAAGCCGCGAAAGTTGCGGTCCGGCAGGGGGAAATGGATTCCGCGGTAAAACAATTTTTGATTTATTTGCGTTCGGTGCGCAACTCTTCCCCGCACACGATCCGCAGCTACGACAATGACCTCGGGCAGTTCCTCACATTTTTGACTCCGCCCGGCACGGCAATGCCGGCGCCTCAGGACGTCACGCACCTCATGATCCGCGAATTCGTGGCGCACCTGCACGACCTCAGATTGGAAAAATCATCGATAGCCCGCAAGCTCGCGGCGATTCGATCGTTTTTCAAATTTGCGGTTCGCGAAGGCGTGGTCGTGAGGAACCCGGCGCGCATGGTGGCGACTCCCAAGCTGCCGAAGCGCATCCCCTCGGTTTTAAGCGCCGAAGAACTGAATGCGTTCCTCGATGGCGTGGTGTCGGGACCGCCGCGCGAGTCCGAGCGCGGAAGGCGGGCATCCGCTAACGACGACAGCCGGTTGATGGTCAAGCGCGACCGCGCGATTCTCGAAATGCTGTACGCGTCCGGGCTGCGCGTCAGCGAACTCACCGGGCTGAACCTTGGCGACATGGACCGGAAGGAGCTCATGCTGCGCGTGCGCGGCAAGGGCAACAAGGAGCGCATTGTTCCTTACGGGGGAAAAGCCGAACAGGCGCTCGAAGCCTATGAGCCCTTGCGCCACGAAATGCTGCGAAAGGCCGGAGGACGCGGCGACCGGCAAGCCGTGTTTCTCAACCATTTCGGCACGAGGCTGACGCAGCGGTCCGTGGCGCGCATCGTCAAAAAATACGCGCGTCTGGCCAACGTGAACTGGGACTTGCATCCGCATTCCTTGCGGCACGCGTTTGCCACGCACTTGCTGGCCGATGGGGCGGACCTTCGCGCCATTCAGGAATTACTGGGACACTCCTCGCTGTCCACCACGCAGCGGTACACGCATGCCACGATTCGCCAACTCCTGGAGGTATACGACAAGGCGCATCCGCGCGCTTGAAATTGCAGCCCGGGAAACATTATTCTTCGATGGGTTCTGGGATGGCCGGACGCGTTTGTTTCGATCGCCGGCGGCGAAAGAAAAAAGTCAAATGCCTTGCGCTGCATTGGCGGCAGCGGAACGGCCGCAGGAGCAGGAGAAGCAGGATGGACCACTCCAGGACGCCGCGCCGGTGAGACCGCAAAATATCTTCACTTCCGCATAGGGGGCATTGCCGCGTCCCTACCCAAAGCGAGATGGCGTGTGTCCTGGCCATGAATTCCGATATATCGTAATCCGATAATCCTTTGGCGCATCGCGATTTGAAAAGGCCAATTGCCGAAAAGGTACGGGGTGAGTTATTCTTCGCGGGCTTCGACAAGGGTGATGTCCGACGCGATGTTGCCGCCCCGCTATGACGACGGGAGATCGGAAATCGTGTTGCAGCAATATGGCAGGCATTTCTCGTCTGCTCGCGACAGGTCCGGGAAGATGCTAGAAGTTGGAAAACGAGCCTACAGGGAGACCATGGGTAAAATGAATTTCCTTCTGAGAAATAAATATTTCATGCTTGGATGGATCGCTTTCGCTCTGTTTGCAGTCCCCGCGGTGACGTTTGCGCAAACCGACGAGATCCAGGTTTACGACGCCGAGATTGAGAACTTGGGCAAGTTCAATATCATGGTGCATAACAACTTCACCCCCGCCGGACGTAAAACTCCCGATTTCCCGGGCGGGATCATTCCCAACCACTCGGACAACGGCGCGGTCGAATGGGCCTACGGCGTCACCGACTGGTTTGAGCAGGGCCTTTATTTCCCGGTTTACTCCGCCTACTCGACAGGGCGGGGCGGGTCGCTGAACGGCTTTAAGATTCGCGAACTTTTCGTGCGGCCGCACGCTCACGACCACACGTTTTTCTACGGCGTCAATTTCGAGTTCAGCGTCAATTACAAATATTGGGAGTCCAAGCGGATTACCTCCGAGGTCCGGCCCATCGTGGGTTTGCACCTGCATCCATGGGATTTCGTTTTCAATCCGATTGTGGACACCGACTACACCGGAGGATTTGGAAATCTTGAATTCGTTCCGGCAACGCGTGTCGCCTATAACTTCAATGACAAATGGGCTGCCGCTCTCGAGGAGTATTCCGATGACGGGCCTCTGCATAAATTCCTCCCGATGCATGACCAGTTCCATGAAGTCTGGGCCGTCATGGATCAGAATAACAAGTGGCTGAATATCGAGACCGGCATCGGATTCGGCGTGAGCCATGGGGCCGACAAGATAACTTTGAAGCTGATGCTTTCGCGCGATCTGAATTGACTGTGGACGGCCTGCCCGCGGACGCTTCCGCTTCAGCGGCTGAAGCCGGAACACGATACCAACGATTTGGCCGAGCTGAAGCTGGGCCCTCCTATACGTGCAACCGCTCAAATCAAAACAGAAACTGAGAAGGAGGCGTTATGGCAATGCAGTGCCTGATTGAATATGCCGAGGCGAGTCCGGAAGTCCGCGCCGTGTACGACGACATTCTGGCGACGCGCAAGACCGATTACATCAATCATTTCTGGAAGGCGCTGGCGAATGATCCCGCGACACTGAAGCGCACCTGGGAATCCGTCAAGCAGATTATGGCGCCCGGCGCGCTTGACGCGCTGACCAAGGAACTGATCTATATCGCCGTCAGCGCCACCAATCAGTGTCCCTACTGCATCGCTTCGCACACTGCTTCCGCCCACAGCAAAGGCATGACCGGCGAAATGTTTCACGAGCTCATGGCCGTCGTGGGCATGGCCAATGAAACGAACCGCCTTGCCGCCGGCTACCAGGTGGAGATCGACGAGCGATTCAAAGCTACTTAGTTCCGGTGATCTTTAAGTAGCACAGGCTTCAGCCTGTGGGTTTTCGCCAGCCCTACGCGAGATGAAGGCGTGGCCGGCCGACTGCCTAGAGGACTGACGGAACCCCACAGGCTGAAGCCTGTGCTACCTACTTCTGATATAATTCCACTTTATGGAACTCACAACTATTATAAATTTGATCTGCTTGCCGTTCCCGTGTGGAATGGGTGGAGTGGGAGAGTGCCATGGACATCGTACGCATATTTGACACGACCCTGAGGGACGGCGAACAATCCCCGGGATTTTCCATGTCCGTGCCGGAAAAAGTCCGCATGGCTCGCCAGCTCGAATTGCTCGGCGTGGACATCATCGAGAGCGGCTTCCCCATCGCTTCGGCGGGAGACCTCGAAGGCGTGCGGGCGGTTTGCCGCGAAATTCGCAGCTGCACGGTGGCGGCGCTGGCGCGCGCGCGCCGGGACGACATTGACGCGGCGCTGGAAGGACTCGCCGGGGCGGCGCATCCCCGGCTGCACACGTTTCTCGCGACGTCGGATCTGCACCTGCATCACAAGCTGCGCCTGACGCGCGAAGAGGCCCTGGAAGCCATCTCCAATAACGTGCGCTACGCGCGCAATCATTGCGCGGAGGTCGAATTTTCCGCCGAGGACGCGAGCCGCACCGAAATCGGTTTTCTCTGCGAAGCGGTGGGCCGGGCGGTTCGCGCTGGCGCGACGATCATCAATCTGCCTGACACGGTCGGTTACGCGGTGCCCGAAGAATATGCAGCCATGTTTCGCCGCGTGATCGAGTATCTGGACGGCGCGAATGGCGTCACGATGAGCGCGCACTGCCATGATGACCTGGGCCTGGGCGTCGCCAATACGCTGGCCGCGGTGCAGGCGGGCGTGCGCCAGCTCGAGTTGACCATCAACGGCATCGGCGAGCGCGCCGGAAATGCCGCCCTGGAAGAAGTCGTCGTCCTGCTGAACGTGCGGCAGGCCACGCTCGGCGTCACCACCAATGTTCATCTCGATCAACTCTTTGCTACCAGCCGCCTGCTGGTTGAAATTACGGGCGCGCCTCTGGCGCCCAACAAAGCGATCGTAGGCGCGAACGCGTTCGCCCACGAAGCCGGCATTCACCAGGACGGCATCCTCAAGAATCCCCTCACGTACGAAATCATTTCCCCCGAAGCGGTCGGCGTTCCCAAGCGGCAACTGGTCCTCGGCAAACATTCCGGGCGCAATGCGCTGCGCGCGACGCTCGTCGATCTGGGCTTCCAGCCGACGCGCGAAGAGCTGGACGAATGTTACAAGCGCGTGGTGACGCTGGCCGATGCGTCGAAAAACGTGACGAATCGCGATCTGCTCGCTATCGCGCACCAGGTGATGCGGAAGCGCGGGAGCGAAACCCCGGTGGGCGCGGAATAAATAGTTCGCAGCATGTTTTAGTGGCACAGGCTTCAGACTGTGGGGGTCCTTTTGATCTTGGCTGGCGCGCGCAGGCTGGATTCGCTGACGAAACCCCACAGACTGAAGTCTGTGCTACTTTCTTCTGGACAATTGACCGTGAATCGTCTTCCATAGCTCACAACTTATTGTTTCAATGGGGGATTCGGATGCTTAAGAAGCTGCCTCTACTTGTGTCCATGATTCTTTTTGTTCCGTTTTCGACAGTCCACGCACAACAGCAAGCGTCGCAGAAAAAGCCGCTGGATATTTATTTCCTGGATACCGAAGGCGGACAAGCCACGCTGTTCGTTTCTCCTTCTGGACAGTCGATGCTGGTGGACACGGGGTTTCCGGGCAATCAGGGCATGCCGCCCGCAGAGGCAAACGCTCCAGGCGTCACGCGCGACGCGGACCGGATCATGGCGGTGCTGAAGACAGCGAATATAAGCGTCCTTGATTACGTGGTGATCACGCACTTTCACGGGGACCACGTGGGGAACGCGGCGGAACTTGCGCATCGCATTCCCATTCGCCATTTTGTCGACCATGGCCCTTACACCGTGGAGATGCAGCCGGGCCGTGACGCTGCTTTCCTCTCATACTTGCCGGTTCGCGAGCTGGCGCACGTGTCCGTGGCGAAGCCCGGCGACCGAATTCCTGTCGAAGGCCTCGACGTGCAGGTGGTTTCTTCGGCGGGTGAAACGATCAAGGAGCCGATGGCGGGCGCACCCGGCACTGGAGCGCCGAATCCGCTGTGCCGTGACGCCAAGCTGATGGAGCAGGACGCCACGCCCGAAAATTTTGAATCGGTGGGAATCGTGGTGCGTTACGGCGGGTTCCGGCTCGTCGATCTCGGCGACTTGACGTGGAATCAGGAGCATGCGCTCGCCTGCCCGAATAATCTCGTCGGGACCATGACCGTGTTTCACACCACACGGCACGGGGATCCGCATTCCGGCGCGCCGCAATTCGTGGACGCGATTCGCGCGCGCGTCGCGGTGATGAACAACGGCGAGAGAAAAGGCGGCTCGCCCGAATACTGGCAAACCGTGCATGATGCGCCCGGGCTCGAGGATTTCTGGCAGATTCACCGCTCGGCGGCGGGCGGCGCGGACCACAATTCGCCGGAACAGTTTCTGGCCAACATCAACGAAACCGATCACGGCCACTACATCAAAATGTCCGTGCGAGCCGACGGCAGCTTCACGATGACCAACGAGCGCACCGGGTTCACGAAAGAATATCCCGCGCACAAGTAGCACAGCCACTCTTGGCTGTGTGGTTTTGTAGGCGAAATGAGTGGGCGGGCACGAATGTCTGAGGGCGCACTGTTCGAGCTCGCATCCGTTTGCTCTACTACGCCCTCGACCGCTACGCGAGCGGCCTTTAGCGTAATTTGAGATTGCAAAAACCACACAACGAAGAGTCGCTGTGCTACCTAATACGCCATCCCGTCCTTGGAAAACAGGGGCCCTGGATTTTTCGCTTCGGCCGCGGATTTCAAGCGGAACATCAGCTCGCCCCAGGTCGTGTTGCACGCCACGAAATAGTCCGTCTCTGCCTTCCAATCGGCGTGCGTGAATTGAAGCAGCGTCTGGCCTTTTTGTTCCGCCAAATCGAAGAGCAGGCGCGTGCCGTTCCATTCTTTTCCGGATTGGCAGAGCCAATGGGCCTGGCGCGGCGCTGCGATTTGGATGGGGCGAAGGCCATACACCGTCGCGCGATTGAAAAATCCAAGCTCCACATTCCCGCTGGCTTTTTCTTCCGTCACATCGGCGGCCCACCACCGTGAAAATCCATCGGCAGAAGCAACGAGCGGATGTACAAGCTGAGAAGCCGCATCGATCTGGATTGAGTGTTTAATGTCGGGCATTTTTTGGCTTCTCTCTCCTTACGCGCGGGCGTTCGGCGACGTGCGCTTGGCCGGCAAGGAGACCGGCGCATTCCGCGGCCGTGATCAATAAAAATGTTTGGGCATCCAGTTCTCGCGTCCTTCCGGGAGGAGATCGTAGAGATGCCAGACGGGGGAGAACGGATCGATGCCGCGATGGTGGCCGGGCGCGCGCGACATTTCGGTCGTATAAGTGAAATAGATTTTGCCGTCGGGAACGCGGCGAAAGACGCTGACGGCGGGCCTTTGACCTTTTTCGTCTTCGGCAAAAAAATCGCGGTTGAACGTGTTGTCGTGGCTGGAGAGAAGTCGCATCTTGTCCCAGCCGCGGAGGCGGCCCCATTCCCGCAGGCGGCCGATCTCGACTTTGGAGACCAGCACGAAATTGACTTTATTGCTGAGGTGCTGCGCGATGCCTGCGTAGCCGTCGGCCCACATGTTGCACATGGGGCAAGGAAGCTTGTCGTTCGGACCCCACATCATGTGATCTACGATCAGGCTGTCCTTGCCGGGAGCGAAGAGTTCCGAGAGACGCACGTCCCAGAAATTTGCGGGCGATTCGTCGCGAAGATCGGATGGTCCCTCGCGGAATACGTAGTCGGTTTCGACTAGCGGGCCTGCCGGCAATTTTCTGCGAAGAGCAGCCACGCGCTCGGTCTGGTCCTTGAGCGCAATTTCCGCTTCGAGCAATTGGTTCCGCACGGTTCTATATTCTTCGGTCTCGCCTTTGATGATCACATTCATGGCGCGCTCCTTTTTTGGAGATTGATTGCGATCGGATTTTGTAGGACGGCCATCCGCCGCGGCGGAGCTGTCCTCTTTAGGCTTAGCAAGACCGCGGAGGACAGCTCCGCCGCGGCGGATGGCTGTCCGACAAAAAATCCCACGCAAATCACGCAAAGGGATTTTCGTCCGCGCTGGGACCATAGATCGAAGGCACCGGCACGTCCAGCAGCCTGAGATAAACGGAAAGTTGCCCGCGATGGTGATAGAAGTGGTTCATCACGACGGCGCGAATAAAACCGATGCGCGGCGTGGACATGAGTACTTTCCCGTTTCTGGTTGCCGTCCAGGTGGCCATCATACGGGCATCGTCCAGCTTGGCCAGGGTCTCTTTGGCGTGCGCGGTGCTTTGCGTGAACGCGTCCAAAATTTCCTTTTTGTTCTGCGGTTCGGGCTGCGACATATTGCCGATCTCAAACGAATCCTTGCTGACCGCATCGGCGAGGAAACCCTGGCCCCGTGCGATGTGCAACCCCAATTGGCCGAGCGAGTAAGACTTGGCGTGCGGCTTCCATGCGAGTTTGTCCTCCGGGATGCGTTCGAGAACGCGCTGCGTGGTCTTGGCTTCCTGGTCAAGCTCCATCAGAATCGAATCGACGATTGCCATAGTTGCTCCTTTGTTGTTTTCGAGATTCAGAGTGCATTGAACCTACATGTTCAAATAATTCGCGAGCTGATTGATGCAACCCTCCCATCCATGTTCGTGCTTGTCGCGTTGCTCGACATTCGGCAGATTCTCGTGCGTGAGAACGATTTCGGTCGAGGGCCCCAAATCGCGAAACTCGATGGTGACGAGCGACTCGTCCTTACTCGGATCGTGCTCCCAAAGCCAGGTAAAGACGATTTTTTCGGGCGGCTTGATTTCGCGATACGTTCCTGACACGCGGTGGACATTGCCGCCTTTGTGATGCATCTCCACGCAATATTTTCCGCCCACCTGCAGTTCCAGCACCGGCACGATCGCGGAATATTCCTCGGAGGGAGCAAACCAGCGCCCCAGCTCGATCGGATCGGTCCAGGCGCGAAAGACTCTTTCGCGCGGCGCCTGGAAGGTTCGTCTCAGCTTCAGCGTTGTTTCTGGGGATAATTGTTCTTTGGCCATTCCGAAACCTCCGTTGGCTGTTGAGCCAGATATCGATCGAGCGCATCGAACTGCGTTTCCCAGAACGCGCGGTACTGGGAAATCCATGCTTCGGCTTTCTTCAAGGGCCGGGCGGCGAGCCGGCAGCGGCGCGTGCGCCCGAGTTTTCTTTGCGTGACGAGGCCGGCTCTCTCAAGAACTCTTAGATGTTTCATCACCGCCGGCAGGCTCATCCGGTGAGGCCTGGCCAGCTCCGTAACGGAAGCCTGGCCCCGGGCCAGGGCCGAGACGATGGCGCGGCGCGTGGGATCGGCGAGCGCTTGGAAGGTGGCGTCGAGTCCTCGGTTATACTTAACCATTCGGTTTAGTAATATACGGTCTCATTCCCCGTGTCAAGCGCGAATTTCGCGCAGTCCTGTGGAAGAAAGAAAAGGCTGCCCGCCCAAAAGACGGGCGGCCTCTACAAAAGGCGGGACTGTTTTGTAGCGGCTGCTCCGTTCCGTGTTTTCCGGAACGGAGCGGGCATCTTCATGATCAAGCTGGATCACCCCGCCGCGGCGCGCTGACAGGAGCAGCGATCCAGACTATACTATTTCGTCTTGGGCTCATTTCGTGCGTCATGGCAAGTGAACGGAGAAAGATTTGGCGCCGGCCCGCGACTAAACCATGACTATTCAAAATAAGAAAATTGTCCTCTTGCCGGGCGACGGCATCGGGCCTGAAATCATGCGGGCCGCCGTGCGCGTGTTGAAGGAATGCGCCGCGGAATTCGGCCACCAGTTCAGCTTCGCCGAATTCCCTTTCGGCGGATGCGCCATCGACGCGACGGGCGAACCCCTCCCCGCCGAAACGCTCGCGGCTTGCCGGGCCGCCGACGCCATCCTGCTCGGCGCCATTGGCGGACCTAAGTGGGATGCCGTGCCGCTCGCCAAGCGCCCCGAAACCGGCCTGCTGGCGTTGCGGAAGGCGCTGGGGTTGTACATCAACCTTCGCCCGATCGATTTGCACGCGCCGCTCAAGGGCCTTTCGCCGCTGCGAGCCGACCGCGCCAGCGATGTCCACATCGATTTTGTGCGCGAACTCGCCGGCGACGTGTATTTCGGCGAACATCGCCTGGAAGCCGATCCGAGCGGTGAGCGCGCCACCGACGCCGGCGCTTATACGACGGGGGAAATCGAACGCGTCGCCCGATACGCCTTTGCGCGCGCGGAAACGCGAAAAGGCCGGCTCGCCTCCGTAGATAAATCCAACGTGCTGGCGATGTCTCAGCTCTGGCGCAGGACAGTGACGCGCCTGGCTGCGGATCATCCGAGCGTAAAGCTCGAACATCTGTACGTGGACAATGCCGCGATGCAGCTCGTGCTCGCTCCCGCGCAGTTCGACGTGATTCTTACCTCAAACATGTTCGGCGACATTCTGACCGATCTCGGCGCGGCGCTTGCCGGCTCGATCGGATTGATTCCGTCGATGAGCTGCGGGCCGGGGCCATCGCTCTATGAGCCGATTCACGGTTCCGCGCCCACGCTCGCCGGGAAAGACGTCGCCAATCCGGTCGGCATGATTCTTTCCGCCACGATGATGCTGCGCGAAAGCTTCGGCCTGAAACGCGAGGCTGAGTGGATCGAATCCGCCGTGGACCGCTTGTTCGCAAAGGGAATTCGGACTCCCGACACGGTTGAGCCCGGGACGATTAAAGTCGGCTGCATTGAATTCGGCGAGCGCCTGCACGCCGAGTTAGCCAGCGCTTCCAATAAACCCCAGCGCACCAGCGCCTAGCTTAGTTCCCGAGCCGGGGACTTTCGCGCAAACTTCGAAAGCCGTGCAGGGTCCAAAGAAAAAGTGAGCGCCCTCTGTTTGAGGGCGCTCACTTGGGAACCACCTCGCGGTGGGAGAGAACTGAGCATTAACTAGCGATCGCCGTCGCCGAAGTCCAGACCCGGCAGGACCGGGGTGCCTTCCTTCCTGACGGCATCGAGATCGTCCGGATCGAGACCCAGGAACTTGAGAATCGTGGGCGCCACCTGAGTGGTTTCCACGAAGCTGTGGATGGTCCGGGGTTCGAAGTCGGGATTGGATACCAGAATCATCACGTTGGTGTCATCCCAGGCGAAGCCACCATGTTCGGATTGCTTCTTGAGGCTTCCGGTGTAGACCACACCTACGTTCGGCAACACGATGATATCGGGCGTGCGAGGATCGCCGCCTTCCCGAAGACGGCAACAGGGACCCGGGGTATCCGGCACTCCGGGAGGGTTGAAGATCGTGTCAAGCGAAGCGCCATAGAGGATCTGGCCGAGCCCAATCGCCGTTCCGTTGGCCTCCAGCATTCCCACCGCGGTGAGGGTGTCGCTCGAATTGGTCAGCCATAGCTGGGAGATGTCATCCTCAGCGAGCCCTAGGCCAGTGGTGGCGGATAACGGAAGAAGGGAAGCGAGAATCGAGGACGGGGGCGCGCCGTTCAGTCCCGAATGTCCGGGGATGGGGAAGAAGCGGTTGGTATCGATCGGCGACTGGCCGTGCTTGGCGGTGATGATAATTACGGTCGAACGGAGAAGGTGACGATTCTCGAGCCCGTCCACCATTTGGCCGATCGCGGCATCCACGAATTGGATCTCGCTGGCCATGCTGGGGGTGGGATCACCCGCGGCGTCCGTGTAACCGCCTTTGACTCCGTTTTCAATCAACTTCTGCCCGACGCTCACAGCCTGGAAGTTCATCCCAAAGATGGCCGGGACGGGAGCATCGCTGGTGCCGAGGTGGGTCTTGCCGTTGATTTCGTTCAAGATCGCATTGACCTTCAACTGGTCGTAACATTGGATGGCTTGGAAATCGGTCGTCCAGTCGTTTGAGCTGGCGACAATCCCAGAGCAGTCGAATTTCGTTCCGGCGGTCGTCACGCCCGGCAGGGGAATCTGATTGGAGTTGACTTCCGGCGCGTAGTAATCGTCCACGTTGCTGGGGCTGGAAGTTCCGGTCGGCCCGGAAACCACGGCATAGACGGGGTGCTTGTCGGACCAAGCCGTGTAGCCTCCCGCCTTGTGGATCACGCCGTAAATGGTATTGGTGCGGACGAAGTTCCATGGGTAAACGGGGTTGCAGCCGTTGAATGGATCGCGCACCAGCTTGTTAGGATCGATGGATAGTACGCCGCCATCTAGGGTGGAGTAAGGGCCGCCGCCGTTGACCTTGGTCTGATCGATCTCGTCGCCTTCTTCATATTCCGTCTGCGTTCCGTTGATGACGCCCTGGATGCAAGTCCCGCCGGCCAGGCCGTTGCCAGTTGTGGTCAGCGGCGGAGCCAGAACGCGATCATAGGCCACGTCGTAGAACGCGCCGACCGTTCTGGGTGTGCCGCCAGTCACGAGGGCCATCAGTCCGGGGAAGGAATCCGACGGCCGGGAAGTACTGGTGCGGGTGTAATTCACGCCCGTCTCGCCGAGTTCGGCCAGATGCGGGCAAGTCTTGGAGGCCACGCAGTTTGCATAGTCGACCGCGTGCATTCCATCGATGCTGATCAGCAAGACGTGACGAATGCGATCGTGACCATCGTCCCGTCCGCGGCCGTCTTTCGGTCCAGCGTAGACATTCGACATGGCGAACAAAATAAGAGCGGCAGTCAAGACCCCTGCTTTCCACTTACTTTCCATTCCAATCCTCCTTGAAATTTTACTTATGTGTACTTGCCACAGCGGGGAGTGCACTCTACTTATGGGACCTTGAGAGATACGTGAACTGAATATGAATCCTCTGTAAAAAACCAAAATACAAAGCGGCCAGATTTTGCGCGCGGCGTGCCGGTTGGCCCAACCCCCTGCCTTGGGTTTGAGGACTCAACCCAAATACAAATCCAGCTTCTTTTCCGCTCCTTACTCAAATATTTCAAACTCTCCGGGGAAGATACGATTTGGCAGGGCTCCGCCTACCAGCCAAATGCTTGACACCACTTGTCGGAGGGTGCTATAGCCCGGCCGAATAGATTAGTTGTTACCAGGACAGAAGTGAGGCGTAACACGGGCCGTTTCCGGGAAAACGAAATCGTCCAGCAATAAGGCGAACGGATCGGCAATCCTCCGATTCTCGAATCTATTGCAGGAATCGCCGAGGCCCGGCCCGCAATCGCGAAGATGTAGCACTCGAACCTACTTGCTTTGCCGATCGACCCTAGGGGAGGTTGTCGTGAAGAAATTGACCTATCTGTTGATAAGTATTTTTCTTGTACTTCTTTGCGGGATGGCCGTCCATCTCGCCGCCCAAGCTCAACAACCAGCTCTGGTGATTGAGGGAGGAACCCTGATTGACGGCAACGGAGGCGCGCCCGTACAGGACGCAGTCGTGGTCATCCAGGGAAACAAGATCACGAGCGTATCGCGCAAGGGCCAGGCAGCCTATCCCGCCAATGCCCAGGTCATAAAGGCCGATGGCAAATTCATCCTTCCGGGTTTATGGGATGCGCAGGTCGTCTACCAGTGGTATTTCGGGGAGATGATGCTGAACCATGGCATCACGTCGACGATTGATGTCGCGAATCCGGGAGAAATCGCCGTGCCGCTTCGCGATGCCATCGTGCACGGAAGAATCCGTGGTCCGCGGCCTTTTACGGGAGTTACGAGAATGATGAAAGCGGCCCCCGGTAACACCGGGCTTGAGAGTCCGCTGACCCCTCCCCGGGTGCCCAAATCCGTTCAGGAAGCGCGAGACTTCGTAAAAGACGTGGTTGCTTCCGGCGCCGATTACGTCATCTTGCAGGATGGCGGTCTGCCTTTGGAATATTATCAGGCGGCCTTTGAAGAGGCGAACAAAGCGCATAAGCCTGTCTTTACGCGAGCGTACGGGCCGATTTTTGGCCCCAAGGAAGCGGCCATGCTGGGCACGCGCAATTTGCCGCATTCCGCGGGCATTGGCTCGGTCGTGGCGAAGAACCCCGGAGCAGGCCGCAACAACGAACTGGATTTGTACGCGGATATGGATGAAGCGAAGGCCAAGGATTTAATCCAGCTTCTTGTACAGCATAAGGTTTCGATCACGCCAACTTTCAATATTCTTTATCCGGGATTTGCGAAGGATTGGACGCGCTTCGAGGAAGAAGACCGCAAAGCGCTGAGCGACCCGAACCTGCTCGCCTACTATCCGCTGGACAGGGTCGCAGTCCAGTTGGGGAACGACGCTCGCGGGGCGCAAGGCGCCGCGCGCGAACGAAGAATGAAAGGATTTCAGAATACTCTTCGGTTCCACAAGATGTTTCTTGACGCCGGAGGGCATTTGGTTCCCGGAGCGAATACGAATGCCACACGGGTCCCAGGAAGCAATTTGTTCCACGAGATGGATGTTTTTGTGGAAGCCGGAATCACGCCGATGCAAATCATTCAGGGCGCCACGAAATGGTCCGCCGAGATGATCGACAAGCAGAACGAATTAGGCACGGTGGAGGCGGGCAAAATTGCGGATGTGATCATCGTGAATCAAGACCCGCTGCAGAACATCGACAATCTGCAAAATTTGAATACTGTCGTTTTTGACGGCAAGGTCGTGGAACTCGGATATCACCAGTGGTATACGGCGGCATTCCCGGCTGGAACGGGAGCAAATTCCCCTGTGGAAGCCTTGCAGTGGGCGGCTGCTTACCGGAAGGTGACTTTCGGCGAGGTCCCGGAAGAAGGCGAAGCGCCGGCCGCGAATCCAAACGCGGGAGTTCGCGATCCTGTCGAAGCCCCGCAACCGGTGATCGAAACGATCAGTCCCACCATGGTGACGGAACAGAGCCGGATGGTGAACGTCACGCTCAAGGGATTCAATTTTGTGCGCAGGTCACAGGTGTACTTCAAAGGGATACCGGTTCCGTACAAGGCAGTGAGCTCCACCGAGCTCCAAGTCACCCTGGATGCGGATCTGCTAAAGGAAGCGGGATGGTTCGATCTGGTGGTGAAAAATCCGTGGCCGCTGGCCGCTGGAGCAAAACCTTGGGGAAACGGCACATCAAACACGGCACATCTGATCGTGAACTATAAGTATTGATCGTGTGGAGCTATCACGGCTCGATGTCCCAAAGTGAGTAGGGATATCTGACACCTGACATCTCTAGCAAAGACTCCGCGCCACCGGGAATCGGAATCATGTCATCAGAGAAGAGGGAGGCACCCATGCTTGTCCGTTTGAACTTGTGGACAAAAATACTTGCCGCGGCGCTGGCCGTGTGCTGCTGCGTAGGCCTGCAAGCGCAGGAGCAGCAGGCGCCACGTTATAAATTCGACGCGGACTGGCCCAAATTGCCCCTCCCGAATAAGTGGGCGATGATGGGCGTGACGGGGATGTACGTCGATAAGGACGATCACGTCTGGGTCTTGACTCGGCCCAAAGACATAAACAGAACGCAGAACTACGCGGCGCTGAATCCACCGACAGCGGAATGCTGTATCGCGCCGCCGGCCATTATTGAATTCGACTACCAGGGTAACGTGATCAACTCCTGGGATGCGCCGCAGGGACACGGCATGATGGTGGACAGCGCCGGGTTCGTCTGGATCGGATCGGACACGGTCCGCAAATATAACGGCAAGGATGGCACCCTTGTCGGGGCGATCGAACGCGCCCCCGAAGCCAAGCCGCCGGCAGGCAAGTATCCCCCGGACGTCAAGTTCATCGTTGGAGCGCTCGAAGAAGTGCGTGCCGATGAGCCTGTGCGCGAGCTGTACATCGTCGATAATTTCTTGAACGGGCGGGTGCTGGTCTACGACATGGACACCTTGCAGCTCAAGCGCGGCTGGGGCGCGTACGGAAAGCCATTGAGTGAAATCAGCACCAACACGGATAGGAAATATGATCCGAACGCTCCTCCGGACAAGGATTTCGTGGGCCACGTCACGATTGGAATCGCGCACGACGGGCTAGTCTACATGGCCGACCGGCGCGCCGACCGGATTCAGGTCGTCACCAAGCAGGGCAAATTCGTGAAGGAATTTTTCGTCAGCCCATCAACGATAAACATTCAGGGTGCCGCGGGCGGCATCGCCTTTTCGGCCGACCCGCAGCAGCGTTATTTGATCATTCCGGACATCTCCAACAATACGATCTGGATCCTTAATCGCGAAGATGGAAAAGTCGTCACGCGGGTCGGCAGCGCGGGCAACAACGGCGGACAATTCCACGGGTTGCACATGCTTTCCGTCGACTCGAAAGGAAACCTGTACACCGGGGAAGTCGAGTCCGGCGAAAGGGTTCAGAGGTTCCTCTTGCTTCAATGAGGTCGTGGAATAGCCGGCGCTTCGTTACATAAAATCGGTGCGACGCGGCCCAGAGTATCCTCCCTTGATTTCGCGCCGGTGGAATGGCAGTCCCACTAGCCATTCGTAGCTCCCTTGGAGGGGAAGCCCCTCTTTCGCCTGCGCGCAAGACTCCCGGCAAATGGCGACTGCAGTTGAACTTACCCAGGAAGGGTTTTCCTATTCGCACAAGATGACCTCAAGCCCTTGCGATTCAGGGGCCGGGAGTGATAGTTTCAATCTGGCCAGACTGGGTGATTCTTCTTTACATCATTGGAGTGGAACTCACCGTTGAGTAATCAGAGCGCCCAAAATAGTTTTAACAACGGCCACCGTGTTCCCGGGAGCATTCCTCCATCTCCTTCGTACCCGGACCTTCGTGCCCTTACGTTCTGGCGGGTGGAAGGGAGCCTGGTTGCGCTCGGCGCCGTCCGCCCCGTCGCTTATTTCACATGGAACTCCCATACGTTTGCCGGGCGCTGGGCCCGCCGGGGAGGGACTCTGGCGCTGGCGCTGGTAAGGCCCTTCCTCTATGCGAGTAACAGGGTGTTTGCCACGCGCGTCCTGCACACGCTCTTGTCGGGGGTTACGCGCGACCGCCTGGATTCGCTGGGCGAAGAATATTTCGAATACATCCTGAAGAAGCAACTCAAGGCGGAAGGCGTTGAACGGTTGCGGGCCTGCGTGGCGGAAAAGGGCGCGGAGAATGTGGTGCTGGTCAGCCAGGGACTCGACCACGTGATGCGGCCCCTGGCGCAATTTCTGGGCGTTTCACGCCTCGTTTCGAATCGGCTCGAATTTAGAAATGGAATCGCTACCGGCCGGCTGCTCGATCCCGTGATTCGGCCGAGGAGCCCCAAAGCCTGGGCCTTCCAGCGCAGCGCCGATGGCCGCGTGCCTCCGGACCGCCTGTTGAGGAATCTCGGCCTGACAGGCCATCCGGAGGGGCTGGAAAAGGCGATTCTGCCGGCGGGGCGACCCCAGGCGGCGAACGATCGCGCCCTGGTCGTATTCAACGGGAAAAAACAATCCGAACCGCTCTCCGTGCGGCGCACCCTGGCGGGGAAAAACATTCTGCTGATCGGGGTCACGGGCTTTATCGGCAAGGTGTGGCTGGCGCAGCTTTTAAACGAAGTGCCGCAGATAGGCAAGATCTACCTGCTGATCCGGCGCCAGCGCACGACGACCGCGCAACGGCGGTTTGAGAAAATTTTCGAGGAATCGCCGGTGTTTGACCCGCTGCAGGAGCAGCTTGGCGAGCGGTTCGCGGAGTTTGTCTCCGAGCGCGTCGAAGTCATCGAGGGAGACGTGAGCCAGCCGGGACTGGGGATTGCCCCGGAGAGGCGGGCGCAACTTGCGCGCGATCTCGACCTCGTCGTCAATAGTTCCGGCCTGACGGATTTCAATCCGGATCTGCGCGAAGCTCTGGCGAGCAATGTGGCTCCGGTCCTGCACTTGATCGAATTTCTGCGCGCATCAGACCACGCCGCACTCATCCACCTTTCGACGTGCTACGTCGTGGGCGGGAAGGACGGCCGGGTGGTCGAGGAAGTGCATCCGAATTACACGCCGCTGGGCATTGCGGATTTCGACGCCGAGCATGAATTGCGGTCTTTGCAGGAAGTGGTCGCGCATGCCGAAGCGCGCGCCGAAAGTCCCGAGATTACGGCGGCGCTTCGGCGGCAGGCGCTCGGAAAACATCGCGGCAGTGAAGAGCCCGCGGGGCCCGAGCTGGAAAATCTCATCCGCAAAAATCGGATGAGGTGGCTGCGCAATCGTCTGACACGCGCGGGAACTCGCCGCGCGCGCCGCCTCGGCTGGCCCAATACTTACACGCTTTCCAAATCGCTCGCCGAATCCATGATCGTGCGTCACGGCGCGGGGCTGCCGATTGCCATCGTGCGCCCCTCGATCGTTGAAACTTCCACCGATCAGCCCTTCCGCGGCTGGAACGAGGGCATTAATACTTCGGCGCCTCTTTCGTATCTGCTGGGCACTTATTTTCGCCAGTTGCCGACGAACGAGCGCAAATGCCTGGACGTGATTCCCGTTGACATGGTGTGCCGCGGAATGACTTTGATTGCCGCCGCGATCATCGCGCGGCGTCACGAGCCGATCTATCAGCTGGCCACGTCGGCGAGCAATCCGTGCGACATGGGGCGCTCCATCGAATTGACCGGGCTCGCGCACCGCAAACACTACCGCTCGCAGCAGAGCCTGGAGAACTGGATGCGCATGCAGTTCGACACGATTCCTGTCTCCAAATCGCGCTACGAAAAATTTTCCGTGCCCGCGCAAAAGGCCGTGGTCCAAGGCATCAATCGCGCCGCTTCGGCGCTGCAGATGAAAAAACCCCCGCTGGCTCGCCAGGAGCGCGACCTCATTCGCGTCGAGAAGCTGATCGAGCTCTACGAGCCGTTCATCTTGCACAACGAGCAGGTCTTTGAAGCCCAGAATGTGCAGTTGCTTTCCGCGGCGCTTCCTCCGGAGGAGAGCGCGGCATTCGGCTACGATCCCTCTGCCGTTGACTGGTGGGATTATTGGATTAACATCCATATTCCCGCCTTGCGCCGGTGGGTCTACCCGCTCATCGAAGGACGCCCGATGGAAGAGCGCCCGCTCCGCGCTTTTTCCTTGCAGCATGCCGGCAATGGAACGGGACGCCCGGAAGATTTGCCGCACGCCGGGGCGGCGTCAGGCGCGGGGACCCAAAACTAATCCATGGCCATCTTTCTGACCGGTTCCACCGGCTACATTGGCGCCCACGTCGCCTCCATTCTGCTGGAGCGCCACACGGACCGCTTGAATCTGCTCGTGCGGGCGAAGACGGAGCAGGAGGCCAGCGAGCGCCTTTGGCACGCGTTGCAGTTGCATCTGGACTTTCCTCAGTTCCGCGATGCGCTCGAAACACGCATCTCCGTTTTTCGCGGAGATCTCACCGAGCCGCGTTTTGGACTCGGCACAGCCGATTACACGCACTTGATCGGCACGACCGAGTCGGTGATTCATTGCGCGGCCTCGCTCAATCGCAAATCCGAAAAGAGCTGCCTCAACGTGAATTTGCGCGGCACTCTGGAAGTCGCTCAACTCGCTCGCCGCGCGCAGGACGCGCATGGCCTGCGACGCTTCAGCCAGGTTTCCACCGTCGCCGTGGCTGGCCACCGCAGCCACGAAGTGGTTGCCGAAGACGCTTCCATCGATTGGAACCGCTCCGACTACGACCCGTATGCGCGCACGAAAAAATTCTGCGAACACATGGTGCGGGAGCTGCTCCCTGATGTTTCTCGAACCGTGTTTCGCCCGAGCATCGTGCTCGGCGACAGCCGCCGGCCCGAAACGACGCAATTCGACATGGTTCGCGCGTTCGTGTTTCTCGCGGGCTTGCCGGTTTTGCCTTTTCGCTCGACCGACCGGATCGATATCGTCCCGGTGGACTACGTCGCCGAATCCGTCGTCGCGCTGCATCAAAAACCGAATCCGGAACACGAGATCTACCACCTCTCTTCGGGTACGCGTTCCGAAACGTTTGGCCAGCTCACGCACGCACTCGCCGAATCCGCGGGGAAAATGCAGCCGCTATTTTGGCCGGGGCTCGAGCGGAACTTTTCTTCCGTCGTAAACTGGCTGTCGAATTCCCGCGGCACGGTCGGCCGCAGCGCGTCCCTGCTGAAAGTGTTCATGCCGTACCTCGTCTGGGACACGGTGTTCGAGAACTCGCGGGTCGTCGCCGAAATGGGCCGCGCACCGGAACCTTTTTCCAAGTATTGCTACCCGCTGCTGCGATTCAGCCGCGACAATCATTTCTCCTATCCTTACCAGCCTTGGCCTGCGTCGGCCGTCTTGGTTCGCGAGGATGCTGCAGCGGCCGGCGTCGGGTCCGCGCGGGGGTCTCACCCATGATGGACTTCATCCTGGAAGCGTGGACCAGCGCGTACATCGATCTCTCCAGCGCGCTTTGGAAATTTGGGGCGGGACGTCCCTGGCAGCCCGGCGAGAAACTGAAACTCCTCTTTGCGGGATACAACGGCACGCGCAACACGGGCTCGGACGTTCGCGTTGAGGAAATGCTGCGGCAAGTTCGGCGCGTATTGGGCGAGGAAAATCTCGCGCTCAGCGTGATGTCCCAGAATCTGGACTGGAGCCGCGGTTATTTTGGCGATGCGCGCCAGGTATTTCTTCCGGACATCTATCCGCCGTTTCTATTTCGAGAAGTGAGGCCGCAGCACGGCGTGATCGCTTGCGAAGGGTCGATGTTCAAAAGCAAATTCGCGGACGCGCTCACCACGATGTTCATCGGAGCTCTGGGAATTGCTTCGGCCGAAAACAAATTGTCGGTCGGTTATGGGGCGGAAGCGGGCTACATGAATCCGATGCTCGAGAAGATGTGCGCCCGCTATTGCCGCCGTTCTCTAATCATCACGCGAAACGAAGAATCGCAAGCGGTACTCAGCAAACTGGGGGTTGCGAGCGAGGCCGGCACGGATACGGCATGGACTTTTGAGCCGCACCCGCCTGAATACGGCCGCAAGGCACTGCTCGATGCCGGGTGGGACGGACAGACTCCGGTGCTGACAGTCTGCCCGATCAACCCATTCTGGTGGCCGGTGACGCCATCCACGCCAAAGTTTGTGGCGCACGCCTGCTTCGGCGCATACAAGGAAAGCCACTATCGCACGATTTATTTTCACAAGTCGGGCGCCGCAGTGGATGCCGCTTACAAGAAATATCTGGCCGCGCTGGCGCAAGGTGTAAGAGCGTTTCGCAGCAAGCATCGCGTCTTCTTGATTCTTGTGGCCATGGAAAGGCTGGATACGAGGGCGTGCAACGAACTCGCGCCGCAACTGGGTGGCGCGCCCGTGTTCAGCGCCGATGATTTCGACATGTACAAAATCGTGAGCATTCTGCGCTGCTCCAGCCTGATGGTTTCTTCGCGCTATCACGCTATCGTCACTTCGATGCCTTCCCTGGTGCCTTCGGCGGGAGTCACGATGGATGAGCGCATTCGCAACCTGCTTCGCGAGCGCGGCCACGAGCACTTGCTGCTCACCGTCGAAGATCCGGATCTCGGAGAAAAACTCGCCAGCGTCATGGATCGGCTGGCCGCGGAATCTGATGACGTACGGGACGGCATAGCTCGCTCCGTCGTTCGCAATTTGAAAACCATGGCCCGCATGGGAGTATTCCTGGAGCGCGCGGTTCATCAGCAATACCCGGAATTCCCGGTGCGCTCCGGAGTGCGCGGCTGGGAAGAATATTTGCCGCCGCTCAGCCCGAATCTCGAGAGGCTGCTCGATACTTACGAGGGCGCAGCTGCGGCCGCGGCCGGAGATTAGGCTGAGAGATCGCGTGGGATTTTAGTAGCACAGGCTTCAGCCTGTGGGGTTTGTTCTACTCCACGCGAAAAACTCACAGGCTGAAGCCTGTGCTACTTAAGAGACCATGAATTTCCTGGAGAATATTTTTTCAAAATTGCAGGAAGCTGCCGGCCGCGTGGTGTTGGCCGAAGCGCACGCGGGAGGCGATCGAACCGCGACGGGTTCGGACCTGCTCAACCAAATCGCCGCCGCGCGCGCCTATTTGCGCGCTTCTGGACTTGCAAAGGGAGACCGCTGCGCGCTCGTTGCACCGAACAGCATCCGATGGACCGCCCTCGACCTCGCGATTATCGCGGAGGGACTCATCGCCGTTCCCATGTACGCTCGCCAAGCCGCGGGAGAATTGGCGGCGATGCTGCGCGACGCTGGGCCGGGCTTGATTTGTTGCGGCGATGCGGCGCTTCGCGATGGGGTCTCGGCGGCATGGCCGGATGCGCCGCGATTCGTATTGTTTGACGAAATTTTCAGCGCCAGTCCGCCGTCTGCAACAGGCGTGTCTCTCTCGCCCTCCGTCCTTTCTCCAGAGGATACCGTCGCCATTCTGTACACGTCGGGGACCTCCGGCGAAGCGAAAGGCGTGATGCTGACGGTTGGCAATCTCGATCACATGCTTTCCTGCACCAAGGCGCGCCTCGATGAATTGATGGGGCCACGCGATGCGCCGGATCGGGCTTTTCATTACACGCCGCTCTGCTTCGCCGCGTCGTGGATTCTGTTGCTTTCGTGCCTATCTCGGACCAGCGTCCTCACGTTTTCCACGGACCTCACGAAACTTGCTGATGAAATCCGCTCCGCCGCTCCGAACTACTTCCTCAACGTCCCATTGCTGCTGGAGCGAATGCGCACGGCCATCACAGACAATATTCGGAAGCGTGGCGGGACAATCAAGAAGGTTTTCGACCATGCGCAGGAGGCTTGGTTTCGGCTGGATGCGAAGGCGCCGCACGCGTGGGACTTTTTCTGGCTGGGACTGGCCGGCCTTTTCATTTTCCCCTCCATCCGCAAACGCCTGGGACCCAATCTTCGCGCGATGATTTGCGGTTCCGCGCCTCTCGCTCGGGAAACGCAGCTGTTTTTCATGATGCTTGCAATCCCTGTTCTGCAGGGTTACGGCCTTACGGAAACTACGGGCATCTGCACCTTGGACGATCCGCAGCACGTCGAGCCGGGACGAGTCGGCCCTGCGATTCCCGGCGTCGAAATGAAGCTCGGCGAAAACAGCGAAATCGTCGTGCGGGGCCCGAATATTTTTCCAGGCTACTGGCGCCGTCCGGAGCAAACGGCCGCCGTGCTGCGCGATGGATGGTTCCACACCGGCGACCAGGGCGACGTGGATGCAAACGGAAATTGGCGGATCACCGGCAGGCTGAAAAATCTCATCATCCTCAATTCCGGCCACAACATTGCGCCCGAACCGATCGAGGAGGAATTATTTCGCGCCGTCCCCGGCGCGCAGCAGGTCATGCTTGTGGGGAACGGCCGAAGTTTCCTCTCTGCCATCATCACGGGCGCGGCCACGGGCGCGGAAATTGATTCACAACTGGAGCGGGTGAACGCTCCGCTGCCGCACTACCGGAAGATTCGCAGGTACCACGTGGCGCAAGAATTGTTTACCATCGAAAACGGCTTGCTCACAGCCAACGGAAAATTGCGGCGCGATACCATCGCCGCGCGCTATGCAGTGGAGATTGAGCGGATGTACGCAAAAGGCTAGTGCTTGAAAGGCTTTGTAGCGCCGGCGTCTCGCCGGCTCCGGGCCTATCTATCAAACACGAAAACCGCCGGCAAGATGCCGGCGCCACGAAGATTCTGATCAGCGAAGGCTGAAGGCATGGACGAATATAAAGGAAGAACGCTATCGTGGAAACTGTCCGACGGTGTCGTCGAGCTGGCGCTTGATCGCCCTCCCGCCAACGAAATTGGCCTCGCCATGCTCGAGGATCTGGAGCGCTTGGCCTCCTCGCTTACCGCTCTTGAATCGAAGGCCAGCGCGCTCATTCTCTTCAGCGAGCAGAAAGCGGGCTTCTCTGCAGGCGCCGACCTGCGCGAACTGTACGAGCAAGCGCGAAAGTTGGACGCGTCCTCCGCCGCGAAAGGAGTCCGCGAATTCCTCGAACGAATTCATGCCGTGCTCAACCGGCTGGACGCTTCGCCGCTCACGACCATCGCGGCCGTTCACGGCGTATGTTTCGGTGGAGGATTCGAGCTGGCGCTCGTGTGCGACCTCATCATTGCGGACAAGATGGCGCGCTTTTGCTTTCCGGAATTGCGACTGGGACTCATTCCCGGCTTCGGCGGAATTCCGCGGCTGAAGCGCGATATCGGCAACGCCGTGGTCCGCGATCTCCTGCTCACAGGGCGCAGCATCAATGCCACCAAGGGACTTTCGGTGGGGCTCGTGAGCCAGGTCGCCGCGGAAAGCGAAGCATTGCGGCTCGCGCACGCGACCGCCGCGCAGACGACAAAGTTCGATCGCTCGACCGCCGCCGCCGCGAAGCGCTTCATCAAGCCGCTGCCCGCGGAAGAACTGCGGCGCGAAATCGACATTTTCTGCGAGCTCTTTACGCGGCCCGCCGTGATGGAAGGCCTGCGCAAGTTCGTCGAAAACGCGGGGCCACATCCATATCTGCCGTGAGGGGTTTTGTAGGACAGCCACTCTTGGCTTTCCGGGTTCGCCTCAATGAATGCGCGAGGGACAGCCAAGAGTGGCTGTCCTACAAAAATCCGGTACAAATAGCCAGCGGACTCTTTCTTCCTATAAAATAGGAGTAATCGTGAAAACAATCGAACAGACGACGGACGAAATCTTGAATCTTGCCGCCACTCACTTTAAATTTCCGCGCGCCGAACTTCAGGCTGGCGACGATTTCTACAAGAAGCTGGGGATCGACAGCTTGCAGGCCCTGGAACTGCTCACGCGCTTGGAAAATCATTTCGGCGTTGAACTCCCGGACTACGAAGTTCAAGGCGTCAGCGACTTCCACACACTTGCCACCCGCATCCAGGCAAGGCTCTGAGCGACAAGCGGAATAAAACGATTCCTCCGATGAATTGCTCATATAATCTTGCTTCACTCTGTGTTTTTGTGCGTCTTTGGCGATTCTGATGCTTGATTTGGCGAAATACGATTCGCTGGGAGCGGCGCTGCGCGATGCGCTCGGACACTGGCCCGAGGAAGTCTGCCTGATCGAAGCGGACCGCGACCACGAGCGCTCTCGCCTCACTTATCGTCAGTTCGGCGAAGCTGCCGAGCCCGCGGCGGCGGCCCTCGAAGAATCAGGTTTTGTCGCGGGGGATCGCGCCGCAATCATTATGACCAATCAGCCCAAGTGGCTGATCTCGGCTTACGCCGTGTTTTTCGCGGGCGGCGTTCTCGTTCCGCTCGATTACAAACTTTCCGCCGTCGAACATCTTCAATTGCTCGCGCACTCAAAAGCTCAGATTCTGTTTGTCGAATATCCGCTGTGGCGCGCCATCACGCAAGCGCCCGCGTTTCGCGAGCACAAACTGCGGACGGTGCTCGTGACCGAAGCGCCGCCAAACGCCGACCTCGCGGGCGGGCTTCGCTGGGAGGGTTTTCGCGGGGCGCGCGCGCCCGAATTCCGGCCGCGCGCGCAGACGGACACGGCCTGCATCGTCTATTCGTCCGGCACGGGAGGCCACCCCAGGGGATGCGTCCTGACGCACGACAACTATCTCGAACAGTGCGCCGCAGTGACGCCCGTTTTTCCGTTCTGGCCGGGCGCGCGCTATTTGAGCATCATTCCTACCAATCATGCGATCGATTTCATGGGCGGCTTCCTCATGCCGTTCACGGGCGGAGGGACCGTAGTTCATTTGCGCACCTTACGGCCGGAATTCATCCGCGAAGCTTTTACAAAATACAAAATCACCTACATGGCCGTGGTGCCCCTGATTTTGAAAAATCTGCAACGCGGCTTGCATGAGAAATTTGCCGCACTTCCGGCGGGCAAGCGGAAAATGCTCGACGCGCTGATCGGCGTGAATCGCGCGCTCTCGCACGGGAAGCCGCGCCCCGCGCTGAGCCGCATGCTGTTGAAGGAAGTCCATAAGGCTTTCGGCGGCGGACTGCAAGCGCTGCTCGTCGGCGGCGCGTTCACCGAGCCGGCCACAATCGAGTTTTTCCACGATATCGGCATCCCTATTTACAACGGCTACGGTTGCACGGAGGCGTGCACCGCCATCACACTGAACGATCTCCGGCCGTTCCGGCCCGACACCGTCGGCAAGCCCGTGCGCGGGATGGAAATTCGCATCGTGGAGCCGGATGCGGACGGAATCGGCGAAGTGGCTGTGCGCAGCAAGACGGTGATGTCCGAGTATCTGGATGATCCGGAAATGACGGCCGAAACCATCGTGAATGGCTGGCTGATGACCGGCGATCTGGGCCGCGTCGACCGGACGGGCCATTTGCAACTTTTCGGGCGCAAGAAAAACATGATCGTCACCGCCGAAGGAAAGAACATCTATCCCGAAGACATCGAAAACAATTTCGAGGGTATTGCGGTGAAGGAGTTCTGCGTTTTTGCGGCGAACTACATCTGGCCGCAGCATACGATGACCGGCGAGCAGCTCGTGATGGTGCTTCATCTCGAACCGGGCCACACCGTGAACGACGCGCTGCTCAAGGAACTTTCCCGGCGCAATTCGCAGCTATTGAATTACAAACGCGTTTCCGGCTACATCGTCTGGGATCAGGATTTCCCCCGCAACGCAGCAATGAAGATCAGACGTCTTGTCCTTGCCGGACAAATCAGCAAGCAACTCGACCGCGGCGCGATGGTCTCCCTGTGAACGAAGCCTATTTCACGATCGTGAATCCGGCAGCCGGCGGGGGACGCTGCGGCAAGCTGGCCCCGCGCGCGCTCGAGCGGCTCCGGGCGGCAGGCCTTTCTCTCGAAGTGCGCGAAACGCGCGCTCCCGGCGAAGCGACCGTGCACGCGTTCGGCGCCTACGCCGACGGTTTCCGCAAATTCATTGCCGTGGGCGGCGACGGCACGAGTTTTGAGATCGTCAACGGACTTTTTCCGGACGCAGCAACGAAAGGCCGCGCCTCCCTGGGATTTCTTCCCCTCGGCACCGGCAATTCGTTTCTGCGAGATTTCGTCGAAAACGGAGCGACGCTCGCGGAATTTGGAATCAAGGCAATTCTCGAACGCCGCACGCGTCCCTGCGACGTCATCCGCCTGGACCACTCGGGCGGCTCCATTTATTACATCAATACGCTGAACATGGGTTTCGCCGCGGACGTCGCGACATTGACCAATCGCCATCTAAAATTTCTGGGCGAGCCCGGCTATTTGGCCGGAGTGCTGGTTTCCCTGGCGCGGCTGCGCCGCCGTCCGTTTCCTCTTCGCGCGGACGGCGAGCGCGACGACCGGCGCTGCCTGTTTGTTGCCTTTAGCAATAGTAAGTACACCGGCGGTAAAATGATGATCGCGCCGCAAGCCTCGATCGACAGCGGCACGATTGAATATGTTCACTGGGGACCGATCGGCCGGCTGGGTCTGGTGCGGAATCTGCCGACTTTGTTTACCGGCTCGCATATCCGGCACCGAATGGCTTCGAGGCGCACGGCGGCGCGGATCGAATTCGATTTGAAGAATCCCGTCGACGTGGTCGTCGACGGCGAAGTGCTCACGCTCGAAGCCGAATCGCTGGAAGTGCTGCCCGGCGCGCTCGATGTGATGGTATGAAGGTAGAAAGCGAACAACCGATTCCCGCGCCTGTGGCAACACATGCCCCGAGCGAGCAAGGCCTCCGCCGCGCGTGGGCCATTGCGCGCAGCACCTATCATTGGCTGCTCTCCGCGGCGTTTTTCTTTCCCGTGTGCACTTTCCTCCTGCTGCTCGGCATCGTCATCGATCCGCGCAGAAATGATGGCGCGCAGCGCTGGCTTTGCCGCGTGGTCATGCGGCTCGCCGGCGTGAATCTCGTCGTGCGGCGCTCGCCCGGCTTCGACCCCGCGCGCACCTGCTTTCTTCTCACGAATCATGTCAATTTATTCGATCCGTTCGTCCTCTACGCAACGGTCCCGCAATTTTTCCGGGGCCTCGAACTGGAATCGCACTTTCGGATTCCCGTGTACGGCTGGATGATGAAACGCTTCGGCAATGTTCCCGTGCCGGACGTGAACCGGCCTTCCGACTTGAAACGCATGTGGCGGCTGACTCGCGCGGCGCTCGATTCCGGAGTGAGCCTCGCGGTATTCCCCGAAGGGCAGCGGACGCGGGATGGCCGCGTCGGGCCATTCAAGGACGGCGTGTTCCGCATGGCGCTGCAATTTGGCACGCCCATTATTCCCGTCAGCATCGTTGGTTCGTTTGAATTCAACAAGAAGACAAGCTGGCTGATCCGGCCGGGCACCGTCACCGTGTACTTGCACGACGTGATTGAAACGAAAGACCTGCGGAAGGAAGATTTTCCAGCGCTGCGCGACCGCGTCCACGCGATCATCGCGGGCTTGATTGACGAGGCGCATGCCTCTGCGGAAAAGCAGAAGCACGTCGCCTAGTGATTGCCTCCAGAATGGAATAACTTGAATCTGTGTGGTTATAGCGAAAGGCGGATTCCGGGCAGTGTGCGGCCGGCCTTGGTTTCCTGCCAGGTGTGGAGAATCCTGTGGATGACGGTGAGCGTCGCGACGACCGCAATCACCCAGAGCGCGGGAGCCATGCGGTTGAACAAGCCGCCGAGGATTAACAGGACCATGCGCTCGGGGCGCTCCATGAAGCCAACTTTGCAAAGAGGAATCAAGGATTCGGCGCGCGCGCGGGAATAGCTGACCATGACCGATCCGGCCGTCGCCACCGCCGACAGAACAACGTAGGAGGTGCGCTCGGCCACGGCGTAATACACCAGCAAGCCCATGTAGAGCGCCATGTCCGAGTAGCGGTCCAGCGTCGAATCGAAAAAAGCCCCAAACGCCGTCACGCGTTTCTCGCGGCGCGCCACTTGTCCGTCGAGCATATCCAGAAACGCGGCGAAGAAAATCACCATGGCCCCGGAACGGAATTTTCCCATGGCGAACAGGAAGGCCGCCCAGCAGTTCACCAAAAGTCCGAAGAAAGTCAGCAGGTTCGGGTTGATGCCGGTCGAGGCGACCACATCCACAATTTTTTCGAGCAGCCAGCGGCCGCCCTCGCCAATTTTCCGTGTGATCATGACTGTTGCGCCGCCATCCCCTGCCGGCGCGAAGGAATGATACGCTACCGACCCGCTTCCCCTCAAGCGCGGGCGACACGGCAATCTTGACTCCCAAAGGGAGCCCGGCGTAATCTTCTCAATACTATTTCCATATTCAATCAGAATTACGGGAATCTAATTGAGGAGGGCGCTCGATGAAGCGACGGATTGGGTTGTTTGCGGTTTTAGCAATTGTGCTTGCAGCTGGAAGTGTGCTGCTGGCTCAAAGTAATCCCTTTGTGGGGACGTGGAAATTGAATCTCGCGAGTTCAAAATATAATCCGGGACCGCCGCCGCAAAGCCAGACGCGCACGTGGGACGCTGCGGGAATGGTGATGGTCAATGGAGTCGGCGCCACTGGGAAGGCCTTCTCCTACGGTTATTCAATCAAGGGCGACGGCAAGGACTCTCCAACAATGGGCGCGATCCCCAATAAGGCGGACATGATTTCCACCAAGAAGATCGACGCCAACACGTACGAAGCCAAATTTACGAAGGCCGGCAAACAAGTCGAGACCACCACGTTCAAGGTTTCCAACGGCGGCAAGACCTTGACCATTCACGCCATGGGCAGCCCCGATGCGGGCTTTGTCGAAAACGTGCAGGTCTTGGACAAACAGTAGAGGCCTTCCGCGCACGCTTCCGTTTGAATGACATCAGCGGGCAAGGCCAACGGCGCCGGTTAGCGGGTCTGGGGAATCAAAAAGCTCTCCGGAATTTTTCCATCGAGCGTTGCCAATTGTGCGCCGTTGGCTCTTGCCAGTTCCACCAGATGGCCGTCGGTCGTCTGCTTGGGACTTTTGACCCACCTTGGAAGATGCGAAATGTCGTGCCCATCCGGAATGAAAGAGCAGCGGATGGATTCGCTGGCTTTCAACAGAAGCAATAACTCTTTCGCTTGAACCACCGAGAACCGGTATTGCTGAGCCTGGCTCAGCACGCGAACAAAGCCCAGCTCTGTGATCGAGCAGGTGGCCAAATCCGGAATCCCCTTTTTGGCCAGACGAGCAACCCAGGCCGCCACACGGTCGTGGAATTCGTGATGAAGCACACCCAGCGCGAGCAGTGAATTTACGTCCAGAAGATAGGTCATGGAAAATCGGCCAGGATTTCGCGCACCTGCTCACTGGTCAGCTTGGCCGCATCCGCGCCTGCCGTCAAGACAGGCAATCCGGTAACGGGATCCTTGACGATCCGCGCGCTTCCTCGCCGCGCTCTTCGCGGAGTCAGGATAATCCGCTCGCCTTCAAGTTCGGCATCGAGCGAATCGCCCGGCTGAAGGCCCAGCCGAACGCGGATCGGGCTCGGAAGAACTACTTGTCCCTTGGTGGAAACCTTGGTCCGCATGGTAAGACGATCTTACCTTAAATGGGAGATATAGGCAATCCGAAATGGCAATCCGTGTGTTGTTCTCCGCTCAACGAGGGCGCTCGTCCATCCACGCGTACATCCTCTGTACTCCTCGAATCTCGGCGCCGGGTCCCTTAATTTGCGGGAAATCCTTGCTGTGTGAGGTCATGTCGACTTTTTGCGCCGCCTCCTCGGCGGAGAGCCCCTGTTTGCGAA
Organism: uncultured Acidobacteriota bacterium; assembly: GCA_963768275.1. Lineage (GTDB taxonomy): Bacteria > Acidobacteriota > Terriglobia > Acidiferrales > UBA7541 > Palsa-360. The sequence goes on from CAVYHH010000013.1 coordinate 69,694, forward strand.
GTTCAGTTACCTGGGACATGAAATCTTTCAGGTAGCTTTGATACGCGGTGATCAGGGATTTATCGTGGAACGGCACGCCGTGACCGGGCAGGTCGGTGGCGAAGTCCAGCTCTTTGAGCGCATCGAGCGTTTTGATCCACTCGTCGAACATGCCATTACCCATATAAGCGGGCTGAGTTTCCATCATGTCTCCGCTGCACACGATTCGCTCTTTCGGCAAGTAGACAATCGTATCTCCTTGCGTGTGGCCGCGCCCGAGGAAGAGAAGCTGAATTTCGCGCTGGCCCTGGAACAACGTCATTTTTGAGGTATACGTCATCGTGGGCGGTGTTGGCTTCAGCATCTTGAATTCTTCCCAGTCCGCTTGCTTGGCTGCGAGCTGCTTTTCGAGCGCGGCCCGCTTGGCGGGATCTTTTTCGTCGGCAATCTGTTTTTTGAGTGCATCGACTTGAATCGGCATGTTCACCAGAGCCGTCTTGAACGGCTCGTTATGGATGATGTCGAGGTCCGCGATGGCGTGGCGGACGTATTCGTGGCCGATGATTTGCACCTCGGGCCCGAAGATCGAGTTGGCGTTCGTGTGGTCCCAATGAAAATGCGTGTTGACCACCCAACGGACGGGTTTGTCCGTGATCAGTTTCATGTCCTCTAGGAGCGCTCGCCCGGCGGCAGGCGTGGCCCCGGCGTCCACGAGAAACACGTCGCGGTCGCCGACGATGATCGTGTGATTGCCGCCCGTGGCCATCAGACTGCTGGAAGTGGTGTAATACACGCCCTCGGCGATTTTTTCAAACGCGTACACCTTGCCCGTGATAACAGTTCCGCTGGGCCGTGAGCCGCCTCCGCCCTGCCTCCCCGCGCGCACTTCCAACGAAAACACCGCGAGGAACGCGAGACCCAGAATCACCGCAACCATGCGCATTCTTACTTTCATGCAATTCCTCCTGAAGACTCAAATTGAGCCCGTGACAGTTTGGATTCTCACTTTGGATTTTAGGCTGACCGGCAATATACACCTTGCGGCTACCGCGCGGGTTGAGGAAATCGAAGGCAGGCCATTTCAGGCTGGCGCGCAATTCAGAAACATCTTGGACGGAATCTCCTGTAATTCCGTCACGGTTTTATGAACTCAAAACCGTCTTTCCTCAACCCCGGATTGCGATATTCCTCACAGATGACGTCTTCCTTCATTTCAAAGTTTGCCGGCTGCAACTGGTAGATTTTCTTTCCCGTCCAGGGCCTTGTATAGGATTTGGGGTCCTCGAACGTGACCTCGATCTCCAGAGTGTCATGGTTCACGCGCCGGAACCGCTCGACCAGATGCAGAGCGTCGCTATGCGGATGGCCCAGAGTATCAATCCAAGTTGTGTCGTTTATCGCGGCCGTATCCACCACCAGTGTATTTCCCTCATACTTGCCGATCGAGTGCCCCATCCACGTGCTCGGATAGCCGTCGGGATGTCCTCGTCCGTCCATGTAGATTCGGCGGACCCAGTGATCCATCTCGGAAAGAATGTAAACCTCTTGCGCCGTCTGACGGATCTCGAACGGCCGGGGGATGGTAAAGATGCGTGACGGGCCGGGCGGAAAACAGCTGTTACTCGGATCGATATCGTCTCGTCCTTTTAATCTTGGGTCGGTGACGCCCTTTCGGTTGGTCTGGTAGATCTGCATTGCGGCAGGCAGAAGCGGTGGATCTTGCTTGGTAAAACCGAGGAAAGGGACGCCATTCGCATCGTCATCAAAAATACCGGCAGCAGTGCGCCCTGCTCCCCGGTTCCAGGTTCCAGAAAGGTCCGGCATGCTCTTCGCCACACCCGCCGGCTTGGCAGTCTGAGCGAACAAAACGGCCGAGAAGGCCAGCGCCGCGAGCACAAGGGTCGAACCAAAGAAACCGTTTCGCATTCGGAAACTCCTCCTTCAACAGCCGCTCTTCACTCCGCGGCTCCCTGGGTGAGCACCGGAGCGTTCCCCCCGGTGAGCTTGATGATGGTCACGATCTTCTGGCCGTCTTTGAGCGGCGCACCGGTCACCGTGACCTTGTCCCCTGCCTTCAATGTCTTCGCGTTCCAGCCAAAGCCATACAGCCTTTGCGGAGACGCCGTTTCGGCAATCCATTTCTCGACGCTGCCATTGTCGGCCATCACGTCTATATGGATTTGCACATGCGGGTTGGTAAACAGGTACTCCGTCACCGTCCCCGTCATGGTGACAGGATGTTTCGTGTCGTATTGCGCCCCGCCGTGGTGCGCGAAGATCGGGCCTGAAATCATGAGAAGAAATACGCCCGCGGCCAAAACAACGAAGAGCCTGCCTTTCATTTTCCCTCCTCCGAACATCCAGCCGTTTGGGTCCTGTCCGCACAATCAACGGACCACTTGAGTAGTGACCCAGTTTGACCCTGAAGATGCCCGTTCCGTCCCGAAATACACGGGACGGAACGGCCGCTACAAAACCGTCCTGGCCGGAGAGACGGTCGAGTCTTGTAGAGGCCGCCCGTTTTTAGGGCGGGCAGCCGTTTTGCAACCACCAGAACCTAACTGGTCAGTACTTTGCAATAAAAAATCGGAGCAATCCTTTTACTGATTGGGCTTCGCGGAGTAGTGCGTCCCCATCTGCAAAAGTTCATCGCAGAAGTCCCCTTCCAACATTTCAAACCCCGGCGGAAGCAAATCCTGAACCATCTTCCTGGTCCAGGGCTTTTTGTAAGCTTTCGGATCGTCGATCGTGACTTCGTACTGCAAGGTTTTCTGGTCCAGGCGCCGGAATCGTTCCACAAGGTGGAGAGCGTCGCTGTGCGGATGGCCTAGCCGGTCGATCCAGTTCTTGTCGTTGAAACCGACGGTATCGACGACGAGCGTGTCTCCCTCATATTTTCCAATCGAATGCCCCATCCAGGTGGTCAAAGAACCGTCGGGATGCGCTCGCCCATCCATGTAGATCCGGCGCACCAGGTGATCCTCATCGAACAGAAGGAGCACCACGTCCGGGAACTGGCGCAGTTCGTAAAGGCGGCGATTATCCAGCATCAGGTCAGTCGGACTTTGCGGCGTACAACCGGTGAAGTTGGGGTCTCGGGACTTTCCTTCCCTGACGGCCCTGTATTTCTCCTCGGCCCAGGGCTGCATTTCGGGCTCCTCGAGCTTCTCCGCCGCTGGCGTTTCGACTCCGCGCAGTTCGTCGCAGATCCTCCGAATCCCGCACAGTGCGGTCTCCCCCGTAACGGGAACCGGTCGGTGCGGCGCCCAATTTCCAGACAGGTCCGGTATTGCTGTCGCCGCTGAGGACCCCGGCTTCGCCGAGGTTTGAGCCTGCAAAGCGGTTGAGACGGCGAGCAGCGCAAACGCCAAAAGGATCGAACCGATTAAACGCATTCGCATTGGGAATCTCTCCTTACTTGGGAGATCGCACCGTCGTATCAAGCTCGGAAATTTGGGCCGAGAGCCGCAAACGCAATAAATCTATGATTTCTTATTTGGACTTTAACTTTGCGCACAATCCTATGCCTGCCGCCCCCTAGCGTCAATCTCAGATTTCTGGTAGTGGTACAGTTTGATTTTCCCAAAATAGGGCGTAAGATTCCCCATTCAGTTCCCCTCGTCAGTCATGGAGTTATTGTCCGTGAATATGAATATCTTCTACCCTGTTGCAATCGGTCTATTGACGGCTATTGGATCGGGACTGGCGGGCCACTTGGCGTCAACTAAATGGTGGCACAAGTGGATTTTTTGGGGTTCTGGTGCCCTGGCTTTGGTGCTCATTTACTTTCAGGCCCGTGCATATAAGGAACCGCCCACGGCCAAAGAGATTGCACATGCAGTTGTTCAAGAGGAGGGGAAGAATGTACAGACAGCGCGCGGGGAAGTGCCTTCGCAGAAACCTGAATTAGAACCGGCCAAGCCACCTAGTACGGTTAAACCGAAGAAGCCACAACCTAAGCCTAAGCCGAACGAGGTAACTCCTCCGAGTACGTCCCCGCCACCCGCCCCACAAACCGCCACGTTGTTTATTACCCAAAGTCCAGATGTTTCCACCCGAACAGATGCGGCGTACAAAACGAGAGTAGTCATTCAGAGCAATCATGATTTTCCAAGTTTAAAACTACTTGTTCAATGCGACGGCCCGCTAGTAGACGGGTCCGGAGGATTCACTGGGATACTGATGATGACGAGCCAAGGTGTAGTAAAAGATCATCCGAATTTGTTCTTCCTAACCTATCAATCAGCAACACCGCCTTTTGGTCCAGCTAACCCAATTGTCCTTACTTTATGGTCCAAGCAACCGATCCAGTGCAAGCAAGTGGCTACATTTTAGGCAGCGTTTCTCACATCCTCTTTATCGAGCAAGCTTAATATCTCCTTGATTGACAAGATATCATCCGCAATTCCCGCTTCCATTGCGGGAGTGACGCGCAGAGACTGATGAATCCGGCAGAAATTGTAGTGCATGTAGTGAAGCGCAATGGCCCAATATTGGTTCTCCACTTTTTTGGCGGGTGGGACACGCTTTGAATGTTTTTTGAGATTAGGGTCGGGCTCTTAGGCCGATGTTGAATTTCTGTGTGCCGCATCCTTGCGGTTTTTGCAAGGGTGCGATGTCCGCAACGGGCCCCTTTGACTTGACCCTTTCCTCGCCAGACCGCTATCATGCTTGGTACTGTCTAGCGGTTGTATTTCCGTGGGCCTGTAGCTCAGGTGGCTAGAGCGCGCCCCTGATAAGGGCGAGGTCGGTAGTTCAAGTCTACCCAGGCCCACCAATTCTTGAGGTTGGAAGGCAGAGGTTAGAGGTCAGAAAGCGAATCGCCCACCAGGTTTTCCCGCCCAGAAACGGCTCATTTGTTTGCGCTAGCAAAGTCTTTGCCTTGCGCGCCTACGGAGTTTCCTGCGGTGCTCGGCGCTGCGGGAGGGATGCCTCGCGAAGATAGATAGGCGGCGATCGCCAACATATCGTCCGCGCTCAAATTAGCAACGACGGGTTTCATCAGGCTCGTCCAGATACCGGAGCGGTAGCCGTGCTGGATGTCATAGAGTTGGCGGACGAGATAGCTGGGGGAGCGGCCCGCGAGTCCCGGGACCGGGCCGAGGCCCTGCAAATCCGCGGCATGGCAGATCGTGCATTGCGTTGTCTTCCCTGCGCCGCCCTTCATGACTAGCGCCTCGCCTTTCTTGATGCTGCCCACCGGCACGTAGGCGATGAAACCGGACCGCGGATCGCGAAGCAGCTCGGTCGTCTCCGCGTTCACGGGAGTTTCTATAATCCGCCTGCCGATTGGCTCCGTCGCGTCGCCTTCAAACCGGAGGAACATGCCGTTTTGAATTCGAGTCTTCGGCACGGTTTCGGTTTCGACGACCTTGATCCACTGCGTCCATTGCATCGAGGCAAAGTATCGAGCGGCGGCTTTCCCTTCGTCGTCTGTCATCGACTTGGCAAAATCAACCATGAAATGGGTGTTGGGTTTTCTCGGGTCCGCGCTGGCTCGCTCGCCGTTCTTGAACTCCGCCAGCTCCTGCAGAATATAGTCATAGGGGAGGCCTGCGATTCCCGCATTCTCGGGACGGCCTTTGCCGTTTGGATAGTGGCACAGGGAGCAGGCGCGCACTTCCGGTTTCTTGCCGTGCGCCACGATTTCCGGCATTTGAGGGTGATCGCCGGGGTACCAGTCCGCGGGGCCGAAGCCATCCCGAATCTGCGTGAGAGTGAAAGAAAATGGGCTGTCAGGGAGGTGTCTCAGCGTGCCATCATCCGGCACTGGGGTAGCTGCGGCGGCCGGGCCAGCGCTCGGTGACGGGTCGGCGGCGGACTGGAAGCCGTAAGCCCACGGAGGAGGAGTCTCCTTTTCCTGTTGCGGAGGTTTCGCCATGATTGCCGGCGCAATCAAAAAGGCCAGCGCCAGCGCCCAGATGCAATTTCGCATGAAATCCTCCTGCCGAATTTCGATCCGGTTCATGGTTCTCAAATGAATGTGAGTGATTGAAACACGGCGTCGCGCATCGAATCAAGACTATTGATTGGAAGGGGTTGGGAGTTGCGCTTTTAGAGCGTACATGTTAATAATCGCCTGAAAGGTGCCAACTTGAAACGAATTTTCAGACTCTCTGCGATCTTGGCTGCGGGCATCGTGACATTGTGCTTCCCTCTGTTCGCACATCACGGGACTGGCGTGGCTTATGAAACCGACAAGCTGATAACTCTGAAGGGAACCGTGACCGAATGGATTTGGTCCAACCCTCATTGCGGAATTCTGTTCGATGTGACCGACGACCAGGGCAATGTCGTTCATTGGGGCGCAGAACTGGGCAATCCGCACCAGTTATCCGCCGCGGGCTTCAGCAAGGATGTTTTGAAGCCGGGGGACAAAGTAACCATCACCGGACACCCTTCCCGATCCGGCGCGCCGCGCGTTGAGTTTAGAAATCTGGTGCTCCCCGATGGCCGCGCGCTCACGACGGGTGGCGTCAAGGGAAATGGGGAACGCGCGGACACGGATTACGAGACGCCTGGAAAATAGGTCCGCGGTTTTTCATCCGGCATTTCAGCCTTCGCGCAGCCGACCCATATCATGAAGCCTAAATCGAGAGCGGGATCCGAATGAATTGCCGAAGGAGATGCAACATGTGGAATCGACTCGTCAAATCGGTCGAGGTCCTGGCGGCGCTGTTGGCGTTCTCGTGCGTCACGTTCGCGCAGACATATGGCACGCCGGGATATTCGCCGGGCGCGTGGAAGCCAGACGAATTGCCGAAGGAGCTTTCCAAGCCGAAGCCATTCAATGCCCACGATCTGTCCGGCGTGTGGTCCACGCCCACAACAGCAGGCTATTTCGAGAGGCACTCCCTGAACGACAAATGGAGGGAAGTCCAGGACAAGAAAATCCCGCCGCAGATGAGATCGGATGTTTCGCCTCCGCCGATGACGGATTGGGGCAAAGCGAAATTTGATGCCAATAAAGTGAGTTATGGCCCCAGAGCTGTTGAGCCTGAATTGAACAACGATCCAGTTTCCCAGTGCGAGCCCTTGGGCTATCCGCGCGACTTGTGGGAGGCGAATCTGCGGCCTTTTGAATTTATTCAGACTGCGGACAGGGTGCTGCAACACATGCAGTACCACGACACGTGGCGCACGATCTGGACCGACGGTCGAGCTCTTCCGAAAGATCCCGATCCGGCCTGGTACGGATATGCGATCGGCAGATGGGATGGGGATACATTCGTCGTGGAGTCCATCGGCTACGACGACAGAACGTGGATCGATCATTTCGGCAATCCGCATAGCGACCAGATGCGCCTCGTCGAGCGCTGGCGGCGCGTCGACAAGGACACGCTGAAGCTCGATATGACGCTCACCGATCCGAAAACGTATACGAAGCCGTGGGTGGCGGAAACCATCACATTCGTAAATCCGAAAGCGGCCATTTTTGAGGAAATCTGTTCGCCGTCGGAGGAACACCGGTTTAACGACGAAATCAGGGATGAATCCAAGGCGAAATCAAAACCTTAGTCCGAATCCTTCACAAGTCACTTGCGCCAATTCCCTTTATGGAATGAGGAAGGAATATGTCCCTGCAGGTCCAGTGGCTCAGGCTTCACAGGTTCCGAAAAAAATCAGCGAGGGACCGGTTTTCGTAGCACAGCCACTCTTGGCTGTGTAGTTTTTCCAGCACTTAACAAAGGCACACAGCCAAGAGTGGCTGTGCTACCAGGGACCGAGCTACTTCCACGTGCGCGCGATCATTTCGTCCACTTCGTGCATGCCTGTTTCTAGATTTCCTGCTTGCAGATACCCCGCCACATAGCGATCCGGGCGAATTAGGATTAGTCCCGTCGGCAGGTTCTTCATGGAGCGCGAGAAATCGCCGTCGGCATCGAATACGCTCGTGACACCGGCCGGAACTGGCGCGGAGTCGCCGGACGTGCGGATCGCGATTCGCTGAAGTTTCAGAGCCCGCCATAAATCGGCGGGCAATTTATCGAAAAGATTTGGGGGCGTCTGGGGCAGGGAAATCAGCGCGAAATTATTCCCCAGAAATTCATCCAGCAACGCGGTGCGATCCGCGGCGCGAACTTCGGGCTGCGGGAAGAGTCTTCCGATCAACGGACCCGCACCTTGCTTGCTCCCGCCAGCGAGAAAGCCCGCGTCGAAGCGTGGCTTGGGTTTGTATTTCATCTCCGCGAAATAGTTGCGCGCGGGCGGGACGACGCTGAGCAGACGAAAGGCGGCCTGCAGGGCAAAGGCGCTCCAGAAGCTGCGAGGCATCATCACTTTACCCATGCGCAGCGACAGCAGAATCATTTCCCAGGCATGCTTGCGACGCTCCTGCTCGTAGGTCTCGAGCAGGCGCGGGCCCAGCCGCTCCTGAATCACCGCCGCGAGCTTCCACGCCAGGTTATGCGCGTCGCGGATCCCGCTATTCATTCCCTGCCCGGCGAACGGAGGCGTGAGATGCGCGGCATCGCCCACCAGGAAAATGCGGCCGTCGCGCCAGCGATCCGCCATGCGCGCATGAAAGGTATAGACACGGCTGCGGCGGAGCGGGGTGTACTCTTCGCCGTGCCGGCTCAGCAATTTTCTCGTGAAATCGGGAGAGGTGACCTCCGGCTCGATTTCGCCTTCATGCAGCATGAATTCAAAACGCCGGGTACGATCCGGTCCGGGAAGCGAGAGGCACGGGCGCGCCGGATCGCAAAAAACTCTTGTATCGCGCGTGTGGTCCCGGGTTTCCTCAAGATCGAGGATGAGCCAGCGTTCACGGAATGTGGAACCGCTCAGTTTGATCCCGAGCTTTTCGCGGACGAAGCTGCGCCCGCCATCGCACGCGACCAGATATTGCGTGGAAACCTCGGTCAAGCTTCCGTCGGCGCGGCGCAAGACAAGCTCAACCGCTTCCGGGCCCTGCCGGAAGTCGGTCAATTCCGTGCTGAACCATGCCTCCGAGCGAGTCTCCCTGACCGCGTGCTTGCAGAAAAAATCCCGCAACTGCTGCTCGAAAACCGGCTGGCGAAACGCGTTCCGCCGCGGATAGCCATATTCCTTCGCGGTGGGGCGAACCCGCAGAAAGCACGATCCTGCCGCGCTGAAATAATCGGATCCGTAACCCAGCACAACGCGCGAAACAACGGCGTCGACCACGCCGATCGCCTGCATCGTCCGCAGCGATTCGTCATCAATCGAAACCGCGCGTGGCTCCTGAACCGTCGTTTCGTTGCGCTCGACGAGCAGAACATCAATGCCGTAGCGCGCGAGGAGATTGGCGGTGGTGAGGCCGTTCGGCCCTGCTCCCACAACCACGACGGGCCATACCTTATCTGATGTCATGAGTCAGCGCGGATTGAATGAGTTAGATTTTCGATTTGCAGCGAACAGTAAGTCCTGCTCCTAATCCATCCTTAGAGAAAGTTTTCGGCGAACATCGCAGTGCTCGTTGCCCTCAAAAAAGAATAGATTTAGCTCAACAATTATGACCGCAGATCTTCACTAGCTCTTGCCCAAGCAGCGTTTCTCGCGCTCTTTGCGGACTTTGCGGATGGTCTTGGCGACAGTCGCATGCGTAAGACGCTCGCCGGATCGAAAGACCCAGACACCGTGCTTTTTCCGAAGTTGAGTTACACGTTTCTTCAAGACCGCACGACCTTTCTATTTGACAGCGATGGGATTCACGGGAGAGCCAACCGCCCGGGTAATCGGCAACGGCGGGGCGCAGAAGAAAAATTCGTATACATGATCCTGCGCGCAATCCGCCGCCAGGTCCTTCAAGTAGAAAATCTCGCCCATGCTGATGCCGATCATGGGAATTACCACCCAGTGCCAGGGCTGGGTCGCGGCGCTCGTTTCGTTTGGCCGGACCTCGCAGCCCCAGGTATCCGCGCAGATCGCAGCGATATCCGTCTTCCGAATCCACTCGGCGGTTTCAAAGCGCAGGCCGGGCGCGTTGCCGCCCGCGTAGCCTTCCCAATTGCCCGCGCTCAGGCAGCGTTCCATGTGACCCGTCCGCACAATCACAAAATCGCCCTTGCGAATTTCCACACCCTGCGCGGCGGCGCATTTTTCGAGCTCGGCGGTGCCGATGCCGTAGCCGTCTTCAAGCGAGTCCACGCCCTTACACCGTGCCACATCGAGAAGCACACCACGCCCGACCATCTTGTCCTTCACGTTTTCAATGCCGTTCTTGTGCGCTCCGTCCGAATCGACGAGGCGCGCATCGTAGCCATTCCACATTTTCTCGCCATAAAAAACGTGGCCCAGCGCGTCCCACTGCGTGCCGCATTGCAGCGGCATGGAAACCATGTCGTCGGCATATCGGATTCCGATGGATTCCTGGCGGCCGGCGACCGCGTCGGTTCCCGTCGCCAGCATGGTATGGATGGGATTGAAGCGATTGCCCCACAGGCCGCTCTGCGGGCCCTTGCTGTCAAAATTGAGCGCCAGCGAAAACACTTTTCCTTTGCGGATGAGGCGCGCGGCGTGGATGATGTCTTGCGGCGAGATATTGTTCAGCGTTCCGGCTTCATCGTCGGCGCCCCAGCGTCCCCAATTTTTAAGGCGTTCCGCTGCGGATTGGATATCCTGGAGCGTTACTTTGTCCTTCGGATTCGTCATGAGCCTCAATCCTGTATGGGATGGTTACGATCGTTCGCACAAACTTATAGAATATCATGGGCAGAAATTCCACATCTTCGCGATTATTCGTCCCTCCCGCGAGAAAAGCGGTCGAACTTTTTTCGAGTGCCAGCGCCTTCTGCTAGAGTTAATCTTCGCTCTTAACCCTCAGCGCGCGATCGAAAGGTGAACCATGGAATCAAAGGCTGTAGGCATGATTGGACTGGGAATCATGGGATCGGCAATGTCGAGCAATCTCGTTCGTGCGGGATTCAAGGTCTTGGGCTACGACGTTCTCCTGCGGCGACGGCAGGATCACCGCAAGATGGGTGGAAGCGTCGCGCGCAATTGCCGGGAAGTGGCCAAGAAATGCGAGATCCTTGTGACCTCGCTGCCGTCTTCCGACGCGTTGCTGGAAACAGCCATGGAACTGGCCAAGTCGTCACGCGCCAATCAAATCGTCATCGAGACCAGCACGCTGCCCATCCCGGTGAAAGAAGAAGCGCGCAAACGCCTCGCGGCGCGCGGCGCGATCCTGCTCGATTGCACACTGAGCGGCACGGGCGCGCAAGCGCGCGTCAAGGACCTGGTGGTATACGCGAGCGGTGACCGCAAGTCGTATCGCCGCATCGCTTCAGTGCTGGACGGTTTTGCGCGCGCTCATTACTACGTTGGCGCGTTTGGCGCGGGCTCCAAAGTAAAATTCGTCGCGAACCTTCTGGTGGCGATTCACAACGTAGCCGCCGCCGAAGCCATGGTGCTGGCCATGAAATCGGGGCTCGACCCGGCGATGGTGCTGAAGGTGGTCGCCGATGGCGCGGGAGGCTCGCGCATGCTTCAGTTGCGCGGCCCCATGATGGTGAAGGGAGATTACACCGAAGCGACAATGAAAGTGCAGACCTGGCAAAAAGACATGACCATCATCGGCGATTACGCGCGAAAGATCGATTGCCCGACGCCGCTGTTTTCGGCCAGCGCGCCTTTCTATACCGCTGCGATGGCGATGGGCCGCGGCGCGGAGGATACGGGCGCAGTGTGCGCGGTCCTCGAGAAGATGGCGAATAACCCGCGCCGACGATGAATCGGGATTTCTTCCAAAATGGATGAGAAAGGCCCCGCCTCTGAAGAGGCGGGCTACAACAAATCCGGCGCCCCAGCTTATAAAGAAAAGGTCTCGGGTGCTCGGATGTTGCTGTAGCCCGGGTCTTCAGACCCGGGGGTTTTCGGCCTTCGCGGATGCAAGCTCCGTGGCACGTGACGCGTCAAGGGCCTGCTCAATCGTCTCAAGCGAGCGGCCCTTCGTTTCCATTCCAATGAAAATGTAAGCGAGACCCGCGAGCGCGAACCACGCCGCGAGATAGGAGAACGACGGCAGCAGCGCCGCGACCGACGCCTTCGGCGTGATGATGTTCGACGAACCCACGATGAGCGCGAGCCCCAGCGGGCCGATCACTTTTCCAAGCCCGCCGAATCCGTAGGCCGAGCCCATGCCGGTGGTTCGCAGCGCCACGGGCCATACTTCGGCGGAATACGGGCCGACGATCGCAAAGCCGCCATCGGCGAAGGCATTGTTTACGATCAACAAGATCCAGAACACGGATACGGTTCCGAAAAAAACGTTGTGGTAAAGCGCGGCCGCAACAATCAGGATCGCCGCGCCAAAACTGGCGATAGCTCCGGACCCCCTCCGGCCAATCGCGTCCGATAGATAGGACAATCCCACGCGCCCAAACAAGCCTGCAAAATTGACGAAGATCAGCAGGAAGGACGCTCGTGCGGGCGTAACGCCCAATAGCTGGACCAACAGGGTCGGAACCCAGAGAGTAAGCCCGTAATAGCCCGTCTGCGCGCCTAGATTCGTGATCCACGAGACCGCCAGGCTCCTTGGATACCGGAAGATGTCCGAGAGCCGGGACATGGGCTGCTTCTGCCCCTCCGGCGCGCCCTCACCCATTGGGAGGGCTGCTGGGTCCATTTCCAGGGCCCACGCCAGCGATTTCCTGGCTTCCTCTATTCGTCCCATCTGGATCAGCCAGCGAGGCGATTCCGGCACCCAGGCGCGGATCAGCAGCGTGAGAAGCCCGGGAACCATCCCTATCGCAAAAAGGCCCCGCCAGCCGACATACGGGGTGGCAAATGCACCGAGCGCCGCGCCCATAAGGACGCCGATCGGTACAGCAGCGGTAACCAGGCCGCCGACCATGCCGCGCTTGGAAGCCGGCACAAATTCCTGCACCAGCGGAAGGTCAACGCAGTACAGACCACCTACGCCAAATCCAATGAGAAAACGGAAGACGGAAAGAAATATCCACGCGTTGTCGGGCGTAAACGTCAGGATGCCGGTGGCGACCGAAAAATTGATCACCGTCATGAGGAAAACTTTGCGGCGGCCGATCTTGTCCGCCAGCCAGCCGTAGAACACGGCGCCAAACATCGCGCCGAAGCCCGACGACAACAGAATCACGGCGGACTCGCCGAATGTGAGCTTCCACGGACCGGCGATGAAGGCCACGACGTAGCCGATCAGGAAGTAATCGAAGAACTCGAGCATGTCGCCCAAAACCGCGGCGGTAATAATCCGGCGCTGATTGCCCGTCAGCTTTGTTTGCTGCTCGAGGTATTGGAGCATGTCGGGGTTTGTTCCGGCGGATCATACACCACAGCGGTTATGTAGGACAGCCACTCTTGGCTGTCCCTGACAATTACATCACACAAATCATGTGCGTCGCACCAATCGGGGACAGCCAAGAGTGGCTGTCCTACCAAACCGCGATCCAATGCAGAGCATTTGGATTTTGCATGGTCAATCGCGGGCCGCTTCGCTATCATTCGCAAGGGCGCGGCGCAGGTCCGCAGGGCGGCTGAACAACGCGATATGCATCTCACGCCACGAGAAATTGAAAAACTCATGATCGCGACTGCCGCAGACCTTGCGCGCAAGCGGCGGGCGCGCGGTCTGCGTTTGAATTATCCGGAAGCGGTGGCGCTCATTACCGCGGACATCCTCGAAGGAATCCGCGATGGCCGCTCGGTCTCCGAACTCATGGAGTATGGCGCGACGATTTTGAAACGCGATGATGTGATGGAAGGCGTGCCGGAAATGGTGGACGAGGTGCAAGTGGAAGGAACATTTCCCGACGGCACAAAATTGGTGACGGTGCATCATCCGATCCGCTGAGAAGTAGCACAGGCTTCAGCCTGTGGGGTTTGGTCCCTGCAAGCACGAAACCCCACAGGCTGAAGCCTGTGCTACTGGGGCTGGCGCGAAGGTTTGGAGGTATTCGATGATTCCCGGTGAATACAAATTGGCGGAAGGCGACGTGATCGCCAACGAAGGCCGCCGCGAAATCGAATTGGACGTCGCCAACACCGGAGACCGTCCCATCCAAGTTGGCTCCCATTTCCATTTCTTTGAAGTGAATCGCGCGCTGCGATTCGACCGCGCATCTGCTTTTGGCATGAGGTTGAATATCCCCGCCGGGACCGCGGTGCGATTTGAACCCGGCGACTCCAAAAAAATCATGCTGGTTGAAATCGGCGGTTCCAAGCACGTCTACGGCCTCAACGGCTTGACGAACGGGCTCGCAGACGAATCGACCAAGCCGGGCGCGCTGAAACGCGCCGCCGATCAAAAGTTTTGAGAGGTTTCCTTCATGAGCCTGAAAATTCCGCGGCGGCAATATGCGGACCTGTATGGGCCGACGACCGGCGACCGCGTTCGCCTGGCCGACACGGAATTGTTCATCGAAATTGAAAAAGATCTCACGACTCCCGGCGAGGAAGCAAAATTCGGCGGCGGCAAAGTGATCCGCGACGGCATGGGCCAATCCTCCACGGCGACTTCCGATGACGGCGCTCTCGATCTCGTCATCACCAATGCAGTGATTGTGGACCATGGCGGAATCTACAAAGCCGACATCGGAATCCGCAGCGGACGCATAGTCGGAATCGGCAAAGCCGGAAATCCGGACATCATGAATGGTGTGACGTCCGGCATGGTCATCGGCGCGGGAACGGAAGTGATCGCCGGTGAAGGAAAAATCGTGACGGCCGGCGGAATCGACGCTCACGTCCATTTTATTTGCCCGCAGCTTGTCGAGACCGCGCTTTCCGGCGGCCTCACAACGCTGTTCGGCGGCGGCACGGGCCCCGCCACCGGTACTGACGCCACGACATGCACGCCGGGCGCGTGGAACATGCATCGCATGCTGGAGTCCGCCGACGGCTTCCCTGTCAATCTGGGATTTCTGGGCAAGGGAAATTCCTCCTCTCCAGAGCCGCTGCGCGAGCAAATCGAAGCCGGCGCAATCGGCCTGAAGCTGCACGAAGACTGGGGCACGACACCCGCTGCCATCGACCGGGCGCTCTCGGTCGCGGAAGAGTTCGACGTGCAGGTCGCGATTCACACCGACACGATCAACGAGGCCGGCTACGTGCAGGATTCGATCCGCGCGTTCAAGGGACGCACGATTCACACCTACCACACCGAAGGCGCGGGCGGCGGCCACGCGCCGGACATCATCAAAGTTTGCGGCGAACCGAATTGCCTGCCTTCGTCCACGAATCCCACGATGCCGTTCACGGTCAACACGCTCAACGAGCATTTGGACATGCTCATGGTGTGCCATCACCTGAGCCCTTCGATTCCGGAAGACGTGGCCTTCGCGGAATCGCGCATCCGCGCCGAGACGATTGCCGCCGAGGATGTTCTTCACGATCTGGGCGCGATCAGCATGATGTCCTCGGATTCGCAGGCCATGGGCCGCATCGGCGAAGTCATCACGCGCACCTGGCAGACGGCGGACAAAATGAAACGCCAGCGCGGGCCGCTGGTCGGAGAAAAATCCGGCAGCGACAATGTGCGCGTGCGGCGTTACGTCGCGAAGTTCACCATCAATCCCGCGATCGCGCACGGCGTCTCGCACGAAATCGGTTCGGTGGAAACCGGGAAACTCGCAGACCTCGTGTTGTGGAAGCCGGCGTTTTTCGGCGTCAAGCCCGAGATGATCGTCAAGGGCGGGATGATCGCGTGGTCCGCGATGGGCGATGCCAATGCTTCGATCCCCACGCCGCAGCCCGTGATTTACCGGCCGATGTTCGGCAGTTTGGGAGGCGCGCTGCACTCAACGTCGCTCACGTTCTTGTCGCGAGCCGCCGTGAATTTAGGCTTGCGCGAGAAACTCGGGCTGAAGAAGAACACCGTCGCCGTGAATCACTGCCGCGGCCTCACCAAGCGGGACATGGTCAACAACGACGCTCTGCCGCGCATCGAGGTCGATCCGGACACGTACGAAGTGCGCGCGGACGGCGTGCTCCTCACGTGCGAGCCCGCGCAAGTCTTGCCCATGGCACAACGCTATTTTCTCTTTTAGACCATGTGGGGCAACACGCTCATCATCGACCGCCTGCATCCTTCTTCAAATGAAGATGACTTGCGCGCGAAGGAAGAAGACAGACTCGTTCTCACCTGGGAGCAGCGCCGCTGGATGCGCGGGAGATTTACAACGGAGCGGGGGCGCAAAATCGGTATCGCGCTTCCCACGGGCACGGCTCTCGCGCCTGGCGCGATCTTGTACGTAGGAGCGGATTGGTACTTGAAAATCGACGCCGCCATCGAACCGGTCCTTGAAATTTTTCCTTCGGACTGCAACGAAGCGGTCAAGATCGCCTTTGAAGTAGGCAACCGCCATTTTCCGCTGGCGCTCGAGGATAGCAAAATTCTGGTTCCGGACGACAAAGTGATGGTTCGCTTGATGGACCGCCTGGGCGCGCCCTGGGAACGGCGTCAGGCAATCTTTGATCCCATCGGAAACACACAATTGCATCAACATGGATCGATTTCTTAGCCTGCTTCAATTTACGGACGGACTCTTCCCCGCGGGAGCTTATGCGCACTCGTTTGGCCTGGAGGCCTGCGTGCAAGCAGGCGAAGTCCGCGATGCTGCTGGAGTCGAGGCATTTTTGCGTGCGTATCTGGAAGGCTGCGCCGGACCCACCGATAGCGTCGCGCTCGTTTGCGCGCGGCGAACCGCGGCAAATGAAAATCTTGCATCTTGCCTGGCGCTCGACGAAATGCTCGACGCCATGAAATCGCCGAGCGAATTGCGCGACGCCAGCCGCCAGATGGGGAGACAGACGCTGCGCGTGGCGACTCATTTGCCATGCCATCCGATGCTCGAAGAGTTTGGCAAGGCCGTCGCCGGAGAAATCACGCCCGGACATCACGCGATTGCTTTCGGGATGATCGGCGGAATCCTCGGATGGGGTGCGCTCGAAATGACCGGCGCGTATCTCTATTCGACGACCGCGGCTCTCGTTGGCGCGGCGCTGCGGCTCCTGCCGCTCGGCCAGCTCGCCGGACAGCGCATCGTGTGGAACGTGAAGTCGCTGATCGCAACGCTTGCGGAAGAGGCGCAAGACAAACACGAGGCGGACATGTGGTCCTTCGCACCCGCGCTTGAAATCGCGAGCATGCGCCACGCCTTGCTCGATGCGAGGTTGTTTCGCTCGTGATTTCAAAACCTCTCAAGATCGGCATCGGCGGACCCGTAGGTTCGGGAAAAACCGCGCTGGTCGAGGCACTGTGCACGCGCCTGAAGCCGGCGTATCAACTTGCCGTGATCACGAATGATATTTACACCCGCGAAGACGCGGAATTTCTCACGCGCCGCGGCGTCCTTTCGCCCGATCGGATCGTCGGCGTAGAAACCGGCGGCTGCCCGCACACGGCGATTCGAGAGGACGCGTCGGTGAACCTTGAAGCCTCGAGCGCACTCATGCGAAAGTTTCCCAACCTGGACATTCTGTTCATCGAGAGCGGCGGCGACAACCTGGCGGCCACGTTCAGCCCGGAACTGGTGGACGCCACGTTCTACGTGATCGACGTAGCCGAAGGCGACAAAATTCCGCGCAAAGGTGGGCCGGGCATCATGACGTCCGGAATGCTGGTGATCAACAAGATCGATCTAGCGCCATACGTCGGCGCGGATCTTACTGTGATGGATCGCGATGCCAAGCGCATGCGCGGAGAGAGGCCCTACGTCTTCACCAATCTCAAGACCGGCTCAGGAGTGGACGCGCTCATCGAATGGATTCGCCACTCCCTGCTCTTTGAAGAGTGAACGGTATCCTGAGCGTGTCGGGCGCGACGGATTCCTTCGGCTTCGATTCGCGCTGAGCGGTGCGAACACGATCCTCGCCCAATCGCGCTTCTCGCTGCCGTTGCAGGCGCTGACGCCGCTTACCCTCGCGGACGGCGCCTCCTACCTGATGCTTCTGAATCCGACGGGAGGAGTGCTGGGCGGCGATCATCTCGTCACGGAAATTATGCAGGAAGCCGGGACGCACGTTTGTCTGACGACGCCTTCGGCGACGCGCATTTATCGAACCGCGGAAAAACCGGCCATCCTCAAAACCGTGATTCAACTGGGCGAAGAAGCCACGCTCGAATATTTTCCCGACCATGTCATTCCACACGCCGGCTCGGCGCTTCACCAGTCTTTGCGCATCGAACTGGCGCGCGGCAGCCGCACCATCATTTTGGATTCGATGGCGTCGGGCCGCGTGGCCCATGGCGAACGCTGGAGTTTCGCGGAAATCGATTCGCGAACCGAAGTGTTCGCATGCGGCCGGCCTGCCTACCTCAATCGGACGAGAATTGTTCCTGCCACGAACCGGCCCGACCGGCCAGGCTGGATGGAGGATTTTGATTACATGTCGTGCATAGGATTGTTTGCGGATGGATTCATGCGTTGGGAAGAAGTTCGCGCCACGTTGAATGAAGAATTGAAAACTTTGCCAAATATTCGCGGCGGCACAACTCTCGTTTCACGAGGCGGCTGCGTGGTGCGATTTCTCGCGCGTTCCGCATCCGACATGACGCTGGCGAATAAGAAATTGTGGGATGTGGCCCGCGGACAAGTCGCTGGACTTCTCCCATTCGACCACAGAAAATATTGAGCGAATCCGATGACCGCGCTATTCGCCATCATGCTGCTGGGATTTTTTCTGGGGATGCGGCACGCCACCGATCCCGATCACGTCGTGGCCGTGACCACCATCGTCAGCCGTGAACGCACGATGCTGCACGCCACTTTGATCGGCGCTCTCTGGGGACTGGGGCACACGTTGACGATCCTCGCTGTCGGCTCGGCTATTATTGTGTTCAAGCTCACGATCCCGCCGCGCCTCGGCCTCGGCATGGAAATGTCGGTGGGTCTCATGCTGATCGTGCTCGGCGTCTTGAATCTTACTGGCGTTCTCCGTCGCGCGATCGAATGGATCACAATCCGGCGCCTCGGTCCCAGCGCGCATTCCCATTTTCTATTCGGCCGCTGGATGGTGCACACGCATGACGAAGATGGGGAATCAATTTTGATGGATTCATTTTCCATCGTGGGATGGACGCCGCAGTGGTGGAAGAAATTGGGACTGTTCCATATCCTGCGCCCGCTGCTCGTCGGAATCGTGCACGGCCTCGCCGGATCGGCTGCCGTGGCGCTCCTGGTTCTCACGGCCATCAGCCGTCCTTCGTGGGCCATCGGCTATCTGCTGATTTTTGGACTGGGAACCGTTGCGGGCATGATGCTGATCACGGCGGCCATTGCGCTCCCCTTCGCCTATTCATTGCAGCATTTCGCGCGCCTGAATCGCGGTCTCGCGATGGCTACCGGATTTGTGAGCGTCGCCTTCGGATTATTTCTTTGCTACCAGACGGGTTTCGTCGACGGATTGTTCTCAGCGCATCCGAACTGGATTCCGAAGTAGGGCGGTTTTAGTAGCACAGACTTCAGTCTGTGGATTTCCGCCGATGCGCCCAGGCCTCGCGCGCTAGCCAAGTTCAGTTGAAACCCCACAGACCGAAGTCTGTGCTACTTTTTGCCGCCGTTGGCGGCTGCAAGCTCAACAGGCTTGCCATGTGGAGTATGCCGATACGCTTCGGCCCACGCTTCCTTGCGGGCAAGCAGGGCCTTCGGATCGCTCAGGCCCTTGGCTGTGACTAAGCGCTCGAGTGAAGCGAGCCAATGTTCATAGTAATGCGAGCCGTCATCGGGCTCGCCGCGATCGGCCGCGGCCTTCAATTCGTCCGCGAGCGCGGCCGCCCATTCCTTCCAGGTGAAATGCCCTTGCTCGGAAAGTTTCACGGCAAGCGCGAACGCCTGAGCCTCCCAGGGCTCGCGAAATACCGGCCCGCCTTCATCGCGGGGCAGGCGCGGCAAAGCGGCGAGCCTTTCCGGATCGGGTGCGGATTTATGCTGGCTCAAGGTAGTCATCCCACATTGAAATATAGACGGTATCTTGCGGCTTGGCCTGCTCGCCCCACAACTCGCGCGCGGAAAAACGCACGGCGTAAACATGCTGCGGATCTTCGCCGAGGAATTGGGCGTTGGTGTCCGGAAAAACAAAGACGCCATAATCGCGATCGACCGTGCCCAGTTTCCCGCGCGCATAACGCGGCAAACGCGTGTGGCCCACGGGATTGATGTTGCGAGCGCGGACGCGCTGGCCGGCCTGGAAGCGCGCTGCCACAGAAACATTCCGTTTGGTGGACGCGCCCAAAGCCTCTGTTTCGTGAATTTGATTCGCCCTGAGCGGCGGCGTGGCCTTGCTCGATCCGGGCGCGGGCCTTCCGCTCTCGATTTCCGCGCGCGTGACCAGGCCTCTCGCTGTCAGGAGATCCACCAGCCCCGCGTACCACTTTTCGTAGTAGCTCATGCGCAGGTACTCGGCCGGGGGAATCAGTTCTCTCGAATAACGCGCGGCGTCAATGTTCCATTTGTGCCAGGCTCCTGTGGCGCGGTACATCGCAAATACCTGGCCTTCCCAGGGATGGTGAAACACAGGCTCTTTTTTTTCTTCCTGGACGGGACCCATGTCTTGCATACCGCCCATGTCATGCACGCCGTTCATGCCGCGCCTCCTTCCTTGCGTGGAAGGACTTTCCCTACGCCGATCATGGAGTCGCGCGTGACGAGCGCGGCCAGCGCATCTTCACTCAGCGTCTCCGTGCCCGATGGGCGCTCGGGCAGCACCAGGTAGCGCAGCTCCGCGGTGCTGTCCCAGACGCGCACCTCAACATCCTCGGGAATCTCCAGCCCGAACTCACGCAGCACACCGCGCGGATCAATCACCGAGCGCGAACGATACGGCGCCGACTTGTACCACACCGGCGGCAAACCAAGCACCGGCCACGGATAACACGAGCACAGCGTGCAGACGACCATGTTGTGCACCGCCGGAGTATTTTCGACCACCACCATGTGCTCGCCTTGCTGGCCGCCGAAACCCAGTTCGGCGATTGCCTTGTCGGGATCGGTCAACAGGCGCTGCTTGTAGGCGGGATCAACCCAGGCACGCGCCACCACCTGCGCGCCGTTGCGCGGGCCGACCTTGTGCTCGTAGGTGTCGATTAACGCGTCGAGCGCGGCCCGGTCGACCAGTCCTTTTTCGACGAGCAGCGATTCCAGCGACTTTACTCGCAGGGCCATGTCCGAAGGAACTGCCTGGTGGGCATGGGCGTGGCTGTGTTCGGGATCTTGCGCGTGCGCTGCTAGATCGCCTGCCGCTGCTGCTCCGGCCGCAGTCGCTGCTGTCGCCAAAAAATCGCGCCTGGACGCTTTCATGGGACGCTCCCATCCCTTTATGATCTCAATTCCAAAATTTTGCAAAACAAATGTGGGCCGAAAGTAGCACAGGCTTCAGCCTGTGGGTTTCAATTTTCTCACGTGCGAGATCTAAACCCACAGGCTGAAGCCTGTGCTACTTAAGCCGGCTGGCGATGCCAGCGCGGCAGGGAATGCCGGCGCAGCCAGGACGCGAGCCGCTCGAAGAATCCCTTGCGCAAGGCAACTTCCGCGAAATTCAGAAGGAGAGCGAGGATGAGCCAGTAGGGCCACAACGCCTGGCGTTCGCGCACCATGGCGCCTTTGTCGTTCAACAATTGATCGAGCGAGGGATGCATCCGTCCGCCCGTGACGCGGCTGATTTCGCCGAGCAGCGCCGTGTTGACCGCCTGGGGTTTCGTCTCTTCCGATTCGCGATAGAATCCGGCCTCGGGCAGAACAAGTTCAGAGTTGCCCGACACGATGTGATACAGCCCGCCCTGATCGGCGGGAATACGCGCCTCGTAATGGCCCGGCGCGGTCTCTTCGAGCGGAAGCGTGCGGGGCGCCGCTCCCTGCGTTTCGACGAGAATGTGCGGCGGCCCTGCGCTATCGAGCGTCTCGCCGGCGGGATTGTCGGGATTCGCCATGACGTCGTAATACACAATTGCTTCGCCTTCCTGATTTCCGGGCCGCACGCCCGCGCGGATGGTGCGGTCGCGGTGCGAAACGTCACGCACCATCTGCGGCCACAGCGTGCCGAAGGATTCCCAGCGCACCCAGGGCGCAGCCCAGCGGCCCTTGGCGTCAGACATGAATGCGATCACGCGGCCCAAGCCATAGCGCCAGCGCACGAGCAGAGGCTTCTTATCATCCACGCGCAGGATCACTTCCGAGCCGTCTTTCGCCTCCGCTTGCACGAAGCCGCGCAAGCGCGGCGCCTTGGTGAAATCGATGCCATCGGTGAATTCCACGGGGCGCACACGCACCGCGCGCACGGGGCGTTCCTGAATCGCCAGGTCTTCCGTGGATTTCACTTCCGCGTTGATAATCTGCGGAATCGTCTCGGGATTTTCGACGAAGTGTGATTTTCCTCTCGTCCTGTGCGCGAGTTCGTCGAGCAAATCGCGGTTGATGTAGTCGCCCACGCCGATGGTCGAAATGGTGACGTGCTTGGCCAGCGCGTCCCGCTCGAGTTTCGGAAAATCTTCCTGCGTGCCGGGAGTGGAAACGCCGTCGGTCAGCAGGATGATGTGCTTGTGCGTGGCCTTTTGGTCGACGATGGCTTCAAAACCCGCCTCCACCGCCTGATAAATCTTGGTGCCGCCGTTCGCGGTGATCTGGGCGATGAGATTACTTTTGTCCTCGAGCGAGCCGGCCGGGCCCATCGGAATGACCCAGTTGAATGTTTCGTCAAACGAAATGACGCCGATCATGTCGATGGGGCGCAGCGTGCGGATGCTGGCGCGAGCCGCGTCGCGGGCCATTTCGATTTTCGGGCCGCTCATGCTTCCGGACTTGTCGAGCACCAGCACGACGGCTGTAGGCTTTTCCGGCGGCGGTTCGGCGCGCACCGGCAGCATTTTCTCGAACGGCGTCTTCGGTTCCTCGGCGAGCTTGGCGTTGCTGTCGCCCGCGATAAAAATCAATCCGCCGCCCGCGTAGACGTACCGCTCGAGCGCCAAGTCCTCATCCGCGGCAAGATCGTGGTCGGGATAATTGTCGAGAAGGACGGCGTCCCAATCCCGCGCCGGCCGATTCACAGGAAATGCAGTAACTTTTTCCACGTCGACGTCGGCTTGTTTCAAGGTGTCGAGCAGCGGCGCGGAAGTTTCGTTGCCGCCCGCGACGTACAGCACGTGCGGCCTGCGCACCGTAATCGCGCGCGACACGAGGACCTGCTCGGCGCCGGCGCTGGAAATGTGCACTTCCAAAAGGCTGACGCCGCTGTGCGAGATTCGCGCTTCCAGATTGACTACGTTGCCGCCCGCCGCCAAATCCACCGTGTTGGACGCGATTTCCTGGCCCTCGGACGTCATCCAGATGCGCGCCTTCATCGCGCTGCCGCTGTCGAGACGCAGCGTCATCGGGAAACGTTCTCCTGAAAACACATCTTGCGGAGACGCGACGCTCTCAACCTGAACGGACAAGGGCGCGGTGCCGCCGGCGGGCACGGTAAATACGGCCACTCCGCTCTCGCGCGCGCGCAGCGCTTCGGTCAGGGCGTGGCCGCGATTTTCGTTGCCATCACTAATTAGCAATACCCGCCGCTGGCCCTGCGACGGAAACGTGCTGAGCGCCAGTTGCAGCGCCTCTTCTAGATTCGTGGCCATCCCTTCTTTCGGATCGACGCCTTGCGGAATATTCACCTGGTCGGCCTGCGCGGGCACAGCGCGAAGTTTGGCATGCTCCGCAAATGTGATGAGCCGCAAATCCGCGCCGGAATTTTTGCGTACCAGATCGCGCAGCATGGCCTCGCCGCGCTGCAACGATTCGCGCGGCATGCTTGCCGACGTGTCCATCAGCACGGTGACGGCCAGTTTCTCTACCCGCAGGGGAGCCCACGGACCCGCCAGCGCGATCACCAGCGCCGTGAAAGCCGCGCATTTCAGCGCGAGACACGTTTGCGATGCCCCCGGCATCTTGCGCATCAAGACCCACAGGACAGGAAGCAATCCGGTCAGCACCAGGAAAATGGGTTGGTCAAACGTCACTCGTTCACCTGCCAACAAAATTTGGATTTCGGAACCCGGATTCTTCTTGCTCTTCGAGGCCCGGATCGAACTCCGGCAAAGGTTGATCTCCGGGCGCTTCCTGGACTTCCGCCGCGCGCTGCCGCTCTCGCGCCGCGTAATACAGCCACCATTCCAGCCACAGCGCCACGATGGCCAGCACGACCAGCCAGCGCCACATATCCCAAGTGGCGGGCGGGAGCGGCTCCCTTTCCACTTCCGCAGCTTCCGCTGAAGTCAATTGCACACGCTGCGCAGGCAGCGCCGGGGGATTCACGGCCATACTTGTTTCGCCGCCGGGCGCAACGATCCGGTACATTCCGGTTTCAGACGCGAGCAGATGAACGTCCGCGCCTTTGCGCGCGAATGGAACTTCTTTTCCGGACGGCGCAATAATTTTCGTCGCTGGACCGGGAAGATCGATCTCGCCCGTGGAGAGCGAATCCGCAACTTCGTCGACGGAATGCGTCATCCACTCGACGCTTCCGGCCATCAGCAAAGGGAAGGCCGACTCCAGCGGAAAATTAGAATCGTGCGGATTGAAGCCGATGATCAAAATTCTGCGCCCGTCCCGTTCGCGGGCCAAAATCAGGGGCGCCGGCGGGGCTCCCTCGGTGTAAGCGAGAACGGTATCGCCGGGCTCGGCTTTGAGAGCGGCGGGATTGCGGACGCTGATGTCGCGCGTGCGGACCCACCGCGTCACCGGATGCTGCAGGTTCCATCCCGTCACGCGCAGCGGCTTGGACCCGGCAAGCGGCGGAGCGCTGAGGAACCAAATGGAATTGAAGTCCGGCTGCGCGGGCACATTCGCACCTTGATAGATCGCGATGTCCGGAGAAATGTTTGCGCTGAGTTCCGGAGGCAGGATCTGCGCCTGCACGTACGGATTGCTCGAAAGCACGCTGAGCAGGTCCGCGGCAAAGGGAGTGGCGCCGCTGGCAAATACGGCCACGCGCACCGTGCGGAACGTCGGAATACTTACAGTGGCGCGGTCGTCCGCTTGCAGCGCGTCGGAAGGACTGATTTCCGTCTGCAACATTCCGCCCTGGTCCCATGTAAATTCGTCTTCCGCATTTGCGAGCGCTTCCGGGGCGAGCGATAGTTTGCGCTTGCCGATCGGCTGTCCGTTCACGGAAAACGCCAGCACGACGTCCGTTTTTTCTTTGCTGTAATTTTTCAGTTGCGTCAGCAGGCGCCAGCGATCGGGCTGCGCCGCGTCACGGCGAAGAGAGAGACGCGTGATGCCTCGGTTCTGCACGGCATCCCAATCGCCTACAAGGCGCATGAGAAATTGAGGCTGCGCGCCGCTGTTGTCGGGAGATTCCACTGCTGCACGAAATCCGTCAAGGGTGCGCGCTTGCTCTTCATTGACGAGGCCGGGACCCACGTAAACCAGCAGGCCGCGCCTCGCTCCTCCGAGCGCAGCGCGGCCCATTTGCAGAGCGCGCGGAAGATCAGCGGCCACGCTCGAAGGCTGCGCAGCCAGGATGGCGCGGCGCAGCGCCGCACGATCCGTTGTGAACGGCAAGATGGGCGGCGCATCCGCTTCCGCGCGAAGGAGTAGCACGCGGTCTCCACCGGGGAGCGAGTCGAGCACGCGCATCGCTTCCGCGCGTTCCCGGTCGATCCAGGCCGGTTCGCCCGCTGGACGCGCTTGCGACCAGATCGACGCGTCGAGCACGATCACAACGCTGCGGCCCTCGATCGCGGGGCCCCATCGCGGATTCGCCAGCGCCAGGACGAGCAGCAACAAAAATAAAATTTGCGCCAGAAATGCCCAGGGCTCGCGAAGCTTCCGGCGGCGCGGCTGCGCGATCGGCTGCACGCTGGCCCAAAAACGCAGCGTGGAAACTTTTCGGTGCTGCGGGCGCCGGTGATGCAAGTAAAGCCACAACGCCACGGCTGCGAGTCCCGCCCACACGACCGCGATTTCCACGGGACTGAGCGCCAGCCAGTTCATGCCAGCACCTGCCCGCTCCGAAGACTTCGGAGAACGAATTCCTGGTAGGCGATGTTCGTCACCGCGCGCGCGTATCTTCCGCCGTTGCGCAGGGCGAGCCGCCGCAAGCGCGCGGAAAATTCCTGAAATCTCCGCTCATACAACGCCGTGCTCTGCGGCGAACACTCCACGGTGCGCTGCGCTCCCGTTTCGGCATCCTCCAGAATCAGTTCGCCGGCGGCGGAAGGATGCTGCTCTTCGGCGCTGTGCACCTGGAGCAACACAAAATCATGCCCGGCCGAACGCAGCATTTCGACGGCGCGCTCGCAGCCCTGCTCATCGAAGAAATCGGAAATCAAGATGGCGATTCCCCGAGTGGAAAAACTGCTCATGAATTCTTTCACCGAGCCGAATAAATCCGTGCCGCCTTCGCAGGACTGCTCGCTGAGAAATTGGAGCACCGGCCACAGCCGCTCGCGCCCGCCAGAAACGACCAGCGGTTTTTGCAGCCGGTCCGCGAAGGGAATCACCGCGGTGGTGTCCAAATGCAGCAGCGCCAGATAGGCGAAGGTGGCCGCAAGCCGCTGCGCGTAGAGGAACTTCGATTCTCCTTCGTCGCCGAAGTCCATCGATTCGCTGCGGTCCAGCAAAATCCGCACGGGGATGTGCTGCTCGGTCTCGTAAATTTTCAGGAAGAGTTTTCCCAGGCGAAGATACGCGCTCCAATCCAGCGAGCGGGGATCGTCGCCGAAGCTGTAGCGGCGGTAATCGGCGAATTCCATTCCCGGGCCGCGCGTGCGCGAGCGGTGCTCCGGTCCCACCGCGCCGGACAGGTTCGTGCGGCACAGCAGCGTGACCTGCTCCAGCGTTTTCAGGAATTCGCGGTCGAGCAAAAGCGGAGAAGTTGTGGCCATTGGTTTCAGCCTTTAGTAGCACAGGCTTCAGCCTGTGGGTTTTGGTCCTTGCAGGGACGAAACCCCACAGGCTGAAGCCTGTGCTACAAAAACCTTACTTCGCGCAGAGCTTGTCGGCGATTTCTTCCAGCAAGTCGTCGGGCGTCCGGCCATCCGCCTGGGCTTCAAAATTCAGGATGATGCGGTGGCGCAGGGCAGGCAGCATGAGCGCGCGAATGTCTTCCATGCTGACGTTGTAGCGGCCGTCCAGGAGCGCGCGCACTTTTCCGCCGAGAATCAAAGTCTGGGCGCCGCGCGGCGAGCTTCCGTACCGGATGTATTTGCTCGCCAGAAGATTCTCTCGGTTCTCGGGATGCGTGGCCATGGTGAGCTTCACGACGTGCTCCTGCACGTGCGGCGCCACCGGAACCGTGCGCACGACCTTTCGCATCTCTAAAATCTGAGCGCCGTTCACGACCGGGGAAACCGTGGCGGCCGTCCCCTGCGTCGTGCGGTCCAGAATGTCGTGCAAGTCCTCGCGCCCGGGATAGGGCACGCGCAGCTTGAAGAGGAAGCGGTCGAGCTGGGCTTCGGGCAGCGGGTAGGTCCCTTCCATTTCGAGGGGATTCTGCGTGGCCATCACGAAAAAAGGTTCCTCGAGCAGATGCGAGGTGTGGGCCACGGTGACCTGCTTTTCCTGCATGGCCTCGAGCAAGGCCGATTGGGTCTTAGGCGTCGCGCGATTAATTTCATCTGCCAATAGAAGATTGGTAAATATAGGGCCGGGCTGGAAGCCGAGCGATTTTCTTCCGTCCCCGTTTTCCTGCACCACGGACGTGCCGATCACGTCGGCCGGCATCAGATCGGGAGTGAATTGAATGCGCGAATATTTCAACGCCACGGCCTGCGCCAGCGTGCGCACCAGCATCGTCTTCCCGAGGCCCGGCGCGCCCTCCAGCAGCACGTGCCCGCCGGCCAGCAAAGCGATGAGCACGCCCTCGACCACTTCCGCCTGGCCGACAATCGCCTTGGAAATTTCCCGGCGGACTTCCGCCATTTTTTCGGCGAGAAATTCCGCTTGTTGGCCGAGGGGCTGGCCGCCCGTCTGGCCCTCTGTTCCCACCGAACTGGTCATGAATTCATCCTATGGACCGGCATCCGATTTCTCCGAGATTCTAACTCATTGCTTCCCATTGTCCGCATGTTCAAAATAACGCTGCACGTAAAAGCGATAGCGCGCCGGGATATTTTCCTGCTCGGCGCCGTTGACCACGGCGTCCTGCTGGGGCGTTTGATCGCGCACGGCAAGCTGCGCCGTGCCGGTCTCGGTCGCGACCTTCATGCGCGTCTGTTCCTTAAATCCGCTGGCCTCGAGCGCGACGCGATCCGGAACGGCGTTGACGGGGTGCGTCTCCTGATCCTTTCGCAGCTCTTTCGTGCCTTGCTGGCTGCCCGCGCCTTCGCTGGCGGTCTGCGTGGCTTTCTGCTTGGCGTCGGAATTCCCGCGCGATTCGCCGCGCTTATCGCTTTCCGTCGCGCCCGGCTGCTGCGAATTGCCCGATTGCGGCGTGC
This sequence comes from uncultured Acidobacteriota bacterium, assembly GCA_963768275.1. Classification (GTDB taxonomy): domain Bacteria; phylum Acidobacteriota; class Terriglobia; order Acidiferrales; family UBA7541; genus Palsa-360. The sequence goes on from CAVYHH010000013.1 coordinate 98,024, forward strand.
CCTGGCCGTTCGGCGGCTGCTGGTTCTGGCGATTGCTCGACTGCTGATTCGGCGAATTCGACATCATGTTTTTCAGCGCCTGCATGAGAGACTGCCCCAGGGATTGGCGCCCCTCGGGCCCTTGCTGCTCCGATTGCTCCTGCGACTTGCCGTCCGCGTTCTCGTTTGCATTCTTGCCTTCTTGAGATTGCGAGTTGCTTTCTTGCTGGCGGGCTTCGCCGGAAGGATTGCCTTCCTGACTCCCCGGCGCCTGCATCTCGTCCTGTTGCTGATCGCCCGCGTCCGCCGCATTGTTCTGGTCTTGCGCGGCGCCCTGATCGTCATCGGCCTTCCAAAGGTCTTCACTATTGGAGGCAGCGGCGTCGCGCCGGGTTTCTTCGCCGGTCGCGTCCGGCTTCATCGTGACCAATGCCATCGTTCTCTGGAGATCTTTTTCCATGGCGTGCACGATGGGAGAAAAAATCGATTGCACGAGCTGCGACCGCGCCGTGGTTTGCAGCAGCGAAATGAGCGGCGGCTTGTGGTGAATGCGATAGGCGAACAGTCCAGCCGCGATCAAAACAAGAACGGAAGCGCGCCGGATATTTCCCGGCGACTGGACGGGAAAATATCCGCGTGCGTCCACTTTCGTGAGACGCGCGAGGGCGTCCTTGCGCTGCTCGCCAACCATGCCGTCCGGATCTTCGATGCCGCCAAGAAAAATCGCGGTGGAAAGCCGGTCCTTAAGTCCGGCAGCGGAATCAAGGCGCCGCGCGGTTTCGTAATTGGAGGGCCGATTCCGCCAGGTCCAAGTCAAAATAACTGCCGCGCCAGCGGCCGCCAGCACGGCGGCAAAGAGCAGAGCTCCCGCCAGCTTGACGCTGACCGCCGCCACCACAATGAGGCCGATGAGCAGCCATACGAACCCTTTCGACCAGCCGCGCAGAAGCGTGTTGGCCAGAATTCTTTGGCGGATCGTTTTGAGTGTTTCTATAAGCCCGTGCAATTCCGGTGAAGACGCCTGCCGGTCAAAAGTTCGAGCGAGCGAAATATGGTTCTCGTGGGTTTGCGCGTGATCCCTGGAGTAGATTCGCCGCCAAAAGGCCGTCAACGCGGAGAAGCAGGCCCTCCCGGAAAATTCACCGGGAACCACCAACTTGATCTTCTCGCGAAGAAGCAAAGGTAGCCTCCCCAGAGGTTCGGCCATGGGCGCTTACTAGTACAAATCTACCCCAAGATTCCCGCTTTCCATACTAAATCCGTAGCGAACCTGGATCGAACTCGGTGATTGGTGTCATCTCAAAAACCAATCGGCAAGAGGAACTGAAGCAGGCGAGTACCCACATGCTTAGATGCCGTTTGCGTTGGGAAGGTGGTGCAAAAACAAAGGCCTTCGTTCGAACGCGGTCCGATGGCAGCCGCGGATTGTGCAACAAATTGCGGCATTGCGGCAGGTAAGTGCCGAAAATGCTGAATCCGATAGGGATGGCGGCCGAGTTTCCTGGCCCATGAACTGAGTCCGGATTCGAACCAGACGCTCGGCCAACCGTCAGCCCTGTTGCGGAATACTGCCGCGCGCATGCGGAAGCGGCGGCGAATGGCTCTAACTCACGCTGCTCTTTTTCCGGGAGCAGGCGCTTCAGAGCAGCGCAATCAAATCGATTTCGACGCGCACGTTTTTGGGGAGCCGCGACACCTCGACGGTGGAACGCGCGGGCGGATGCGTCGCGAAATAGCGCGCGTAGACTTCGTTCATGGCGGTGAAATCGTTCATGTCGGCCAGGAACACGGTGGTCTTGACCACGCGCTGAAGGGACGATCCTGCCGCTTCGACGACGCCCTTCAGATTTTCGAGGACGCGCTCGGTCTGCGCCGCGGCGTCTCCTTCCACAACCAGCTGCGTTTTCGGATCGAGCGGGATTTGTCCGGAGAGAAATACAAATCCATTTGCGCGGATAGCTTGCGAATAGGGACCGATGGCTTTTGGCCCTCGATCGGTTGCGACGGTTTCGATCACGCGATCCTCCTGTTGGTTTTTTCCCGGGTTCTTGTAGCGCTCGCCTTCAGGCGGGCACTGTCAATCAAGCACATGGCCGCCTGAAGGCGGGCGCTACATCTTCCAAACCTGAGCGGCCATATGCGTCCTAATTCCGCAGCTGCGCGCTGGACGCTTTTTGATACCGGGCGCGAAAATCCTCGGGGATGCCCGGTTCAACGAGCCACTTGCGAAACATTTCCGCGAGATCTTTTCCCGACGCGGATTCCGCCGCGGCCCTGAGCTCTTCGTAACCGGTATCGCTTCCCGAGCGGTCATGAAGAATATCGCGCATCGCGGTGCGCAAGTTATCGTGGCCGCACACGTCTTCCAGTGCAACGAAAAAAAGACCGGCGCGGTAGCCCGTTGAAATTCGCTCGGCGCGCGAATAGCCTGCCGGCGGTTCCATCAGCCGCTTGTCGGGCGCGGCGGCGCGCGAAGCGTCGTAGCGATCCACGAGCGACGCGACCATGCTGCGACGCTGGTCCGCGCCGCGGCCTTCGGCGGCGATCACCAGGCCGAATAGTCCCACGCCTCGGCCCATCAGAATCTGCGCTTCCGGGCGCGGGCGGACGCGCCAGCCGAACCAGGTTCGCGCCAGTTCGTATTCGGAGAGCTGCAGCACGGTCTCGCTCGCGATGCCTTGCTCGAAGACCCGGGAATCGAGCAACACACCCTCCGGAAAGGAAACTCCTCCGGAATCAGGAGATTCGCCGAATTCAGCGGGCAATACTGCCGGCGCCTCGGCGATTCGCACGACGGTTTTTCCCGTGGAAGCTGGGCCAAAATATTCCGTGAACGCCTTCATGGAAGACGAAAGCCGCTCCGCTGCCGCTTGCGCCGACGGGCCGTCCATCGGGTGAAACGTCCAGAACTGGACTTCACCTTGCCGCGACTGGATCATCTTTTCCTGGTAACGGCCCGCGACGACGTATGGAAGAAAATCATTGTCCGGGTTGATCAAGAAACGCTGGGCGACATAATCGCCATCGGGCGTGCGCTTGAGAGCTTTTCCCGGGGCGAGAACGCGAAAATCCGGGGGCGCAAATACAGTCAAGAGTTCCTTGTCCGGATTCGTTCCGCCCCTGGCAAAAACGCCGTAGGGCGTTTGCCAGAGCGGGAGCGCCGTTTCGTCGGCGATAAAAAAGCCGCTCGCCGACGCGACAATCGTGCCTCGCGCCGAGGACTCCGGCACCAGATCCCATTCCGTGACGACGCTGCGATTTTCATTTGGCTCCCACGGAGGATCGAAGGGCGCGCGCAACATGCGGGCATCCGTCTGCGAACTCCGCTGCGGGGAAACTTCCGCGCCTTCGATGACGACGCGCAGGTTCTGCTCGCCAAACACACGCCCTTCGGGCAAGCGAACTTCCAGGGAGCGAAGCGGACGATCGCCGGCATTTGTGAGTACATCGGCGACGTGAAAATGGATGCGGCCCGGCGCGGCTCTGGAAACGAGTATCTCGGATTGGCGATCGGCAAATTGATAGCCTGGGCCTAAGGGGTGGACGCAGCCCGCCGCGAGAAATGCGCACGCGGCCAGGACGACAGGAAAATAGAATCGCGATCTTGATTCCACGAGCAAGATGAAGTGATTCTAACGGGGCGGGGGTCGCTGGTCAAAAACAATGAAGATAGTGCGGGCGGTGTTGTGGCGCAGGCTTCGGCCTGTGGGGGGTTCGTCCTTGCAAGGACCAAACCCCACAGGCTGAAGCCTGTGCCACGAAAGGCCGGATCCTGCGAACGGGTTGCCCTTTGGAAGCCACGCAATTCATCTAACTCGATTTCAATTCCAGTTCCGACTTGATCTCGCTCACCGGCTTGCCCTTCCAGAACTCCGCCAAATTTTCCATCGAGGTAAAGGATCTCGTCCGCATGCGGTCAATGTAGAGCGTGCCGCGCAGGTGATCGATCTCGTGCTGCAGGATGCGCGCATACCATCCTGCAGCTTCGATCACTTGGCGCTCGCCGCGCTCGTCCAGGCAGGTGACGCGCACGGCGCGCGCCCGCGGAACGAGCGCCGTAAAACCGGAGAGACTCAGGCAGCCCTCGAAAAACTCGGCTTTTTCTTCACCGATTTCCTCAAGCGCCGGATTGATGATGGCGTGAAAAGGAACCGGGCGACGTTCACGCTCCCGCAACAGCTCTTGCGAAACTTCCTTGTGATATTCCTCGCGATCTTCGATCACCGCGAGTTGCAGCGCGAGCCCCAGCTGCGGAGCCGCGAGCCCCACCCCGGGCGCTTCGTGCATGCACGCCCGCATGGCTTCGATCAATTTCTGAATTTCGCGGCTGCGTATTTCCGCGACGCTCATGGGGCGGGCGCGCTGCCGCAATACGGGGTTTCCGGCCTGAACGATTTCAAGTTTCACTGGATTCACAATTTCCGCCGACAAGCCGAAGCCGTACGCGCGGTTATGGATTTCATTTCACCTGGTGAGGATATACGGGAAGCGCGCCGCCACAAAATGAAAATCGCG
>CAVYHH010000014.1:0-15475 GCA_963768275.1 uncultured Acidobacteriota bacterium
GCTAGGCTGGTGTGGTTTTGTAGCGCCGGCATCCCGCCGGCAGTTTTGCGGTACGACACGAGTACAGAAATTGCCGGCGGGACGCCGGCGCTACAAAACCCCGTTGATTATTTCTTTGGAATAATGGGAAGCAGCAGAAAAGACTGCCCGTCTTTTTCGCTATGAAGCGTCGTCACTCCCGCAAATATTTTTCTTGGGCGGTCGGCGGGATCGTCGTGCAGAAATGGTCCGCAGCCTCGAAGTTCATTTTTGAAATTTGAAAGTTTTCCGCCGCGGCACGCGTGCTCGTAATCCTTGCCGCGAATCGTGAGCGCGATTCGATACCCCGCGGGGACCACAACGCTGGTCGGCCAAATCTCCACATCCAATTCCACTTGCGCGCCGGGCTTCAATGGCTGCAACTCGTCATGCGTATGATACGGGCGCCACGGTTTGGATAGAGCCGGATCAAGCTTGCGGTGCGAAGCGCGCAGCCATCCCTGGCCGACCGGCGTGTGCGGATCAATTGCTCCCTGAAAAACAATTTCCTTCAAGTCCGGTGAGAAGACGCGCAGCACGGCGAAAATATCGGCGTCTTCGGTGCTTGAGGAGAGAAACAGTTTTACTGCCGAAGGGCCCGTAATTTCAGTTTCAGCCGTCAGCGGCGGCGTCACGAGCGTGATGCCGTCGCCCATCGCATCAAAGGAATAACTCGCGGACTCCGCAGGGGGCTGCGTTACGAGCGCGCCGCTCGCAAAATCGAAATAATATTTCGCCCATTGCGTGCGGGCAAGCGGCCATTCCTTCTCCAAGCGCTCCTCGAAACGTTCGAGATGACGCACCTGCAATCGCACGCGCGGTTCGCGGTCCCAGCCATTCTTTTCGCCTTTTAAAAAGTGATCGAAGAAACGTTTCTGTATTTCGCGGCCGTAATCGGTATAGAAATGAGTCCAGTGTTCGATCCCGTGGACTTCCAGCCACTTTTGCGCGGAGGCCGCTCGCAGGAAACCCTCGAAATTGCCGCGCGGATGCAGCCCCTGGCCGCCCCAATTCGCGGCGGAGAGTAGCGGCACATTCACCTTGGACCAGTCGGGCGAGCGGCCCTTGCTGTACTCGTCGTCAAGCGGATGCGCCAGAAGATCAGCGCCGAAATTGCAACGGTTGGCAGCCAACTCCGCGTCTGTCAAAGTTTCCGGCCCACACACGAGATCGCCCGTCGCGCGGCTGCGCGGCCCTCGCGTTCCAAGCCCGGACTGCACCGTCTTGACCTGCATGTCATACCAGTTCGCCCAGAACGTGCAATAAATTCCGCCGTGATGCGAAGTATCGCGGTACCACTCCGCCGCTCCTTCCCAGACGCACATCGCCGCCAAATGCGGCGGCTGTAGCGTCGCCACCTGCCACTGATTGATCCCGTAATACGAAATGCCGTTGAGGCCGACCTTGCCGCTGCTCCACGGTTGTTCTCCGGCCCACGCGATGCACGCAGCAAAGTCGCGCGTCTCCCGCGGCGAGAATGGATCGACATAACCGGGCGAGCGTCCGCAGCCTCGGCTGTCCACCCGCACGCAAGCGTAGCCGTGCGGCACCCATTTCTCCGGGTCCACGACTTCCCAGTTTTGGTAGAGGTTGGTCGAGCCCGCCACCACATCCGGATGCTTCCGCGCCATGGTTTCCCATGCGTCGGGGTAGCCATCCTGAAAGGCGAGCCCCTTTGCATATGGCCCATATGTGAGCAACACGGGATAACGTTCCTCGGTTGCCGGACGGAAAACGTCGGCGCGCAGGACGATGCCGTCATCCATGGGGATCGGCGCGTCCCAATCGATTTTCATTCCGTCGCGGATTTCCGTTTTTGCCTGCGCGTCGCGTTCCTGAGTCATCTTCCATCCTCTTGGATTTGCAAAAGTCTTTTGTCATGCCTCTATGGACGTTGTGGCCCGCGTCTTTAGACGCGGGGATTTTCCCCACCGCTGGCAAGCAAACCCTCGCCTCTGAAGAGGCGAGCTACAAAATACCTACTAGGCGGGAAGAGGCCTGCCCTTGGTCTCCACGCCGAAGGGAAGAAGCAAGAGCCCGACTATGAAAGCAACAGCCGTGAGCGCCACGGGGATGCCGAGCGTTTGAAAGTGGCGCACTCCTACACCGACAAGGAACGTGGCGCCCGCGCCGGCGAAGCGTCCCACATTTTGCGCGAACGCCAGGGCGCTCGCCCGGCACTCGGTTTCATACTGCTCCGGCAGCCAGAAAGAATATACGGTGTAATTCGCTCCGCCAATCCCGAGGAAAAAAAGACAAACGAAAAACCATTTCAGCGCGTCCGTCTGCAAATAGAAAACGTATCCGAACGTCACCACGATCACCACGAACATCAGCGAATAAAAAATCGCCTGGTTGACTCTGCGTCCCAGCCGGTCGGCAATGCCGGGAACGCTGAGCGCGCCCAGGATCGTTCCGATGGAAAGAATCGCCGTGCCATAGGAGGCGAGCCGCGCCGCTTGAAACGGCGAGTGCCCCGCCCGCGCGGCCAAATACGTGATCGCCGCGGGCACGTACACCGAGCCCGCCCACAAACCAATCGTGGAGACAAGCTGGTACATCAGATTGAGGAATGTGCGGAGGCGATATCGCACGGAAAAAATTTCCAGAAACGTATGCCTCATCGTCAATTTCTGGCCAAGCGCTCCTCGCTTCGCTTCCCAGCGCGCGGGCTCGGTCATTCCTTTGCGAATCAGGATCACAAGCAGCGCGGGCACTCCGCCGACCACGAACATCCATCTCCAGCCGTACCGGCTGCCGACAAAATAATTGGCCAGCGCGGCCAGAAAAAATCCGAAGTAATAACCCGTGTGCATCATCCCCGCGCCCATGGTTCGCCGCTCTTCCGGCCATTCTTCCGAGATCAGCGTCGCGCCGATCCCCCATTCTCCGCCGATACCGATTCCGGCAAGAAGCCGAAGCGCGGCGAGCATCCAGATGTTTGTGGAGAAGGCGCTCAACAAAGTGAAAAGCGAAAAACAAATAATGGTGAGCATCAAGGTGCGGACGCGTCCAAACCGGTCGGCGACCGGGCCCCACAGCAACGCCATCCCCCACCCGATCAAGAACAAGGCGAACAGAATCCCGCCGTAATATCCGATATTGGCGGTCGTGGGCGCGATTCCCGAACGAGGCAGCAACTCGCGCAGCGCCGGAACCAGAACGAGCGCGTAGATGAAGGAATCCATGCCATCCAGCACCCATCCGCCCCACGCCGCCCAGAACCCGCGGACTTGATTTGGCGTCAGCGGAATGCGAGTCGGCTTCATTTGCGCATGGGATGATACCACCGCGAACACGGGAATCAGCCCGCGGAACGGCGGTGAGCACTGTACTAATTTCGAGCTTTCTCCCACGAACGATTTTGTAGCGCCCGCCTTCAGGCGGGCACTTTGCAGTCAAGCAGATGCCCGCCTGAAGGCGGGCGCTACATGAACCAAAGCCGGCTTCTCGAACGGACTCCGAAGCCCCGACCTCCTTGATGACAAAACTACCGCTCGGCAAACGGAATCGGCTCTTGCGTGCTCGTACCAGGTATCTCAGTTACAATGCCTCCACGCTGAGATTCGTCCGGTGTGTGCCGGGTCGAAAACGACAATTCAGGATGGCGGGAGACTGGTCATGGGACGCGAACGAGATGCGCACAATTCGGAGGGCAACTTCAAAAAGAATTTGACTCGGCGCGATCTGGTGCAACGCGCGGCGTGGATCCTCGCAGCCGCGGCGGTTCCGGGCGGCACGGAATTGGCCGCCGAAGATGTCAGCCCAATGATGGCCAAGCTCAGCGCCTACATGAGCGAAGCACGCAACTCCGCGTTGCCCGAAAAAGTTCTGCAAGAAACACAGCATCACATCCTCGATACCTTTGCCGCCATGATTTCCGGCTCCGAGCTTCCTCCGGGACGCATGGCCCTGAAATTTGCCCGCGCCTACGGTGGACCGAGTATTTGCACGGTGGTCGCTTCGGATGTTCTCCTCGGACCCATCGAGGCGGCCATCGCCAACGGCGAACTCGCTCATTCCGACGAAACGGACGATGACTACACCGGTGGAGGAGCGCATCCCGGCAGCTCCATCGTGCCGGCCACGCTGGCGATCGGTGAAAAAGAGGGCATCAGCGGGCAGCACTTCACGCGCGCCGTGGCGCTGGGCTACGACGTCGGGATGCGCGCCTTTCAGACGGTTGGCACAGGACCGATCCTCAAAGACACTCACATCCTGGTGGGAACCTTCGGCTCTTCGGCGGCGGCCGGCTGCGCGATGAGTCTGAACGCGCAGCAGATGCGCTGGCTGCTCGACTACGCGGCTCAACAGGCGGGCGCCGGCTTCGCCTCGTGGCGGCGCGACACCGATCACATCGAGAAAGGATTTGTGTTTGGCGGCAGCAGCGCCCGCAACGGGGTGAACGCGGCGCTGATGGTCCAGCTTGGCTGGACAGCCGTCACCGACGTCATGTCCGGCCCCGACAATTTCGTTCTGTCCTACAATCCCAAAGCCGACCCAGCAAAAATGGTCGAAGGCCTCGGCGAGCGGTACGAAGTGACGATGACGACGCTCAAGCGATGGACGACCGGCGGCCCCATCCAATCGCCGCTGGACGCGCTGCAACTGATCATGAAGAAGCATCCCTTCGAGCCGAACCAGGTCAAGCAAGTCGTCGTGCGTGACGCGACCAGCGCGGCCTACACCGTGAATAACCGCGAGATGCCCGACATCTGCCTGCAACACATGGTCGCGGTGATGATCATCGACAAGACCGCTTCCTTCAAAGCGGCCCACGATAAGCCGCGCATGCAGGACCCGGAAGTCCTCCGCGTGCGCGCCAAGGTGCAGCTCATCGGCGACGACGAACTTGAAAAACTCATCCCCAAGCGCGTAGCCATCGTCGAGGTCACGCTGAACGATGGAACCAAACTGACCGAGCGGGTCGAGTCCGTGCGCGGCACGCCTGAAAACCCGATGAGTCGCGAAGAAGTGGTCGCCAAAGCGCGCGACCTCATCGTCCCCGTCCTCGGCGCAACCAAGTGCGATACCCTTATCGACAAAGTGCTGAATCTCGAAAATGTGAAGGACATCCGCGAGCTGCGGCCGCTTTTGCAACGGAGTTAATGGAAAGGCGCAGCGGAGCTATGCGGGAACGCGCGAACGATTTAGTAGCACATGCACTCTTGCCTGTGCGGGTTTTGCGATTGTCGCCAAATTGGCAGGCTGCACGTGCGACTTACAAAACCGCACAGCCAGGAGTGGCTGTGCTACTCGAATTCCCGCAAACTGTTAAACTCCCGGCACGCGGGTGGCCTGTCCTTAAAGTTTCGCAAGGGAAGGGTTCGTGCTCGGATTGATGGAGGAACTATGCGAATCGTTTTGAACATCGTGGGCGTACTTCTTGTGTTACTCGGCAGCGTCTGGATCCTGCAGGGAATGAATGTCTTGCTTGGCAGTCCCATGAGCGGGGAAATGCGCTGGGCGGTGCGCGGCAGTGTTCTGGTTTTCCTGGGGCTCGCCGGGTTGGTGTGGGCGAACCGGAAACGGAAAAGCGCGGCTTGATCGGGCGCCGCCCGTATGTAGCGCTCACCTTCAGGTGAGCATCTGTTTGAATCTACAGTGCCCACCTGAAGGTGGCCTCTACAACAGCTTTACCGCCGGCCGTGTTCCTCTGGCGCTCGGCGGCCTTCGCGCGCGGCACTGCGCTCGCGCTCTGAGCGGCCGAACAGGCCGTGCCGCTCCGGGACGCGCTCGGCTGGCCCGTATCGATGGATGCCTTCGTAGGGATGAACGTATGCGCCGCGATTGAACCAGGTTCGGCCCCACCGGGCGTTGTTGATGAACACGGCGTGCCCGCCCCAGTCAAAGCGGCCAAATCCGAGGCCCCAGCCCCAGGGCCTGAAAAATACTCCGAGCGACACGCCATAGCCGAATCGAATCGCTCCACCAACAAAGAAACCTGGCCTCGGCGGAAAGAAAACGATTCCCGGATCGTAGTACGGCACTACGAAGTAGTCGGGGTTTACGGGCATGATGGTGATGTACGGTCCGCCGCCCACGACAATCTGGGCGTTGCTGCGCAAATATCCATAGTCGCGAGCCTTCTTCCGCTCCCTCTGGACGGCGTCCATCACATCCGCTTGCTGCGCCAGGAACGCGTTTCCGAGGTCGGTGGTCCAGTTCATGTCACCGGCCATCATCTCCAGAACGGACGGGAACGGCAGCAGCGCCTGAACGCTCGGATCCCAGGGAAGTTGATCTCCCTGAATCGCGTCGGCCAGTGCTTTTCCGGTGAGGTAGTGATGCTGGTCGGCCCATTTTGCCGCGTCGGGAATCTGGTCGGGATACGTGGCGCCCGCGAGAATCTGCGCCACGAGCGGGTCGGGATAAAGCGCGATGCGCGCGACCATTTGGTCGAGCTCGGCCGCCGAGCGCGTTGGCGGAGGCGGAGGAGCTTGAGCAAACACGGGAACAGCGGCTAGAACTGCCAGCAGCAAGACCAATTTTATGATCCGCACTTTATTTTTCTCCTCTCGATACGAGCCAGCCATTCGGCCCCCCTCCGTAGGCGCCGCAGCCTCAGTACTAATAAACCCAAATGATAGCGCGGAGGTTTCAGAATCGTAAAAGGAAAAATTGCGTATTTTCGCGCGGGAAATACTTGAAATTAAATTGCAGTCGGTTTGATTCGGCGCCATTTGCCGGTCAGGCCGAGGCGAGGACGCGCGTGAGCCCTCGGCGGCGCGAGCATGGCTCAGTTTTCAAGGCAAAAATGCGTCTAAGGCTGGCAGGCGCCGAGGTCCTTCGTTTCCGTGTTTACTTGCCAGCTGAGCGGTGCATTGGCGCCTTTCGGGTTCACCTTTTTGCCGTGCAAGGTAACTCGATCGCCCGGCTTGATGTCCGCCGTGTTGCCGGACAGCGCGTAAATTCGTTTGTCTTTTTCGTCGGTCACACTCATCCCGTTCGCTCCCGAGGTGACGCAGCCCGTAACCGTTCTCTTTTTCCTCGATTCGTGAACGATCACAACAGTTATGACTACCAGGGCGACCGCCACGGCCACGATTCCGATCACGGCATTGCGTGCGTCATCACCTAGTTGATCTGCCTGAGTGGGGATGGCAAGGATCATACAAAGAGCGACAATCAAGGCTCCACGCCAGAGAAATTTCTGCGTCACATTGTCCTCCCTATGACAAAAGGAATCCGCGCTTGTGAGGGACCTGCCGCGCATTCTCCGCTCATATGAGAGGCGTGTCAATCTCCTCCGGCCTGGGAATATTCTGTACGTGGGAGATGGCCGGAATGCCCTGACGGGCTATAATCGGCCCGCCAGGCAAGCGCCTGCGAACTCCGCGGAATTGAGCTGCGGCTACTCCGCCTAGGGACAAACAAATCAGTAGAATTCCGGGAGAGAGTACCGGCTGAGACAATAGCGAGGTGATATCCAATGATTCGACGCGATTTTTGCAAGACATCGCTGGCACTCGCCGGCTTGGCGCTGAGCGGCGAACGCGCGGAAGCTTTAGCAAATCCCGCGGAGGAATTAGCCAAGGCGCCGGGGCTGACCAAATACGTCTCTGAATTTATCGTGAACACAAAGTACGAGGACATTCCGGAAAACGTGATCGCACTCGGCAAGAAAACAATTCTGGACGGGTTCGGCCTGGCGCTGGCCGGGTCCGCTTCGACCGCCGGCCCTATCATCCGGCAATACGTCGAGTCGCTCGGCCCTTGCGGAGGAAACTCCAGCGTCATTGGAACGAAAATGAAAGTCCATCCGCGCTTCGCGGCGCTGGCCAACGGCATTTCCATCCATGCGGATGATTACGATGACACCGGCTCGGCGATGCACGTCGCGGCGCCCGTTCTTCCGCCATCCTTCGCGCTCTGCGAATTAAATCGGCGGAGCGGGAAGGACTTGATGCTCGCTTTTCATGTGGGAGTCGAAGTCGCAAACAAGATTGGCGACGCGGTGTCACCGCGACACCAGCAGGACGGCTATCACACGACGGGCACGATCGGAACTTTCGGTAGCGCCGCCGCGTGCGCAAAACTTCGCGGATTGGATGCGGAGAAGACGGCCATCGCGCTGGCGATCGCCGGGTCCGAGGCCAGCGGGCTTCGCGATAATTTTGGCTCCATGACGAAACCTTTTCACGCCGGGCACGCCGGCGAGAGTGGCAGCGTCGCCGCCGACCTGGCGGCCCTCGGCTGGACGGCCGCGCCGGATATTCTGGAAGCGCCACTCGGATTTTTCCAGGTCGGCGGAGGGTTTGATCCGAAAGTGATCGTCGATCGCCTGGGAAAACCGTGGATGTTCGCCTCGCCCGGAGATTTGATGAAGCGATTTCCCTGCGGCACGATCCAGCAGCAGGTGATGGACGAGATGCTGCGCCTCATTCAGAAGAATGACATCAAAGCCGCGGACGTCGAGAAGGTTGAAGTCGGCGGGAACCTGAGCAATTACAAGACGCTCTTTCAGCACCACCCCACGACCGGCCTCCAGGGAAAATTCAGTATGGAATATGCCATGACCATCCTGCTGCTCGAACGCAAGGCGACTCTCAGTTCGTTCACCGACGCGGTCGTGCAGCGCCCCGACGTGCAGGACATGATCCGCCGCGTGCGGTATTACGTGGACCCGGAATTCAACAAGCTGGAACTCCAGGGAGCTTCGCTGCAAGCCATGCTCCTCGAGCAGAGCATCCTCAAAATTTACATGAAAGACGGAAGAATTATTTCAGGCCGCACCGAGCCTGCCAAAGGCAGCCCGGAAAATCCCATGACCTATGAAGAAGTGGCCGACAAATTCCGCGGCAACGCCGAATTCGCCAAATGGCCGTCGCAAAAAGCCGGGACGGTCATCGAACTCGTGAAATCCCTTGAAAACGCGCCGGACATGAGCCGGCTGACCGCGGCGCTTGCGGTTTGAGTTGTTTTCGCTTACGCAGTGGCTACAACGCGGAGACGGCCAAGACGGCGTGACCGCGGCGCGGCTTTTACAACGATTTCAACGTCGCGGCCGAGTAGCGTCAGGAAGTGCATGAGCCGCTCCGTGGAGAAGCCGGAGAGACGCCCGCGCAAGAGACGCGAGACCTTCGGCTGATCGATCTTCAAAATGCGGGCGGCACGAGCCTGCGTGAGCCTGCGCCCGCGGATGGCCGAGGAGATGCGAATCGCAAGATCGGCCTTCGCCAGACGCTCTTCCGGATTCGGCAGGCCGATGTCTGCAAACACATTTCCGCTGCTTTCCTCAACGTCGATCGTCTTAGCCATGACCCATCGTTCCTCTCCGCCGCTCCAGCCATGCCTTGTGCTCTTCTTCGGCCCGCTTGAGACGCGATTGAATCAAGTTGACCTCAGCCTTCGGCGTCTTGATTCCCGTCTTCGATTTTTTCTGGAATACGTGCAAAACGTACACGCGGCCAGCGAATCGAACGGTGTAGACAGCTCGGTATGTATCCCCGTCAAAATCATCGACAATCTCTAGAGTACCCGCTCCGCCGAACCCTCGAAGAGGCTTCGCGTCACGGTGCTTTCCGCCCTGCTGTGCCACGTAAAGCGCAAAGCCAATCGAATCCTTGACCTCTTCCGGGAAGGCCGAGAGGTCCGCCTTTGAACTCCCGATCCATGCAACCGGTCTGACATCCGGCATCGCTGCCAACTCCATATTATGCCTAAAAAGGCATAAGGCCAACCAAATTCCCAATGACCGGGGAGACTGAATGCGTTTCGATGCGGGACACCTGCCTTCGGCCCCGCCTAGCGCGCATACGATCCAGTCTTCAAATCCTCCAGCACCGATGCCGCGCGGGGCGACCAGCCCAGTTCCTTCTTGGCTTTCTCGCCGCTTATCTGCTGATCGAGGACTAGCGCATCCGCAAAGGCGTGCATCGTTTTGCGCGCTTCCTCGAGCGGCACTGCTTGCGTCTTGCCCTTCGCGCCCGCGCCGATGCTCGCGGCTTCGGCCACTTCGCTCACGCGGTAGGAGGGGCCGTGCGCCGCGTTGTAGAGCGATCCCGGCGCGGCTTTCTCCAGCGCGAGGACGTAGAGCTGAGCAAGGTCATCGACATTCACAAATGGCCAGCGGTTCTGGCCGTCGCCGACGTAACGCGTCGCGCCCGATTCCCGGGCGGACTGGACGAACATTTTTGGTATGCTGCCTCCTCGCCCGTAGACAAGGGCGGGGCGGATCACGATCGTGCGCACGCCGCGGCCCTTGTAGCCGAGGACTTCTTGTTCGATGGCCGGGCGATGCGCGACGAGCGGCGTCGGATTTACCGGCGTCTGCTCGTCCGCTACTTTGTCGCCGGTTGAGCCCAGCACCCACACGCCGCTCGTGTAGACGAACGGTTTCCCTGTGCCTTCGAGAGCTTTCAGCATCGCCCGCACGGCGGCCTCGTCCGCCTGCGCTGAGTTCGCGTCGTTGGTGTTGGCGGTGTGGATCACGCCCTCGGCGGCGCGCGCCGGCGCGGCAACAGTTTCCGGCTTGAGCAAGTCGCCCAGGCAGGCGCGGACTCCGCGCGCCTCAAGCTGCTTTGCCTTTTCCGGAGTGCGGGCGAGGCCGGTTACTTTGTGTCCCGCTTTCTGCAACGCTTCCGCAACCGCGCTTCCGATATATCCGGTGGCGCCAGTCAGAAAAACTTCCATTCGATGGTGACCTCCGCGACGAATCATTGTACTGCCCTGTGTGCGGAACTCAAGCGTGGCGGGCGCCAAACTGTAGCCCGCCTCTTCAGAGGCGGGGATTTTTGCGTCAACACAGAGAAAAACCCCGCGTCTGAAGACGCGGGCTACAGCAAATGCAGCGGTGGAACCAGCGATATCAAAGGACGCAAAAATGCTATAGCTGCCCAACGGGATTTACAGAAGAATTGCGCGCTTTACCTTGCCGCCGTCATCGTTTGCAAAGGCTCCATCGCCGGGCGCGGAGAGAGGGCGCTCCACAAACGCGACACAGCGTACACGGCAAAGATCGTCATCAACGGATCGATGGGATGGCGGTACCGCAGCGCGGTATGCGTGATGTAGTACGGGATCGGAAACACGACGAGGCAGATCACCACCGGCAGCGAATACATCCCGTTCGCGCGCCATGCTAGAAGCAGTCCCGCAAGGGACAGCACGGAAAAAGCCGAGCAGAGCCAGACGTCCTCCCGGCTGAGGTGAAGCGCCGCGATCCAGCCGTCCGCCCACGAATCCTGCCTGGCCGACCAGGTGTCCAGAACCCGGCTCCAGGATTTCTCCAGGAATTCGCGCGGGTGCGATTTGATGTAAGCAACGGCCATGCGTTCTTTTCCCCTGTTGTAACCCGCTTCGCCTTCCATGATGAGGAGAAAGCGCTCCGGTGCGCTGAACATGGGGTGAAGTTCCTTCGTATAAGAGGCGGGGTGATTTCCGATCCACAGCTCCAGCCCGAAATTCGATTTGACGAAGACCCAGCCATCCACCGCGTAGTAGTTGCGAATCGTCCAGGGCAGTACCGCGAGAACAAACATCAGCGCGACTCGCGCGTACAACGCAGGCGAATTCACGCCGGCCCGCCATCGCTCGAAGATCAACCACCCGAGCAGGAAGGGAAGCAGGCCGCAAAGCGCCGGATTCACAAGCGCCGCCAAAGCCCACAACAGCCCGTACCCCGACCACGAAAACGGCGACATCGATTCGCGCAAGCGAAGAGTGGCGTCGACGAGCAACGCCAGAATGAACGCAGCCAGGCATTGATCCCACGCCCACTCCAGCGGCATCAGAATCGCGTACGGCAGGAATACCCACGCCCATGTGGAGGCCAGGCCGATCTTTTCGCCGAAAAGTTTTTTTCCGATTGAGAAGACGGGCCAGCACGTCGCGGCGGAAAACCCGCAGTTCATCGTCTGGCTGAGCAGAATCAATGCTTCCGAATTGAGATGCGCGAGCCGAATGCAGATGGCCCAAAGGAATGGGTACACGGGGGCGAGCCAGGCCGTGACGGCCTCGTATCCCGCGAAAGGTCCAAAGAATCCCTTGCCGCTCGCGAGAGACCACGCGACTCGGCCCTCCTCCAGCCCCAGGACTTGCAGCACCGGATGAGCGGCTTCCTTGTAATGCGAAAGCCACAGCAGCGCCATCCGCAGCGCATACGCAACCACGACGGCGAGCGTCGGGGAACGAAGGATCGGCGCCAGCTTGCGGCCTGTTGTATCGGAAAACATGGTCGGCGGACGTCACTCTCCGAGGAAAAATTCCCGCGTGTCCAGCGTAGCGTCCCTCCGGCCGGATTGCCACTCCGCCCGCACCTGTCTATACCTAATCATCATGATTGACGATCCGGGCACACGCGCTCACCGCGACCGATGTTGATCCGAAGAAAATGTCTTGGTTTGGCCCTGAAGGGCCTGCGTGGGAGCTCGGCTGCGGACTATGTAGCGCCCGCCTTCAGGCGGGCACCGGCCTGATTCAAAAGTGTCCGCCTGAAGGCGGACGCTACAAAAACGTTCCAATTTTTGGGTCTCAAACAGAGTCTAAGGCCGGTGTTCCTTGGCAGGCGTGGAAACCGGCTTGAGGGTGGCGCGCCAGCAGCGTTCGCACACCTCGTCGGGATAGACGAAATAGTTGGAGGATTTTCCGCACTTCTTGCACTCGAGCGGCACGGGCCGCGCCACGCCGCGCACATTCAACCCGCGCGCAAGCGCCTGCCGCTCCACCCACTTGACGAATTCCACCGCCACGTTCCGGTCATGATAAGGAATCAGATTCTTCAGCAGGAAGGAAAAAAGGCCAGGGACGAACCAGCAGCGCCACGCCCACAACCCCCAGGATCGCTACGACCAGCGCTAGAATCATCTACGGGCCCCGCTCCGACTGCGGCATCGGTAAAACTACAACTCCACACTAACTTAGATGCGCGGGAACGTACTGATGGTTGTTGCGATTTCAGTTCGTATTGATTACGGGTAGCAGGTCACATCATCGTAGATCGCATCGTGGCGGGACAAGTTTTCTGCGTCAGCCGGTTTAGCGCGTCGTACCCCAATGGGATAGAAACAATATCCGCACACTTCACAAAGAGCGTGAGGGGGTACGGCACCCGAAAGTTCAAGCCCATCTCTAAGGGATCGTCACCTGCCCGAGCGGTTTTAGTCCCACACGAAGCCATGAGAACCACTCGCGTCAACGTAATATCCCGTGATCGCTCCGTTCGCATTGATACTCAGGGCAACTGTGCCGTTGCCGGGGGTTGTGCCGGCACTCGCAGCGTCGAAGGTGGTGATGGTGCCGTCGGAAGCGCGCAGGAAGCCGTGATTCACAGAGCTTGCGTCGCTGTAATATCCCGTGATCGTCCCGGCCGCGTTGATGCCTAGTGCGAACGTCCCCTGACCGGAGCCTGAGCCAGCGCCCTGGGCGTCGAAGGTGGTGAAGGTGCCGCCAGGAGCGCGCAGGAAGGCGTGAAACTGATGGCTCGCGTCCTGGTAGTCTCCCGCGATCATCCCGCCTGGATTGATCCCTGGCCCACACGGATATGCGCACTGTAGGGGACTGGTGGAGTTGGGGCCTGGAACGTCGAAAATAGTAAACGTGCCGTCGGAAGCGCGCAGGAAGCCGTGAGTTCCGCCGAGATCGAAGTATTGCCCCGTGATTTCCTCTGCCGCATTGATGCTGTTGGGCGCGGTGAAAAAAACAAAGGGACCATCGAAGGTCGTGACCGTGCCGTCGGTACCGCGCAGGAAGCCGTGATGATTGTAGCTCGCGTCAACGTAGTATCCCGTGATCGCCCCAGCCGTGTTTATGCTCACGGCGGATGTGCCTTGATTGAGGGCCGCGCCAGCGCCGGGGACGTCGAAAGCGGTGATCGTCCCGTCGGGAGTGCGCAAGAAGCCATGATAGTTGTGGTTGGGGTCAATGTAGTACCCGGTGATCGCCCCAGCCGTGTTTATGCTCACGGCGAACGTGCCTTCAACAGAGCTGGTCCCAGCACCTGGGACGTCGAAGGTAGTGATTGTGCCGTCGGGAGCGCGCAAGAAGCCGTGGTATAAAACGCCAGCTGTGATGTAGGTTCCCGCGATCTCCCCCGCCGAGTTAATGCTGGTAGTGACGGTGCCAACGGCACCCGGAGGGTCGAACAAGGTGAAAGTAGGTGCCGGCGACGAAGGAACCCCGGATGTATTCCCACAACTCAACAGAGGACAGATCAAGAACGGCATCATTGACAGCAGGAGCCATGGTGTCTTTAGGCTAGCTCTCATAGTACTGGAACCCCGATCTGATATGAGAAGAGACATATATTATACCGTCAAATACTAGACAGTCAATTCCTTTCATGCAGTCTGATCGGGGCGGCAAGCAATCCTACTGCGCATGTGGCCGGCACTTCGAGGTGAGACCGGGAAGCAGCTCAATCAATTTGGATTCGCGTGCGCTACTTCTTTTCGGACGCAGGAAGGACCGAATCCTCAACCTGCTTCTTGTACTCTGCAAAATCGATTGGTGAGCAGAGGAACTCCTGCATATCGAATCCGGCCGGTTGCAAGTGGAGAGGGAACTTGTTGAGGCCCACCCAGGGTTCGGCATACATCTTCGGGTCGTAAATCGTCACGGTGAGCTCCATGTTGTCATGATCCACGCGGTGAAACCGCTCTTCCACGCGCAGAGCATCGCTGTGCGGGCGGCCGGCGTGATCGAGCCAGCTTCTGGGATTCAGCCCAGTCGTCTCGACAACGAACGTGTAGTCGTCCACCCATTTTCCGACCGAGTAGCCGTTCCACCGCGGCTCCGGGTCCTTGGGGAGTTCCCGGCCGTCGGTCCAGATGACGCGGAAGTTGCCGAAGTATTGATTTAAGTAGACCACCTGGTTGGCATTCTGGAGGAGCTCGAAGGTCCTCAGTTCATAGAGTTCCATGCGCGGGAAACCGATCGGGTCGCACTGGTCCATTGGATCATTCGATAGCGAGGCGGGGACTTGCCTGACACCGGGCCCGGAAGGCTTGTTGGCCTTGAGCGCTTCGAGGCCTGCAGGCGTGTACTGCAAGGGATGCATGATGCCCGTCTCGTCCGGCTGGCCTCCTTCGATGCCCTGTCCTCGGGGTTTCATCAGTGCTGGATGCTCTATTGCGCCGCTGGGTTGGCGTCCTCCGTCCGCTTCGGCTGCGTCCCATACGCCGGACAGGTCACGCTTCGGAGCCGGGCCTGACTTCTTCCCGGCGTAAAAGGGTTTGATCGGCGGGATGCTGTTCCATTTATCCGGCTGGGCTTCTACTGCAGCCGCTTTGTGCGTTGCGGTTTGCGCGCGCAGAACGGGTGAAAGCGCCAATCCTGCAAGGAGGGCAACTGCCGAGATCAACAAGCGTTTGGACATTTCCGAAATGCCTCCTGCAGATTCGTTCCCAACACTTGAATCTACCCGCGACTCGGACAGTCGAGAACCTAGGCAATCCTGATGTAGGGGCCAACCTTTAGGTTGGCCAGCCTGGGTCGCTCAAGTGCCCACCTGAAGGTG
>CAVYHH010000015.1:0-143352 GCA_963768275.1 uncultured Acidobacteriota bacterium
TCTCTTGATACTCGACAGAACAGAATCGCCGGATCAGCAAATGAACGTGATCCGGCATGACGACGTAGCTCACGAGTGAGAACGCGTAGCGGGCCCGGACTTGGCCGAGAATCTGCGCAAACACATTCTTGGCGCGGACTGAGCGCAGGAATGGAACGCGCCGATAACCACTGAACGTGATGAAATGAAGATACCCGCGTCCGTAGATCCGAATGAGTTTGTTGGCCATGGAAGAGTGGAAGCCCCAAAACCCAGAGCCTTCGAAAAGCACGAAGGATCTGCCACCCGGAAAAGCTAAACCCGTCATTCGGAGTTGACGTAATGAAGTGGTATCATCCAACAGTGCTCAGCCGTCAAGAGAAAAATTTGAGAAATGGTTGGCCACCCGCCGCTTGGTCACCGCCTTTCCTGGCCGCCCGTGAGGAGACGTGATGGGATTGAGCATTGTGTTGACAGACTATAGTGGCAAGATCTTCGATAGAATTGAGGATCCAAGAAACCTCTTACATAAACTACTTCCCCCGTGTGACGAGGAATCTGAGAGTATGCTGACGAAAATTGACTGGTACGGAGACACATACTTTAACTATCTTCAAATAAAGCGGCTCCTCGATGAGTGGGATCAATTGCAGCAATCAGCCAAAGCACCTGAGGAAAATGAATTAATTGCGGGCGTAAGACGTTTAGCCACGCAATGCCTGGAAGATCGCGCTCTTCTCCGATTCATTGGCGATTAAAGCGAACGCCAAAGCGACCGGCTGATTAGATGACGTTGTCGGCTCCTAGATCCGAGTAGACTTGGTAGGCGTTAGAACGACCAAGGGCCGGGCAGCTCGGGCTTTGAATGATTTTGAACTGGCGGGTGCCCCAGTCTTCGGTTTTTGAAGGCTGGAGGACGGGTGGCCCGGGCTTTGAATGATTCTGAAGTGACGGGTGCCCCAGTCTTCGGTCTTTGAAGGCTGGGGTTTTTGATTTTATTTTCATGGATTGACCTGCCCCAAAATCTGGGCAAAAGGAGGTATAGCGTGCCGGTCGTACTTTGCAGAAACGGAGTACGCGAAAAAATGGCGGGCAACCCGGCAGCGCTCACGTAGTTCTTAGTATGCATCGGTCCAAACCAGGCGTTGTATCTGCGCGGATATAGAGGGCCTACAGCGCCAGGACGAGTCGTGAAGATTCCTTGATTGACGCTTGCAATAGCCGAGGATAGAATCTAACTTCCGAATCAGGGGCGAGGTACGCTTATGAACCGCTGGGGACGCATTTCACTAATGTTGCTGCTGGGCGGAGCATTCCTGCTGCCCTTTTGCGCGCGTTCCCATGCTCAGGACCAGGATAAAGATCAGAAGGACACTCCCGCCGACAAACAGGAGAACTCCGGAAAGAAAAAAGGCGACGACAAGGGCAAGAGAAACCTGAGGAAGCTCGAAAAAGAGCTCGCCACTCCCTACAAAAAATGGCTGGAAGAGGAAGTCCCTTACATCATTACCGGTGAAGAGCGCTCGGCGTTCCTGCAATTGCAGACCAATGAAGAGCGCGAGCAGTTCATCGAGGCGTTCTGGCAGAGGCGCGATCCCACTCCTGACACCGTCGAAAACGAATTCAAGGAAGAGCACTACCGCCGGATTGCTTACGCCAATGAGCGGTTCTCCTCGGGCATTCCCGGGTGGAGGACGGATCGCGGCCGGATTTACATCATGTGGGGCCCGGCGGATCAGCTCGAATCCCATACGCAAGGTGAATTGTACAACCGTCCCATGACGGAAGGCGGCGGACAAACCACCACATACGCTTATGAAGACTGGACTTATCATTACATGGAGGGGATCGGGCAAAATATCACCATCGAGTTTGTGGATCCCACCGGCACGGGCGAATTTCATATCACCATGGATCCGGGTGAAAAGGATGCCATGGCCCATGTTCCCGGAGGCGGGCCCAGCATGCTGGAATCGATGGGCATGTCGAGCCAGGCCGCACGCTTCACCCGATCGGACGGTTCCACGGCGCCATTGGGACCAGCCGGGTCGAATGCTATGGACAGCCAGAACGAATTCACCCGCCTCGAGCAATTCGCGAAAGTGCAGGCCCCCCCACCGGTCAAATTCAAGGATCTCGAAGAGGTGGTCAGCTCGCGCATCCTCCGGAACCAGATTTCGTTCGATTACCGGTTCGACTTCATGCGGATTACCGGCGACACGATTCTTGTCCCTGTAACTGTACAGATTCAGAACAAACAAATGACCTTCCGCGATCACGACGGCGTGCAATCCGCGTCGCTGAATTTGTTTGGGCGAATCAGCTCGATGACCGGGCGCGTGATCCAAACCTTCGAAGACGTGATCCAGCGCGATTTTCCCGATTCCCTGCTCGAGACTTCGCTAAAGGGCTTTTCCATTTACCAGAAGGCAGTTCCTCTCCGGCCGGGTTTGTACAAGCTCGACCTGGTGATTAAAGACGTGAACAGCGGCAACGTGGGCGTGGTGAATACACGGCTGGCGGTTTCTCCCATACCGGACGACAAACTGGAAGCCAGCTCGCTGATCCTTGCCGACCAGATGGAGCCTGTTTCCTCCAAGGACGTAGGCGTGGGGCAATTCGTGCTGGGTTCGACCAAGGTTCGCCCCAAGCTGGATGCCGAATTCCATGCCGATCAGCCGCTGGACGTCTACATGCAGTTTTACAATTTGAAGGTGGACGACAAGACGCACAAGAACAATGTCTCCCTGGATATGAAGGTAACCCAAGGGGACCAAACCGTTGCTCATGAAGTCAAAACGGGCGACCAGCTCCAGCAGAATGGCGAGCAGGTTACATTCGAACAGGTCATCCAACCCAAGACACTGTCGCCCGGCAAATACAAAATGGAAATTCAAGCCACCGATCTGGTGAATAATCAGACGGTTTCGCGTACGGTGGATTTCACCGTTACACCCCCGGCGGTGATTCAAAAAGTGGCAGCGAAGTGAGCCACAGGAAGGGAACCAGTCCCTATGAAGTCGATTTGTAGAACTCTGGGCTGGGTAGTGGTGGTTGTGCTGGTCATCGCCGCTTCGGCAGCTGCGAAGCCAGGCTATGGCACCATTTCGGGAGTCGTCCTGGACCCCTCAGGAACGCCGCAGATGGGAGCCAGCGTCTGGCTGATCTCTGAAGACACCGGCGGCCGCATTGTTGCGCAAATCCTTTCCAATCAATATGGCTCGTTCTTCACGGATCACCTCAAACCGGGTAGCTATGCCGTTCGCGTATCCGTGGCGGGATTTCTGCCGTCGATGGAGCGCCACGTCGCCGTGATGTCGAATCTGACGACCCTCCTGCGCGTGCGAGTGGATACTGTGTTCTCATCGCTGGATACGCTGCGGCGCAAGTCGGATGCTCCCACCGAACAGGACGACTGGAAGTGGGTGCTGCGTTCTTCGACGGCGACTCGCACGATCCTGCAGTGGGATGACACTGGCAACCAGACCGCCTCCAATGCCCCCGGCTCGGACGTCCCCGACGCACAGCGGCCTCGCGCCCTAGTCCAGGTAACAAACGGCGCGTTGCGGCCTGGATCCGCGTCGAATCTTCCGAATGCTCCCGCGACCGCTGTTTCTTACGATCAACAGCTTGGTAGCCTGGGACGCATGTTGGTTGCCGGCCAGATGAGCTACGATAGAGGAGCGTCAGGCTCATTTGCCAGTGTTTGGCTTCCTTCCGGCAATGCGGGAAACGGCCCTGAAACCATCTTTGTTTGGCGGCAGTCCAAATTTGGCGCCGAGGGTATGGCGTTTCAGGCCATGCGGATCGATCACACGGAGCAGCTCGAGCTGGGTGACCGATTGCTATTGCGGGCAGGCGCGGAATATCTTCGCGCCGGAATCGTTTCTTCCGTTTCTTCGCTGCGTCCTCATGCGGAATTGAACGCCAGCCTTGCTCCAGGGTGGCTAGCCACGGCGATCATTGCTGCGAATCCTCCCTCCGAACAGTGGGGGCGAACGGGTGCTCTTGAATCGGCAATCGACGAACTCGATAGCCTTCCCCCGGTCCTGTTCCACAATGGCAGCCCGGTATTGGAGGGCGGCTGGCATCAGGAACTTTCCGTCAAGCGAAAGATGGGGAGCCAATCCTCATTTGAGGTTGCCGCGTTCCATGACTCGGCACGTGACCAGGCTGTTTTCGGGACTGGCCCCGCAGCGAGTCCCGAATTCATTCAGGATGCATTCTCTCCCGCGTTTCTCTACGACGGGGGCAATTCCAGCTCCTGGGGCACTCGAGCGGCGTACCGTCAGAAGCTCTCGGATGACCTGGAAGTGGCCGCGATCTATGCTTGGGCAGGCGCTCTTACGCCCGGGGGTGAGTCCACTTCAGCGGTATCCGATCTGCGCGATACCTTCATGACCAGCAACCATCACAGCGTAGCGGCCCGGATTTCGGGGAAGATTCCGCGATCTCGTACGCAGTTTTCAGCAAGCTACAAGTGGGTTTCCGGCACCGCGCTGTCGCGCATGGACCAATTTGGGGAGGCGGCGTACCAGATGGATCCAAACCTGCATCTTTCGATTCGCCAGCCACTGCCAGGATTCAACGGGCGCTGGGAAGCGTTGGCCGATTTCAGCAATCTCTTGGACCAAGGATATGTAACAGTGAACGGGCAGGATTCACGAATGATGCTCGTTCCTGTTCTGCGATCGTTCCGGGGTGGGGTGAGCTTCCAGTTTTAGCTGAGCTGGACCTATTAGAAACAGGAAAGCGCCTTCCATAAAATGGAGGGCGGGAAGTTCTGTCCCCCTTCCCTCGTTCGATCTGCATCTATTCAACTTATTTTCATGTGGTTATTGATTTGAGATAACTTATATAATTTGGAAGCAGGGTTGCACGACATCTCTTTTGGCGGGACTTTTTAGGGATAATCGGTGAGCGCTCCAATCAACGACAATCTTCGGGTCCGGTTGGGTGCAGCCGTTCTAGCTCTGGCGACTCTCGCAGCCATTGTCTTTGGCGTCATCAATTTTCAGCAACGGTCCATGTTCACGGCGCCCGATGATGGAGTGTCATGGATCGAAAGGCAGTCCGGAGTCGTTGCGTGGCATGTCACGCCAAACTCTCCTGCCGCAAACGCCGGCCTGCGGACCGACGACCGGGTTCTGGCAATTAACGATACGCCGATCCATAGCTCGATCGATGTCACGAAGCGTCTGTGGCGTATCGGACTGTGGTCGCTCGCCCATTACCGCATTGAGCGGGGCGGCAAACAGTTTGAAGCGCAACTCGTAATCCAGCCGGCAGCGCGGCCCGCGTCGATTGAAAATTATCTGAGCGTGGTGGGCGTGCTCTACCTCTTCATCGGGCTCTTCATTTTTGCCCGCCGGTGGAACGCGACGCGCGCGGTGCATTTCTACATTTTTTGTCTCGTGTCTTTTGTCCTTTACTCCTTCCAGTTCACCGGGAAGCTGACCCCTTTCGACTGGGAAATTTATTGGTCCGCGATCGTGGCCAGGCTTTTGCAACCGGCGTTGCTGTTGCATTTCGCGCTGGTATTTCCGGAGCGCCGCCCTGTTTCCAAAGGGCACGGCGCGATCCTGGGCGCCATTTACGGCGTGCCTGGAATTCTGTTGCTGGTGCGAGTTCTGGTCGGACTGCGCGAGTTGGGTTTCATGCCGTCGATCGAGGCGCGAAATACGCTCGACCGGCTCGATCTGGCGTGTCTGGGAATTTACTTCCTGCTTGCCGCGCTCGTTTTTGTGTTCAGCTATCGCCGCGCAACGTCCGGAATCCTGCGGCAGCAGTTGAAATGGGTGACCGGAGGAGCGCTTGCGGGCATTGTTCCATTTCTGCTGCTTTACATCGTGCCCTTTTTCCTGGGAGTTGTGCCGCGGCCGTGGATGAATTTCTCCACGATTTCGCTGGTGCTCATCCCGCTGAGTTTCGGATACGCCATCATTCGCTACCGCCTGATGGATGTGGACATCATCTTCAAGCGAGGTCTCGCCTATACGGCCGCGAGCGGCGGCGTGGTGGCCGTTTACATCGCGATCGTGGCGGTAATCGGAGCGCTGTTCCACACCGCGTGGCCTTCCGGAATGATGGGCGGAGTGATCGCGATTGTGGTGGCGGCATTTTTGTTCCAGCCGTTTCGCGACTGGATTCAGGCGCGGCTGGACCGCTTTTTTTACAGGGACCGCCTGGACTACCGCCGCACGCTGATTGAATTTGGCCGGACGCTCACTTCGGAAGTGCGCCTCGATCCGATGCTCGCTTCGGTGATGGATCGAATCTCGCAGGCGTTGCTGGTGGACCGGCTGGCGATTTTTATCGAAGACGAGAGCCATCCCGGCGCGTATCGCATCGCGCGGTCGGTGGGAGTGCGGTACGCGGGCGCGCTCGATCTGAGTTTTCTGGACGGCGAGAACAAACCCTTTGCGCAGGGCATTCTCTTTTACGAATCGGCGCGCGCCGCGCGGGAATCTTCACCCTCCGTGCGACAGACGCTCGAGCAGCTCGATTTGAATTACTTCATTCCTTGCCAGATTCGCGACCATGCGATCGCCGTCCTGGGCCTGGGGAAAACGGTGGATGGCGATTTCCTGTCGAGCGAGGACGTCGAACTGCTGCACACCATCGCCGGGTATCTGGCCATCGCGCTGGACAACGCTCAGCTGTACAACTCGCTCGAACAAAAAGCGGCGCAAATCGAGCGGCTCAAGGATTTCTCAGAAAATATCGTCGAATCGCTGAATGTCGGCGTGCTGGCGGTGGATTTTGGCGGCGCGGTGGAATCCTGGAACACGCAGCTTGAAGGGCTGATCGGCGTGCCGCGCGAAGAAGCAGTGGGCCGCAAGCTTGAGGACGTTCTTCCTTCCGATCTGATGGCGGAAATTACAGCGCGCTCCGGCGATGAGCGCGTCTCCAGCCTCTACAAATTCCACATGCAAAACCGCGAGGGGCGGAACCTGGTGGTCAACGTTTCCATCGCTCCCCTGGTTGGGAAATCGGGAGACCGCATCGGCCGACTCATCCTTTTCGATGACGTCACCCAGCGGATGCGCCTCGAAGAGCAGGTGTTCCAGAACGAGAAGCTCACCTCCCTCGGCTTGCTTGCCGCGGGCGTTGCACACGAGGTCAATACGCCGCTCGCCGTGATCTCGAATTACATTCAAATGCTGGCCAAGCAGCTTCCGAGCGGCGACCCGCGGCACCAGCTGATCGAGAAAGTCGTGAAGCAGACGTTTCGCGCGAGCGAGATCGTGAACAACCTGCTGAATTTTTCGCGGACGGGCGCGTCGGAATTCACCGAAGTGAATTTGAATGCCGTGGTGGAAGAGGTGCTGACACTTGTCGCGCACCCGTTCCGTACGGCGCAGGTGCAGGTGACGAGGAACCTTCAGCAGGAATTGCCCGCGGTACTGGGTTCGACCAACAAGCTGCAGCAGGTTTTCCTGAATCTCTTCCTGAACGCCCGCGATGCCATGCCCTCCGGCGGCATCGTCGAGATCCGGACGGCGGCGCACAACGGGTCGGTGGAAGTGGAAATCATCGATACCGGGGGCGGCATCCCTCGCGAAAATCTGAACCGAATCTTCGATCCTTTTTTCACCACGAAATCCTCGGGACGCGGCACTGGCCTCGGACTCTCCGTGAGCTACGGCATCGTCAAGGAGCACGCCGGGAAAGTGGACGTGCGCTCCACGCCAGGCAAAGGCACATCGTTCCGGCTGGAATTCCCGGTGGCGCGGAAAGCGGTTCATGTCTAAAGGCGCCATCCTGGTTGTCGACGACGAATCCGAAATTCGAGAGGGCCTGGAACTTCTGCTCAATACGGAAGGCTACACGACCTCGAGCGCCGAATCGGGCGAAGCCGGCCTCGCGATGCTCGAGGAAAAACCGTTCGATCTCGTTCTGCTCGACGTCAGCCTTCCCGACCGCAACGGCCTCGACCTGCTGCGCGAAATCCGCCGCCGCGATCCGAATCTTTCCGTCGTCTTGATCACCGCCTACGGCTCCATCGACATGGCCCGCGCCGCGTTCAAGAGCGGGGCGCAGGATTACATCACCAAGCCGTGGTCCAACGACGAATTGCTCGTCCAGGTGGCCCAGGCCGTTGAGGGCCGCCGCCTGCGCGAGGAAAATGTCCAGCTCAAGCGCGCCCTGAAGCAGCGGTACAACTTTCCGAATATCATCGGGAAAAGCGAAAAAATGCTGGCCGTGCTCGATCTGGTCGGCCAAGTCGCGCCTTCCCGATCGACGGTGCTGATTCATGGCGAGAGCGGAACGGGCAAGGAACTGATCGCCAAGGCGATTCATTCGGCATCCACGCGCGCGGACAAGCCGTTCGTCCCGATCAACACGGGCTCCATCCCCGTGGACCTGCTCGAATCGCAACTGTTCGGACACGTGAAGGGCGCGTTTACGAGCGCCGTGGCGTCGAAGAAGGGGCTCTTCGAGGTCGCCGATCAGGGAACAATTTTTTTCGATGAAATTTCCACGATCGGGCCGGAAACGCAGGCAAAGCTCCTGCGTGTGATTCAGGAGCGCGAATTCATGCGGCTCGGCGGGACGGAAACGATCAAGGTTGACGTTCGCATCATCGCCGCCTGCAACGTGCAATTGCTCAATCTCGTCCGCGAAGGCCGTTTCCGCGAAGACCTTTATCATCGCTTGAATGTGATTGCCGTTCCCCTGCCGCCTCTTCGCGAGCGCAAGGAAGATGTTCATCTCCTCCTCGATCATTTCCTCCGCATATTTTCCACGGAGAACAACCGGCCTTTGGGGCGCTTTGCACCGGCGGCGCTGCGGCTGCTGGTGGATTACGATTGGCCGGGGAATGTGCGCGAACTGGAAAACGTGGTCGAGCGGGCGGTGGTTCTGTCTTCGCAGGAATTGCTGGACGTCGATCTCTTGCCCGAAAGCGTGCGGACGAGGGAACTCCTGGGCGGCGTCCGGCTGCGACTCTCCGAATTCATGCCGCCGCTGCCGGGCGAACACGGTTCGCGCGCGGGCGCCGACAGCTCGAAAGCTTCCTTGTTTCAAATCATGGATGAGATCGAGCGGCGCGTGATCTGCGACATGCTGGAACGCACGGAATGGAATCAGACCGAGGCGGCGGAAAATTTTCAGATTCCGCTTTCCACGTTGAATCAGAAGATCAAGCGGCTTGGGATTGACGTGCGCCGCCGCGGGGTTACGCGCGCTGGGGCGGCTGAATCTTCCGCTTCCGCTACCGGGAAATAGACGAGGTTTTAAGTAGCACAGCCACTCCTGGCTGTGCGGTTTTTGCATTCGTCTCCGGATCGAATACCCGGTGAGGCTCACAAAACCGCACAGCCAGGAGTGCCTGTGCTACTTCAGAGCCTCACTTCAGCTTTTTCGATTGTCTCTGACCACGGCGTCCTTCAGGTCCGCGCCGTCCAGCTTGACGTCGGTCAGATCGATTTCGCGGAAGCTGGCGAGCGCCAGGTCCGAGCCGGAGAAATCCGCGCCGCGAAGATTCGCCTGCCGCAAAACTGTCCCCCGCAGAATCGTTTTGTGCAATTTCGCGGAGCGCAAATCTCCGCGAAACAGTTCCGTGCCGCTCAAATCGGCCTCGCTCAAATCCGCGCCTTCGAGCCTCGTTTCCGTAAAATCGCAATTTCGCAAATCCGCCTGGCGCATGTCCGCGCGGCTCAAATCGGCGTGGCTGAGTTTCGCTCCGCGCAGGTCGGCTTTCCGCAAGTTGCTCCCCGCGAGGTTCGCTCCGGTCAAATCGCGTTTCTTCAAATCCGCGCCGGAAAGATCGGCGCCGGAAAGATCGGCGCGTTCCCCGCCCGGGTGTCCCTTGTGAAATTTCTCGTGCGCGTCCAGGATGTCTTTCAGCTTCTTGCCTTTGTGTCGAATGGTCTCCGCCTTCCTCGCCCGCAGATACCGCCGTGCAATAGCCCCTGTAACTCCGCTGCTTTTCCTTAAGTAGATTCGAGTAGGCTTCCATTCTACAGAAATCGGCGGAACGCGCAAACCTGTGATAACTTTGGCGTAGGATGACAC
Source organism: uncultured Acidobacteriota bacterium (assembly GCA_963768275.1). Lineage (GTDB taxonomy): Bacteria > Acidobacteriota > Terriglobia > Acidiferrales > UBA7541 > Palsa-360. The sequence continues at coordinate 10,000 of CAVYHH010000015.1, forward strand.
TGGTTGAGAAAATCAAGAATAGGGCGCGTGCGCATCTTCAGCGCATCGTGTTGCCCGAGGGCGAAGACCCGCGAATCGTTTCCGCCGCGGCTGCAATCGCGCGGGAAGGCTTCGCAAAAGTCACTTTGCTCGGCAGAAGACAATTCATCAGCGCGGTCGCGGCGGATTTGCATGTGGCGCTGGGGGACGTCGCGATCGAGGATCCGGCAACGAACCCACACGGAGAGGCATACGCCCAGATTTATTACGATCGCCGGCGCACGCGCGGCGTAACGCTCGACGAAGCGAGAGACATCGCGAGGCGCCCTCTGTACTTCGCGGCGTTGAGCGTGGCTGCCGGGGATGCTGACGGGACGGTGGGAGGCGCGGCTAACACGACTGGCGAGACCGTGCGCGCGGCTCTGCACGCGATCGGCCTTGCGCCGGAGGCGAAGCTGGTTTCCAGTTTCTTCGTCATGATAATTCCGGAGCGGCCGGGGCTGGACCTGGGAACTTCCGGCGCGCTGCTCTTCGCCGATTGCGCAGTTGTGCCGGACCCGAACGCAGAGGAACTTGCCGAAATCGCGCGCGCCACGGCGGAAAATGCGCGCCCGATTCTTGACGCGGAGCCGCGCGTAGCATTTCTGTCATTTTCCACCAAGGCTTCGGCGAACCACGCGCGCGTGGAAAAAGTCCGGGAAGCGCTGCGCATTCTGAAGGCGCGCGCGCCGGAAGTTGCGGCGGACGGCGAACTTCAGGCTGACGCAGCGCTTGTGCCGCGAGTCGGAAATTCAAAGGCCCCGGGCTCGACCGTCGCAGGACATGCGAATGTGCTGATCTTCCCGGACCTCGATTCCGGCAACATCGCTTACAAGCTGGTCGAGAGGCTGGGCGGCGCGCAAGCGCTAGGCCCGATTCTGCAAGGGTTGGACCGGCCGGCGAACGACCTATCGCGCGGCTGCTCGGCCGAGGATGTCGCGAACGTCGTGGCCTTCACGGCCCTACAGGCCATTGCGAGAAAAGAAAAAGCGCTGGAACCACAGATTCACAGGGATAAACACGGATAAAGAAAAAGATTTTTAGTTTTCGGGATTTCGACAATGGCGACACGACATCGCAATTTTGGATTTTCTTTCCCTTCACTTCTTTTGTTTTTATCCGTGTTCATCTGTGTGCATCCGTGGTTTCTTTCCGTGTCCGCATTCGCGCAGGAGTCTGGCGATCAGGAAGTTGCGGTGAATCTGGCCGAGGGGCGGATCGTGATTTGCGCGGCGAAGGATGCAATCATTCTGGCGGCGATGGACGTTCACGGCGAGGCGGGTTCGCACCCTCCGGAGATCGCGATACTTTCCGCGGAGCGCATTGGGGTGATGCTCGGGGCGGTCGAGTGGGTGCAGCCGGATTCCAAGGACAAGCCCATACGGCTCGATAACGAATTCCACAGCCTCATCGCCGCGGCACTGAATAACGGCGGCCAGAAGGACGCGGCTTTTCGCGCGAGCGACATCGAGTCCATCGGCATCGCCGTGCTCGAGCGCGTTCGCGTCCTGGCGGGGCAGCTGCACCACAAAATCAATCTGGGCGAGGATGAACCGTTGATTCGCATCGTTCTCGTTGGATTTGTGCGGGATTACGGCCCCGAGGCGTGGGCCATCGACTACCACATCGAGCAGGACGCCCTGGGCAACGATATTTGGCGGACGCGCGTCCTGCGCCCGAGCTACAACCAGCTTTATCCACCGGAGAAGGGCAAGCCAAAAACGTTCATGGAGGTTCGTTACCCGCCGGAGAACCGCGCCAACGGCCAGCCCGAACTACTCGACCTGCTCCAGCAGAATGATTCGCGCCTGACGAAAATTCGCGCCGCAAATGAAATTCAGGAGAAGTCCGTGACGCTCGCCGCGGAAGGGCAGAGCCAGAAGTCCGACACCGCAAGTGTTGTTAATTTCTTGAAGGCGGCGCTTCCGGCAATCACTCCGCCGGAGACAAAACTTACGATGGCCAAGGTCGATTATGACGGCGGGTTCCAGTGGATCCTGCAGCCGCCGAAAGCTCCCGCTCCGCCGCCCAGCGAAGCGCCTCAGGATAAAACTCCGCAGGAAAAAACGCCGGAGGAACCGGAGCGGCCCACGCTCCGGCACAAGTCTGAAAATTGATTGGTGGTAGCTCCGCCCCGTTGGAGCTAAGGAGTTCCTTTGTTGTCGGAAGGGTTCGCTGACGCAGGTGAATCCGCCGTTGCCGGAGCGCTCGCTTGTGGTGCGAAGTCGCTCCACTTGACGATCACGCGGATCGGCACGCCGGAAGGGAGGGTTTCATCCGAGCGCGAGTATGCGGGGAACCACAAATTTTTGCCGACCTGCTGGCGGTACGTCTCGAAGACCGTGAACGGAAGATCGGAAGCGGTGACATCGCCGGTCTCGGTGACCCATTTGCCCATGGTCTTCACGATGACCAGATCCTGCACATCCACCCACACCACGCCGGAAAAATAGGCGTGGGCGCGTTCCACGGCGCGCGGTTTCACTGAGAAAAAGTAGGTACTCAACTCGTCGAGCGGCTGCTTCCCGCCATACGTGATCTCGTATTTCGGAAGCATCGCAGTCGTGAGCGGAAACATCGGCACTGGGGCGAGAAGATCGGAATCCCCCCTCTGAAGGTCGAGGGTATGGAGCGTCGATGGCTGTCGGCTCACCGGCTTTTCATACATCTTGCCGTCCGGAGTAATCCGCAATTGTGTGACGATTTGAAGCTGACCGGCGGGCTTGTTGTCGGTGCCGATCTCCTGGATGCGCACGTCTTTCTGAAAGGTGTAGCCCTTGATTGCGCGAACCATGTCGTCTTCTCGTTGCGCGAATCGCCGGATGATTTCGTCGGGCGGCAGCGTCGGAGGGTCGGGCTTGCTGGGTGGCGGGGGCGCCGGGAACTTCGTGGATTCAGGCGGCACCATCGGTCCGGCTCCCTGCGCGCGCAGCGAAGCAGGCGCGGCGGCGAGAGCCAGGGCGAGCGCGCAACATGCGGCCAGGAGGTTTGATCTTTGGATCATGGGATCTGCTTCCATTTGTTGGATGCAATCCGCCGGTATTTTGCAGCATGGATTCGTGAAAAATCCGGCGTCATCCTTCCCGGACCCGTCATCAGTGTATCGCGGGCGCTATACGTTTGCTACAATCGCGCGGCTGCAAAAACAAGTGTGGGCGCGAAGTGTTGCCGTGGAAACGCAGGCCAAGCGATTTTACGTGTCGGGCAGGGTGCAGGGGGTCGGGTTCCGCTTTTTCGCCGAGCGAACAGCAGCAAGCCTGGGTGTGGGCGGATATGTGAGGAATCTGTTCGACGGGCGCGTGGAAGTCTATGCCATTGGCAGCGAGGAGCAGATGGAATCGCTGAGCAACGCATTGCGACGCGGCCCGCGCATGGCTGCTGTGGACCGGGTGGACGAACACGACGCGGATCTTCTGCGGGAATATGCGAACGTGTTCTCCATCGAACGCGATGAATGAAATCAAGTTGAAGCACGGTCTGCAGCGAGCGCGATCTATTTAAGAACAGCAATTCATTTGGAAAGGCGGAGCAAGCGGAATGAACCATTTGAAGGAATTCATTCGAGAGGTTCCCGATTATCCCAAGCTGGGAATCCTTTTCTACGATCTCACGACGTTGCTGCAGAATGCAGGCGCATTCCACAGCCTTGTCGATGAACTGTGTGGCCACTATGCGGGCAAAAAAGTGGACGCTGTCGTCGGCATCGAGGCGCGCGGGTTTATTTTGGCGCCGGCGCTGGCGTACCGGCTGGAAGCGGGATTCGTTCCTGTCCGGAAACCCAAAAAGCTGCCGGCGAAAACCGTCTCCGTCACCTATCAGCTGGAATACGGCACGGACACGCTCGAAATCCATGAAGACGCGATTAAGCCCGGCCAGAGCATACTTATCAGCGATGACCTGCTCGCTACAGGAGGCACCGCCGCGGCGACCGTGGAACTCGTGCGCAAGCTGGGCGGAAAAGTGGTCGGCGCATCCTTTGCTGTCGAACTTTCGTTCCTGAACGGCCGCGCAAGACTGCCGGGAATCGATGTCTTTACGATGATCCAGTACGACAAGTAGAAAAAGCTTTGGAACCACCCGCCGCGGCGGGCACACAGATGAACACGGATAGAGAAACAGATTATTTTTTTTAGGAATTAAATTTGTGGCGGCATGATAGCGCGGTCGATCGTTCGTTTTCATTTTATTTCTTTGGTTTTCTTTTATCCGTGTTCATCTGTGTGCATCCGTGGTTCCTTTCCCTAGGTCGCTGCGCTGGCGGACTATCTCGAAGAGGACAACTCCGGCGGCTACGGATACGTTGAGCGCGCGCACGGGACCGGTGGTCGGGATGGAAACCAGGAAATCGCAGCGCTCGCGCACCAGGGCGTGCAATCCCTTGCCTTCGCCGCCCAGGACGATTCCCACCGGGACTTTGAAATCCACTTCGGTGTGGAGCTGCTCGGCGCGTTCGTCGAGTCCCACAAGCCAATAGCCCGCTTCCTTCATTTCCTCCATCGCGCGTGAAAGATTTGTGACACGCGCCACCGGCAAGTGCGCGAGCGCCCCGGCGGATGCGCGCGCCACGGTTTCCGTAAGCCCGGCAGCGCGCCGCTCGGGTATGACGACGCCCTGCGCTCCGGCCGCGAGCGAAGTGCGAACGATGGCGCCGAGGTTTTGCGGGTCTTCCACGCCGTCGAGCAAGACCAGCAATCCGGGAGGGCTTCCCGCCGGGCGCGGTTTCAACAGGTCGTAGAAACTCGCTGCCGGCGAGGATGAAACAAACGCGACGACGCCCTGATGTTCGCGAGTTCCCGCGGCGCGGTCAACCTGGATGCGCTCCTCAAAGCGCACGGGCACGTCCTGCTTACGCGCGAGCCGCACCAGTTCTTCGATCCGGTTGCCGTGGGTGCCTTTGGCAACCAGCAGGGAATCGAGCGGGCGGTTTGCTTCCAGGGCTTCGCGAACCGCGTGGATTCCGGTAAGGCGGTCCATATGAGTGTGCCGCGGGCTCAGCGATCGAGCGTGGCGATGGCTTGCGCGGCAATCGCTTCGCCGCGGCCGATCGCGTCGACGGATTCGTTGGTCTTCGCTTTCAAATTGATCATGGATGGAGCGATAGCCAGCGCCTTCGAGAGCGCCTCCCGCATGGCTGGAAAGTGCGGACCGAGTTTCGGCCTTTCCGTGATCACGATCGCGTCGATATGCACGATGCGAAATTGGTGTTTGGCGAGCAGATCGCGAATGTGCTCCAGAAATCGCAGGCTTGACGCGTCCTTCCACTTCGGATCCGTGTCTGGAAAATGCGTGCCGATGTCGCCCAGTCCCGCGGCGCCCAAGAGCGCGTCGCACATAGCGTGCGCCAGCGCGTCGCCATCGGAATGGCCGACCGGCCCTTTGGGAAATGGGAGTTCAATGCCGCCGAGAATCAGCTTTCTTCCTTCGGCGAGGCGATGGAGGTCGTATCCGATCCCCGCGCGGGTCATTGGCCCGCGCGCTCCTGGCGGAGATAGAATTCGGCAAGCTCCATGTCGCCCGGGCGAGTGATCTTCAGGTTGCGCTCGGACCCGACGACGACGTGAACGTCGCGTCCGATGCGCTCGACGAGGCCCGCTTCATCCGAAGCCGTCACTCCGTCCTGTCGCGCGCGCCCGAACGCTTCGAGAAGCAAGGAGGAGCGGAACACTTGCGGAGTCTGCGCCAGGACCACGCGTTCGCGCGGAATCGTGGCCGTGATAAGCGCAACGTCGTTCGGCAGGCTGGCGCGCTTCACTTCCTTCACCGTGTCCATCGCCGGAATTCCAAGGATGGCCGCGTCGCAGGCGTCTGCCTCCGCGATCACGCGCTCGATCTGGCTGAGGGTCACGAGGGGCCGGACCGCGTCGTGCACCAGAATCAAGTCGGCCTCCGAAGGAACTTCCGCGAGCGCGTTGGCGACGGAATCCTGGCGCGAATCGCCTCCGCGAACCACGTGGACAGGCCGGCCAAGATTTTCCGCCTCGACGCTGGCCGCCACCGAATCGATTTCCTCGGCTCGCGTCGCGATGACGAAATCCGTGATCGCGGGGCAGGCCGCGAGGCGCCGCAGCGTGAAGAGCAGCACGGGCACGCCGTCGAGCATGAGAAACTGCTTCGGCGTGTCGGCGCCCATTCGAGTCCCTAGCCCTGCGGCGGGCAGGATGGCGGTTACGCGGTTCATCATGACCTCGGTGATGGAGCGGAAAAGCTTACACTAAATGGAGACAGTTATAAACTGACCTATCCACAGGCCACTGTTTTCCTCGTCACATCACAAAAATAGAACCAAACGAGAGATTTCTTCGATTTGACGGTCCGGGGCCCACACGCTACTCTGCCTGTACGCTGACCTGCAACCGGTTCGCTGAATGCTGTCCGACGAACTTAATCTTTCTAGGTCTTAATTAAGGAGATCCACCGGAAACCATGACGAAATACAAACTCGAATACATCTGGCTTGACGGCAAAAAGCCCGTTCCCGATCTGCGCGGCAAAACTCTGATCAAGACATTTGAAAAGCCGCCAACCCTTGGTGATCTGCCCAAATGGGGTTTTGACGGCAGTTCCACCATGCAGGCTGAGGGGCATAGCTCTGACTGCGTTCTGAAACCAGTGGCTCTGTATCCTGACGCCAGCCGCAAGGATGCCTACATTGTAATGAATGAGGTTTATCACGCGGACGGCACCCCGCATACCACGAACATGCGCGCTACGATCGAGAACGATCCGGACTTGTGGATTGGTCTCGAGCAGGAATACTTCCTCTTTCAAGGCGGACGTCCTCTCGGCTTCCCGGAAAACGGCTACCCCTCCACTCCGCAGGGGCCCTATTACTGCGGCGTGGGCTACAAATATATGGGCAGCCTGGCCCGCAAGATCGTCGACGAGCACTTGGAACTTTGTCATGCCGCGGGTATCAATCATGAAGGCATAAACGCGGAAGTCGCCAAAGGCCAATGGGAATTCCAGATTTTTGCCAAAGGCTCCGCCAAAGCCGCGGATGACACCTGGACCGCCCGCTATTTGATGCTGCGTCTCTGTGAGAAATACGAAGTAGATATGGTTTTGCATTGCAAGCCTATCAAGGGCGATTGGAATGGATCCGGCATGCACTGCAACTTCTCGACGAAGTTCATGCGCGAAACGGGCGGCAAGGAATATTTTGAAGCCCTCATGAAGGCGTTCGAGAAGCACATCCCCGACCATATCGCCGTGTATGGTCCGGACAATCATTTGCGGTTGACGGGTCTGCACGAAACGCAAGCCATCGATAAATTCAGCTACGGTCTCTCCGATCGCGGCGCTTCGATCCGGATGCCCATTCACTTCATCAAAGACGGTTACAAAGGCTATCTGGAAGATCGCCGCCCGAACTCGGAAGGGGATCCCTACCAGATCGTTTCCCGCATTCTGAAGACGATCAACAGCGTCCCGAAGCCGGCCATGGCCAACGCATAGCCGGATGAGCGAGTTTGACGGAGGATAGGGCCCCGCGGTGATGCTAACTGCGGTGCCGCTTACGCGAGAACCAACAGCTTCCCGCAAGGAACAAAACGCCCCGGCTTGCCGGGGCGTTTTGTTTTTGTGGCGTTGAACGAGCGCTCGTGCGAAGGCGGCGAATTTGCCACGATGGATTGTTCGACTCGAACTGCAGACGAAAACCAGACAGGCTGAAGCCTGTCCTACTTGGGGGCCAGTATGCGGTCGGGGTCGACCCGAACGACTACGTACGTAATCGATCCTTCGATCGCGCTAAACCAATGCGGCACACCCGCGGGGATCACGACCACGTCGCCCGCTTTTATCCGGCGGCTCACACCGCCCTGGATGGAGGTGCCGCTTGCGCCGGGGCCGTCTTCCAGCCTCACGGAGATGGCGTCGGCTGGTCTCGGTTTCGCATTGACCATGGTGCCCCCGGTCACTAGCGTCGCTGCGCCATCCGTGACGTGATAAATTTCCGTCACCTTGTAGTGCACGGCGACGACGCCGGGCGGCGTCTGCGGCCGGTGGATTACGCCGACTGCAACGTTGTATCCTCCGGCGTCCACCACGCGAATGTTCGGCAGGGGATTCGTCGCGGAATTGGGCGCTCCGTTCAGATTGGCTTGGATGTCCGCCGCGCTGACATACGTGGCGGGAAGAGAGCTCGTGGACGAAGCCGCATTTTGGGGGGCAGCCACGTCAGGGGCTGCCGTGAAAAGCGCGAGTAGAAATATGAGAAGTCCCAGCATTGCTTTCATCGCCGACTCCTTTTTTGCGATTGAATTTTCAATTCGGAATTTTCGTTTTGGCCGCGCAACTGACCGATACCATATACCTCGCCACCTATGTGGCAACAGCCAAATCTTTGTAGGGCACGGTTTCAACCGTGCCGTAAGGTATGCAGAACAAATACGGCTTTAGCCACTGGCCTGTTGGAATGCGAACTGCAAAGCACGCTCTTCAGCCTGTGGTCCAAGTGGCGGGAACACATTTGGAAACCCACAGGCTGAAGCCTGTGCTACTGATGGTTCGCTACGCGGACTGAATCCCGTCCAGCGCAGCTTTCACGCGAACTGGTGTGAGCGGCGCTTGGCGGACGCGCGCGCCTGTGGCATCGAAGATCGCGTTGGCGATGGCCGCTGCAGTTGCGCGGCTGGAAGGCTCTCCCGCGCCGCTTGAAGGAAGTTCTGGATGGTTGATCAAGATAATTTCCACTCGATCGGGAACGTCCGACGCACGGGCGACTGGATACGTGATCCAGTCCACGCTCGTTACGTTGCTTCGGTCGAACGTCACTTCTTCTTTCAGGCTGCGGCCGAGCGATTGGATCAGGTTGGCCTCGATCGTGGTCCGAAGCGCTTCGGGATTGATGATCAAGCCACAATCGTGAGCGCAAACGAAGCGCGTCACGCGAACCGCTCCGGTCTTGCGATTGACTTCCACTTCCGCCACCGTCCCGACGTACGTGCCGTTGCGCGTGCTGAGGCCGACCCCGCGGCCAGTGGCAACGTCGCCGCCAGCCGCGCCCTTCTTCGGGGATGGGCGAGTGTCCCAACCGGCTTTTTGAGCCGCAGCCGTCAAGACGGCTTTCGCGCGCGGGTCTTCCAGATGCTTCAGGCGGAATTCGATCGGATCGGCGCTGGCTGCGGCGGCGATTTCGTCGATGAAGGATTCCGCCGCAAACGAAGTAGCCGGCCCTTCCGGGTCGCGCAAATGGGTGGTGCGGAGCGGTGACGCGCTGTCGTGAAACGCGGGAATGACGTGCGCCGTGGCGAGAATATTTTGAAACGCGTACGGCGGCGATTCCACGCCCCATTGCGCGAATTCATCGACGCCCGTGGTATTGGGAATTCCGGTCAGTTGGGCTCCCAGATAATTTCCCGCGTCGCCGGGACGAAAATGCGTCTCGCCGCCGGAAAACGCGCGTGATGTAAATTGCACGGACGTGGCTTCGCCCCGCGCGTCGAGCGCCGCGGCCAGATCGCAGACGACCGCGGGTCCCTTGGTGCCCCACGCGGTCATGTCTTCGCGCATCCACTGGACGCGCACGGGTTTTCCTGCGGCCTCGGAAAGCAACACTGCATCGGCGGCTGCGTCTTCAAAGCCGGGGCGGCCGTACGAACCGGCATCTTCCACCCAGACCACGCGCACCGTATCGATCGGAACTCGCAGCAATTCCGCGAAGCCCTTCTGCAAATCGTGCGGCTTCTGCCCGCCGGACCAGACCGTGGTGATGCCGTCCGTGTGAACATCGGCGACAGCGCAGCCCGGGCCCATCGTGGCGTGCGACTGGAACGGAAACTCGTAGCTCGCTTCCACTTTTTTCGCGGCGTTCGACAGCGCCGCGGCGGCATCTCCGCGTTTCAAAGTTTCCTTGCTCGCCTTCAGCGGCGTCGAACGCATGTATGCATACAAATCTTTTTGCTCTGGGAACGCCTGCTTTGGCGCGGTCCACGTGACCTTGACGGCTTTGGCGGCCTGGATGGCGGCCCATTCATTTTCCGCGACCACACCGACGAAATTTCCCTTCACAATAGTTTTTACGAATCCGGGTATGGCCTTCGCGGGGGTTTCATCCAGGCTCACAAACGTCGCGCCCACTCCTGAAGGCCGGATCACGCGCCCATGCAGCATCCCCGGAACACGGACGTCGGTGACGTACTTGAAATGGCCCAGAATCTTGGGAGGAAGATCCTCGCGCGGTACCGGCTTTCCCACGATCGTGTATGCCGATGGATCCTTCGGTTTACCCGAACCCACGACATTCAGCGAAAATCCGTCGCCCGAAACTTTCAGGGCATCGTTCAGGTCGCCCGCGCCTGCGAGTTCCGCGTATGAGACGCTCTTCGATGCGTCGCCCTTCGCGCTCCCCTTCACATGCACGATGCCGTCGATCACTTCGAGATCATCGGCGGGCACGCCGAGACGCCGCGAAGCCAATTCCGTGAGCAGAAAGCGCGCGTTCGCCGCGGCGTTGCGCAACGGCTTCGAGCCCAGCATGATGGACGTGCTGCCTCCGACGCCGCCTTGATTGGCGGTTGAAGCTGTGTCGCCCATGACCAGGACAACGCGATCGACGGGAACATCCAATTCCTCGGCGACGATTTGCGCGTAGGCCGTTCCCACTCCCATTCCAATTTCCGGCTTGCCGGTGAACACGTGAACGATTCCTTCCTTGTCGATGCGCAGCCAGGAATCCAGACGGCTGGGAGATGGAGTGGCAATGGTTTCGGGCGACGCCGCGGCCAAAACGCGCGGGAGCACGGCGGAATCCGCCAGGCTGAAACCGATGAGCAGGCCACCCGCATCCTTTACAAACTCTCTTCGCGATACTGTCATTTTGGGAGCCATGATTTTACGCGCTCCTCTTCGCGGCTTGCGACGCCCGGCGGACCGCGGCGAAAATGCCGACGTGGCTTCCGCAGCGGCACACTAGACTTTCAAATGCATTGCGCATTTCGGCATCACTCGGGGAAGGATTCTTGTCGAGCAGCGCTTTGGTTGTCATCACCCAGCCGTTCAGGCAGTAGCCGCACTGAAAAGTCTGTTCCGCAATGAAAGCAGCCTGCACGGGATGCGGTTTCCCCGCGGTTTCCAGGCCCTCAAGCGTGATGATTTCTTTCCCGACTACGCTTGCCACGGTCAATTGGCACGACCGCACCGCGCGATTGTCCACCAGCACGGTACACGCGCCGCATTGTCCGACGCCGCAGCCGAAGCGCGGATTATTCAATTCCAGATTGTCGCGAAGGACATACAGGAGGGGGCATTTCGGGTCCACATCTACCTTGTGCACCCGGCCATTCACTTTCAGGGAGGCAACGCTCATAAGCACCTCACAACCGCCAATTATACATCCGGTATTCGATGGAGTGCGAAAACTGAAATCTCCGAATTACGAAGTAGTTTGGCTTCGTTCTGGATGTCTCCTGGGAACGCCAATCTCCCGATTGGCGCCGGAAAAACAGCCAATCGGGAGATTGGCGTTCCCAGGTCAAACCGACCCACTACCCCTCGAATGGAATAACTGGATGGCTGAGCGCAGTCGGCAATTGTTCCCGAATACTGAAGCCGCTGATCCGCAGCGCCATCATGTGCCCCGCGAAGTTCAGGATTCGATCCGCCGCGGATTGTGGCTTGAGACCGCGCGAGTGGATGTTCGAGATGAGATTTCGATTCGCATCGGTGTGAGTTCTGCCGGGCCGGTAAGCCATGTAGGCGGATAAGCTCTCCGCGGTGGCAAGACCAGGGCGCTCTCCGATCAGCAAGACAACTACCTTCGGTGCGAGCAATTCGCCGATTTCATTGAGAATGCCTACTCGGCAGTGGCGAATCACGAAAGGGTCGCTAATGGTCCAGCCGCGAACGCGGGCTCCTTCGTGAAGCAACGGCAACAGCGACGGAACTTGCGCGGCAACAGCCGTGACCGAGAGGCCGTCGCCGATCGCAAATTGAATGTCTTTCCCGCGCGAACATCTTTTTGCCAATTCCTTCCGCGACGCTTCGTTCAAGCGGCGACCCAGGTCCGGCTGCAGGAGATATTCTTCCTTGGAACGCGCCTCGGTGCAGACCTCGAACAGATTCCACTGCTTGATGAACGCTGCGCCGAAGACGGATTCCAGGTCCAGCTCCGCGCGGACGGCGTCCCGCGCGGCGGCGTGGGCTTCGCGCAGCTCCAACTGCGTGGAGGTGCGATACGCGGCTCCGGCGCGGCCAACCAAAATGCGCGCCGGCGTGCGTTCGCGAATCTTGCGCAAGACATCCGGGAAATCGGCGGCGAGGAAGGAATCGGTGTCCCGAGACATTTAGACAATCTCCCCCAGGGAAGATTCCAGCCCTTGCATCAGCTCGCGCCGCGCGGAAGCATCGAGCGGCGCAGGTTCCGCGTCCCTGAAGATTCCCTTCGTTTGAAGCCAGCTCAAAAACTCGGGAGCGGGACGCAAATGGAAAAGTTTTCTTGCAGCGAGCGCGTCATGGTAGCTGGTGGACTGATAGTTCAGCATCACATCGTCCGAGCCCGGTACGCCCATGAAATAATTGCAGCCCGCGGCGGCAAGCAGCACCAAAAGATTGTCCGCGGAATTTTGATCGGCCGCCGCGTGGTTTGTGTAACAGACGTCGCAGCCCATCGGGAGTCCCAGCAGCTTGCCCATGAAATGATCTTCCAGGCCGGCGCGAATGATCTGCCGCTCGTCGTAAAGATATTCCGGGCCGATGAAGCCCACGACGCTATTCACGAGGAAAGGATGGAACACGCGAGCGACGCCATACGCGCGCGCTTCGAGCGTCAACTGATCGATGCCGTGATGCGCCTCGGCCGAAAGAGCACTCCCCTGTCCCGTCTCGAAATACATCACGTCCGCGCCTTTCCAGGGAACGTCGCGCTGCGCATGATGTTCGAGGACTTGCTCGCGCCCTTCGCGCAGCATCTGCAGGGTAACGCCGAAACTTCGATTGGCCGCCTCCGTCCCGGCAATGGACTGAAACAGGAGATCCACCGGCGCGCCGCGGCTCATGGCTTCGAGTTGCGTCGTGATATGCGCGAGGCAGCACGATTGCGTGGGCACGCCATAGGCATCGATGAGCCGGGCAAGCGCGTGCAGAATTGCGCCAACCGTTTCCACCGAATCCGATGCCGGGTTCACTCCGATCACCGCGTCACCGCATCCGAAGAGGAGCCCTTCAAACGCGGCCAGCAAAATCGCTCCGATGTCATCCACGGGATGGTTGGGCTGGGTACGGATTCCGAGGACTCCGCGCTCGCCCATCGTGTTCCGGCAATGCGTCACGTTCCGGATTTTGGCAGCGGCGAGGATGAGGTCCTTGTTGCTCATGATTTTGGCTGCGGCCGCCGCGATTTCGGGAACGATCGCCCACTGGAGCTGCTTCAATTGTTCCTCGCTCGTGGCGTCGTCGAGAATCAATTCCCGGAATTCACCCATGGTCTTGCTCTGGATTCGTTCAAACCGCTCCACGTCGTAGGATTCCAGGAGCAGGCGGCTGACTTCGTCGAGGGAAGGATCGATTAGAGGCTGCCGGACGATGTCCCCGAGGGACAGGCCGGCGAGCTTGCGTTTCGCGGCTACACGTTCGCGCTCCGAGCGTGCGGCGATGCCCGCCAATTGATCGCCGGACTTTTCCTCGTTGGCCTTGGCCAGCAAGTCGCGCAAATCGCGAAATACAAATTGCTCAGGCATGCATTTCCCAAAAGCGAATCGAGTACAACGTAGAAAGTAGCATCAATCGCAAAGACGAGAAAGGTCGAGGGAACCATCCGGCCGGATCCGATCCCAAGCAGGTTTGCACGAATCACAGGCCACGAATCACGAGTCACGGAATTTTTGGTGCCCGAAAGAGGACTCGAACCTCCACTCCCTTGCGGGAACTAGCTCCTGAAGCTAGCGCGTCTGCCAATTCCGCCATTCGGGCTTGTAAGCGGGTGTTGCGAGGCAAATTGATTGTGCCCGCCCGCGGCAGCGTTTGTCAACGCGGGGCCGCGGGTGTCCAATGTCATCGCCCGTTACGCTCGGAGGCGGCGCGAACTGGCCGATGCGGCCGGGGTTCGTTGTTTTGGTTTACTCAAAAGTTAGTCAACGGTTGACAGCAACGGCCGGGATGTCATAGCCTATGACGCGTTTTGCTTTCACTAGAATTGGTTGACAGGTTGATCGATACACCTCAGTTCAAAAATCAGCGGCAGGGCGCCCGCGTAGTGATGCGGGTCCCCGTGGAAGTACGCGGCACCGCGGTGGACGGCAATCCGCTGGAGGAATCCACGCATACCGGCGTCGTCGGCGTGCTGGGCGCGATGATCTGGACGTCCCGGAGATTGCGAGTGGGGACGGAAGTGGAACTCACCAACCGTTTTTCGCAGCAGACCGCCAAATTTCGCGTTGCGTGGATAAAAGACCAGCAAGACGGCGAACTCTGGGAAACCGGCGTCGAATCCCTCGAACCGCTGGATGACTTCTGGGGGGTGCGATTCCCGCCAAAACCCGGTAATCATTAGATAACAATGCCCGTTAATACCCATGGTTTGATGCTATAATCCGCTCAAGTTTTTGCCATTGCAGGACGGCGATATTGCTCGTTCCCATTGCGCCCAGTGCCGTTCTTGCGGGGAGGAAACCTTGGAATTACCTCGATCACTGATTCTCGATCTGCTTATGATTTCCTGGGGCGTCATCACGGTTGCCTTGGTGGTGCTGGTCGTTTACCGGGGAACGCTCTCATCGAAAGAAGACGATCAGATCTTCATTGATGCCGCTGAACAGCATCATTACCAGGAGCAACTGGTGATCATCGCCCGCATCTCACGACTGACCAGGCCGATTATAGCTCTCGGAATCCTGTCCGGAGCGCTGTTGCTGGCCAGCGTGGGGGTTTGGGTTTACCAGGGCTTCAAAAGCTTCTAGGGCCTGCCTGGCTGGGCCGAATCCATCGGGGTGGCGGGCTCGGGAAGCGTGGAGTCCACAACCGAGGAGTGGTTCAGCGCAATCATCCATCGGTCCGCCTGCTTCACCAGGAAAAGGGTAGTGTGCCCGCGGAATTGAACCACTTTGCCCTCCATCTGCGCGGCATACACGAATTGATAGGTGGCCCAGGCCGAGTTGCCATTCACCTTGATGAGAGTATTTGTCCGGTCCATTCGCGCGCCGCTGATTTGCGCGCGCTGAGCCTTATAGTCCTTCAGGAAATTGTCCCAGCCGATGACGGGCGGTTCCCACGCGCCGCTGACCAGGACCACATCGTCCGCGTAGTATTTATGCAAGGAATCCGCGTCGCCGATTTGCCAATATCCCAGGGCTTCGCCGATGGATTGATCGATGGCCTGCGCATCCGGCGCACGCATCGCGGATTTAAAGTCCTCTCCGGGATCGGCGGGCGGCGTGTTCTTATTCTTGTCCTTTTTTTGAGCGCCCGCCGGATTGGCGACGGCCATCAAGGCGAGCGCCAGGATGATCCAGAACCGGAAGCCTCCTGCAAATTTTATTGCGATTTGTCTCATGTCAACTCCCCGCCGGTGAAGATAGCACGAACCCCATTGCACCAGATGGGAATCGGCGGCCGAAGTGTCGTGCCAGTGCACGTCCTCCCGGAGCGGAAACCCGTCACTTGAAGCGCGTTTTCCGCACGACGTCGAGGCCGAACGTCCCGTTTTCATCGCGCAAGGCCACCACCGAGAATTCGCGGTTGACCGTGTATTCGATTTGAATCACTTGATACTGCGTCGTCGTGACGTCCGTAATGTAGGTGATCACCAGGCCGCGGGTGACTTGCTGCTCGATCGTGACACTGGCAATTGAATTTTGCTGCGTGTTCAACGTCGCCACCGAAGGCCCGACGCTGAAGTGGCTGACCCCGAACAGACGCTGGATACGCCCGCCCAACTGGCTGGAAATCGCTTCCGAGAGGAGCGCCGAGGCGCCTACGCCTGGGTTTTGCCCGGTGGCGCTTCGCGCAGCACTTTCTTCGCCGGTTTGGCCCAGGGCAAGCAGCTCAATGATATCGCTTGAGGGCAAAGGCGGGTCAGACCGGTACGCCAGTGTCAGCCGGCTCGCGGGGCCCGTGAAATCGAGAGTGACTTCATACTGGCGGATCGTGGTCGTGGCCTCGACGTTCAACACCGGGTCCAGGCGGAAGGGATTGGCGAAATTGATGTCGCCCCGCGCAATGGTGTATTGGTTGCCGCGAAAACTCATTTCCCCGCTCAACAAGTGAATGTGGCCGAGGAGAATCGGATGTTCCCAGGTCCCGCGCAAGCGCAGGTTCGCGTCTGTCTGCAGCCGCGCCCCGGTCCATTCCATTCGTGAATCGGGGCTGGATTCCGCCTGGATGTCGAATTGCAAATTTTGTAGAAACGAGGATGTCGTGCTCGGCCCGGTCGCCGGCTCCTTTGACGAAACCATGAAGCTTCCGAGATCGAACCCTTCGGCCATCAGCAGGCGGTCCACAACAATGCGCCCGGAAAGAGTCGCTGTTTGCGCGTTTCCGGAGAGGCGCAGGTTCCCGCCCATGAGCCAGCTCATCCCGACAGGATAGCGAATGCGAACCTGATCGGAACGCGCATTGAACACGTAATTCAACGGCCCTTCTCCGTAGGCCACGGTGCCGCCGATGGTGAGGTGTCCGCCGCCGGTCTCGGCAACGACGTTATCAAACACCATGCGATTCGCGTCAAAATTGAAATCACCGGCAACGTTGCTCAGCCCCGCCGGGAAATCGCCGTACCGCAGGGATGCACCCTCAATGTGAACCTTGCCGTTGAAGCGCGGCGTGGCCAAGGTTCCCGCGACCAGGGCATTGATCTGCGCGCGGCCACTGGCCTCCAGTTGCGGGTAGAACCCTTCGAGCAACTTGAGGCTGACCGCTCCGTCCATGCGCAAATTGAGGGCTTGATCGCCGGCGAATCGCGCTGAACCGGACACGCGAAAATCCGTGTCGGTCCCGCGGAGACTGGCCTGCTCGACACGCACCTCGTCTCGACGGTAGGTCAGCCGCACGGGGCCGACATTTTCCAGCTTTACGTTTTCAAAATCAAACGTCAGCCGGGAAAGATTCGCTTCCATAGCAAGCGTTTCAGGGCGCGCGCCAAATCCCGCAACGTCGAAATGGCCATCCACCAAACTGTGGCCATACAACCGGGAAAGATGCAGGGCCGAGACGAGGAAAGGATTGAAATCGATTCGTTCGGCCGTGACTTGCGCCGTCACCGGATAGTCGCCCCCGAGCCCAATGTCCAACTTACCGTCAAGCCGTCCCGACGCCATCGCCGAATCGATGGTTGCGCTCAGGTGGCGCCCATCTGAATCCACTTTCCCGTCAAAGCTGCCCACCACATCATTGCCCAGTTTCAAGTCAACCAGGCGCAGCGTTGCGTGCAGCTCCGGCGCGCGCAGCGGTCCCTGGCCGTGGGCTTGCAAATTGAGGCGGCCTCCCACGGGCAGGCGGGCCATTTGGATTTTGTCGATCGCCTCCAGCGGAATTGCCGCGCCCGTGAAATCAAATGTCACGTCGCCCGTGCCGGTGTGATAGTCGAGATTGCCCGTCACGATACCTGCGGGAGCTCCAGGTGCGTGCGCCGCCAGGCGCACTTCGGCGTTGGCAATTCGCACTTCGCCGGGACGAATCGACAATTGCCCGCGGGCTCGCTCGAAGCGCCAGGATCCTGCGGCTGCGTTCGACAGATCGAACAAACCTGCAAACTCGGGTTCCGCGCGAGTCCCTTTTCCATGAAATTGCCCGGTCAGCAGCCCGCGCGCCGCATAGGATGTCCCCAACATTTTTTGCAGATCGTCCGTATCGGCTCCCACCAGGTTGACATCGAACGTCCATCCGCTTTCGGGAGAAAAACCCCAATTGTCGAGGTCGAGTCCCAGTTCCAGTTCCGCGGAGGACCGGCCCCTGCGCGCGCGGCCCCGGGCGATATGCAACTCGTCGGGCGAATAGGTGAGCTCCCCTTCGAGATCGTCCCAATACAACGCGCCATATTGCGCTTCGGTTCCCTTGAAGCGTCCCGCGAAGGTGGGGCCGCCGAGAGGCCCCGTCAACCGTCCATCCCAATGGAAATGGCCGCCGATCACTTGCCGCTCCGCGCTTGGCCCCCGCAGGCGGTTGATGAAGTCGTCCCACAACGTGAGGTCTTCGGTGTCCACCGTCATTTCAATCGAAGTATCGACCGTGCTCAGCGCGCCGCGAAACTGGATGCGGCTGGAGGGAGTTGAAATTTCGCCCGGCGAGAGTTGGAATTGTTTGTGGTCCATGTCGTAGTGAAACTCAAAATGCGCCGCCGTGGGAATTTGTCCAGGTGTGGGCGTGGCCGGAGGGGTCCACACCGAAAGCCCCCGCGAATCGACGTGCTTGAAATCGGCGACCCAGGTGGTTGTGGCGTCCGCGTCCATGTGGCTGCCCCAATGCAAGGGATTGATGGGCAGACTCGGGTTATCTTCCGCGGCAAGAGCTTCATGCAAGTCCAGACCGCGAACTTTCGATTCGGCGCGGAAATCCAGCTTCAGGAGATTTGCGCGCACGTGGCTGGTCACGTTTCCGCCAAGGATGATGGCTTCCAAATCGGGCAAATCTATTGTGTGATTGTCGGCGTGGTAGCTGCCATGGGCGGAAATATTCCCGGGATGAAACCATTGGTATTTCATGGTGACCCGGTCGGCCGTAAACCGTCCGGTGAAATTCATCTGCTCGCCGGAGTATCCGCCCTCGCCCGCAAATTCAATATGCGCGCCCGGCGCATCGCGCTTGCGCAGGATCGTCCACAGGTCCTCGAGGCGCAGTTGGCCCCGGTACCGGAAGGTCCAGGCGGGCTGCGCGAAACTGGCGAGATTTGCCTGCGCATCGATTTCGCTGCCGGCCGTCTTCCATTGCAATTGGGTTACGGAAAACGAATCCGGCCTGACAGTGAATCGCGCGGAAAAGTTCGACGTGAAGGGCAAGTTACGAAGCGCCGCAATTTCCAGCGTTCGCGAGCTGACCTGGCCGAGGTAAACGGGACGCCCGCCTTCGCTGGTATAGGTCATTGCGAACTCAAAATTTCCGCCTTTGGCCTGGAGCGGAATTCGCGTGTCATTCCAAAGGATCTCGCCGTCCTCGAGGCGCAACTGCGCAATTTTCAAATCGAAAAGGCCCTTCATGTTCGGAGTGCCGGTACTCACGGGAATCCTTGGCCCCGGAAAGTTCGTCGACCCGTCTTTTTCGACTTGAACGTGCGTCGAGAAGCGGGACATCACCACATTTCCGAGCGAAATCTTCCGTCCCCAGAACGATTCGATGTGAATGTCGAACTGCAGTACGTCCGCGTGAAACAGCGGAGGACTTCCAGCCGGCTCGCGGCCATGCAAAGTCAATCCGTCGAAACGAGCGGTGAGCAGCCGCCAGGTAAAATGAAAATTTCCCAGTTCGACGCGCGCCCCGGTGGTTTTCTCAAGCTCCTGCACGATCGTCCGGCGGGCCCAGCGATCCGCGAGCCCGCTGGCAATCGCAATGGCAATGGCCAACCCGGCGACGACCGCCAGGGCGACGGCGAGGCCCAGCCCGTGTTTCAGCCCGAATTTTCGCTTCGTGTCGTTCATCGTTCCGAATTTCGACGGCGCGTCACGGCCTGGCGCCTGCCTTTTCGATTTCGATCTTCAACCGCGATTTTGTATCGTCCAGCCATTTCACCGTCAGGTCGCTGATCCCGCGCTGGATGAGCACTTCGCGGATCTGCTGTTCGACCGCGGCGGGGTCCGGAGCAGGCTGCTTGTTTTTCGCAAGCTCCGGCAGCAACTCCTTCTTGTAATACGCGTCAATGTCCGCGGGTTCGATCTGCACGGACGGCCGGAATTTATAATCGACGTAGCGCTCGACATAGATCTGCCGGCTCAGCAATTGCCGCACCTGATCGGCGGAAAGGCCGAGTTCGTTCCGACGAGTCGCATACTTCTCCGGATTCGCAAACTGTCCCTTGAGCCGCGCCAGTTCGCGGTCGACCTCCGATTGCGCGGGCTGCGGGAAATGTGAGGCCGTGGCCTCTGTCTCGACAACCCACTGTTCGATCAATTCCTCGAGCAGCTTATCGTCGCTCTCCGCATGGCCTTCAATCAACTCCTGGAAAGCGCCCAGTTCGCGCACCTGGCTCTCGAGAATAATGTCGCCTTCGATGCGCGCCACGATGCGATCCACCACGCGCGAGGACTGAGGCGGCGCCGATCTGCCAAACGCTTGCGGCGCGCGCACCCCAGTCAAAAGCAGGACGAAAATGAGAATCGCGTGGCGCATCAGAACGTCGTCCCCAAGTTGATGAAGAATTGGAACCCGGGGAGCCTCGCAAGGGTTGTCAGGCAGGCCGCCGATGTGGTGGCCGGGCACGTGCCGCCGTTCTGAATCAGGTATCGCGCCGGGTTCAATTGATAACCGAGATCGAGCGCCACAGGTCCTATCGGCGTACTGTAGCGAAACTCAAATCCGACCGTGTGCGAGAAATAGCTCAAATCGTTCGTGCAGTTCGTCAAACACACATTCGGATTGGCCGGATCGAACGTGGGCGCCGGCGGCGCGGTGCGAAGCGAGATTTTCCGTATGCTCGGGAACACATTGCCGGCGTCATAAAACACGGCGCCCCCCAGGCGGTCGCCGATCAGCGGCAAATGCATCGGGAAGCGCAAGTCCTGGTTAAAGATGAGCTCCGTCTGTCCGCCGATGGGAAAGCCGGTGACGGGATCGCGTGGGCCCGCCTGATTGAGTCCAAATCCGCGCAAGGACGTGCCGCCGCCGGCGAAGAACCGTTCAGGGAGCGGAATGTCAGTCGAGAGCGAATTGCCGTAGGGCGTCTGAATGCCGAACCGCGTGGAACGCGCAAAGACCAGCCGCCGGCCGATTGGAGAGTACGTCGAATTTTGCAAGTACACGCGGAGGAAGTTCGCGGACGACCCAATCGGTTTCATGGCCATGCTCACGTCCACATTTTCAAAATCCCCGCGGCTGGGATCGGACACGCTGTTGCGGCGGTCTCGAACCCAATTCACGTCGAATTCGGAAACTTCCGTATTCTGGCTGAACAGCGGAATTTCCTCGACGGCGATTTGAAGATTGCTGGCGACCACATGCCGGTAGACGTACCGGTAGAGGATTGAGCTGCTGGAAGAAAGCTTCTGCGCGAGCCCCACGGAAGCCTCCGCCCGCCGGGAATCAAACGTTTGCACATCCCGCGAAGTTTCGTAATAGGTGGAGAGCTGCAAGCTGAAATTAGGATTTCCGAAATAATTGGGCGCTATGTAGGTAAGGAGCGCGCGGCCTTGAATCGTGCTGGCCCGCACCTTGAAGGAAAGCGAGTCCGCGCGTCCCGTCAGATTCGCCTTCGTAAGTCCCAGCGTGACGCGCGGCGCGAAGCTGAGGGATTGGGAAGTCGGACTGGTGGAGCTGCCCAGCCGTTGCGCCTCAAATCCCAGGCCATACGCGATGGTATAGCGCCTGGCTTCGTCCACCATCACGACAACCGTTTTTTTCTCGTCCTCGCCGTCGGGATTTTGCGGCGCGATCGAAACGCGGCTGAAAATCCCCAGGTTGTAGAGCTTCCGCTGCGTCTCGACGACGGTGCCTTCGCTCAGCGGTTCGCCCGGCTTGATTCCCACTTGGCGCGAGATCACTCTGGCGCGCGTGTGCTCGTAGCCGCTCAGCAGAACCTTCGCGACCAGCACCTGGCGTCCTTCGGTGATGTGATACGTCAGGCGAACCATGGGACCTGCATTCGGCCCCGCCGGAGGCAATTTCTCAACGTCGGCGGCAAACTGGGCCTCCGAAAAACCCTGGTCATAGTAGGTGGCAAGAATGTTGTCACGATCGGAGGACACGTTGAATTCGGAATAGGGCTGTCCCTTGGAGGAGCCAATCACGCCAAGGAGTTCATCCCGGCTGAGTTGCCGGTTGCCTTCCATGTCCAAACTCGACACGCGGGTTTGCTCCCCCTCTTGGATGACAAACCTCACGGACAGGTCCCCGTGGCGCCCTTTGTAATCATCGACAAGTTGGCTCTGCACACTGCAATTTTGAAACCCGTTGGAATCATAGAGGGTGTGAATGGAATTGACGTCGTCTTGAAGGAGCTCGGTTGAATATCGTCCCGGCGAAGCATAGGCGGCGGGCTGAATTTTTATGCGGCCCCGGAGGAGCTCCGGGCCGAAGTATTTGTTTCCGGTGAATTCCACATTTACCAATCGGTGGTGGTCGCCACGAAGGATTTGATAGGTGACCACTCTGGCGGCTCGGCGCAATACATGGCTCGTTTCATCCGCGGGAGCATCCGACGCGGCGTAGTTCACTTGCGCGTCAAAGTATCCCGCCCGTTCAAACCAGTCGCGCAGAGAACGCCGCCCTTCCTGGAGCAGGTCCTCATCCACCGCGCCTTCCTGGTAGATGGGAACCAGCTTGCGCAAAGTCGCCGCCGGAACCTTCGCGCCCTCCACAACCACGCGCACTTCCAACCCTGCATACAATGTGAAATCCACCGGCACGCGATTCGACTTCGGATCATACGCGCCGCGATGGATCGTGACTCGCGCCCCGAGATAATCTTTTCCCGCCAGCCATTTTCGCGCCCGGTCGGCCGCGCGGTTCAGGCGGTCCGAAGTCAGTTCCGCTCCCTCCTTGAGTTTCACCTGGCTTCGAAGCTCCGCGTTCGCAAATTGCGTCTGGTTTTGGATGGTGATGGCGCCGACGCGCGCCCGCGGTCCGGGGCTGACGCGCACCAGAATGTCCAACTGGAGCGTTTCGGGATGCGGCGTGGTCGCATAATCGAGCTTGGACTGATATTGTCCATCGTCCTCCAGGGTTTGCCGGAGACGGTCGAGCGCCTCCTTCATGTCGCTTTCACGGAACGGTTCTCCCACGTTGAGCCGTAGCGCGGAAAGCGCCAGCGCCTCTCCCGGCGGCTCGTGCAATCCTTCGATTTGAACGCGGTTGATGTACAAGTTTTGACGGACAACGAAATCCAGGCGAACCCCTCCAGCAACGTCGGCCAGTTCGGCGCGCATATCGGCATAGCGTCCCGACCGAAACAGTTCCCGTAGGCTCGCGCTTTCCGCTTGCATGGAAAATGGCTGGCCGGACTGGATCGTCAGCTCAGGAGGATTTTGTTCCAGGACTGCGCCGGATTCGGCGACCACGCGCACTGCAACGACGCGCGGCGGCTCACCGGGAAAACCGCTCTGCGCCGCAAGAGGGCTTGCGCAGAGGAACCAGAACGCCGGAAGCCATGCGGCGAACCGTACGAAGGGACGATAGGCGATCGGCATCACTCTTCACAACAGAGCTAGGGTAGCATAGCCGAGGTTGCCTGCCCGCCGCGAATTCTGCCCGGCACGCGGAAAACGCCACTTGATTTCCCGGCACGGCATCGGTGGGCTATCATGACGGTAGGACACGCTTCAGCCTGTCGGGTTTAGAGTTGCCGCGAGCGGAGGCCCAAACCCGACAGGCTGAAGCCTGTCCTACTGGATCAGCTCATCTCCATGGACCCGAAATCCTACGAACGCTACTCGCGGCAGATTCTTTTCGGCGAAATCGGCGAGGCGGGCCAGCAGCGCCTGCTCGAATCCTCGGCAGTGATCGTGGGCTGCGGCGCGCTGGGAACTGGCCTGGCAAATCTGCTCGTGCGCGCGGGCGTCGGCAAGCTGCGCATCGTTGACCGCGATTTCGTCGAGCCCTCCAACCTGCAGCGGCAGACTCTGTTCGAGGAATCCGACGCGCAGGAAGCCTTGCCCAAAGCCGTCGCCGCGGAGCGCCGCCTGCGCGCCATCAATTCCGGAGTATCGGTCGAGGGCATTGTCGCCGACGTCGGCCCGAAAAATGCCGTGGAATTACTGCGCGGCTTTCCGCTGATTCTCGATGGGACGGACAATTTCGAGACGCGGTTCCTTCTGAACGATGTTGCGATCCATCTCAATGTTCCGTGGATTTACGCCGCCGTGGTCGCCAGCTACGGCGTGACTCTCACCGTGCGCCCCGGCGAAACGGCGTGCCTGGCGTGTGCGCTAGAATCCGAAGGCGGGAATGGCTCACAGGCGACGGGCACGGAAGACACTTGCGACACCGTCGGCGTCCTCGGCGCCGCCGCCGGCGTGATCGCTTCGATCGAAGCCGCCGAAGCCATCAAGCTGCTCACCGGCAAATCCGAATCGGGGGGAGGGCGTCTCGTTTCCTTCGACGTCTGGTCCGGGAAATTTCAATCCGTGCGCGTGGCGCGCAATCCGGAATGCCGCGCCTGCGTGCGCCGCGATTTCCGCTACCTCGAAGGCGAAGCGCAACCCCATTTGACGATGTGCGGCCGCGATTCCGTGCAAATCCACGAACGCCGCCGCCAGCTCGATCTTGCCGCGCTCGGCAAGCGCATCGCGCCAACCGTCGCCGAGGTGCGCGAGAACGGTTTCCTATTGCGCTTCCGCGTCCCGCCCTACGAAATGACCGTCTTCGCCGACGGCCGCGCCATCATCAAAGGCACGCGCGACACAAGCGTCGCGCGCTCCCTCTACGCGCGCTACATCGGGGTTTAGTAGCACACGCTTCAGCCTGTGGGGTTTAGTCCTTGCAAGTACGAACCCCCACAGGCTGAAGCGTGTGCCACCTGCCCATCAAATCTCACAAACATCGTGCTTGGAATGCAGCCGCGTAAGTCCGCGCCCCATCATGTTCAATTGCTCTTCGCCCAGCGCTTTTTCAATGCGCGGAAACACTTCGTTCTCTTCCAGCCGCACATGATCGTGAAGCAGTTTTCCAAGCCGGCCGATTTCTTCCGCTTCAATCGGAGTCTTCGCCGCCAGCCGCTGCTCGAATTCCCGCACGGCCGCGCGAATCTCGGCATGATCGGCGAGAATTCGCATGACTTCCGCGTCCCGGTCAAGCCGCACGTGCCGCGCATACGCAGGCAGCAGCACTTCCTCCTCTTCGCGAAAATGAACGTGCCCCGACTTGTGCCAGAACCGGACAAACTTCTCCGCCTGACGCTCGACCGCTGCCGCGCGTTTCTCCGCCGGCGCTTCCGCCGCGCGCCGCATCCCCAGCGCCTGAATCAGCGCGAAATGGTGGTGCTGGCTAAGTGGGTGCAAACTCGGATGGCGTTTCATGGGCTAAACCGGCAAACCATAGTATGCAGCAGCTATTCTAACGAAGGCCAGCCGTTCGGCAGTTGCAGAACCGCCGCGACGAGCTTGAAGCAATAACCATTGTCGAGCGGCTCGCCGAGACTGATGGTGAAGTAGATGGCATTCTCATTCTGTATTCCAAGATGTTCGGAAGAGTATTCCCCCAATTCCAGTTCCTTCAGTTTGTCATCGTAAGGGATATCCGTCACCGCCAGGTCATATGTTGACGACCCGAGGGCAAAACTGACGCGCAATTGCTTCTTCCAAGTTAGTGTTCGCTTCACGGTCCATCGCGGATGGACAGGTTTTGCAAGAACGAGTGATTCCTTGGCCGGGTCAGTTTCAAATACGCGGTACGAAACCCTGTCTACCGTATTCCCAAACAAAACCGACCCGCGAAAGAGCGCCTTTTTAAGTATGGCGGCGTGCTCGATCGGCGCAGGTCTGCTCACCAATCTCCAGGGCGAATTTTGGATTCGCCAATTTTCCGGCTGATTCTTTACAGGGACGCGCTCGCCCAGCCACGCGGAAATGACGTCGAAGTTGCGAGGCTCGCCGCCGTCTGCCAATTTCAGTTGTGCGGGAGTCAGCTCGCCGTGTTTCTCCCGGCTGATCGGCCTGATCCATTCGGCCGTGTCAACCCGCACCCCGGCGACACATCGCTCGGAATACTTTTTGGAATGGGCCAGGCAGATGAACTGGACTTGCGGCACGCACCTATATAAATCCTACAGGTGGTGGATTGTCAAGTTAGACCATTTCTGTTGAAGGTATTCTAGGACGAGCCTGCGGTGACAATGATCCGGCGTTGGCTCGCTGCACAGCAGGACTGTAGGAACGGCGAATATCCCGGCATCCAGTTTCTCTTCGATTTTCCGATCCGCCATCAAGGCAAGAAACCTGCGCTCGTATTCCTCCCAGCTTCCTTTGTGCTTTTTGTAATCGTCCAACATCTCTTTAGTCGGCGCGAGCAGTGGTTCGTGCGTGTATTCGGCGGCGCAAATTTCGCGGAGAAAATACTCGAGGTCTTCGCGCTTGGTGAAGCCGGCCAGTTGAGACGCGTTCTTCAAGCGCACGTCGAGCAGGCGGCGAATCCCGGCTTTACCTAGAATGCCGAAGAATTGTTCGGCCGTTTTTTTCGTAAAACCGATGGAATAGACTTCCACGGTTCTGCCTCGACTTTCTGAAAGAGCGTCAATTGATCCCGGTTCGGGTCTGCTTCGGCGGCGACTTCCTCTTCCGTTTGAATCCGGCCGTCGCCGCGAATGTGTTCCACCTGAATTCCACGATCAACGAGCACCCGGCCCACCAGCAATCGCCGGTGGCACGCGGCCGGATTTTCCTCGGCGCAAAGCAGGGCGACCTTGTATTCGCGGATTCCCCGCTCCAGCCGCGACAACCCCTCTTGAAATAGGGGGGTAGCCGCGACGCGGTCGTACAGGACATGCCCTTCGACATCGTAAAACTCATCCCCCTCGGGGCGTCCGCCCAGTTCCCGCCCTAGGTAGAGGTAACGAATTCCCGCGTCTTGGAGGGCAAGCTTCAGCGTTTCGTGATCGAACTGTGTGGCGTACTTGGAGTACGGCTGCGAACGCGCGTCCACGACCACCTGGACGGCATGCGCCTTCAACAAGCTCAGGAAGTGCTCCACGGTATGGTTGGAATGACCGATCGTGAGGACGCGAGGGCTGGCGGTAGCCTTGTTTTCCATTTGCGGCGGCATGCTCGTTCACGCCAGTTTAACACAGGGAAGGAAACCCAAGTTGCCCGCGGGGGAGTGGCGGCCTACCCGCTCCGGCCAATGGGTTGGCGAAGAGCGGCTCGGTCCAGGTTTTCGCGCAGGTTCATTAAAGTGAGGAAGGTGTTCAGGATGCGCGCCTTCATTTCGTCGGCCAGGGGCAGTCCGCTTGTCGAAGCGCGGGCCAGCATTTCCCCGTGCTCGGCGATGTAATGGATGATCTCCACCTGGCGTGCGTGCGGGGTCTTTCCGTACACGGTTTCCCGGCGCATCTGGGCGCAATCGTTTTCGACTTTCAGCGTGAAATGAAGCACGCAGAGGTGGACCGGTTCGAGCGACGCCGGCACCTTTCCCTTGCAACCGTGTTCTCCGCATGCGGTCAGCGTAAGCATGGTACGGGGCATACCCCGAGTCTATGATTGTAAGCACCGCGCATGCCAAAAATCCACTTCCTCCGTAAAACGTGCGCCGAATCAGCCATCTGCACGCTTGGCCAAGGCCAGTTCCCTTTTGAGGGCCTCATGGACCGTCCCGATGGGTATGCGGGGTACAATATCCCGGTTAACTTGCGCCACTACTACTTTACAGCCGCCGCGCACACTGGCAGGAAAAGCCGGCGCGCGTTCCAATACTGAACAAGATTTGGAGACCCGGTTTCATTATGGCAAACACACTCGAAAGCACAGACCTAATCCGCTGGGACCTCAGCCTCCTGTACGCCGATATCGCCGACCCACGCCTGGATTCCGACCTGAGGGAACTCACGGCCATGGCCAAGCATTTCTCGCTTACGTACAAGGGCAAGCTGGCGGAACTGCTGGGCGGGGCGATCAGGGACTATTCAGAAATCGAGATGCTCAGCGGCAAAATTAACTCCTACCTGTTTTTGCGGGAGAGCACGAACCTGACCAACGCGGCGATCAAGGCCAAGCACGCCGCCTTTCAGCGCGAATTGAGCGCGATCCGGGGGGAGCACCTCACCTTCTTTGAATTGGAACTCGTCCAGCTCGGCGATGACACGCTCAAGAAATTTTATGCAAGCGATCCCGTCGTTTCCAAGCACCGCCCGTGGATCGAGCATATACGGACATTCAAGCCACACTTTTTGACCGAGCCTGTCGAGTCCGCCCTGGTGAAGCGTTCGCCGTTTGACTCCAGCTCCTGGAGCGATTTCTTTGACGAGGTGGAAGCCGATCTCAATTTTCAATTTCGCGGCGGCACGAAAAACCTCACTGAAATGATGCACCTGATCGCCGAATCCAAGGATTCCGACGAGCGGGCCGAAGCCTTGCAATGCGTGAACGGCGGACTGGCCGGCCCGTTTGCGAAATACGCCGCGCAGACGCTCTACATGGTCGCTGGTTTGAAAGCGGTGGAAGACAAGGAACGCGGCTACGCGCACCCTATGGACCTTCGCAACAAGGCCAATCGGATTCCAGATTCGGTTGTCAACGTCCTCCACAATGCCGTCACGACGCTGGGCGGTTCTTTGTCGCGGCGCTATTACAAACTGAAGGCGCGCCACTTGGGACTAACCATTCTCCGTTGGAGCGACCGCAACGCCCCGATGCCGTTTGCCGATACGACCAACATTCCGTTCGGCGAGGCCGCGGACATTGTGAAGACTTCTTACGAAAGTTTCAGCCCGACCCTCACGGCTCTCGTGAAGACGTTCTTTGCCGATCGGCGCATCGATGTGCCCGTGGTGAAAGAAAAACGAAGCGGCGCCTTCAATTCCTCCCACGTTCTGCCCGGCGGGAAGGCCGTCTCGTTTACGCTATTGAATTACCTGGGCTCCAACCGGGACGTGATGACGCTCGCGCACGAACTGGGCCACGGCGTGCACGGCATCCTCGCCGGAGAAGCGCAGGGCCCTTTGATGTTCCACGCCCCGATTGCTTACTGCGAAACGGCATCCGTGTTCGGCGAAATGACCACGTTTACTTTCCTGAAGGATCGCCTCATTCGCTCGGGAGACAAGAACTCGCTTCTGGCGCTGATCATGGCCAAGATCGACAGCACCATCAACACCGTCGTCCGCCAAATCGGCTTCTCAAACTTCGAGCGACGTCTCCACGGCATGGACGAGTCCTACACGGCGTGGTCGGAGCCCAAGAAACGTTCCGTCGAAGAGTTGGATGCGATCTGGCTGAAGACGGCGCAGGAACTCTACGGCAAGGGAGGCGAAATTTTTAACTACGAAAACTCCGAGCACTTGTGGGCGTACATCCCGCACTTTCACAGCCCGTTTTACGTCTACGGCTACGCCTTCGGCGAACTCCTGACGCAAAGCTTATTTGCGCAGCGCCAGCGCCTCGGAGCGAAGTTCGAGCCGCTCTACCTGGATTTGCTGCGTTCCGGAGCCACGAAGGACGTGGTGGAACTCCTCGCCCCGTTCGGCCTGGATGCGCGGAACGAGGCCTTCTGGAAGGATGGCATCACCGTCAGCCTGGGAGCCTTGATCGAGGAAGCGGAGCAACTTTCACGTGCCATGGGCGTGATCTAGGAAAGAATTGGTCACGGGAACTTCTAAACATTCAGATAGTGGGCCACATTCTGAGACTTATCAGGAGGTAGACGGTTATTGACAGGGATCAGAATTGTGGCGGTGGGTTTACGTTCAATAGTTCGTGGCGGAGAATAGGCAGTGAGGATAGAAACTCCGATGCCAGAGATTGCCGCTGTCGAAAGCAAACGAGGTGCGGTCGTCTTGCTTATGCTGATCCTCGGCGGGGTGATTGGACTGCTTGTGGTGATTCCGTCGGAACCGCAATCAAACAGATTTTTTGGGGCATGTCTAATTGCGGCTGGAGCCATGAATGTCCTTCTACATCGGAGGGTCGGGCGACAGCTTTTTCGACAGGTGCATTCAAGGTCTCCGCTTATTTCCAATTTTTGGAAACGTATGGGACAAGACGGAGTGGAACTTCTGTATCTTGGAATTGGAATCATTCTCGCCGCAGCCGGGCTGTTCCTCCTGATAAGGCACGCATAGAGGGATCATCGCCCTTCTCGGTTGACAGTACCCTGCAACCAGTCTTACGTGGGCCAAGTCCTTCCATGAGAAGGCCGGTTAGTGTCAAGCCGGTTTTTCTTTTTCTTATCAGGGGTTTTTGCCGTTTAAGCCGGTCCGCCTCTGTCGCCATCCTTCCATCCGCACTCTTTGGTGAGCGATTGTTTCGCTCGGTGCAAGTTGGGCGTCCTTCATTCAGTAGGTGCTGCTACCTGAGAATCGACCTTGGCTCTCATCTCTGAGAGTTGGGCCAGGACTTGGGCGCAGTCACCTGAACTCGGCGGTGAGCTCGGCTCTTTCGTTTCAACCTCTAGGCCACGGCGCGTACCCCTTGGTGGTTGTTGTTGCGCAGTGGTTCATACGCTTCTCCGCTCACCCACAACTTGTGCAGCAGGACCGACAACTTGCGTGCGACGGCAACCACCGCTCGCTTCTTGGCATTTTTTCCTCCGCGCTCGGCCAGCTTCCATCCCCAACGCCGCAGATCGCTGTCCTGTCCAAAAGGCCCGAGAATGTAATGCGCGCCTTGCACCATCAGCGTTCTCAGATAACGGTCGCCTTCCTTGCTGATGTGCAGTTGCGGCTCGCTCTTGCCGGAGTTCCTGCGCCCGGGACGCAGTCCCAGAAAACATCCCACATCGCGGCTGTGACGAAATCGGCGTGGATCGTCCAGCGTCAACACGTAGGTCAACGCAATCAGCGTCCCCACACCCTTCACTTGTTTCAGCCGCGCCACTTCAGGGTGAACTTCCTTGGCGATCTGTTCGATCCGCTGATCGTATTCCTTGATGCGCTCGTTGAGCGATTCGATCTCTCGCAACAGCGGATCCAGCGCCTCACGCAATTCCTGGCTCAACCCCTCGGAGCTGTCTCGATTCATTTGCTCCGTGCCGCATTTCTTCAGCCGCTCGCCATAGGATTTCGTCAACCCGCGCGCCGCATTCACTAGAGCCGTGCGCGAACTGACCAGCGCCGCTCGTGCGCGAATCACTGTCAGTTGAATTTGCGCCTGCGCACTGCGATGCCGCACTGGACCCAATAAGCCGGGATCGATCCGTGCGAGCCGCGCCAGCGTCCGCGCGTCGAGCTGATCATCCTTGCGACTGCTCTCGCCAATCAGCCGCACGTTGCGCGCATGCGCTACGATCACTTCGTGATCCATCCGTGCCAACTGCCGGCTCACCCACGGCGAGTGCGTTCCCGTTTCCAGTGCGATCCGGCAGCGCGGCATCTTACCGAACGCCTGGCGGATTCCGTTCGGTGTGGTCGGCACACTGCGTTCCAAAATCACATTCCCCATCTCATCCAAAACGCAGTAACAGCTGCTTCGATCTCCCAAGTCCAACCCGATGGTCAGTGCGGGCTGTTTGAAAATTTTGTTTCCGTTTTTCACCACAGTGCTATTCTTTCGCATAAGCCGGTCTCCTTTCCATTGCGCCTTGAGCGCGTCAATCGTTGGGAGCATATCGCATCCCGTCGGAGACCGGCCTTCTCATCCCATCTGAGAACTGGATTCTCGGCAAGTGGAAGGTGCTTCTTGGGAATCACGTGTCCGAGAGCAGATTATTGATTAATATTGTCGCGCGCGAGCTGTTGCGTGTATATTGTGGCCCAACGGAGAATCAAACGGGAGATCCCTGCCAAATGGAAAGCACTATGAGACGTTTCATCACGAACGCGTTCGTCACCGGAATTGTGTGCGCCGGGATGGCGGTTTCCCTCGGGGTTCGCCCGATTGCTGCTGCCGATAGCAAGGACGATCCCAGCGTCCTGCAAGCGGACCACGACTTCGTCGCAGCCCTCGGAAAGGCGGACAAAGCAACAGCCGATAAATTTCTCGACGCGGATTTCATGTGGACAAACTCGGCTGGTGAAACCTTGAGCAGGACAAAAGTCCTGAGCGGCCTGCCCAAGCCCCCTCTCGCTGACGAGAGCGGCTTGCAGGTGACGGAGTACACATACGGCCAAGTGGGAGAAGTGAGAGTCGGCCGCGGGGAAATGCAAGTTCTGCGCGTGTGGGTGAAACGTCCAGCGGGCTGGCGGATTCTCCATTACCACGAGGTCGCATTGGCTGAGCACGCCGGAGCCAGCGCTCTGAGCGCAAACGACTGCAACAACCCCTGCAAGGATGTGCCCTACCCGCCGAAAGACGCTGCAGAAAAGGGGATCCGCGCTTCCTGGGCGGGATTGGAATTGGCGCTCACCGACCACGACACGAAAGCCTGGACTCCCCATTTTCCCGACGAGTACATGATGGCCACTTCGGGCGCTACGAATCCGATCACCAAGGCGGATCGCATCGCCACAATCAGCAAGCCCGGTTCCGCTCGAATCACCTTGTGCAGACCCCGATGGGTCGCCGGGGAATTGTGCGAGTCGCAATTGGCGGCAGTGCCGCCGGCGAAGTTCTTTCATTTTGGGGATTCGGTCGTAATCATCTCGCGAAACAAACCGTATATCGGCAAGCCCGAGCTTAGCACTCGAATCTGGCACGTCGACCGTGAAGGAATCTGGCAGATGATGGAGAGCTGGGATACGGAGATTCTGTCCGAGCCCGCCGCGGTGCCAAAACCGTAATGCTCCGATCTGAGCGGCGGCAGGAAAGCGTTATGTACCTCTTAACTGGAGGTGACGTATGAAAAACAATCGGGTAACCCTCATCGCTCTGGCTGGTTTCCTTCTCATGGTTTCAGTCCCGGTGTTGGCGCATCACGGGACGGCGGCGTTTGATATGGTCAACGTGACCACGGTGAAAGGGACCGTGACGAAATTCGAGTTCATGAATCCCCATGCCCTAATCTATATCGACGTCACAGGCAGCAAGGGCGAGATCGAACATTGGATTGCGGAAGAGAGCAGCAATAATCACCTGAGCCGGAGCGGCTGGGACAAGAATACACTGAAGGCGGGAGACCAGGTCACGGTTGCCGGTCATCGCGCCAGAAACGGGGCGCGCGTATTGGAACTCCAATGCTCGGAATGTTCGGTGACGGATGCGCAAGGCAAGGCTTGGCCATACCAGTAGATCGCCGGGCTCGTCTTATGCTTCGGTTTGGTCGCCGCGGAAGATGGATCGTTTTCTTCTTCTGATGTTCCACACCGCGCTGAAAGCCGGGATCCCGGCCGCCGGAGAAGTTTTTCAAAATGCGTAAAAAAAATAACTTGATGAATATTGTTCTGGCGCTCGGTGCGTTTTTCGTTTTCTCTGCCGTTCTACGCGCTCAGTCTGCCGAACAGTCGGGAGCAACAACAGCCCGCGCTACAACTCCCACAGTAGATCTATCTGGAGTTTGGGAAGCGAACATGCCCGGTCTTAAATGGGCTACCTATTCTTTTACCCCGGATATTCCCCCTATGACTCCGTGGGGAAAACAGAGGTACCTGGCCGTGAAACCATCCTACGGACCCAGGTCGTTCGCGGACTCGACTGACTATGTGAATCCGACAACCGGCAAAGACGTTGGGTGCCTTCCTCCTGGAGTGCCAAGAATTTATATTCAGCCCTTTGCCCTGGAGATGATTCAGACTCCCGGACGCGTGCTGGAATATTTCGAGTTCGATCACCATATCCGCCAAATCTTCACCGATGGGCGCCAGCATCCCAAGGACCCGGAGCTTACCTGGATGGGGGACTCGATTGGCTGGTACGAGGGAGATACACTCGTCATCGACACCGTCGGTCTGAACGAGAAGACTTGGGTTGACCGCGGAGGCCTCCCGCATTCCGACCAGCTACACGTCATCGAGCGCATTCGGCGTCCCAACCATGACGCCTTGGAGATCACTATTACGATCGACGACCCGAAGGCCTATACGAAGACTTGGTCGGGATATCGAAACTACAAGCTGGAACCCACCTGGAACATCAAGGAATTCATTTGCGCGGACAACGGCGACTACAACGAAGATTTTATAAAGAACAGCGGGGCCTATAGTCCGGCAAGCCCGTCAAAGCAAAAGACCAAACCAACGAAGTGAAGATGCCCGTTCCGTCCCGAAATTCACGGGACGGAACGGCCGCTACAAAACCGTCCTCCCCGGAGGCTGTTGGGTTTCGTAGAGGCCGCCCGCTTTTTGGGCGGGCAGCCGTTCGCTTCCTCGCTGTTCCGATTCGCAGAGCCCTATGCTAAACTGGCGTGGCAATAAGCAGGGATTCGTCCCCCAACTTATTTCCTAAGAGGCGATTATCATGTCCGGCCACTCGAAATGGGCGACAATTAAGCATAAAAAAGCGGCTACCGACGCCAAGCGCGGTCGCATCTTTACCAAAGTGATTCGCGAAATCACCATTGCCGCGCGAGTGGGCGGCGGCGATCCGAATTCCAACCCGCGCCTGCGCACCGCAATCCTGGCCGCCAAGAATGAAAACATGCCCAACGACAATATTGAGCGCGCCCTGCAGCGCGGCATGGGAACGCTCGAAGGCGAGCAATACGACGAAGTGAATTTCGAGGGCTACGGCCCCGGCGGCGTGGGCATGATCATCGAAGTGGTCACCACCAACCGCAACCGCGTCGTCAGCGAGATCCGCCACTTGATGAGCAAGCACGGCGGCAACATGGCCGAAAACGGCGCCGTGGGCTGGATGTTTCATCGCAAGGGCGACATCGTCGTATCCAAAGAAAAGGCCAACGAAGACAAGATGCTTTCCCTGGTTCTCGATGCCGGCGCGGAGGATTTGCGCGACGACGGCGAGGCCTGGGAAGTGCTCACTCCTCCGGAAAGTTTCGAGGCCGTTCGCGAAGCGCTGGTCAAGGACGGCATCACTCCGGATTCCGCCGAAATCGGCTGGGTGCCGCAAAATTACGTGAAGCTCACCGGCAACCAGGCCGCGCAGATGCTGCGCCTGGTCGAAGCGCTCGAAGAGCACGACGACGTTCAAAAAGTTTCCGCCAACTTCGACATCGACGAAAAAGAAATGCAAGCCGTAATGGCCGCGCAGTGATTTTAGTAGCACAGACTTCAGTCTGTGGGTTTTCGTCAGAGTCACCGAGGCGTTGAATCCGTTCAGAAAATCGCGAGTGCATATGGCACGGTCTGTGAGCTTGAGTGGAACCCCACAGACTGAAGTTTGTGCTACACACACCCGAAAAATTTGTAGCCGCATGTCTTCCTCCGCCGTACACTCGTAGCCGTGCCGCTCCCCTCTCGAACGAAAGAAAATTTGATCCGCGTGCTCGGCGTCGATCCCGCCGCGGCGGGCGCCACCGGATACGGCGTGATTGAAAGCGACGGCCGCCGTTGCCGCATGCTGCGCTTCGGCGCCCTGCGCGCCACGCGCAAAGGCCCCGAACATTTTCCCGAACGCCTCCGCGAAATTCACGCCATGCTTGCCGCCTTGATCGAGGAATTTCAGCCGCACGGCGTCGCCGTCGAATCGGTATTCACCGCGCTCAATATGAAAACAGCACTGAGGCTGGCCGAAGTTCGCGGCGTGGTTTTGCTGGCCGCGGCGCAACAAGGCATCCCCGTGCGCAGCTATTCGCCGCGCGAAATAAAAGCATCCGTGGCCGGCTACGGGAACGCGGCCAAGGAGCAAATGCAGCTGATGGTGCGCGCGCTGCTGGGCATGACCGAAACGCCCGAGCCCGCCGACGCCGCCGACGCGCTTGCCGTCGCGCTCTGCCACGTGCAGGCCGAGCAGTTTCGCGCCCGCCTGGGCGCCGGGACCCTGCGCCCTGCTGCGGAGCCGGAGTGCGCGCCTACCCTTCGCGGTTCACGCAGCCGCGGCGCCGCTTCGCGCATCTCATAGTCACGATGACTCGAAACCGTTTTCTTTTGCAATTCCTGGCCCTTCTTGCCGCCGCCTGGTTTCTTGCGCCGGCGGCTGGCGCGAATCCCGGCGGCGCGACGATTACCTATCGCCGCGTTTTCAAGAACAGTTCCCCTGAATTCATCGAAGTCAAAATCAGCGACCAGGGAAAAGCCACTTTCGACATCCGCCAGCTGGACGAAGATGACGATCCCGAGCCGTTTGAAGTCAGCCCCGCCGTGCAAAAAAGAATCTTCGACCTGGCTGCAGAGCTGAAATATTTCGCGATCGCCAACCTCGATATCCAAAAGAAAATTGCCAATCTCGGCCAGAAAACTTTCCGCTACGAGAACGGCGCGGAAGCGCACGAGACCTCGTTCAACTACACGCTCAATTCCTCGGCCAATCAGCTCATGCAAATCTTCGAGGGACTCGCCAGGCAGCAGCAAGACCTCGTCTTATTGCAGCGCCAGGCCAAGTTTGACCGCCTCGGAGTGAACGACGCCCTGATGCAATTCGAATCGGACATGGACCACCGTCTTCTGCCCGAGCCAGAACGGCTTCTGCCGATCCTCGATCAAATCGCAGCGGATTCGCACTTCGTCGAGATCGCCCGTTCGCGCGCCCGCGCCCTCGCGGAACGCATTCGAAATTCCCGCGACCACTGATTCCTCGCCTGTAGCCAGTTTGAGCGGGAAAAAATCGATACAGAGCGGTTTTAGTAGCACAGCCACTCTTGGCTGTGTGGTTTTGTAGATTGCAAACGTAGACTTTCCGACTCAACGGCGAGCGCGAAACCCACACAGCCAAGAGTGGCTGTGCTACTTACAACATGGAGGAGACGCAATTCCTTGCCGGCGCATCTAAGTAACCAGAAAGAAGTCTGACTTGAAGCCTATGAAATCCCTGGTGAACTACCCGGCAGCTTTCGTTGCCTTCTTGGGACTCAGCCTATCCCTGATGCCCGCAGCGCGAGCTCAAGATATCGATTCCGTGCGGGTCGTTCGCCTGAGCCGCGCGGAAGGGCAGGTCCTTGTCTCTCATTCCGGAAGTGACGCCTGGGAAGAGGCCCCCGTCAATTTGCCGCTCCAAGAAGGCGATAGCCTGGAGACGCAGGGCGGGCTTGCCGAGATTGAATTTGAGAATGGCGCGACTGCGTATCTCGCCGAAAATTCCGTTTTGAAAATCGCCCAGCTCGGCTTTGCCGATGGCGGCCGGGCGACCGAACTCAGCCTCACGCAGGGTACGGGAACCTTCTACGTCAACCTCACCAGCATGGATTCTTTTCGCGTTCTGACTTCCACCTTCGACGTTGCGGTTCCCGCGCGCGCCGAATTTCGCGTCGACGCTTTTCATGACGGCGCGGCTGTCGAGGTGTTTCTTGGAACTGTGTCGGTCAGCACGACGAAAGCTTCCACGACACTGACAAAAGGGCAAAGCGTCGCGGTCCACGAACGCGATTTTCAGGACCTCAACAACATCGCGCGTCTTCCCGAAGAAGATGCGTTCGACCAGTGGGTGACCGAGCAAGGCGAAATCATCCGCTCGGGGAACAAGAACACTCTCGCCTACATCAACTCTCCCAATTATTACGGCTTGTCGGACCTCGCGATCTACGGCAACTGGGTAGACATTCCGCCCTTCGGACTTTCCTGGCGTCCCTTTAGCGTGGGCTTTAGCTGGATGCCCTACGGCAATGGCAATTGGAATCTCGATCCGCGCCTCGGATGGATCTGGGTGAGCAACGAGCCCTGGGGCTGGACGCCCTATCACTTTGGAGCCTGGCTGCTGTCGCCGACGCTGGGCTGGGTCTGGGTGCCGGGAGGCGCCGCGGGGCTGCGGCATTGGGAGCCCGCGCGCGTGAATTGGGTGCACGTCGGAAATCAAGTGGGATGGGTGGCGAGGAGTCCGCTCGATCGCGCCGGCGTGCCGGCAAATCTTTCCTCGGGCGTGGTGGTGCGGCCGATACGGCCGCCGCGAAATGGAAACGAAGGCAACGAAATTGTAACGGGCAAGGAGCTGCAAAGCGCCACCGCGCTAAAGGAACCGCCGCGGGAATTTGGTTCGAGCCTCGCGTCAGGCAAGCAGCCGTCCGGAATTTCTTCCGCGGTTCGGAAGGAGCCGAACGCCGCAAATGGCAATCAGTCCATCGTCTTCGATCGCGGAACGCATACGTTCATCAATCGCGAGGACAGCGGGCCGGATGTCCGGATGCATGCGCCCGTGCCCCCCGCGAGTCTCATACCTAAGACAGGACCAAACGGCGAGATTCCTCGAGTGACGATCCCTTCGGTCCCTCCGGCACAGGTTTCGCCGAATCGAGTCCACTTGCCGCCGCCCCATCCGACGGTTCCGCCTGCGAATGCAGCGACTGCGGTGACTGGATCGCAGCGCACTCAGACGCCTGCGCGCGCACCCGCTACGCTTCCGAATTCACCCAGCGCGGCGCCTCGGCCAACGGCGCCGCCGCCCGCTCCGCCGCAACCTCCGGCTCCCCACAAAACACCGGGACAGCAATAGTGGCACAGGCTTCAGCCTGTGGGGTTTAGTACTTGCAGGGACGAACCCCCACAGGCTGAAGCCTGTGCCACTTTTCTGCTGGCCATCGGAAAATAATTTTCATGGCGTAAGATTGACTCTACCGGATCACAATCCCCGCATAACCCACAACTTCCTGCATATCGCCGTTCACTTCTCCCGAAGTCGCGTAGCGGACCAACTCGGCCTGCGTGGCGCCCAATTCGCGCGCGGCGATCAGCACGGCAACTGCTGCGGCGTATCCGCACATGGAAATGTTTTCATCGCGCACCGTGTCGAAAAGTTTGCGCGGCTCGAGAGCGAGAATTTGATCGATGGCCTTGCGATCCTTCACGCGCGTGACGGCATCGCTCTCGTAGTGGTTCATGTCCGAGCTGGCAATGAGCAGGACCGGCTCGCGCTCCGCGGCGATCACGCTCGCGAGCGCGTGGCCCAGTGCGTCGAGTGACTCCCATTGCGCGGGGCCGATCACGATGGGCACAAACGCAAACAAGGGAGCGAGCCGTTGCAGGAAGGGAAGCTGGACTTCGAGAGAATGTTCCGAACTATGCGCCACGGCATCCTCGCGCAACAGCGGAAAAGCGCGAACAATTTTTTCCGCCAGAAGAGGATCGACGGGCGCAGTTCCGAGAGGCGTCTGCCACGCGCCTTCGGAAAGAATCGCCAAGGGAGCGCCGCGCGGAAAATGCCGCGGGCCGAGCAAGATCACGCGCTCGGGAATTTCCATGCGCCGGTAAACTTCCCCGGCAACGCTGCCAGAATAAATGTATCCAGCGTGGGGAACGAGGCACGCTCTTGCGCGAATTTTCTTTTCTTCGGCGCCCGTCGCAAGAAAAGAATCGACGGCGGCGCGCAGGCGCTCCGGATCATCTGGATAAAACCGGCCGGCGACAGCGGGAAGGCGAATCATGGCGAGCCCTTGGGGCTCATTTCGGTTTGGAGGGTTTGCCCTTGATTTTGTAAGCGACGTTTTCGCCGGGCTTATACCAAACGACCACATTGTCGCCGAACTGGTAGCCGCCCGCATTGAGAATGTTTTGCATTTTGCTGCGGATCGCGGGGGAATAGGTGAAGGTGTGAAGTTCGCGCGCGTCGGCGACTCCGTGCACCTGGAGCGACTGGTACGTCATTTGCATGACCACAAAGTGCGTCTTGATGATCTTCTGTTCTTGAGGGGAGAGGCCCGGGGCGCTCTGCGCGCCGGCGCCCGGCGCGGAACTTGCCGGCGCCACGCCGCAGAACGCGAACGCCGCGGCGAGCAGGAGCGCGTGAGTTTTATTCCGCGTCATCGAGCGTGATTTTCAGCGACTTCAGAAAACGCAAGTCTTGCGGCGTCATTTCAAACTTCGGCGCCTCGCGATCTTCGTTCAGAATTTCCTGGTCGACCTGAATGTGCAGGGATTCGAGAAAGCGGCGGTCGTTCGTGGTAATTTTCGTGTCGTCGCCGTCGCGTCGCGCCAGGCCGATCGTCGCATCCAGCTTCAACACAATATCGAATCCCGCGGATCGCACATCGGAAATCGCCTCCGAGATGCGCCCGGATTCCGACACGGTATCGTTGATGGCGTGTCCCAACTCGCGCAGCAGTTGTTTCAAATGATCATCCAGTTGCACCATGCCCCCTTCTGGAAAACTTCCCCTGCTTTTAATTGTAGGACGCAGCGCCGCTGGAAACAAGTCCCCGGTCGCGGAGGCGCGTGTTCAATCCGCCTACGTCGCCGGACACTGGGTACTATTCCAATTTGAAAATCGCGTCGAGAGTTCTGATTTTAGGAGGTCGGGGCTTCAGCATCTGTGTGAGAATTCGGTTTTGGTTCATGTAGCGCCCGCCTTCAGGCGGGCATTCGCTTGGCTCCAAAGTGCCCGCCTGAAGGCGGGCGCTACACAAACACGTCAGTCCCCGAAGGCCGTGATCCCGTGTCGCTGATCGTCCGACCCGCCCTTCCTTCGTCAGAGCAAGAAGGTCGGGCCTCCTGAACAGCAACTTCAAATTCGATCGTGGCAGACAGCTCGAAAACACGAGAGTATCGAACAACGCTGAACAAGCGGGCATTTTGTACTAGAATTCAATCGTGGCCACGCGACCCATGGGGCTCTTTGCAACGGTGCGGCATTCTCTCCGCATCCTCTGGCGCGCCGCGCGCGAGCTGTTTCACGAAGTCACCGGCGCCGTGTTTTTCATACTCGCATTGGCCGCGCTTCAGGGCGCGTGGCGCTCCTGGCACCGCGGAGCCGGCCGTTGGCTCGTGGGCATGACCGCCGGCTATGCGGTCCTGATGATTCTTTTTGGCGTGTTGTCGTTCCGCGACTCGCGGCGGGTCCGATGAATCCGTCTCCCGATCAGACTGCCGAAAAGGCACCCGCAACGGGCGAACGCAAGGAGCGCTTCACGACGCTCGGCGGCATTCCGCTCAAAACGGTCTATACGCAGGAAGACCTTGCCGGCCAAAACATCGAGGCCACGATCGGCGTCCCCGGAGAATTTCCCTACACGCGCGGTATTTACCCCACGATGTTCCGCGGGCGTTTGTGGACCATGCGCCAATACGCCGGATTTGGCACGGCGGCTCAATCGAACGAACGTTTCCGCTATTTGCTAGGAAAAGGGCAAACGGGATTGTCCGTGGCATTCGATTTGCCGACGCAGATCGGCCACGATTCGGATCATCCCCGCGCCGCAGGTGAAGTGGGAAAAGTCGGCGTCGCCATCGATTCGCTCGAAGACATGGAGGCGCTCTTCGATCGCATTCCCCTGGACCGCGTAACGACGTCCATGACGATCAACGCGACCGCCGCGATTCTGCTCGTCCTGTACGCCGCCGTCGCGAAGAAGCAGGGCGCGGATCTGCGGAAAATTTCCGGAACGGTTCAAAACGATATCCTGAAGGAGTTCATCGCGCGCGGCACGTACATCTATCCGCCGCGCCCGTCGATGCGCATCGTGACGGACCTCTTCGCCTGGTGCCGCACCGAGCTCCCCTCCTGGAACATGATCTCCATTTCCGGGTATCACATTCGGGAAGCGGGCTCGACGGCGGCGCAGGAAGTCGCTTTCGCGCTGGCCGACGCGATCGCCTATGTCGACGCCGCGATCGCCGCAGGATTGGCCGTGGATGAATTTGCGCCGCGGCTTTCGTTCTTCTTCAACGCGCACAACGATCTGCTCGAGGAAATTGCCAAGTACCGCGCCGCGCGCAGGCTCTGGGCGCATTTGATGCGGGACCGCTTCGGCGCGAAGAATCCCGATTCGATGATGCTGCGCTTTCACGTGCAGACGGCCGGAAGCTCGCTCACCGCGCAGCAGCCGGAGAATAACATCGTGCGCGTCGCGATTCAGGCGCTCGGCGCCGTGCTCGGCGGATGCCAGTCCCTGCATACGAACGCGATGGACGAGGCGCTCGCGCTCCCCACCGAAGACGCGGCGCTTCTCGCCCTGCGCACGCAGCAGATCATCGCGCACGAAACCGGCGTCGCGAACACGGCGGACCCGGTCGGCGGTTCCTACGCTATCGAAAAGTTGACCGACGAAATCGAATCGCGCGCCAAGGAATACATTGCGAGGATTGACGCGCTCGGCGGTGTGCTGCGCGGCATCGAAACCGGCTACGTGCAGGGAGAAATCCAGAAAGCCTCGTACGATTATCAGCGCGCCATCGAGCGCGGCGAGCAGATCATCGTCGGCGTAAACCAGTTCGTCGCGGAAAAAGAAACGCCGATTCCGACCATGCGCGTCGATCCGGAACTCGAACGCGCGCAGATCGAACGCGTACGCGCGCTGCGCGCCCGGCGCGATTCCCCGCGCGCAACCGCAGCCGTCGCCGAAGTCGAGCGGCGCGCGCGCTCCGGCGAAAATCTGATGCCCGCGATCGTCGCCGCCGTCGATGCGTACGCCACGGTCGGCGAAATTTCCGATGCCTTGCGCCGTGTTTTCGGCGAGTACACGGAATCCGTGGTTCTATAGCCGTTCCCCGCATGGCTTCACGATTCGTATTTCTTATTCATCGCATCTTTATCGCAATCAGTATTGTTAGCAAAATGTAATTCAATATCGGCAAAAATAGCTGTATCATTCCCGCGTGATCGATCTTACCGAAGCCGGCGCGTTCCCCTCCGCCACGCCTGCGGGATTCGAGATTCGCTTTGGGCTTTACCTCCCGGGAATTCATGGCGCGCCCGCAGACGTTCTACGACCACAAGGTCGTGCCTCCGGCGGAAATGACGAGCGACGCACTCTTACAGAAAGTCGCGAAGGCGGTGTGCGGAAGGAAGCGAAAGAAATGAAGACGCGTCTGCACAATCCTTTGATCTGGCTCGCGGCGGAGTTCCTACTACTCTTCGCGGTGGCGACGCTCCTGCGCGCGCAGGACCTCACAATCGACACCTCGGACTGCTCGCCGGACGGCACCGGGAATGTCTACGTTACGCCGGGCGTTCCGTTCTCATGCACACTGAAGGTCGTCAACAGCACGCTGCCGCCCGGCTTCACGTGGAAGATCACGAATGGCGCGCTGCCGAACGGGTTTACGCTCGACCCGAACACGGGCGTCCTGTCTGGCACGTGGTCTATAGGCCCGCCGACCGGACTCAAGGCCGTTCCGGCTCGCAACCGAAAGAAGAAACGAGAGCGCGTTCTGCTGATCAAGTTGGCAAAATGAGAGATGCTCCGTATAAGGTTTCGAACCGTCTGGCGGCCGGGACGTCGGGCAGCAATCTGATTGCATACCAGCGCCGTGGATAATACCGGTCGCGACGGCCGGCGATGTGCAGCGCGTTACGGTTCCCTCCAATTATGGTTTCATCTTCCTTCTGTAGTATAAAAATACAACGATGAAGCTCATTCTTGCGTCGTCCTCCCCGCGCCGCGTAGAAATCTTGCGCGACGCGGGAATCACGTTTGAAATTCGCGCAACGCACATCGACGAGGCGGCCCTTCCGGGCGAGACAGCGCAAGCGATGGTTGCGAGGCTCGCCGAAGCAAAAGCGCGCGCGGCTGCGGCGCAAATGGACGCCGCCTCGCGCGAGTGCATCATCGTGGGCGCCGACACCACGGTTGAACTGGACGGCGAAATCCTCGGCAAGCCGCGCGATTTCGCTCACGCGCGCGAAATGCTCGCCAAGCTTAGCGGGCGCACCCACCATGTCCTCACCGGAATCTTCCTTCTGCGATTGCCCGGGAATGCCA
Source organism: uncultured Acidobacteriota bacterium (assembly GCA_963768275.1). Classification (GTDB taxonomy): domain Bacteria; phylum Acidobacteriota; class Terriglobia; order Acidiferrales; family UBA7541; genus Palsa-360. The sequence continues at coordinate 53,347 of CAVYHH010000015.1, forward strand.
CGCGCGCGGCCATTGAAAATTCAGCCGTGACGTTTGCCCCACTCGACGGAGAGGAAATCGATGCCTACGCGGCAACTGGCGAGTCGCTGGGCAAAGCGGGGGCATACGCGATTCAAGGAATCGCCGGACGCTACATTTCAAAAATTGAGGGCTGCTATTTCAACGTCGTGGGGCTGCCACTGGCAAGACTATACGCCCTGCTGCGCGAACTGGGCTGGCGGGACGATGAGTAATCGGCAAACAAAAAGGGCGGTCTCGTGGACCGCCCTTTCACACGAATCCTGAATCGATCAAACGTTTGAGGAACTACTTCTTTTCCTCGGTTGCCGGTGTCGAAGTTGGCGCGGCGGGAGGCTGCACTTGCGTCGTCTGCGCCGGGCCCGGCCCAGGAGTGTGCATGCCTTCCTTGAAGCTGCGGATCCCCTCACCCAAACCGCGCATGACTTCCGGGATCTTCTTGCCGCCAAACAGCAGCACAATCACCGCCAAAATAACCAGCAAGTGAAATGGGCTAAGTGCTTCCATAATGTGCCTACCTTTTGAGTCGTTTCCCGTCGCTATGACGGGTACAGTCCAAGACCCAACGGCGAAATTATAGCACGTTCAGGGGCTAGTTTTCGCTAGTCAGAATTCAATACCATCGACTGGGCATAACCGTCCGGAAATTGCCGGATCGAAAACGCAAAACTCATTTTCACGGGAGCGCTGAGCTGATTTCTTCGAGGATTGCGCGCGCCGCCGCTTCCGGGTCGGAAGCGCCTGTAATCGGCCTGCCGATCACCAGATAATCCGCTCCGGCACGTATGGCTTCCGCAGGAGTAGCGACGCGCGCTTGATCATCAGTGTTGCGTTTTCGCCCGCCAGCCGGACCGCCTCTGGCCACAGGACGTATACCGGGAACAACGATCAGGAAATCCTTCCCGCAAGCGCGCCGTATGCCCCGGATTTCTTGAGGGGACGCTACAACGCCATCCATGCCAGCTTTCTTGGCGAGCCGCGCCAGGTGGACTACTCGTTTGGATGCCGGGCCTATGATCCCCACACCCTTGAGCGCGGCATTATCCATACTGGTCAGGATCGTGATTGCCAGGAGTTTGGGAACATGCGAGCCAGCGGCTTTTGCTTCATCTCTGGCCTTTCCAGCCGCTCGCATCATTTCCAAGCCCCCCAGGGCATGCAGGTCGAGCAGTTGAACTCCAGGCAAGGCAACAGCGCTAGCTACCGCGCCCTTGACCGTATTTGGAATGTCGTGGAATTTCAGGTCCAGGAATATCCCTGGGCCAAGGCTGCTCAATTTCGCAACTGCGGAAGGGCCTTCGGCGGTAAATAAGTGTATATTTATCTTTAAGATGCCGACAACTTTGGAGAGGGACTGAGCTAATTGGAAGGCCGAATCAAGGGTAGGAAAATCAAGCGCGAGGATCACTTTCTGCCGGGCACGCTCGTTCACGGGCGTTTTGGCACCTCCAGGAGTTCGACGCGCATTCGCGAAATGCCCTTGTCTAGAATCCCAAGCCGGCAGGCAACCAGGTAAGAGACATCCAGCTCACGATCATCGATAAATGGACCTCGGTCGTTAATCCGGACGAGCTCCGCGACATGGGTCCTGGGATTGGAAATGCGCACCAAGGAGCCGAAGGGAAGGTCCGGACTGGCCCCAGTTGAGGCATACATATCGTATCTTTCGCCGCTTGCGGTCTTGCGGCCTTGAAACTTGCCGCCATACCAGCTGGTCTTGGCCGTCCATGTCCGAATGGGCTTTAGGGGCTGGCTAACGTGGGCTACCAGGGGAGCTTCCAACCCTTGGGCCAAGAGGAACATCAGCGGTACCCATCGGAGGGCGGCCCAAACCATGAAAAGTCGCCTACGCATTGTTTCCCCCAGTCATAGGCACAAGCAATGCTAACATGCAGAGCCAGGCGGTTCAACAACAATCGGCCTGAAACGATCCAATTAAGCTATTGATACTATTGATGTTAATGTTCCTACAGGATTTTTCTAGCTGATCTAGGATGACTATACACGCTTTAGGCTGAGAAAAATTGGCCGTTCCGACCTGGACGGCGGAGGCGCCGGCAATGACGTATTCCAAGACATCATCGGCCTTCTCGATCCCACCCAGGCCAATTACCGGAATTTTGACTGAACGACTCGCCTCATAGACCAGCCGAAGGGTAATAGGCTTGATCGCCGGGCCTGATAACCCGCCTGTGGCCCGGCCCAGCCTCGATTTCCGGGTCTGGATGTCGATGCTCATGGCCTGGTATGTGTTTGCCACCGTAAGGGCATCCGCCCCGGCTTCCTGGGCCGCACGGGCGATTACCCCGATGTCTGTGACGTTTGGTGAAAGCTTGACCCATAGTGGGCGGCGGGCGGCCTGGCGGGCGGCGGACACGACTTCCGAGACCATCTGGGGATCGCTCCCGAACTGGATGCCGCCATGCGCGGTATTCGGGCAGGAGATATTGAGCTCGTAGCCCGCCAGCCCTTCCGCGTCTTCCAGGATCCGAATCACTCCGACATATTCATCGAGTGTGTAGCCGAACACGTTCGCTATGACCGATGTGCGGTACTGGCGCAGCGACGGGAGCTTCTCGGCAACAAAGGCGCGCACTCCCACATTTTGCAGGCCGACGGCATTGAGCATTCCTGAAGGCGTCTCGCACAAGCGGGGCGCTGGGGCGCCAGCCATTGGCTCGAGGGAAAGGCCCTTTACGACGATTCCGCCCAGGCGGTTCAAATTCACGAGGTGAGCAAAATCGACGCCGTAGCCGAACGTGCCGCTGGCGGCAAGAATGGGATTGGAAAGACGCAATGCGCCGACGTTTACCGAGAGGTCTACCGCGGCTGGCACAGTCACTCGCGGGATTCTAGCATGCGGGCTCGCGCGCCTGTGTGGAAGGCTTGTGGAAAAAGCGCGGAAATCCGGCGTCGTTCCGCAACGCGCACTTCGAGACCGGCTGGCTCTATGCTAGGATGTTCGGCCAATGCGCATTGTTGAAAAGACGCAATTGATGACGGCGACGGAAATCGATCGCACCGTCCAGCGTCTGGCCCATGAAATCGTGGAAAAAAGCGGCGGCACTTCCAATCTGGCGTTGATCGGGATTCGCCGGCGCGGCGTTCCCCTGGCTAAGCGAATCGCTCAGGCGATGCGTGGCATCGATGGAGTGGACGTGCCGGTGGGAATTCTGGACATCACCCTGTATCGCGATGATCTTTCCAAAGTTGCTGCGCAGCCGGTTGTGCAATCGAGCGACATTCCGTTTGCCGTGGATGACAAAGACCTGGTCGTTGTGGACGACGTGCTGTACACAGGGCGCACGATTCGCGCGGCCATGAATGGGCTCTTTGATTTGGGGCGCCCCAAGCGCGTGCGCTTGTGCGTGCTGATCGAACGCGGGCATCGCGAATTGCCGATCGAGGCGACTTTCGTCGGGCGCGGCGTGCAAACCAGCGACGCCGAGATCATCGAAGTGCGCCTGAATGAAATTGATCAGGAAGAGCGCGTCATGCTTGTCGAGCGCGTTCCCTGACGCCGGCCGCTGCTGTGATGCGCCCGGCCTAGATTTCGAGGATCGTTGTGCCATTTCGCTTCGGCCACATGCTTGGGATTGAACCGCTCAGCGCCGAAGAAATTTTATTTCTGCTGGACCAATCCAAACCCTTCCAGGAAATCCAGCGGCACCCGCTCAAAAAATTGGCGACGCTGCGCGGGAAAACCGTGGCGCTGGCGTTTTTCGAGCCCTCCACGCGCACGCGCATCAGTTTCGCCACGGCGGCGGCGCGTCTCGGCGCGGACCAGATGAATTTGCAGGCGGAATCGTCCAGCCTGAAAAAAGGGGAATCGCTGCTCGACACCGTCCGCACGCTGGACGCGATGAAGCCGGATTGTATCGTGATGCGACATAGTTCCTCGGGCGCGCCCGATTTTGTGGCTCGAAACCTTTCCCTGCCGGTGATCAATGCCGGCGACGGCACGCACGAGCATCCCACGCAGGCGCTGCTCGACGCGCTCACGATTCGCGACCGGCGCGGCACGCTCGAACGGCTGAACGTTACGATCCTCGGCGACATCCTGCACAGCCGCGTGGCGCGCTCGAACATTCACCTGCTCTCGAAATTCGGTTGCCGCATCACGCTCTGCGGGCCGGCCATGTGGCTGCCGCGCGAACTCGAGTGCCTCGTTCCCGCGGGCACCGCGATCCGGCGCGTTACACGCATTGCGGAAGCCCTTGAAGACGCGGATGTCGTCATGACATTGCGTGTTCAGCAAGAACGTCTTCACGAACCGGCATTGGCTCTCGATGAATATATTCTCCAATATCAGCTCACTCCGGAGCGGCTGCGCATTGCGAAGCCGGATGCCCTCGTTATGCATCCGGGGCCGATGGTTCGCGGGCTGGAAATCGATCCCGCCGTGGCCGACGGGCCGCAATCGTGCGTGCTCGAGCAAGTCACCAACGGGCTTGCTGTGCGCATGGCCCTGCTGTTTCTGATGATCGGCGCGGACTCCTCTTCGGAAAGGGATTCTTCTCATGCTGCTGATTAGCAATGGGCGTGTTCTCGATCCCGCAAGCGGGACGGATGCGCCGCGCGACATCCTGCTCGACGGGGATCGCATCGCTGCGGTCGTGCCGCAAGGGCAGCTTGCGGCGCGCGCCAAGGGCGCGGAAATTTTCGATGCCACAAATTTGATCGTCGCGCCGGGTTTTATCGATTTGCACTGCCATCTGCGAGAGCCGGGCGGCGAATCTTCGGAGACGATCGAAAGCGGCACGCGGGCTGCCGCGCGCGGCGGATTCACTGCCGTGTGCCCGATGCCGAATACGCGGCCCGTGAACGACAACGCGTCCGTGACGCGCTCGATTCTGGAGCGCGCCGCCGCAGTGTCTCCCGTGCGCGTGTGGCCGATTGGCGCGGCGTCGATCGGCAGCAAGGGCGAAGCGCTTGCGGAAATCGCCGCAATGAAGCAGGCCGGAATCGTCGCGGTCTCCGACGACGGCCGGCCCATCGCCACGGCGAAACTTTTGCGACAGGTGATGGAGTATTGCCGCGCTCTGGATTTGCCGGTGATCGACCACTGCGAGGATAGCTCGCTTTTTGCCGGCGCGGTGATGCGCGAGGGAAAACAATCCGTTAGGCTTGGCTTGCGCGGAATGCCTGCCGCCACGGAATCGCTCGCCGTCGCGCGGGATGTTCAAGTAGGAGAGCTGACCAGTTGCCGGCTGCACATCGCTCATCTTTCGGCGCGCTCTTCTCTTGAACTCGTCCGCGCCGCCAAGGCGAAAGGTTTGCCCGTCACCTGCGAAGTGACGCCGCACCATTTCACGCTTACCGATGAGGACGTCCAGTACGACACGCGCTACAAAATGAATCCGCCGCTCGCCTCGCGAGAAGATCGCGACGCGCTCATTGCAGGACTCGCCGACGGCAGCGTGGACGCCATTGCCACCGACCACGCGCCGCACGAGCCCGCGCTCAAAGACGTGGAATTTGACCGCGCCCCGTTTGGCGTGACTGGTTTTGAGACGGCGATCGGTCTCGGGCTGGAACTGGCGCACTCAGGAAAGCTTTCGCTGATGCGCCTGGTGGAATTGTTCACGTCAGGCCCGGCGCGCGTCCTGGGGATCCAGCGCCGCATCGCGGAAAATGAGCCGGGCGATCTGACGATTTTTTCCACCGAATACAAATGGACGTTCCGCGCGGCAGAATCCGCCAGCAAGTCGCGCAATTCGCCATTCGACGGCCGCGAATTCCGCGGCGCTCCCATGGCGGCCATTGTTGCAGGGCGGCTCGCCTACAAAAGAATTGGAACCACGGATGCACACGGATGAACACGGATTAAGAAAAAGAAGGATGAAGAAATTAAGAGGAAATAGATAGGCCGCAAGTGCTGTTCCACAGGTATTTTGTCTTTTATCTTTTATCCGTGTTCATCTGTGTGAATCTGTGGTTCCACTCTCTTTGTCTTTTTAGTGGGCGCCGGGTTCGGCGGCGGGGTGCATGCCGTGTTGCGGGACTTCGTGGACGCCGCGCGTCGGAGGTTCCTGGTGTATGCGGTAAAAATGATCGAGCGGGCCGGGGCCCTTTCCGATGGGATAACCTTTTTCGATGGCTTTGGTCACGTACGCTTTGGCGAGCAGCACGGCTTCCCGCAGCGGGCGGCCGCAGGCAAGTTGCGCGGCAATCGCAGAAGCGAATGTGCATCCTGAGCCGTGCGTGTTTTCGCTCTTGAGGTGATCGCCGCCGAACCGCAATACTTCTATCCCGTCGAAGAGAACGTCGATGGCTTTCTCCATGTGGCCTCCCTTGACGACCACGGCGCGCGCGCCGCGCTCGACGATCTTGCGCGCCGCGGCTTCCATCGCAGCGTGATCCTTGATTTGAATGCCGGAAAGAACTTCGGCTTCGGCAATATTGGGCGTTACCACCGTTGCGCGCTTCAGTAATTCTTCAGAGATATATTTGATTCCGCCAGCATCGACCAAATCGGTTTCGCCCGAAGTGGATTTCATCACCGGATCGAGGACCACATTCGCCACGACGGCACGATCCAAAAATTCCCCAACGACAACGGCGTTCCCGCGGTGGCCCAGCATTCCGATCTTGATCGCGGAAATTTTTATGTCTTCGAGGAGCGCGTCCAACTGCGCGCGCAACTCCGCGGCGGGAGTGTCATGGACGGATTTCACGCCCTGCGTGGATTGCACGGTCAGCGCCGTGATGGCCGCGACGCCGTAACAATTGTGCGCGGCGATGGTCTTGAGGTCTGCCGCAATTCCCGCGCCGGCGGATGGATCGAAACCCGCGATCGTCAGGACGATCGGCGGAGCCACATTCAGGTGATTGGACAATGTTTCGAGTCCCTCCGCGACAAAAATCGCCCACAGAAAAGTGGACCGGCCGCGCAAGAACGTCGCGCGAGCCGGCAAGTCGAAATGTACGCGCGTGAAGGTCCGCGCGCAACATCTTTTTTCCCGCACGTGATGGATTCTAGAAATTTTCGACGATGTCCGAAACCGATGGTGTGCAGATTTGAAGCAAGCACAGCGATGATTGACTCGACTGTGGTTCTTATAGCATCATTCCAGATGTTATGAAGAAGACTCACTTCCGGTTCAACATTTTTTTGCGCCCGGAACCCGAGGGCGGCTTCACGGCAATTGTACCAGCGTTGCCTGGTTGCGTTACGTACGGACGCACATTAGGCGAAGCCAAGAAAATGGCGAAGGACGCGATTTGTGGATACATCGAGAGCCTAAAAAAGCACAAGGAGCCAATTCCCACCGACGACGAAACCTTGGTCGCCTCCCTGGATCTCGAATATGCCCAAGCTTCCCGCCGTTAAGCCGCGCGAAGTTGTCCAATTCCTAAAACAAAATGGATTCATCCTCGATCACGTTTCCGGCAGTCACTTCATTTTCTACAATCCAACGTCCAAGAGACGTGCGGTTGTACCCCAGCACAATCGCGACCTTCCGAAGGGAACTCTTCTCTCGTTATTGCGTGAAGCGGGATTTTCGCGCAGTGAGTTGATTGATTTTCTTGAAGGGAAGTAAGGGAGTCCAATCGGCAGAATGACTCCCTTTCGTAGAGCAATCTCGTTCTTAGGGAAATAAACCGCGGACCAAAGTGGCGTCGGCGACGCGGCCCACAGCCAGAATGTATGCGGCCGCGCGCGGATAAACGTGGAATTTGCGCATGGTTTCGTGCACGTCGTTAAAGGCGCGGCGCATCACGAATTCCAGCTTGGAATTCACTTCCTGCAGTTGCCAGAAAAATCCCTGCAAATCCTGGGTCCACTCAAAATAGCTGACCGTGACGCCGCCGGCATTGGCGAGAATATCCGGCACGACGAACACGCCCTTGCGGGAAAGGATTTCATCCGCGTGCGGCGTGGTGGGCCCGTTCGCGGCCTCGGCAATGATTTTCGCTTTGATCTGGTCGGCGTTGTGCAACGTGATGACATTTTCCAGCGCCGCGGGAACCAGGATGTCGCACTTCAGCGCCAGAAGTTCGTCGTTGGAGATGCGGGACGCGCCCGGCATCCCGACGACCGTGCCGGAACGCTCCTTGTACCGCAACGCACGCAGCGGATCAATGCCGCGGGGATTGTGCACGCCGCCGCGGGAATCGCTGATCGCGACAATTTTCGCTTTTTTCTCCGCAAAGAGCCGCGCCACGGCCGAGCCGACATTGCCAAACCCTTGGATCGCGACGGTCGCGCCCCGCAAATTAATTTTCTTCACCTTGCAGGCTTCCTCAACCACGTACAGCACACCGCGTCCGGTCGCGTCCAGGCGTCCTTCGGAGCCGCCAATGGAAACCGGTTTGCCGGTCACGACGCCCGGAGCCGCATGTCCGACCGTCATGGCGTACGTGTCCATAATCCAGGCCATCGTCTGCGCGTCGGTGTAAACGTCCGGCGCGGGGATATCGACTTCCGGGCCTATGATCGGCTGAATTTCCGAGGCGTAGCGGCGCGTCATGCGCTCGAGTTCGCCCTTGGACATGCGCTTGGGATCGCAAACGACGCCGCCCTTGGCGCCGCCGTACGGGAGATTTACAGTAGCCGTTTTCCAGGTCATCCAGGCGGCCAGCGCCTTCACTTCATCGAGCGTGACATTGGGGTGATAGCGCAATCCGCCCTTGGCCGGTCCGCGCGACACGTTGTGCTGCACGCGGAATCCGGTGAAGACTTTCGTCTGGCCGTTGTCCATTTTCACCGGGATAGAAACTTCCATGACGCGCTTCGGCGTGCGCAGGATCTGGCGCAGGCCCGGATCGAGCTTCAAGTATTCCGCCGCCATGTCAAACTGGATTTGCGCGATGCGAAACGGGTTCAGGTCTTCGCGCGGCGCCATCCTCGGAAGGATGGGTTGAGGGACCGGTTTCACGACCGTGGCCATGGACGTTTCTCTCCTTGAGTATTGCGACTACGCACTTGCCGCGCGCTGCGAAGAACGCCCGTACCGCGCGCGACACTCGGCTGAACAGAAGTGCAACACCTGGCCCGCTTGCTCCAAGGGAAATGAAATCTCAGGTGAGACGTACGTGCCGCACCAGGGATCGCGATGCAAAGGAATCGCCGAGCGCGTCTCCGGCGGGTGAGGCACCGATGCCGGCCTTGCGTTTCCGAGAGCCCGAGCGAGCAGCTTGCCCATCAGCCGCGCCAGCCCTCGACTCACCCATCGATCGATTCGCTCTTGTAAATTCACCCGCTCGACGCTTCCCAGCGGCTCGTCGTGGCCCAGCCTGCCGCGCGTGTTCTCCGGTCACCCACTCCGATTGCTTTCCGAAGAACCAGGCGGGCCGAAGCCCCTTGAAAGATTTACTGATCTTTCTTAAAGCACGGTTGATGACCGCGCAATAAGCCGAGTGTAGTCAACCGGGAAAAGCGGTGTCAACCAAAGAACCCGGATATTTTGAGCGTAGATGCTCTGGAAACACGTCTCTTAACATGATTGATATGGGGAATCATAGTAAGTCATTCATAATAAATCACTTAACGTAGAATTGGCCTCCGGCGACCAGGGAGGGTAGTGTTTGTGCCACCGCTTCCGAGAAGGCCTCAAATTCCCACAAGATGCGGCAGGATGGCAGCTTAGACGGCCCGGCGCCGGAAGCGAATGGAGAGCAAATTCAAGGCTTTGCCGGGATTCGATCCGTTCCCAAATAAGGGCGCAGCACTTCCGGGATCAGCACAGAGCCGTCGGCTTGCTGATAATTTTCCATGATAGCCAGCCATGTGCGCCCCACGGCAAGGCCCGAGCCGTTCAGAGTGTGCACGAATTCGCTTTTGCCGCCCTTGGGCTTGAAGCGGATGCCGGAGCGGCGCGCCTGAAACGATTCGGTGTTGGAGCAGGAGGAAATTTCCATGAACTCGTTCGCAGAGGGAAGCCACACTTCAATGTCATACGTTTTTGAAGAAGCGAAACCCATGTCGCCCGTGCAGAGGCATACGACGCGGTAGTGCAGGCCAAGCTTCTGAAGAACTTGTTCGGCGTTGGCGACGAGGGATTCGAGTTCGTCGTAACTCTGGTCCGGGCGCGTGAATTTGAACATTTCGACTTTTTGGAATTGGTGCTGGCGCTTGAGGCCGCGCGTGTCTTTTCCGGCCGCGCCGGCCTCGGAGCGAAAGCACGCCGTCCAAGCGCAAAGCTTGATCGGCAGCAGGTCGGCGTCGAGCGTTTCGTCGCGATAGAAGCTGGTGAGCTCGACTTCGGACGTCGGCGTCAGCCACAGGTCGGTGCCTTCGAGATGAAACATGTCGGCAGCGAATTTCGGCAACTGGCCAACGCCGGTCAGCGCCGCCGTGTTCACGATGAACGGCGGGAGGATTTCGGTGTATCCGTTTGCCGCATGCGTGTCGAGAAAGAACGCGGCTAGCGCGCGTTCGAGGCGCGCGCCGAGGCCGCGGTAGACCGCAAAACGCGTTCCGGCTATTTTCGCCGCGCGTTGAAAATCGAGAATCCCGGCGTTCTCGGCGATTTCCCAATGCGGGCGCGGCTTGAAATCAAATTTTGGCGGAGCGCCCCAGCGGCGCGCCTCGACATTTGCCGCGGCGTCGTGGCCGACTGGGACCGAGCTGTGCGGGCGATTCGGCACCGTCAGCATGAAATCCGAAAGCTTCGCGTTCAGTTCCGCGATGCGCTTGTCGGCCAGCTTGATTTCCTCCGAGACTTGTTTCATCTCCGCCAGCAAAGCGGAGACGTCCTCCCCGGCTTTCTTTCGGCGCGGGATTTCCTCGCTGGCTTTGTTGCGCTGGGCTTTCAATCGCTCGGCGGTGGTGATTCGTTCGCGGCGTTCTTGATCGATCGCGCGAAAGCTGTTGAAGTCGATGGTGACGCCGCGATTGGCCGCCATCTGTTCAAATTCTCCGAGGTGTTCGCGAAAATATCCCAAGTCATGCATGCCGGATAGAATACATGAAGAGAGGTGATTCGTGACTTGTGATTCGTGTATCGAGGGGGAAGTCGATAGTGGAAGCCCGGGAACGCCAATCTCCCGATTGGCGGCTTGCGTCACGCCAATCGGGAGATTAACGTTCCCGGGCAAACTGTTAACTCTTAACTTCGCGGCTCTTACGGCTTCGTTTTTGGCCGGCCTCGGACGTGCTAGCATAAATCGGAGCCAAAAATGGCAGACGAAGTCCAGACAGAGGAAGTGCTCGCTCGGTCCGCGCGACACGCGCCGCGTGGCCTTGAATTCATCCGTCACCAGATCGAAGGTCCGGTAGCGCGCCTCACGCTGCAGCGCCCCGAACACAATTTATTGAATGAGCAGATGCTGCGCGAACTCGCGAACGGCATCGGGATGGTTGCCGAAAATGGCGCGGTGAAGCTGATCGTTCTGGACGCGGCCGGAAAAGTTTTTTCCGCGGGGGTGGATATCGGCGAGTACACCGGCGAGCGTGCATTTTCGATGCTGGACGCGTTTCACTCTGCTTGCATCGCGATGGTGGAAGCCCCGCAGCCCGTGCTCGTGGTCGTGGACGGCGCGGCCATCGGCGGCGGCGCGGAACTCGTCGCCTATGGGGATTTGGTGGTGGCCACGCCGCGGGCGCGGTTTGCCCTGCCGGAAATCACCATCGGAATGTTTCCGCCGCTGGCTTCGACGATGTTTCCCCACATCGTCGGACCGAAGCGAGCGCTCGAACTCGTCCTGACCGGCGAAGCTATCTCCGCCGAACGGGCGCGCGACCTGGGCCTCGTAAATCGCCTGGTGCCGGAAGCGCAACTGCAAGCCGCGGTGAACGAACTCATCGGAAAGATCACGGCGCAATCCGGCGCTGTGCTGGGCATGGCCAAGAAAGCGGTCCTGGCCGGAATGGGAATGTCCCTGCGCGACTCCTTGCGCCATTCAATGAGCATTTTCCTGAACGAACTGTATCGCCTCGAGGATTCCCAGGAGGGATTGCGCGCGCTGCTTGAAAAACGCAAGCCACAGTGGAAGAATCGTTAGGTACGCTGAACGCGTCTCCCCGCCGCGCGGGAGATCCGTATGGACGATCCGCAAAACATTCCTGAACCCAATCCCCCCGAACAGTGCGTCGATCCCCGGCCCGGGCATGAGCCTGAAGCCGCCCGCTGAACTGACTGCTTCAGTTGCACATCGACGATGGTCCCGCGGAGCGTGCCGGCCGAAGACGGACGCGCAGCCGTTGCGGAGCAGGAGAATGCGGCTTCGCGCAGGCGCAGTTTCCGCCACAATTTGTTTTTGCTCCTTTCGCTCTCGCTGGCCGCGTTCATCCTGACATCGTGGATCCTGGTTCGCGTTGACGCGCCATTCGGCATCTTCGCCACCGGCCCCCAGGAAATCGTTCGCGCGCAGCTTCGCGCACTCGATCGCGGCGAACTGCGCCCGGCCTACGACATGTTTTCGCTCCGCTACCGCGGGCAAGTTTCCTTTGACACCTGGCACGAGTTGTTCGTCAGGCACTGGCGCATGTTTCACGCGGACGTGGTGCGCGCGGAAACGCCGGCAATCAGCGGCCCCGGCGTCACCCTGGAAATCTATCTCCACGGCGCCGACGACAAAGATTACCGCGCGCGATTCACGCTGATCCGAACGGATGGCCGCTGGTGGATCGACGACGTCCACTGGACGCAAGAGCCGGACGCCCGCGATTTCTCGCGCACCTGACTTCCCGCCGCCGTGCGCACTTAGGTCAGATAAACTTGACCCACCAGTGTTGCTATGAGGATGGACAGAAACAGGAGCAGCGTGGCCAGCACCAGCAATCGTGCTTCGCTGCGTTGCATTGTGATTCGTCCGGTCGAGAATCTTTTGGTTCTCACGGCCACAATTCCGTGCAGGCCGATCAGAAGCAACACGAAGGTGAGTTTGATATGCAGCCAGGGCGCATGAAGATAGTAGGAAGAGTTCGTCATGATCAGGCTGGCGCCCGCCAGAATCGTCAGCAGTGCTCCGGGATCCGCCAGGCCTCGCAGGTAGATGCGCTCCAGGCGGGCGAGCGCTTGCCGCGCATCCGCCGAAGCCTCCTGGGTGTGGCGCGTAAGCGCCATGGACGTCACCAATAAGCCGCCCACCCAAAACACAAGTCCCAAAACATGCCCGACAAGAAGCGCAGGAACCACGGCGATCACCTCTGCGGAAGTCTAACAGGCCGTTGAAAAAAGCGGATAGCTCTATCTATCTTATCGTCGCGATGCGAATTGCGCTCAACGCGTGCGCACGCTAGAGGTGTCAGCCGCATCGGGAGAACGCAACGGAAGTCTTACGGCACTCAACGAGTTGTGGAGTGGTAATAGACGATGTCCCGGAAGTATTGACGGCCACTCAGAAAGTGAAATCCAGAACGCAGGGCGGCGTCAGCAGAAAATATCCCTGTAGCCCCTGACGGCCGGTGCTCAGCGCGCAAAATAGACAGCCATTCGACAACTAGCAGGTTTGGGATGCGGGGAAGGCCGTGAGAATCGGCCACGGTCTCGCCACTGCGATCGGCGAAACGCCGGCAGTCAGGGCAGCCTCCTAGGCCGCCGTAGCCGGCACTCTTCGCGAGAAAGAGTGCGGTGCCATGCGGCTCGTGTTTCTCGCGCACCTGAACTTCTGACACGCCTGTTTTTCTAAAAGTTTTGAAGGACTTGGCGTTCCCTGTATAGATGGGAAAGCTCGGAAAAACGACCGGCCTGCGACCAATTCACCTGACATTGTATCGTGCAGCGCAATCAAACGATGCGCCACGCGCCGAGTACGCCGCTTCCCACACCGACTGCGATCATCGTTCCGGCAGGCGCGTCCCCCAGTACCTGCACCAAGAGCGCAACGTCCAGGCTGGAACATGAATATCCGCGGATATCCTTTCCGTCGGCCCAGACTTCGCCGTATCTATCCACCAGGGAGCGCCCTTTGAAATCGTTGCGGAGGTCCCTCACCCAGGTCGCGTCTTCTACCGGCAGTACAACTCGCAGCGAAACGATGCCTCCGTCTTGCTCTGACAAGGAGCCCTGGTATCTCAGCGAGGAGCCCAGGATCGAAAACAATTCACCCATCGCGGCAATCGGTGTGGCCTGAACTTCGGAACTCATCAGCTTTTGCACGTGCCGCCGCTTTTTGGCCCGATGGTCTTCCACGCCTGGCGCACTTTCTCCCGAATAGGAGCCTTCATGCCATGGACCTGGCGCGAGGATGTCGCCTGCTCCCAGGGCGATGAAGCCTTCGCGCGGCAGGAAAGCTTTGGCGGCTGCGCTCAGAGCGTTGTGATCCACCGGGCCGGGCCTCGCTTCTTTGGCGTTGTCCACCTCCTCGCCAGCTTTGTACCACGTAAGGTTGACGGCTTTTCCTGGCGGCAGCTCGGCGATTGTGCCCGTCGCCTTGGCCTTGACCATGAAGCGCCGCGCTGCGTCCGCCGGATCACCTTTCGTTAAGGTAGTTCCGGAAATCAAGGCTTCGCCGCACCACGATCCTTCAACGTCATTCTTTTTCGCATCGTCAGAGGAGATTCCGAGAGCTTCTCGAAGAGCCGACTCTTGATCGGCGGTCGCCACTACCAAGACAAGTCCCGCCACGCCGGTCTGCTCAGCCAGCATTGACAAACCTTCGACATAAGCGTGGCCGTTGGCCGCTTCGCATTCCAATGCCAGCATGGCGAGGAAGACAGGGTCTCTCATCAGACTCTTTGGGAAATGGGCGAGCAGGCGTGCCAGTGAAGCGGATGTTCCGATGCCGGCGAGGTCCGTGCCGAACGTCAAACGCATCACTGCCTCGCCGTCGGTAATGTCCCAATAAAAGCCAGCGGCTCGGAACCTTTCTGCCCAGGGGCCTGCTTCAGATACGCCCAGCGTATTCTTCAGATCAACGATGAAGTTGGCCACGACACGGGCGACCTGGCCATTGCCGACTTTAGCCTTGGCGGGAAGGTTCGTCGAATCACCCAAGGGCTCCAACAATTCGTTGAGGCTCTTAACATCTTTCTTGTCGGCGGGCTGTCCGGTGAGGAGCGCAAACCCGGCCCGGTCCATTTCATTCCAATGCGCCGCGGTATCGGGGGAAGCAAAGTCGCGTGCGCCCGGCAATCCCAGGGCTTCAAAGCATGCCTCTACGGAGAGCTCAGGCTTGGCAATCTCGCGGCGAAGACTGCCAAAGTCGGGGCGCAAAACGCTGCCAGCCAGCGCGCCCTCCAGTTTCTCGACGAAGCCCCCCGGACGGTTTGTTCCAGCAGCCACGCGTGTTCGCACAGAGAACGGCCCTTGCAGCGTGGGTCGTGTTCCTGGCGAAGGCGAGCGCGCCACGAGAATGTGCAATGCGTGCCCGAATGTCCAAATGGCGAGATGATCTCCGCCATGACCGCGAGCGATCTCAAGAAAGAGCGCACGCTGAGAGTCGTCCTCTTTGCCAAACGCCTGAGCGTTCGGATCGCCCTCGTTCTTGAGGAACGCATAGCTTCCCCCACGCTTCAACTTTTTTAGAGGCACAGGCTTAAATCCGCCGCTGTACCCAATCAACTCCGGAAGGCTCATGCGCGAATCCAGGCTCAAGGCCTCGTGAGCGGCGGCCGCGTCGACTACAGGAAGTGGAGCCTTGCGTTCTGAATCATTCCAGACTTGCCAGGCTCGCTCCGCCCATGGTTGGGCTGAACGAATGAGCTCCGGATCCTTCTTTCGCGTGGCAGACATTGCGTTGCTGGAGAGGCCGGCGCCCGGAGGAAACTTGGGCACGCCGCGCTTTTGTTGCTCGGGGAGCCCTTTCCAGATGTTGAACCAGGTCCAGTTGGCGATGTGAAGCCAACTTTGGACTGTGCTCATCCACTGTTCGTCACGCTCCGCCGGAATGTCCCGCAGCGGTGCCAGAAGAAAGCCAATCGAGGACATGGGAAGATGCTAGCAAGCGGGCGGCTGCACATTCCAGACACTCTGGCGAATGCAACTACGCAACAATTAATTAACAATTTGAGCACAGCCCGCGCGGGATCGGATGACCGTCCAACAATTTAACATTCGGAGGGATGTCCAATCGTAGCTGCCCAATTCGCATAGTTGCCAGGAGTTGACACCGATCTTCGCGCAACATAGACTTCGATTCGACATTCAGCAGGTTTGGGATGCGGGGAAGGCCGTGAGAATCGGCCACGGTCCCGCCACTGTGATCGGCGAAACGCCGTAAGTCAGGACACCCTCCCGGGCCGCCGTAGCCGGCACTCTTCGCGAGAAAGGGTGCGGCTTTTCGCGCCTCGTGTTTCTCGCGGGGCTTTTTTGTTTTTATAGGCGCAAGATTGGGAGTTGACGCTTGAATCCGCCGTGTACGCACTGTGGAAATGAGCGGTCATCTGGTCAATGGGTGTGGAATTCAGAACCAAAGAAGCACGGGGGCTAAAGCCCAATTTTCTGGAAGCTATTTTGTCGCAGCTTGTAAACCCGCGACCCACAAAAATCAATCATGAGAGAGCTTCTAGAAGGTGAACAAGAGGAACGCCGGCTTGCCGCGATTTGCATAACGGTCGCGATGCTATTTCTAGTTCTGTGCGATGCGGCCGTCGCGGGACAAACCAGCGCCGCGCACACGCCCCCTCTGCCCGGGCGCGAAATCGCGGATGAAGACGGGCGGAGAGTCCAAGTTCCGCGGGAAGTGAATCGCATCGTTTCTCTTGCGCCGAACCTTACGGAAATAGTTTTTGCGCTGGGCGACGGAAATCATTTGGTTGGCGACACCGATTTTTGCGATTATCCGCCGGAGGCCTTGCAGAAACCGCATGTCGGCGGGCCCGTGAATCCAAACTTGGAAGAGGTTGTGGCGCTGAATCCCGAATTGGTTCTCGCGACGTCGATTAACCGGCACGAAACGGTGAACGCGCTGGATCGCATCGGCTTGCCGGTGTACTCCGTCAGGGATCCACATTCGGTTGAGGAGATGGTCGTATCCGTGGAACATCTCGGCAGCGCACTGGGCGTGGAAAAATCGGCCGCCATGGTGGCCGAGGATCTTCGCGGGCGCTTGTCCGATCTCGACCGCCGGCTCGCCGGCGCAGCCCCGCGGCGCGTGCTTTTCGTTGTGTGGACCGATCCGTTGATTTCGGTTGGACGCGACACATTTATTGCGGACGCGCTGCGCCACGCGGGAGGCCGCTCTGTCGTGAACACAAAGGCCGAGTGGCCGCATGTCAGCATGGAAGAAATTGTCCAGCTTCAGCCGGAAGTTCTGGTCTTTGCGAGCGCGCACGCCGGAAACACGCAGCGTGACATCGACGAATTGCGCACGCGTCCCGGCTGGAAGAATCTAGCGGCGATGCAGAATGGCAATATCGTTGTCGTCAGCGACGCGATCAATCGTCCCGCACCGCGAATGGTGGACGCCATCGAGCATCTCGCCCGCGCGCTTCACCCGGAGGCATTCGCCAGTGGCGCAGGCTTCAGCCTGTGGGGTTTGGGACTTGCAAGGACTAAACCCCACAGGCTGAAGCCTGCGCCACTGGCCCCAAAGATCGAAGAGGCCTGCGCATGCGCCCGCTAACACTCCGGCGATTACTGTGGACCTGCGGCAGCCTTGCGGTCTTGCTGCTGGCGTGCGTGGTGCTCGCTCTGAAGCTGGGCGCCGTGCCCATCTCCGTCACCGACCTCGTCCTGGATCTCGGCCGGATAGCGATCGGCCGGGCCAACGAATTGCCGACCGAGTACCGCCTGATTGTCTTTGATTTGCGCCTGCCGCGCATCTTGCTCGGGATTTTGGTGGGCGCGGCGCTTTCGGTTGCGGGGGCGAGTTTCCAGGCGTTGCTGCGCAACCCGCTGGCCGATCCTTATGTTCTGGGTGTTTCGAGCGGCGCGGCGCTTGGCTCGATCCTCGCGCTCATCATCGCGCCGGGGTTTGCGCTGGTCACGCCGCTCGGCGCCTTTCTTGGGGCCATCGCAACGATTGCAGGAGTTTATTTTCTGGGCCGGCGCGAAGGCCAGCTCGACAGCACGACGCTTTTGCTCGGCGGCATCATCTGTGCGTCGTTTTTTTCCGCAATCATTATGTTTCTATTGACGACGCTCAGCGGGCGCGACCTGCGCGGCATGGTCTTCTGGCTGATGGGGGATTTATCCACGCCCGTGTCGGCCGGGATGCAGTGGATTTTCACGGTGGGCCTCTTTGCGGGGATCGGGGCGATTTACAGCACGTCTGCGGATTTGAACTTACTGCTCACGGGCGAGCGCGAAGCCATCCACCTGGGCGTGGACGTGACTCGCGTCAAACTGGTCGTATATGTGTGCGCGTCGCTCTTGACGGCGTTGGCCGTTTCCGCCAGCGGTGCGATCGGCTACGTCGGCTTGCTCGTCCCGCACGCGGTGAGGCTGATTTTCGGATCGGATTACCGGCTGCTGATTCCGGCTTCGGCCTTGTGCGGCGCGATTGCCATCGTTCTAGCCGATACGCTCGCGCGCACGATTGTGCCGCCGACCGAATTGCCGGTGGGCGCGATGACGGCGATGGCCGGGGCGCCTGTGTTCATCTATTTGCTTCGGCGAGGTCTGCGATGAGCGCGCCGGATACTTTTGCGCAAACGGCCGGCGGGCGCGACGACCGGCCACACCGCGAACAAGCGGTGCGGTTGAACGTTGAGCAAGCGAGCTACGCCTACGCGCCGAGCGAGCTATCCGCCCCGACGTTCACGTTGGGCGCAACCAGCTTCCAGGCGCGCGATCGCGAAATCGTCGCGATTCTCGGCCCCAACGCCAGCGGCAAATCGACGCTGCTGCGGCTGATCACGGGAACGATTGCGCCGCTTTCCGGGCGCGTGGAACTCGACGGCGAGGAAACCAGCAGGCTCGACGTGAGGACGCGCGCGCAACGCATTGCGGTCGTGCACCAGGAAAGCCCGATCGTTTATCCAGCCCTGGCTGGAGATTTTGTGTTGCAAGGCCGCTTCCCGTACGGGCGGGCGCTGCGATTTGCGAATCCCGAGGACATCGACATCGCCCGCAACGCCCTCGCGCAAGTGGGCGCGGAGCACTTGTCGAAACGCACGATCGGCGAACTGTCCGGCGGCGAAAAACAGCGCGTGATTTTGGCGCGGGCGCTGGCGCAACAGCCTCGGCTGATTCTGCTGGACGAGCCCACACTGCACCTGGACATCGGTGCGCAGGTGGAATTGCTCGAACGCTTGCGTCAACTCGCGCAGGAGAATCGCTACACGGTCGTGGTCGTGACGCACGAGCTTGGGCTCGCCGCGGAATTTGCCGACCAGGTCGTGTTGCTGCAGCATGGGCGCTGCCTGCGCGTCGGCCCGCCCGCCGCCGTTTATCAAAAGGAATTACTGGAGCAAGTGTTTGACGCACCGCTGGATGTGGAACTGGGTCCTGCCGGAAGGCCGCGCGTGAATTTGCGCGCGCGCCGCGGCGAGGACATTACGTAACAGATTTTTTCAACAGCAGTGCCGCGGGTGCCATGCTTTGCAGTTCAGTAAGGAAGGAGCATCCGCGGAATTCGGAGGGTTCGGTGGCGCAGGCTTCAGCCTGCGGGGTTTAGTCCTTGCAATTACAAACCCCCACAGGCTGAAGCCTGTGCTACTCAAAACGCTTCGCCACAATGGCCGCAGACTCCGTGCCGGGAAGACGGTGCAAGACCGTCGCCGCCGCGCGACTGTAAGGCGGGAGAAATTCCGCGCGAGCCACTGCCCTGCATTTCCGGGGCGGGAAGGCCGCGCGGCGCAGTGCCGCCGAGCCAGGAGACCGACGGAGTCCGCAACCGCGAAAGCCGGAAACGATCCCGGACACGCGGACAACCTTTACCTCCCGCGCGAGCCGGGAGAGGAGGCTCCTCATGCGTTTCTCCGTACGGATATTGATTTCCTCTTGTGCTGCCGCTTTTTTGGCCGGCTTGTCTATTGCACCTAGTTCCGTGGCACAAACGCAAACCGCTAAAATTTCCGGCATCGTCACCGACCCGCAAGGGTCGGTGATTGCGGACGCTCAAGTCAGGGCCGAAACCATTCCGCCGGCAAGTTCACCGGCGCACGGCGTTTCCGGCAGCGATGGCCGGTTTATTTTGACACTCGCGCCGGGGCGCTATCGCGTCACGATTGCGCGCGATTCATTCGCGGCGGCCAAGCAGGAAATTACGATTGCCGCGGGAGAAACACGCGAACTGCAGGTTCGCCTGGCGCTCGAGCCGCTCTCCTCGAAAGTGGTCGTCACTGCGCAGGCGCTGCCGCTTGTTGCGGACTCTTCGCCCGCGCCTCTCACAATTCTTACGCGTGAACAGATCGATCAGCGCGTCGCAACTTCACTGCCGGATTTGCTGGCGACGCAGCCGGGCTTCAGCCTCGGGCGCACGGGGCCGGAAGGCGGACAAGCGTCGCTGTTCCTCGACGGAGGCAACTCAAATTACACCAAGGTGCTGGTGGACGGTGTGCCCGCGAATACGCCGGGCGGCCTCATCGATTTCTCCAACTTCACGCTCGACAACATCGACAAAATTGAAGTTGTCCACGGAGCGGAAAGCGCGCTCTATGGATCAGACGCGATGGATGGAGTCATCCAGATTTTCACGCATCGTGGCACAACGCGCATTCCGGAGTTCACGGCCTTCGCGGACGGCGGAAATTTCGCTACCGGACGCGGAGGCGCGGAGCTTTCCGGATTGGTCGGCCGATTCGATTATTCCGCCGGAGTTTCCGATCTCGAAACGGCGGGGCAGGGACCGAATGACGCATTCCGCAATCGAACGCTCTCGGGGAATTTTGGCTGGCGATTTTCCGATACTGCGCGCATCAGTCTTGGCTTGCGTGATAATGACAGCCAAGCAGGCACGCCGGGGCAGACTCTGTTACAGCCGGCCAACCTCACCGACACCATCTCTCTCCACAATTTCAGCGCCGGGTTGCATGGGGAGTTTGAAACGGGTTCCCACTGGCGCCATCAGGTGAGCGGCACGGAACTCTACTTCCGCGAATTCAATTTCGATCCGTTCTTCTCTTCCTTCTTTCAGTACAACCGCGCCGGATTCGCCGAGCAGTCCACATACCTGGTGCGCGGATTTGCCATCACGGCCGGCTACGAATATGAGGTGGAAAACGGGTTCCTCAGCTCTGTCGGAATGCACGAACGCCGCAACAATCAGGCGGGCTTTCTCGATGCACGCTGGCAGCCGGTTGCGCGGCTGACATTGAATGCAGGAGCGCGCGCCGAAGACAATGCCGATTTCGGAACGCGCGTCGTTCCCCGCGCGGGCGCGTCGTATGCCCTGCGGGTCGCTCAGGGCGCATTTGGAGACACGCGCCTTCACGCCACATACGGGCAGGGAATTGTGGAGCCGCGATTCGATCAATCCTTCGGGAACGATCCCTGTTTCCCGGGCAATCCCTTTCTTTCCCCGGAAGAGAGCCGGACGTTTCATGCCGGAGTGGATCAAAAACTGGCTTCCGACCGCGTGCGCGTCACTGCGGATTATTTTGACAGCCGGTTTCACAACATCATCAGCTTCCTCAATGTTGCTCCATCGCCCGCGTGTCTCGTGGTTGGCGCCCCGTTTGGCGCCGGCACCTTCTTCAACACCGACCTGGCGCGCGCTCGCGGCGCGAATTTTTCCGGCGAAGCGCGCATCACACGCTGGCTCAGCGGCAGCGCGAATTACACATACGATTCCACGCGGACGCTCTCCGCGCCCACCGATCCCGCCGACCTCGACCCGAACTATCTTCCGGGCAGCCGCCTGTTGCGCCGGCCGGTGAATTCCGGAAATATTATGCTCAACGCGAACTATTGGCGGATAAACTGGAACGTCTCCGGATATTTCACCGGCCAGCGGTTCGATTACAATTTTCCCGGGCAGATCATCAATCCAGGCTACGCGCTGATCAATGTCGCGGCGACCTACAACATCGCGCGAGGCTTCAGCGTCTACGGCCGCATCGCCAATCTTGCCAACAAGCAATATTCCGAGGTGGATGGCTTTCCCGCGCTGGGTCGCGAGTTTCGCATTGGCGTGAAATACACGACGCGCCATGAGTGAGGATCGCGTGCAGGAAGACGTCCTCTTTTGCTGGAGCGGTGGGAAAGACAGCGCGATGGCGTTGCACGCTTTGCGTGGGGCGCAGGACTGCCGCATCACCGCTCTGCTGACGACCATTACAGAAGAGTACGACCGCATCAGCATGCACGGAGTGCGGCGCGCATTGCTCGAAAGGCAGGCCGAATCGCTCGGCCTGCCGCTTCACGCGGTCTTGATTCCTCCGCAATGCATCAACGCAATCTACGAGGAGCGCATGAAGGAAGCGCTTGCCCAACATTTCGCGCGGGGCGTGCGAAGCGTGGCCTTCGGCGATATCTTCCTCGAAGACCTGCGCGTCTACCGCGAGAAAAATCTCGCCCAGGCCGGCATGCAGGCGATCTTTCCCATCTGGAAGCGCGACACGCGCGAGCTGGCGCGGGAATTTGTGCGCCTCGGTTTCCGCGCGATCGCCGTCTGCGTCGATCCTCGCGTCCTCGATGCGTCCTTCGCGGGCCGCGAGGTGGACGCATCTTTCTTCGCCGATTTGCCGCCCGGCGTGGATCCCTGCGGAGAGAACGGTGAATTCCACACCTTCGTTTTCGATGGCCCCGTATTTAAGACGGCGATCGCGTGTCGCGTTGGAGAAAAAGTATTGCGCGACGGATTTTGTTTCTGCGATCTGCTGCCGGAGTGAGAGGAGACGATCTTGCAATCGAACAAAGAAACGAACAAAGAAAATGGAAATTGGATTCATCCCCGCGCGGCGTTGATCGCGGGCATCGTTCTTGCCGCGGCCGTGCTCCGCATCGTTCCACATCCGATGAATTTTGCGCCGATCGGCGCGCTTGCGCTTTTCAGCGGAGCTTATTTTTCAAGCAAGCGAGCCGCCGTCGCCGTCCCGCTGCTCTCGCTCGTTGCGGGAGATATTTTCACCGGCTTCCACCTGCTCATTCCCTACGTGTACGCAAGTTTTCTTGTGAGTGTCGCCATCGGGTTCTGGCTGCGCCGGAAGAAATCCGCACCTCGCATAGGCGGCGCCACCGTGGCCGGCGCAATTCAATTTTTTCTGATCACCAACTTCGCGATGTGGGCGTCATCGATTGGAAACTATCCAAAGAATTGGGGCGGCTTAGTCGCGTGCTATGTTGCAGGCTTGCCCTTATTTTGGAACACACTGGCGGGTGATGCGTTCTACGTCGCGTTGCTCTTCGGCGGCATGGCGCTGGCGGAAAAGCGGTTCCCGTCGCTGCGGGAACCGCTCGCCGCCGAGGCCGGCCAGAAATTGGCTTTCCATTGATTTGAGCGCGAGCCGCTCTACTTCAGTTTGTCGGCAACTTTGGCGATGCCGGCGTCCGCGCAGGCTTCGTCTTTATCGCCGCCGGGAGCGCCGCTGACGCCGATCGCGCCAATGGTGTCCGTCCCTGCTTTGATCGGAACGCCGCCCTGCATCATGACGGTGCCCGCAACATTCGGCGGAGGCGACATCGCGCCAAAGGCTTTGGCGGTTTCCCCCGACGTCCTTCGGAAAAACAGCGCCGTGTAAGCCTTGCTCCGGCTGAGATCGGGCGTGCCGGCACCGGAACCGTCGTCACGGAGAAAGGCCTTGAGCAGGCCGGCATTGTCGAGGATCGTTACGCTGACGCGGTAGCCGTTGGCCCGGCATTGCGCCACGGTCGCCTGCGCGATGGTTTGCGCCATTTCCATTGAGATCACTTTTTGCGTGAGCAGATCCTGTGAAAGCGCGGTCATCGAGAACGCGCCCACGAGAAGAAGCGTAGCTACAGCCAATACCGAGAAACGAATATGGGACATTGAATTTTCCTCCAAGCATCGACGATGCGATGAGGACCGCATCCTACAAGCATCGTCAAACCCAAGTCAACCGAGGATGGCTCGGGTCAACGATTCCTTGCGTTTGGGGCGATGCGGTAGTACATAAGCTAACCAAAACGTGGTGAGGATCCCTTCTCTATCGTTAGTTTGCGATTTGTTGATGGGCCAGCCCTTGGCTAAATTCGCCATTCGCGGGAGGAGAAGATGAGCAGATATTGCCGCATCGGCTTGTTGCTGACACTTGTCAGCGCGCTAACGGCATGTCAGGTCAACCAATCGACCGCGCCCGCGAGCGCGCCGCCCGCGGCCGAGGCTGCGCCCCCGCTGATCTTGACCGCTACGGTTCCACTCGAAGGTGTGAAAGGGCGTTTCGACCATTTTGCTTCCGGCAAAGGCAAAGTGTTCGTTTCAGGACTGGGCAACAATTCTGTGGAGGTCATCGATCTTTTCCAGGGAACCCGCTCCCACGAAATCACCGGAGTGCCCAATCCGCAGGGTGTGGCCTTTTCTCCGGAGGCCAACAAATTGTTTGTGGCCAGCGAGAAGGGCAAGCTTTACATCTACGACGGCGACTCGTACAAGCTCATTTCCACGCTGGATTTTGACGGAGGCGCCGACAATCTGCGCTACGACGCGGCGACCAAGCGTGTCTACGTCGGCTGCGGCGATGACGAGAAGAACTCGGCAATCGCCGCGGTGGACGCGATGACCAACAAGCGTCTCGATGAGGTGTACAAACTCGGGGGCGAGCCCGAATCGTTCCAACTGGAAAAGAACGGCCCCAACATTTACGTAAATGTCCCGGATTTGAAACAGATCGTGGCCATCAACCGCACCACAAAGGAACTCACGCGCTGGCCCGTAACCGTGGCCCAGAATTTTCCCATGGCTCTCGACGAGGCCGATCATCGGGTCATCGTGGGCACCAGGGAACCGGCGACGCTCTCCGTTTTCGACACGGCCACGGGCAAAATGGTCGCTTCCGTGCCGACCGTTCAGGACACGGACGATCTCTATTACAGCGCCGAGCGCAAGCGGGTTTACGTGCCGGGACGGGCAGGTTCCATCTGGGTCTACCAGCAGACCGATCCCGATCACTACAGCGTAATTTCCAAGATTCCTACTGTTGTGGGCGCGGGCACGGCTGGATACTTTGGCAGGCAGGGCAAGGGCTTCGACCGCTTTTATCTGGCGGTTTCGGCAGGCGCCAACACGAGCGCCGAAGTAAGGATCTATACCATGCAGGATTGAAGAACATAGCCCAATCAGGAAGGTTCAAGGAAGAAAGTTAGTTCAGAAAAAACGAGCGGAAGAACGATCGTGGATGGAAGTCAGATTGACAAGGGAGGATTGATCACCATGCGTCACAGAAACATGGCAGTCATCACGGGTGCGACACTGGGCCTCGCGGTTTCTCTTCTGTTTGCCGGATTCGCGCGGGCCTTACCCGCGAATCCCGATTCCTCCGGCTATCATATCGTGAAAAAAATCACGACCGGCGGCACGGAAGGCTGGGACTACATCACGATGGACCCCGATGCCCGTCTCGCTTACATCGGCCGGGAAAATCACGTCGACGTGGTAAACGTGGATTCCGGCAAAGTCGTGGGCAAAGTGACCGGTCTGGAAGGCACTTCCGGACTGCTTCCTGTTCCCGAATTCGGGCGAGGCTACGCGATGAGTGGCGATGCCGGCTCGGTGGTCATCGTCGACCTGAAAACTTTGGCGAAAATCGGGACCGTCAAAGCAGGCAAGGATCCTGACTCCTTTACCTACGAACCCGTCACCAAGCGCGTTTTCGTCATGAACAGCAGCAGCGCCAACGCGACGGCGATCAACGCCAAAGATGGCACGCTCGCCGGCACCGTAGCGCTCGGAGGGCAGCCCGAGGCCGCCGTGTCCGACGGCAAGGGCAAAGTCTACGTCAACATCACGGACAAGGATGAAATCGCCGAAGTCGACGCAGAGACGATGAAGGTCACCCATCGCTGGCCGCTCGCGCCCGGCACGGGACCTTCGGGGCTGGCAATCGACCGGAAGACGCGTCGCTTGTTTTCCGCGTGCGACAACCAGAAAATGGTGATCATGAACGCGGACACGGGCAAGGTGGTTGCAGCGCTGCGCACAGGAGCAGGCACCGACGGCGCCGGCTTCGATCCGGAAACGGGGAATGCTTTCGCCTCGGCCGGCGGTTCAGGAACTCTCACGATCATTCATGAGGATTCCCCCGAAAGCTTCAAAGTGCTGGAGGAACTTGATACGCAATCGGGCGCTCGGACTATGACCGTGGACATGAAAACGCACAATGTCCTTGTCATCACGGCAAGGCACGGTCACGGGTCGACTCATAACATGGTGCTTCCCGATACGTTTGTCGTACTGGTCGTGGGTAAGTAAATTGAGGCGGGGCGCTCCTTCGTCAGGAAAACGCTCATGGCTCGGCTCAGAAGACTGTCGCTTCGGGCAGGCCTTTGAAATGCGTGTCGGAAGTGACGAGCTGCGCCCCGGCTGCTAAAGCGGTTGCGTAGATCATCGCGTCGGCCATGGCCAGGCGCCGGTCCAGGCTGATCCGCGCCGCGAGCAGGGCCAGCCGTTCGTCGATCGGCACAACTCGGGCGCGCAACGCGGCGGAAAGAAACCTGTCGGCGGCTGTGGAACCTCGGACGGAAAGCAGCTTCTTGTAAACTTCGTAGAGCACAATCGCGGGAACAATCAGGCGCTCCTCCCTCTCGAAATAGGGCGCAAACCGGTCCGCCAGCGGCCCGTCTCCCAGGAACTCGATCCAGCCGGAAGAATCCACCAGGAAAAACTCAGAGCCTTTCGGCATGGTCGCGGTCGCTTTCTTTCCACTGAAGGCCCCGCGCCATGCCGCGCAGGCTCTTTGGTTTGTGCGAAATCTCCAAACGAATCTGCCCGTCGATTTCGTATATCGCCAGGTCCTGCCCCGGACGGAGCTTGAGCCGTTCACGCAGCTCTTTGGGAATGACCACTTGAAATTTTGGGGAAACTCTGACCGTTTGCATAGTCTTGACCTGGAATCATTTTATCGATATCGATTTGGTATGTCAATATTACTATCGATCTTATATTCGTACTCCATGGTCAAGCGCACCTGAAATCGACGACTCTGAGCGCGACAATCGCTAGCGATTGCCAGGTGTAGATCCCAAATCATTCGAGAGATGTCCAGCCTGCTCCGGCGTTCCGTGTCCGATTTTGTCCTTCCGTACAGTAGTTCCGCGCCTCACGCCGAGGCATAGTTCCGTACAGGCAATCCAGAAGCCTGGGGCTTTGCTTTCGGTGTGCTTTCTTATGGACAAATGGAAAAGATTCGCTTTGCGACATTCACCGCTTTTCGTGTTCCTGCTGGCAGCTGCGGCCCTCGCAGGTTGCACGGGCACGACGAAAAGTTCGCTGGCTTCCAATCCCACGACGCCTCCTTCGGGATCGAGCGTGACGGTTACCGTTTCACCGGCGAGCGCGAACGTGCGGGCCGGCGCGACGAAATCCTTCGGCGCGACGGTTGCCGGGTCGTCGAACACTGCCGTTACATGGCAGGTCAACGGCGTGGCTGGCGGCAGCGCTGCAACGGGCACGATTAGCTCGTCCGGCATGTACACCGCGCCTGCGACGTTTCCAAGCTCCAACACTGTGACCGTGCGCGCCGTAAGTTCGGCCGACGCCTCTGCAACAGGTAGCAGCGCCGTCACATTGCAGAATCCGGTGCCGGTACTCGCCGGCATTGCGCCGACATCGGTTCCCGCCGGTGCGTTCGCGATCACGGTAAACGGCAGCGGATATGCCAGCGGCGCCCAAGTTCTCCTCGCAGGCGCGCCGCTGGCTACAACTTTTGTGTCATCTACCCAGCTCACGGCGACGGGCAACGAGGCCTCGGCCGGAACATTTTCCATCGCGGTGATGAATCCCAATCCCGGAAGCGCCACTTCCGCCTCCCAAAATTTGCTGGTGACTTCGACCAGCGGCGGAAATCCGCCGCCGAGCTGCAGCGGAATGAGCCTCGGGCAGAGCGCCAGTCTGAACGGATTCGTTCCGTTTCCGGCGGACAATCTATGGAATCAGGATATTTCCTCCGCTGCCGTGGACCCGAATTCCAGCGCGATCATCAATTTCATCGGCTCCGGCATTGGCTTGCATCCGGATTTTGGCTCGGGTCTTTACAACGGGCAGAGCATGGGCATCCCGTACTTGGTTGTGGGCTCGCAGCAAGGGCCAGTGCCGATTGTTTTTACGGCGTATGGCGACGAGAGCGATCCGGGACCGATGCCGATACCCGTGAGCGCCCTGATCGAGGGCTATCCTGCTCCTGGCAGCGGGGACCGGCACGTGCTCGTGCTCGACAACAACAATTGCTGGCTGTATGAACTCTACAGTTCTTCTCCGAATGCCGCGAGCTGGAACGCCGGATCGGCCGCCGTGTGGGATCTCACTGCCGACGAACAGCGTCCGTACACTTGGACGTCGGCCGACGCCGCCGGCTTGCCCATTTTCCCGGGACTCGCGCGTTACGACGAAGTCGCGTCGGGCCACATCAACCACGCGCTTCGATTCACGCTGCAATCGAGCCGCGCCGCGTTCGTGCCGCCCGCGTCACATTGGGCCGCCAATTCCTCGAACCCGCTCGCCGCGCCGATGGGCATGCGCCTGCGCCTCAAGGCCAGCTTTGACATTTCCTCGTTTTCCGCGGCGAACCAGGTGATTCTCACGGCGCTCAAGAAGTATGGAATGATCATGGCCGACAACGGCTCTTCGATGTACATCAGCGGGGCTCCGGACGATAACTGGGACAACAGCGACTTGCACAATTTGGGCAGCGTCACCGCGGCGGATTTCGAAGTTGTTGAGATGAATCCCATCTATACGGCCGGGAATGTTCCGGCCGGCGCGAGCCCTGCCATCACAAGCTTCACCGCGAGTTCGCAAATTATTTCCGCGGGCACGCCTGTCACGCTGAGCTGGAACGTCAGCGGCGCGTCCTACTTGATCGTGTCTCCAGACATCGGCGCCGTGCGCGGCGCGAGCACGGTGGTCTCGCCGACCCAGTCCACGACCTACACGCTGTACGCCACGAATGCGTTTGGACGCACTACGGCCACAGTCAATATTACAGTGCATTGAGTAGGACAGGCTTTAGCCTGTCGGTTTTAGTTTTAGATTGACTGGAAAAAACCAGACAGGCTGAAGCCTGTCCTACTTTCATTCTCAGTGCGTCATCGCGTAAATCACATAATTCACGCCGAGGCGCATTCCCAGGTCGGAGTATTTCACCGGATATCCCGGCACATTTGACCACTCCCACGAATCGCCGATATCGGAATTGAATGAAATCGCCACCATGACGCGGCCGTGGTCGTCGTATATCCCCATCCAGTGCGCGTCGATCCCGCCGTTCTTGTAGCCCACACGCAGGTGTTCGGCGCCCGGAACCCGGTAACGGTCGTCCAGGTCAAACATCGTGTGAAAAATCGGATCGTTGTTTGGAATGTCCACAATGGGGCGATCCGGAAAAACTTTCTTGATTCGTTCTTCAAACACCTGCCACTCGGTCGTGCCGTGGAAATCGTCCGCCATGAAAAATCCGCCGCGCAAAAGATAGTCACGCAGCTTCAACATCTGGCGATCGGTCGGGCCCCATTCGCCGACCTGCACAGCATAAAGGAACGGCCAATTGTAAACCTCGTCGCCATCATCAAGATTCACACATTGTTCAACGGATCGAGTGTGGATGCGCGTCAAGCGGCGAACTGCCTGGGAGAAGGCCCGGTCGGCCGGCGGATAATCCTGCGTCCAAAGGGAGAGGCCCAACCGCCAGTCTCCGTCGAAGCGTCCGCGGTAGCCGTCATTCCATCCCGGCGGATACATCAGCCGCGCAAACGCAAATTCCGTCTTTTCCTGATAGTCGGGAGGAAGCGGTTGGATGCCGTACTCGACAGAGGGATATTCGCGGAACGGCGCTTGGTAGGCATAGGCCACGCCCACTAAAGCAAACGCGCACCCCAGCAGCCACCAAGCCTTAACGATTCGCATCGCCTGTCCCTCAGGCGAGGATAACACGGGTGCGTGCGCCGCTGCATCTGCCTGCAATCCGGTGGATTTGCCTTTGAGATGCAGAGACGGTTTTGGTGGCACAGGCTTCAGCCTGTGGATTTTGAATTTGCCTAGGCCAGAACCCCACAGGCTGAAGCCTGCGCCACTTCTTAGGCCTGCCGGCGGTGCAGCCTCCGGTCGACAGCTAAGAGGGCGGAATTGGACAGCACGGCGAAAACGATGAGGATGAGCGACATGATCGAAGGATTGAATCGTCGAAGGGAGATCACCGAAAACTGCCTCCGTCGGTGGCCGCGCGGCCGCTACTCGTCCATCGCGTTTGCGGCAAACACTTCCTCGAGCTTGGTTAGCCGAGGCGTCAGTCCTTGCTCGAAGGAATATTGCGCAGCCGTCTCGAGCACGTGGCGATTCGCCTTGATGCCGTGCGTGACGACGGGTTTCGCAAGCGCTTCATTGGCTTCCCTGGAGATTAGGCCCGCTCCGAAATGATAGCTCGCGTGCTCGAGCCGCTGCTCGTCTGCAACCTCATTCGCAAGCTTGAACGCCTTGAAAAGATTCAAAACCGTCCACGGATGCTCCTCCGCAATTTCCCGTTTGATCACCATTCCGTGGTTAATCGGATAGACGCCGGTCTTTCGGTAGAAACGGATTCCCTCGGCCAGCGCGTCGGGAAATATCGGCTTGATGTCCGGGTGATGCCAAAGATCGGCGGTGCTGCGGTCAATCATGTTTGGATTCGCAAGGTAAAAGAGCGTCGCTTCGAGTTCGCCCGAGAGCATCATCGTCCCGATATTTTTTTCGGGCGGAATCTGGTGAATCGTCACGCCCGGCGGCGAAGTAAATCCCAGCGCGCTGCGGTGGCTGTGCGAAGGCAGGCGCTCCATCCAGAATTCCATGTCCTTCGGCGCGACGCCAAATTCGTGCTGAAGAATTCCCCTCGACCAAAGTGCGGCTGTCTGCTGGTATTCGGGAACGCCCACGCGCCGGCCCTCCAGGTCCGCTGGTTTTTCGATGCCCGAATCGCGCCGCACCAGAATTTCGGTGTGAAAAAATCGCCTGGTGGTAAAAACGGGAAGGCCCGCCCAGCGCTCGTCGCCGTTGGCCCTCGCCATCATCAGCGAGGAAAACGACATTTCGGAAACGTCAAAATCCGCGAAGCGCAACTGCCTCCAGAAAAGTTCCGACGGGTGGACAACACTGGGGACCAAATCGATTCCGTCGGCGGTCACCTGGCCATCCAGAATGGGCCACGTTCGCGGATTCGATGCCATTCCGATGCTGAGCGGAAGTTTCATATGTAGCACAGCCACTCATGGCTGTGTGGTTTTTGCCACTTTCACGCAACTGCGAACGATCGAAGTTTACAACCCGCACAGCGATGAGTCGCTGTGCTACTCGAGCACAGCCCACGCCTCGCACTGAACGACCATCGTGCCCGCGAAGTGTTCGTAAAACATGGTGTGCCGCGCCGGGCGCGAATGTGGATCGGGAAACATCACGACCCACTCCTTGTTAACCTCCGCGCGGATCTCGGGGCGTTTGATCCACACCGTCACGCGGATCACGTCCTCGGGCGTCGCACCGGCTGCGGCAAGAATCGCGCGCAAATTGGCGAACATGAGGGCGCATTGCGCGGCAACGTCCTCCGGAATTTTGCCCGTGCTCGTGTCCGTCCCGGATACGCCGCCCGTCGCGACAATATTTCCGATGCGCGATACCGCGGGAATCGGATTCGCATGGCCCAATCCCTCGACGTCGAAAGATTTTCTTTTGCTCATGGCGGCGAAATTTCCCCCATTCCGCGAATGCAGCCGTCGGCCAAACCGGTCCGCGGAAGAAAGCGCTTGCAAAATTCGGATCGCTGGAGACGAGCGCGCTATTATGATGTCAAACATTGCGCCGTTGCAACTGCGCTCGCTCTTAAATCGTTTCTTAATCTTTTCCGCTTGACGAATTGCCTTGCGGCCTCAGAAAGGCAATGATATTCACTTCACCACCGTCGTTTTGGAGAAACAATGGCTTCCATCGTGGCCGGGATCGGCGCGTCGCATTCCATCATGCTGATGACCAAGCTCGAAGACTGGCCGCACTTCGCTCAAGTCGACCAAGTGCGCGCGAAAAATTATTTCGATAAAGCCGGCAACCCCACGAATTACGAAGCGCTGCTGGCGATGGCGCCCAAGGGACTCGATGAGATCCTGCTCCCGCAGGCGATGCGCGCGCGCTATGAACGGTGCCAGACCGGCCTCTCGAAATTGCGCAACGCGGTCGAGCGCATTGCACCGGACATTATCGTCATTATCGGCGACGACCAGAAGGAAATGCTCCTCGAAGACAATCTCCCTGCTTTTTTCGTTTACTGGGGCAAGGAAATTGTCAATCGGCCGACCACGAAGACGGAAGCCTGGGATTGGTACACCGAGGCGCGGCGACGTTATTACGAACCGGTGGCCAAGGCTTTTCCGGTTGCGTCCGACCTGGGCGAATACCTGGTCGGCGCTTTGATGGAGGCGAATTTCGATGTCGCCCAATCCACGCGCCAGCCGGAACACGTCGGCGAAGGAGAAGGCCACGCCTTCGCTTTTCCGCGTGAAGTCCTCATGCCCAACAAATCCGTCCCGGTCGTTCCCGTTTGCATTAACGCCTACTATCCGCCGAACCAGCCTTCCGCCCTCCGCTGCTACGATTTCGGCAAAGCGCTTGGCGCGTGCCGTGAAATCCTGGCCGAAGAGCGCGCGCGTCGCATTCATCGCCACCGGTGGCCTGAGCCATTTTTGTCTCGACGAAGAATTCGACCGCAACCTGATTGCCGCCATGGGACACAAAGACCAGAAGGTGATCGCCTCGGTGCCTCCGGCAAAGCTGAAATCCGGCAGCGGCGAAATCCGCAACTGGATCGCCCTCGCCGGCGCCATGGAATCCTTGAATTTGAATTGGTCCGACTACATTCCGTGCTATCGCTCGCCCGCGGGCACCGGCACAGGCATCGCCTTCGCCATCTGGGAATAGAGCACAAACCGAGGCGGCTCAAGTAGCACAGACTTCAGTCTGTGGATTTCCATTTGATCTTGGCGAGCATGCCAACCAGGTTTGTGACTGATCGTGGCTGACGCCGGCGGCCCGGGCATTCGGTCGGACCCCCACAGACTGAAGTCTGTGCTACTGACTTGGTTGCCGCGCGCGGACAGCGGTGCGATAATCCGGCATCGAGAGAGAGACGCTCCGCGAGTGGAGACTCTTCAGGGGGAAGAATGGGAGTGCGAGACGCTTGGGTTGAGAAGCGGTTGAAGGAAACGGCGGCGGCGAACGGGACACGAAACGTTTCGCAGATGCACTACGCGCGCAAGGGCGTGGT
The DNA here is from genome assembly GCA_963768275.1 of uncultured Acidobacteriota bacterium. Classification (GTDB taxonomy): domain Bacteria; phylum Acidobacteriota; class Terriglobia; order Acidiferrales; family UBA7541; genus Palsa-360. The sequence goes on from CAVYHH010000015.1 coordinate 86,531, forward strand.
CACGGAAGAGATGGAGTACGTGGCGCGGCGCGAAAAGATCGAGCCGGAGCTGGTGCGCAGCGAAGTGGCGCGCGGCCGCGCGATCATTCCCGCGAACATCCATCACAAGGCGCTGGAGCCGATGGGCATCGGCATCGCGTTCAAGTGCAAGATCAACTCGAACATCGGCAACTCGGCGACGACTTCGCACATCGACGAAGAGCTGAAGAAGCTGCATCACTCGGTGCACTACGGCGCGGACACGGTGATGGACCTGTCGACCGGCGGCGATATCCCCACGATTCGCAAAGCGATCATCGAAGCTTCGCCCGTGCCGATCGGCACGGTGCCGATCTACGAAGCGCTGTCGCGCGTGAAGCGCACGGAGGATTTGAGCGATCGGGCTGATGCTGGAAGTGATCGAGGAGCAGGCCGAGCAGGGCGTGGATTACATGACGATCCATGCGGGCGTGCTGCGCGAGTTTGTGCCGCTGGTGCGCAACCGCATCACGGGGATCGTGAGCCGGGGCGGGGCGCTCTTGGCGCACTGGATGAACACGCACAAGCAGGAGAATTTCCTGTACGAGAATTTCGAGGCGATCTGCAAGATTTTCAAGAAGCATGACGTGAGTTTTTCGCTGGGAGACGGTTTACGGCCGGGTTGTCTTGCGGATGCAAGCGACGCCGCGCAATTCGCCGAATTAAAAGTGCTGGGCGAGTTGACGAAGAAGGCGTGGGAGCACGACGTGCAGGTGATGATCGAAGGCCCGGGCCATATACCGATGGATCAGATCGAGATGCAAGTGAAAAAGGAAATGGAGTTGTGCCACGAAGCGCCGTTCTACACGCTGGGGCCGTTGGTGATCGACATCGCGCCGGGGTACGACCACATCACGAGCGCGATCGGAGCGGCGATGATCGGCTGGCACGGCGCGTCGATGCTGTGCTACGTGACGCCAAAGGAGCACCTGGGATTGCCGAATGCGGAGGACGTGAAGCAGGGCGTGATCGCGTACAAGATTGCGGCGCACGCGGCGGACGTGGCGCGACACCGCCCGGGCGCGCGGGACCGCGATGATGCGCTTTCGTACGCGCGTTTCCTGTTCGATTGGAACAAGCAGTTTGAGTTGTCGCTCGATCCGCAAACGGCGAAGGCGATGCACGACGAAACGCTGCCGGACGATTTTTACAAGGACGCGAAATTCTGCTCGATGTGCGGCCCGAAATTCTGTTCGATGAACGTGACGCAACTGGCGGAATCGGCAGGCGGGCAGGACCAATCGGAGCGCCAGCAGAAATTCGTGGAGCTATTGGCGAAGATCGAGAAGTAGTAGTTAAGTAGCACAGGCTTCAGCCTGTGGGGGTTAGTCCTTGCAAGCACCAAAACCCACAGACTGAAGTCTGTGCTACTGAAACCTACCTCCCTGGATCCAAATCTCTCATCACAACATGTAGCACTTGCATCGTGCGCCGCGCATCGCGCTCGGTAACGGTCAATTGCGAATTGCCGTCGGCGTCGGTGATCTCTCGATATCTCCGCGCGATTTCCGGCAAACGGGCGCAACCACCGCGAATCAGTCCAGTCTTTTCAGCGGCGCCAAGGCGATCGTTGAACGACCAATCACCGATCTTTCCCGCAGGGACTCCGCGGAAGCTAGCGCATCGAGCCCCTTGTGTTCCAGCGCATCCGTCACGATCGCTTCGAGGATTCCGCTGGAGGTGATCAACGCCACGCCGTAGTTGCCTTGTTCCAGAGCGTCTCGGCTGTCGGCATACGCCTGCTCGAGAACCGGGCGGAGCTCGACGTTGTGAACGAAATCGAACCGGTGAGGAAGCGGCGCGGCCTGAGGCGATCCGGAAGCGCCCTGATCAGCACCCATGCGTGACAGCGAATTCACAGCTTGATCCAGGACGCCGACAAGCCGCTCCACAATTTCCGCTGGCGACACGGCTTCGATGACCTGGCCGGACGTCGTGCGCAATAAAAACGCTTCGCTAAACGAGCGCGCCAGCCAGTGCGCTTTGCGGCCGCCGGACAATTGATTGATCGCGACGCCGCAATCCTGCTGCCAGGCGTGATTGGCCACGAGCGCGGACTTGTTGGAAGGATCCTCAGCTAATGTGTCGCGAAGCTGGCGTCCGCGGCGGATGAGTCCATCCAGATGCGAAAGGTTTGAGTCGATCTGCGCTCGCAGGCTCTCGTCCATGGATTGCGTCTCCGGTTACTTGGAGGGCGGGTTCGGACCCTTGTGCGCGGGCACGTGCAAATCGGCGATTTGATCGATGTGATTGTACATCGCTTGCGAAGCTCCTTCTACGTCCCGGCGGCGCAGCGCGGCTACCACGGCTTCGTGTCCGTCGATCGATCGCGCGGGCCGGCCCTTCTGCCTCAGTGATTGCGTGCGCGATTCCACGAGCAAATCGTTGAGCGTTGCCATGATGCTCATGACCACGCGATTGCGCGTGGCCCGCGCCAGAATCGCATGAAACGCCGTGTCCTCGGCAATGGCCGATTGGCCGGCCTTCAGTTTTTGGCGCTGCGTTTCCAGGATGCGTTGCAGATCGGCCAAATCTTCCTCGGTCGCGCGCAGGGCCGCGGCGCGCGCGACGGCGGGCTCGAACATCCGGCGCACATCCAGCAGTTCATCCTGCAAATCGGACCGGTAAGCCATCACCGAAGCCAGCGGAGCAACCAGCCGGTCCACCGAAAGCTCATGCGGAAACGTTCCCTGTCCATGCCGGGTCTCGAGCAGACCAATCGTTTCGAGCGTGCGCAGGGCGTCGCGGATCGATCCGCGGCTTACGCCGAACCGTTCCGCCAGATGGCGTTCCGAGGGCAGCGGCTCGCCCGGCGGAAACGTGCCGTCCAGCATTAAGACGCGGATCCGGTCGGCAACTTCCTCGGCCACACGCGTCTTCTTGATCGGAGTAATGAGGTGAGCCTCATCCCCGGGAGAATGCGCAAAACGCTTGACACCGTTTCGGGCGGATGGTACATTTTCGTTATTAAGTGGTTCAATCACTGGTCCACTGTACCACAGATCGCGATGAGTGAAAAGCTTTTTGAGTTCGTGACCACCGGTTCCCCCCGCGCCGTCTCCGGCGCGATTGAGCAATTGGCAATCGGCCAGGGCAGCCTGACCGCGGTTGTCGTGCCGTGGGAGAGCGATGGCGCCACGCTATGCATGGCTGTCGCTTCGACTCAGGGCGAGGGTTGGGCCCTGGAGCACACCAATTTGGGAACGATCCGCCTGACCGATATGGGAAATGAAACCACTCGCGTGGAAATTCTTGTAGACCTTCAGGGTCATGCGGAACATCAGAAGCTCGCCAAGCTCTTTGCCCGATTCAGCAGCCAAATCCAATCTCAATTCCAGGTGGCTCAGTGACGGAAATCGTTTCATCCTCCCTCGCGGCCACGCTCACATTGCGTGTCGCGGAAGCGCGCGTGGAAGATGTGGGCCGCGCCATTGCGCGCCTGGCGCCGGCCGACATGCAGCGCGTCGGCGCGCGTTCCGGCGATGTCGTGAAAATCACCGGCGGCACGTCCTCCGTTGCACGCGTTGAGCTTTCCGACGAACAGCACGAAGGCGTCGTCCAGATCGACGGCACCGCGCGCAGCAATTGCGGCGTGGGCCTGCAGGAACAAGTGACGGTTGCGGTCATCGAGCACTCGCAGGCCGTGGCCGTGCGACTCTCGCCCATGTGGGTGGGAGCCGCGCCCGCAATCATCGCGCCCGAACGAATCGTCGAGGATCTGACCGGCGTTCCTGTCACCCAGGGCTGTGTCGTGCGCGTGCCGACGTTTGCCAAGGCCGTGAATTTCCAAGTTGTGCGCACGATTCCTTCTGGGCCGGTCGTGATAGGACCGCGAACTGATATCCGGATCGTGGAGGGTGAGCAGACGGCGACCCGAGCTCCTGCGGTTTCCTACGAAGATATTGGCGGGCTGGAACGGGAAGTGGCGCGCGTCCGCGAAATGGTCGAGCTGCCGCTGAAGCACTCGCGAATTTTTGAGCGATTGGGAATCTTCGCACCGAAGGGGGTGTTGTTATACGGCCCGCCGGGCACGGGCAAAACCCTGCTCGCGCGGGCCGTGGCGGCGGAAAGCCGCGTGCACTTCATCCCCCTGAACGGCCCGGAAATCATGCGGAAATTTTACGGCGAGAGCGAGGCCAAGCTCCGCGAAGTTTTTGAAGAAGCGGCGCGCCGCGCTCCCTCCATCCTTTTTATTGACGAAATCGACGCGGTGGCTCCCAAGCGCGCCGAAGTTTCGGGCGAAGTCGAAAAGCGCGTGGTGGCGCAACTGCTGAGCCTGATGGATGGCTTTGTCTCGCGCGGCCAGGTGATCGTCATCGGCGCCACCAATATTCCCGAAGTTCTCGATCCGGCGCTGCGGCGTCCCGGGCGGTTCGATCGTGAAATCGAAATCGGCGTGCCCAACACGCAGGCGCGGCTCCAAATCTTGAAGATTCACACGCGCGCCATGCCGCTCGCGCAGGACGTCAACCTCCAGGAGATTGCCGAGCATTCCCACGGATTCGTAGGCGCCGATCTCGAGGCGCTGTGCCAGGAAGTAGGCATGATCGCCCTCCGCGGATTCCTCGCCACCGCGCCGCTGGAAACGGACGGCGCTCCGCCTGCCGATCTAAGCGGTCTGCAAGTCACGCGCGACGATTTTCTTGCGGGATTGAAAGAGGTCGAGCCCAGCGCGACTCGCGAATTTTTTATCGAGAAGAGCCCTTCGACGTTTGCCTCCCTCGGGGGTCACACGGATTTGAAACGGTTGCTCGATGCCGTCGTCGAGCACTCGCACGTGCACAACGATATCTACGATCAAGTGGGCCTCGCGCCGCCGCGCGGCATTCTCTTCGTCGGACCTTCAGGTACCGGTAAGACCGCTATGGCGCGGGCGCTCTCGGGCGAGAAGCAGATTCCGCTCATCGCCATTGACGGCCCCCAGCTCTACTCGAAGTGGCTCGGCGAGTCCGAGCGAGCGCTGCGCGAAGTTTTCAAAAAAGCGAGACGCGCCGCGCCCTGCATTCTGTTCTTTGACACCATCGATGCGCTCGCGCCGAAGTTCGGCGCCGATCATCTCGGCTCCGACATCTATCAGAGGATTCTCAGCCAGCTGTTGCGCGAAATCGACAACCTGCGCGACGTAAAAGGAGTGCTTCTTCTGGCGGCAACCAATCGCCCGGAGCGCGTCGAGCCTGCCCTCTTGCGCAGCGGAAGGTTTGACTATATCCTCCCGTTCGCCAAACCGGGTGCTGCGGACCGGGCAGCGATCCTGCGGCTCTGTTGCCGGCGCGTGCCGCTCGCGCCCGACGTGGATATCGACGAGCTCGCATCCCGGACCGAAGGATCGACGGGCGCCGACATCGAAAGCCTGAGCAAGAAAGCGACGCTGCTGGCGATTGCGAAGTATCAGGAAGGCGCGCAAACAACTCCGTTTGCTGTTCGCCGAAGCGATTTTCAATCCGTTCTGGATTCCCATCGCGGCAGCCCCATGCCGTTGAGGGACGCGGCGCGGTCCGGCGATGACGATGAATTTAAGATAGCAACGCATATCCATCTGGAAGACAAAGAGGATCGATCATGAGCTATACCGAACTCACAGTGTGGACACGCGGCATCATCATGGACAAAGAAGGCCGCGACATCGTCAATTCCATCGCCGCTTCGGCGCGGAACGAGGGCAAGTTCTCCCAGGCGATGGAAAATTACGTCGACAATCCCGACCGCACCAACGCTCCGACGCGCAAGTATTTGCGCGTGAGCGACAGCGAAATCGAAAACGCGCTGACCTACGAGAACGAGCATCCCAACATCGTCGTCCTGGTCGAAGGGACGATGGTCAAGGGGTGGGACTACATGCGTGGGATGCCTCCGGGCGGAACGCTCATCATCAACACGCATTACACCCCGGAGTACATGATCCGCTTCGTGCCCGGCGCCGAGCGGCTGTCGCAACTCGTGTGCGTTGATGCCGCCAAGCTGGCCGACCACAAGTGGCTTTATTACCGCCTGGGAGAGCTTGGCCTCGACCGCCTTTCGACGGAAGGCGCTGCCGAGCGAAGCAAAGCGGTTGCGCCGGACATTGCCGCTCCACTCATCGCGGCGGTGGTCAAGACGACAGGCATCTGCAAGATGGAAACGATTGAACCAATGATTGCGAACAAAGCGGCGTTCCATGCGGCGCTCAAGGAATTGCACATCATGCCGCTGAAGCCGGTAGCTGCGTAGACTAATTTTTTTCGAGGGGTTAAAAATGTCGACTAAAGGAACACGCATCCCCGATTGGCTCAACGTGCCGTTTGCCGGGATCACTCCGGCTCCGTCACAGGATAAGGGCCAGGATCTTTTTCCGACCGGCAACTGGCGGTCGATCCGGCCTGTCTACCGGGACAAGCTGCCGCCCTGCAACAACGCCTGCGGCACCAATGAAAAAATCCAGGGCTATCTCGACCTGGTGAAGCGCGGCAAGTACATCGACGCCTACTCTCTCATCAAGGAAGACATGCCGTTCCCATCGGTCACCGGCCGCGTCTGCTATCACCCGTGCGAGCAGGCCTGCAACCGGGGGCAGTACGATGAAGCCATCTCGATCCGCGCGGTCGAGCGCTTTCTCGGCGACCTCGGCCAGGCGCTGGCGCGCGACGTAGTCAAGCCCGGGCCGTCCAACGGCAAGAAAGTCGCCGTGATCGGGTCAGGCCCCGCCGGCCACAGCGCTGCGTACCAACTGGCGCGCCTTGGGTACAAGGTAACGATTCTGGAGAAGTCGCCGAAAGCGGGCGGACTGAATCGCGGCGGCATTCCGGACTGGGTTCTGCCGCAAGCGGTTCTCGATCGCGAGATTCAACGCCTCGTCGAGCTTGGCATTGAGATCAAGACAAACGTCGAAGTCGGGAAAGACGTCACGCTGGACGATTTGAAAAAGAACTATGACGCCACCGTATTCGCCGTGGGCCTCACCGAGTCCAACAGCGCGCGAGCTGAGGGTGAGGACAAACCCGGCGTGGTGTTCGGCCTTCCATTCCTTCGCGATATCGGCATGGGCACGTCCAAAGTGAAGCTCGGTCCTCGCGTCGCTGTCATCGGCGGCGGAAACACCGCGATCGACTGCGCGCGCGAAGCGCTCCGTCAGGGCGCCGTCGAAGTGACCATGATCACGGTGGAAGGCAACCGCCAGGAAATGCCGGCCTCTCCGGAAGACCTGCATGACATGCTGGAGGAAGGCGTCGAGTTGATGCACGGGCGCGCCATGACCGCTGTCCTTGGCACTGGAAAAGTCGAAGCGTTGCAACTGCATCCCGCGCGCTTCACCGGCAAAATTAACGCCTCGCCAATCGCCATCGATCGAGAGGCTCCCGCCGAGCGTTTTGCGGTCGACAACGTGATCATCGCGGTCGGGCAGAAAGCGAAGCTCGACTGGATGCCGGCCGAATTCAAGACCGATCGCGGCACGATCAAGATCGACCAGTTCGGTCGCATCGGCAACACCAACTTTTTCGCGGCGGGCGATGTGGTGCAGCTCGGTGCGGGCCAGCCGTTGATGGTGGTGAACGCCGTTGGCGACGGCAAGCGCGTGGCATTCAATCTGGACAAGGTGCTCCGCAATGTCCCGCTCGAGCCGCGAACGGTTCCCATCGATGTGATCGTCGACCTGAACCGCATGAACATGACCTATTTCCCGCACTTCCCGCGCGTCAAGCAGGCCATGCTTGCGCCCATGGCGCGGCGCAGCACCCAGCAGGAAGTCATCCTGGCGTACACGGAAGAACAGGCGAGCGAAGAGGCGAGCCGGTGTTTCAGTTGTGGCACCTGCAACGCTTGCGACAACTGTTACCTGGTCTGCCCCGAACCTTGCATCGTGCGTTCGGTGCGTTCGAACGGGCTCTACAAAATTCTGGTGGACTACTGCAAGGGATGCCGCGTATGCATCGAGGAGTGTCCGACAGGATGCCTCGAAGGCGTGCCTGAACTGGATTTCGATACGGGCGTAATTCGAATGGACACGGCGTTCGCGATCTCGCAAGGGCTGCATGGACGGCAGGCGGAAGAGCTAATCAATCTGGGAGACCGTCCGGCGAAGAGCATTTAGTAGGACAGGCTTCAGCCTGTCGGTTTTGGTTTTCGTTCACGGTGAAAAGCGACAGGCTGAAGCCTGTCCTACAAGTTAGCGTCCGCCAAAAGGTGGACAGCGCGGAGTGAGACATGGCAACGCTTGTCGAAGGAAGAAAGAAGACGGTTCGGATCAACGGCTGCGTCGCTTCGGCGCAGGCGGCTAAATACGCCGACGTCGATGTGATCACCGCCTACCCCATCCGGCCTTACACGGCAACGATGATGGCGCTGGCGCAAATGGTGGCCAATGGAGAGCTCGACGCCGAGTACATCGTGGCCGACAGCGAGCACTCGCAATTGAGCATCGCGCACGGCGCTTCTTCGAGCGGCGCGCGCGTATTCACCGGAAGCTCGGGAGTCGGCGTGCAGTACGGCTACGAGCTCTACTCCCCGATCTCCGGCAGCCGCATGCCGGTGCAGATGATGATTGCCGACCGCACGCTCGATCCTCCGGGCGATTTCGGTTCCGAGCACACGGACGCGCTCTCGACGCGCGACATGGGCTGGCTCATGGGCTGGTCCTGCGACGCCCAGGAAGCGTTCGACAATCACTTGATCGGCTACCGGATCGGCGAAGACCCGCGCGTCCTTTTGCCGCAGATGGTTTGCCAGGACGGCTTTTTCGTTTCGCATATCGTGTGCGACGTGGAGTTGCCCGATCCGGGCCAGGTGAAGGAATATCTGCCGCCCTACAAGCATCCGTATCCGCTCGATCCGCGGCATCCGGTGTCGCACGGTCCGCAGATCATGCCCGAGCAGGGTCCGCCGCTTCAACTTGAGCGCGCCCGTGCCATGGAAGGCTCGATGGCGGTCATCGAGCAGGCTCACACAGAATTCGCAAAAATCTTCGGGCGCAAGTATGACCCCTGGGTCGAAGAATTCATGACCGATGACGCCGACGTAGTCTTTTTCTTGCAGGGCGCCCATGGAGTGACCGCGCGCTATGCCATCAAGCACATGCGCGATCGCGGCGCGAAGGTCGGCATGGTGCGGCTGCGGACGATCCGGCCCTATCCGACCGATCGCGTGAATGAAGTCCTCAGCAAGTTCAAAGTGGTCGGCGTGATTGAGACCAACATGGGACTGGGCAGCGTGAGCAGCGGCGGTTCGCTCTATGCGGAAGTTTGCGGCGCCCTCTATGAAAGCAAGAAGCGTCCCCTGGTCGTCTCGTTCATGGCTGGAATGGGCGGCGAGGCCATCGTGCTGAAGGAATTCTATTGGATGACGCAGAAGATGCTCGAAGCGCAAAAGCGCGGGAGCATTGAAAAGCGTACGCATTGGGTCGGGTTCGAGGAGTAGTTCATTTCGAGGAGTTGCGAGTCAATATTGATGGGACGGGCTTGAGGGCTTGCACTATGATAGTTGTGGTGCCAGAATTCGGGGCCGCCATCCGGAGGATCTAAAATGTCAGTCATTGAAATCGAGCGACAGATATTGCCGATGCTGGGCAGCCCGAACCAGGGCGCGCGCTTCTACAATCCTGAATTGCCGGCGAGCGAGCCCTTCGTCCCCGGCCACCGCACGTGCGCCGGTTGCGGGCCGTCCATCCAGTACCGGATGACGAGCAAAGCGTCGGGCGACAACACGATCCTGGTAGGACCGACCGGATGCATGTACGTCGCCAACAGCTCGTACTTGTGCACGCCCTACAATGTGCCGTGGGCGCACACGCAGATCGGCAGCTCCGGCAGCTTCACTGCCGGAATCGCCGCGGCCTACGAAGCGATGATCCGAAAAGGCAAGTGGAAGGGCGCCTTTCCAAACATCATTTGCGAGGCGGGCGACGGCAGCGCGTCCGACATCGGAATCGGCTCGATTTCAGGCGCGCTTTATCGGAATCACGATTGCCTGATCATCTGCTACGACAACGAGCAATACGCGAACACCGGCATTCAGGCTTCCTCGCGCACGCCTTACGGCGGCATGACCACGTTCTCGCCTCCAGGCCCGAAAGTTCCCGAGGCGAAGACGCTTTTCCCCAAGGACCTCGCCCGCATGATGGCGGCCGGCCATCCCCACTGCTATGTGGCGACCGCGAGCGTGGGTTACCCGATCGACCTCATGAACAAAGTGCGCAAGGGCCTCAACTTCAAGGGCGCGTCGTTCCTGATGGTTTACACTCCCTGCCAGAAGGGCTTCGTGTACGAAACGCCGCGCTCCATCGATCTCGGCCGGCTCGTCGTCGAATGCGGGCTCTACCCGATCTGGGAATGGAACAACGTAAAGCGTGAATACGATTACAGTTTCCGCCCGCAAAGCATGCGGCCCGTATCGGAATATTTGAAGCTGCAAGGCCGCTTCGGCCACTTGCACGCCGAGCACATCGCCACGCTGCAAAAGTTCGCCAACATGCAGTGGCAAATGATGGGCGTCCCTCTTCCCGAGGCCTTGATCAAGGCCACGGATGCGAAAAATCTGGTGAACATGGGGGCTGCGGAAGCGGCGGCCACCGTGGCGGAGACCGTATGAGCGCGAACAATCCAAATCCCCTTCCTGCAGGGGAAGTGCAGGATCTGTATGTCGTAAGCGAAGGCAAGAAGCACGGGGCCACGCGAGAAGTCCGCCCCGAGGCGGCTTTCGACAAATACTATACCGTCACGCGCGTGCACGCCGGCGACGCAATTCTCAACGACAACTGGCACACCAACGAAGTGTTCAGCCACGCGCGGAATAACTTCGAGGGATACACCTTCGCGATGCGCACGCTCGAAGCCTGGGGCGCAATTTTCCAGAACGACCACCGCGCCTATTACACGGCGGGCGGCCGCATCTGGGTTTTGGATCTGGAGCCGTCCGAAGGCAAGAAGCCGAGATTGCCCGGCAACTACGCCACGAAGTAGCATCCGGTTGCGGCGCATCCTGCTCATCGACGACACGCCCGAGATCGCTGAGCTGTTGTCCTTCGCTCTGCGCGATCGCGGTTTCGAGGTCTACGCCTCCGGCTTTGCCGATTCCGTGAACGATCTGCTGGTGGAACAGCGCGCCGAGGCGCTGGTGCTTGACTGTTCGGTGTACAACATGAGCGAGTCGCTCTTCGACACCGTCCGCAACGACCCGAATCACGCCGAGCTTCCTGTCGTCATCATCAGTGATACCCCCGAAGAGGCGGACAAAAGTCTCAGTGCCCGGGACGCGAAGAAAGTCATGTTGATTCCAAAACCATTCACCGGCGCGCAGGTTGCAAGAGCGCTGACCGAGTTGCTCGCGTAGCACAGCCACTCTTGGCTGTGTGGGTTTTGCAATTGTAGTTGAATCGGTAGCGCGCGTGCGGCTTACAAAATCACACAGCCAGGAGTGGCTGTGCTACCGGGCCCTTTATTCATCATTGGCAGAGGTACACAGACAGCTATGGCTTCTTGGAGCATGGACAACTGGCGGTACGTCGAGCGCCAGGCCGTAACCGACCCGAAAGGGAGGGAATGGTCTGTCGCGCTCATGGACATCCTGGGACAGGAAGGCGATCCCGAGATGCCCAGCAAGCTGCTCGAACTTCAATATTCTTCCGGACGATTTTTCACTCTGATTTATTCCGCCACTGGGGTAGTGGTATATGAACGCGGTTACCCGTCGCTTCCCGAGGCGACAAACGTATATGAGCGATTGATCGTTGACGTCATGGATGGTGTGCTCGATCCATCGGTACCCGTGTTTCGCGAAGATTTGGAAGATTAACCGCGAACATCGATTCGAACGACCGAACTGGCTGGTGGGGCATGAAAGCCTCAAGCAAAAGTGGAATACCGACATACGCCAAGATTCGCAAAGATAGTCGCCCGACCTTCAAGGATTGGAGTTGTCGACTTCAATTTGAAGGGTGATTGCGTCGAGTTGATAGTCGCCATTTGAAGTCGGGCTGACTGTAGCGGTCGAAGCGGCTATCCTGACCACCAGTCCCAGGTCCTTTCGGGTAATTATCCGTTTTTCGCCGAAAATGGATTTTTGTATTCCATGAGCAAGGTCGTTTGCCACGAAATCGCAAGGCTGTATGCCATGCCATATTCCCGGTGGGTCCAAGAGATTTTGAGCGCCGGGCTTGTCCCCAAAACGATGAAGCACTAGAGTAACCACTGCTAAGTGGTTTCCGACAGAGAAGTCCTGATCAAGCGAGAGAACGTAGACGGTGCTTCCGTCAGTGGTTTTGATTGGGAAAGACCAGCGGTCCTTGGAGGAATGCGAGGGGAAAGATACACTCGTTCGCACCGAGATTATCCGTGGGCTTGCTGCTGCATTGCATAGCACGCCTAATGTCATCAGGGATACCACAAAGACGGTCTGGGAGAGGCGGCTAAAGTGGATCATCTCAATCCTCCACCGACATCTTGTGATCTATTCCCTCAGCGAAGAGAATGTCAAGCGCGTCCGTTCGCATGATTTCGAGACGGCTTGCGCACGGGATCTTCCCCCGATAGTTTTGCCAACACGACCGGTGCGCGATCGGGAAATTCCGCAATGATGCGCACTTCCCCGCCCATCGCCTTGACCGTCTTTCGCAGCGTCGAAAGCAAAAGATCGCTGCGTTTTTCAAGCCGCGAGACGCTATCCTGTGTGATCCCGAGCCTCTTGGCGACACGGGCCTGCGTGAGCTTGCGGGCCTTCCGGAGGTCGCGCAAGCTCATTTCCTCGGCGATTATCTCGGTCGCGCGGGCCTCTACCTTCTTGCGCTCAGCCGGGCTCAGCTTCCGAATTATTTCATTCACGTTCACAGGCATGGTTACGTTCCCCTTCCAATCCGGGTAAGATGGGCGTCAAAACGTTTGTCGGCTTTCCGTATCAGTTGGCGATAGAAGCGCTTTTCGCTCCCGCCGGACTTGTCTCCGGCCACGAGCAGAATCGCCTTCCGCACGGGGTCAAAAGCGAAAGCCACTCGCCATTCACCGTCTGCTGCGCTGAATCGCAATTCCTTCATGTTGGCGTGGCGGGAACCTTTCAGTGTGTCAACGCGTGGCCGACCTAACCGTGGTCCAAATTCCTGTAACACACGGGCCAAGGCGAGAACCTCATCGCGGACACTTTGGGCGAGCAAATCAAATTCCGGTTTAAACTCATCGGCCATCGCAACGGCCCATTTCACGTTCATATTATGATATGGACTACATATGCTGTCAAGTCCATATTACGAGCTGCGGTTATTGCCCGGGGCAGGAGGGAATCAGACGACGCAATCCAAAATCTATGGAGCCTTGAATATTTCCGGCAAAGCTTCGGCGGCGCGGCCCATGGCGCGGGCGAGGCTGAGCTTGGCGATGTTGTAGGCGAAGACGCCGTTGATATAGTCGAATTCGGCGTCGGTCACTTCTTCCTGCGCCTGCACGTAGGTCACGTTGTCGATGACGCCCGCATCCTTTTTTTGGCGCGTCAGCTCGAGAGCTTCCTTGTTGACGTCGACATTTTTTTGCGCCACTTCCACCTGGCTGGCGGCGGCTTGCAAATCGAGGTAGGCGCTGCGGACGTCGCTCTCGATCTGGCCTTTCAGGTCTTCGTACTCGGCGCGGCGCTGGGCCAGCGTGGCATCCGATTGTTGAATGTCGGCCTCGGCGCGGCCGCCTTGCCAAATCGGAATTTTCAGGCTGGCCGTGGCCGTGTACGTGGTTTGCAATTGGCTGGGGTTGACGCCGATGCCGCCGTAGTCGGCGGTGGCCCCGAACGAGGGATAACGCTCGGCGCGGGCAGCTGCGTGGGCGCGTTCGGCGGCGCGCACCTGAGCGTCGGCGGCTTTCAAATCGGCGCGCTGCTGATACGCTTGCGCGAGCGCTTCTTCGACGCCCAGCGGAGCGGCGGGCGTGAAGGGAACTTCGTCCGTGAGGTCGTATTGATCGTTCGCCGGAAGGCCGATCATACGCGCGAGATTTATTTTTTGCTTGGCCAGATCGTTTTTGAGCGAGAGCAGCCGCTGCTGGTGCGTCAGAGCCTGCACTTGGCTGCGGTCGGCGTCCACTTTGGCGATGAGCCCTTGTTCAAATTGCTGCTTGCTCTGATCGTATCCGGCATTCGCGCTATCGAGCTGCGCTTCTTCCGAAGCCATGCGCGCTTTCGCCGCAATCGTTTGCAGGTAGGCGCCGCCGACGGCGAGCACAATGAGTTCGCGCGCGTCCTGCGCTGAATAACGATTTGCATTCGCGACATCGCGCGCCGCGCGGTAGTTGTTGATTGATGTGAGATCGAGAAAAGTCTGCGAAAGATGCGCGCGAAGATCGATGTAGTTGAAAGGGCCGATCACAGCGGGAATCGCGAAACCCGGAAAATTGAATCGAAAACCGAGCGCCTTGAGGTCGGTGGTTTGCACGTTTTCGTTTATTGTGCCGTTCAGGTTTGGGAGCAAGTTGCTGAGTGCCGCCCTGCTTTGTCCCTGCGCTTGCCGCAGAGCCTGGGTCGCACCCGTTTCTCCCAAGTTGTACACCAGCCCGCGTTGAACCGCTTCCCGCAAGCCTAGCTTTCCGCTGAACGGCATCTTCGCGACACCCGGGGTGCTTCCCGCGTAGGCGCCTTGCACCTGCACGCTGGGACTCAACGTGTTAACGGTGGCCGTGGTGCTCGGCGCGGGCGCCTCGGAAGTTTTTACAGTGCCGCTCGTTTGCGCCGTTCGCCCGGAGAGCGGAAGTTGCACGGCCTGCGTGCCCTGCGATTGTCCGGGAGGCGGGCCGAGTTGCGCAAAGACCGGCGCGGCGAGCAATAGCGCCGCCGCGAGAAGAGGCATCATGCCGGCCAAGCGCTGGCCGCCCAGGTTCGAGAAATGAGTTGAGAAAAATCGAGCTTCTAATTGATTGCACATAAGACTCCCTTGAGCCGGGCTTAACTGAGTTGTTTTCTGAATCGCGAAATGCTCAGCGCAACGAGCACGACGGTGAACGCCAATAGCGCGAGGAAATTGGGCCATAGCGTGCCGATTCCGCTTCCCTTCAACATCGCGCCGCGGGAGATCACCCCGAAGTGTTGAATAGGATTGAATTGCGCGACGGGCTGGAGCCATTTCGGCATCGCTTCCACCGGCGTGAATGCCCCGGAGAGCGACGTCAGCGGAGGATTCACAAAAAAGAGCGTGAGCTGCGCCTGCCGCGCCGACTTTGTGAACGTGGCGATGAACGTGCCTATGCTGATTCCGCATAACAAGCAAAGGGCCGCGGCGGCGATGACCAATAAAACATTTCCGCGGAAGGGAATTCCGAACACCACGCGCATGATCACCACCGCTAGCGTGCCCATCATGCAAAGCAGCACGAAGAGCGGGAAAAGTTTCGCGACGATGATCTGCGTGGTTGAAGCAGGCGACATCAATAGCTGCTCGAGCGTCCCGGCCTCGCGTTCCTTCACAATCGCCGCTGCGGAAATCAGTGAGCCGTTCAGAATCAGGAGCACGCCGAGAATTCCGGTTACGATAAACCACGTGGGCTCGAGCCCCGGATTGTACAAGTAGGCCGGATGCAGCAGGACCATGCCGAGTCGGCTCACGTTGGGCGCCGCGATCTCCTGAAACCGCGCGTGAATCCCTTCTCCCGCGAGGGTCTGGTTGTAAGACGCGATCACGCCTTGCGCGTATCCTTCGCCGATGGTAGCCGTGTTGGAATTCATGGCGTTCAGCAGCACCTGCACGGTGGCGGGCCGGCCGCGCTGCAGATCGCGCGCGTAGTCGTACGGGATCACGAGCCCGGCATCCAGATTGCCGTCCGCAATCTTCTTGCTCATTTCGTTCACGTCAATGTAGGCCCCGGCGCCTTTGAAGCTTTTGCTTTCGGTCATGATCGCGACAAGCTCGCGGCTTTCGGGAGTCCGGCTGTCATCCACAACGCCGAGGCGCAGGTTGCTGACGGTCGCGTTGAGCGCGAATCCGAAAAGAAGCAATTGCAGCGTAGGAGGCAAAATCAAAGAGAAAGCGAGCCTCCGATCCCGCAAGATCTGGCGAAACTCCTTGCGGATCAAAGCCCGCATGCGATAGCCGAAAAATGCTCGAATCTTATTCATGGCTTAGGCCTTCAGTTGCATGCGCCGCATATTGCGCCACGCGATGAAGTAAAAAATCGAGCCGATCACGGCGATCGCCAGCACTTTGAGCCACACGGATGACCAGCCTCCTCCCGCCAGGAGCGCATCGCGCACGATTTCGATGTAATAGCGGCCCCAGACGAAGTTGGAAATCCAGCGAATGGCAGGGGGAATATTTTGGATGGGAAAGAGCAACCCGGACAGCATATATACGAGCAGGAATCCGGCAAGGGCAACCGCTTGCATCGCGGCCACCTGGCTGGGAATCGCCGCGCCGACCATATTTCCGAAGGCCGTCACGGTGAACATATACAGAACGGTGGCGACAAGAAACGGAGTTGGGTCTCCGGCAAAGCGCAATCCAAAACCCAGGAATAAAATCGCCATCATGATGATCGCTTCCGCGGTTGCCACCAGCATGAACGCGGCGATTTTGCCGAGCAGAAATTCATGCGCGGAGATGTTCGAGACGTATACCTGGAGGATCGTTTTCTGCTCGCCTTCCTTTGACATGGCCAGCGTCGCGAGCAACGGCGGAAAAATGGACATGGCCATCACGTAGATTCCAGGACCATAAAACTTTTTCGACGAGCGGCTCGGGTTGTACCACAACCGGATGGCGGCGGCGACGGGCTGAGGGCGGGTCGCTCCCGCGTTTTCCGCGTTGTACGCGCGAACGATTTGCTGCGCGTCGCCCGAGATGATTTGCGCGGTATTCTCGTCCGAAGCATCGACCAGAATCTGCACCGTGGCGTCCTCGCCGCGCGCGATCTTGCGTCCATATTCTTCCGGGATGATCAGAGCGCCGCGCGCTTTGTTGGAAGCGAAGGCCTCTTCCGGCTGTTTGTCCGTTGGCCAGGAGGCGACGTGGAAGCTCAGCGACTGGCGAAACGCGTCAACCAATCTCTGTGACGCCTGCGATTGATCGAGATCCTGAACGACGATGGGAAGATCGCTCACGGTCAGAGAGATGGCTGTCGTCTGCAGCAGCAGCAAAATCACGGGCAGCAGGAGCGCCAGCATCACCGCCAGGCGGTCGCGAAGAAGTTGCGTCAACTCTTTTTGGGCTTGCGCCAAAATTCGCCGCATAATTTAACTCCTCTACTCCTCCGCGCCGATCTTGCCGTGCTCGCGAGCCTGCTCGACAACGCTGATGAACACGTCTTCCAGCGAGAAGCGCCCTTCGCGCGCCTCGAGCACTTGGACTCCTCCCGCTGCAAGCCTCTGCGTGTTCTCGCGAATGCCGGCATCGACTTCACCATCCGTGATGATGTGAAGACGGTTGCCAAACAGGGCAACCCTCCAGTGCTGCGTTTCAGACTTCAAGAGATCGGCCGCGCGTTGCGACTGGTCCACGCGAAATTCGAGCAGATGGCCGCGCTGCTGCGCTTTGATTTCGCTCGGCGTTCCTTCAACCAGTAATTCGCCCGCGACCATGAAGCCAAGCCGGTTGCACTGTTCCGCTTCTTCGAGATAGTGCGTGGTCACGAGGACGGCGGTGCCAGCGTCGGCGAGACGGTTGATCATCATCCAAAAGGCACGGCGGGCCAGCGGATCGACGCCCGAAGTCGGCTCGTCGAGAAACACAATGCCGGGCTCGTGCATGATGGCGCTGCCGAACGCGACGCGCTGCTTCCAGCCGCCCGGCAAACTGCCGGTGACCTGATTTTCTTTCCCTTCGAGTCCGGAGAATTCGAGCACCCAGCCTTCCTTCTCTTCGAGCTCTTCCGCGGGAACGCCGTAGACGCCGCCGAAGAAGTCCAGGTTCTCCGCGATCGAGAGGTCGTCGTAGAGCGAAAACTTTTGCGACATGTAGCCGATCTGCTGCCGGATTTCAGTCGAGCGAAATGCGCCGCGCTCGCCGGCAAGCTGCATGTTTCCCGTGGAGGCTTCCAGCAAACCGCACAGCATCTTGATCGTCGTTGTTTTTCCCGCGCCGTTGGCGCCCAGCAATCCATAAATTTCGCCGTAGCGCACTTGCAAGCTCACGTCGTGCACCGCGGTGAAGGAGCCGAATTTCTTCGTGATATGCTCCGCGCCGATCGCGATCTGGCCGCGCTTACTCTTGTGGTCGCGGCGGGAAGGGAAGGGCGTGTCCCGCATTTCCTGGCTGAGGGAACGGAGCGTCGCGACAAACGTGTTTTCAAGCGTGGGAGCATCCACGCGGACGCTGTCGATCGCGATCCCTTCCGCATGCAGGACTTCTTCCATCTTTCGCTGCGCGGCTTCGGGCGAATGCGAGAGCAAATCCAGGCGGTCTCCGAAGCGCTGCACGTCAAAGATGTTGCTGTCGGGGCCAGTTACCTTGCGTACGGCATGGAGAGCCTTGCGGAGGTCGGGGGCGCGCAATTCGATGCGTTTTGCATGCAGACCCTCGCGAAATTCGTCCGGCGTGCCGATTTGCAGGATCTCGCCGAGGTGAAACAAAGCAATGCGATTGCACCGCTCCGCTTCGTCGAGATAGGGAGTGGCAATCAGCACGGTGAGGCCCTGGCCGGCGAGGTGCGCGAGCGTGTCCCAAAACTCGCGCCGGGACACGGGATCCACGCCTGTCGTCGGTTCATCCAGGAGCAGAATATCCGGCTCGGAAACGAGCGCGCACACGAGCGCCAGCTTCTGCTTCATGCCGCCGCTCAACTGCGCCGCGAGACGCTTGGAAAAGCGGTCCATGTCGAACATTTTTAAATACCGGGCGCCGCGCTCGTCGATTTCCGCGGGAGGAACATGCCGCAATTCGCCGATGTACCGGATGTTTTCGGTCACGGTCAAGTCGGGATAGAGGCTGAACGTTTGCGTGAGGTATCCGGTGCGCGAACGCGCGTCGCGAGCCGGCCTTCCGAAAATCTCCGCTGTGCCGCCGGTGGCTTCCATCACTCCGGCGAGAATTTGAAATGTGGTGGTCTTGCCCGCGCCGTCGGCGCCGATCAGGCCGAAGATTTCCCCGCGTTGCACCTCGAAGGAAATTCCGCGCACGGCCTCGAGAGCGCCGTAGCGTTTCTTGAGGCCGCGAACATCAATGGCAGCCCCGGAAGCCGCGGCGTCGCGCGCCGGGAGATTTTCGAGGTCCGTGGCGGCAGCGTTCATTGCGCGGCTCGTTTGTGCGGCGGCCACGCAGTGCCGCTCGTCAGGATTTCGCCGTCCGCGGGCATGCCGGGTTTGGCGAAGCCGATCCCCTGCGTCAATTGCACCTTGACGCCCACAACCTGTTTCACGCGATCGTCGCGAAAATAGGTATTTTCAGGAGTGAAAGTGGCTTGCGGGTCGATGCGCAGAACGGATCCGTCCAGCGGTTGATTTGAATTCGAGTCGAGAAAAATATGCGCGGGCTGGCCGACTTTTACTTTGCCAATTTCGCCTTCCGGAATAAAACCGCGCAGATACACTTTGGAGAGATCGAGCAGAGTCACGATCGCAGTGCCCGCCTGAACCACTTCGCCGGGTTCGGCGGCGCGAGTGAGCACGGTACCCGAAAATGGCGCGAGCACGGTCAAATCAGCCCGATCCGCTTCCGCCTGTGCGAGCGTCGCCTGCGCCTGCGCCGTCTCCGCTTTCGTCGCGGCGATTGTGGATTGCTGTTGCGCGATCTGCGCTTCCGTGCTGGAAACCTGCGCGACGCGAATTTTCGGATTGTCCAGGTTTGCCTGTGCGGTTTCCAACGCGCCGCGGGACGATTCCACCTTGCGCTGTGAGGCCGCTACCACGGCAGCTTGCTGGTCGGCTTGCACCTCGGCCTGGAGTCCTTGTTGTTCGGAAGCGGCGCCGGTCTTGGCGAGCCTCGTGTAAGCATCGCGGTTGAATTCGGCGAGCCGCAACGCGGCTTGCTGCTGCACGAGGTCGGCTTCCGCGGTCGTCAGATCCGCCTGCGCTTGCCGGACGCGGCCCCCCGCATCCATCGTCGATTGGCCCGTTTGCAATTGGTTCTGGCGCAATTGTTCTTCCAGCACGGCGATTTGATCGTGCGCGCCCTGCATTTTCGCCTGCGCGTCGGCGAGCGCGGCACGCGCCTGATCCTCTTTCGCGCGCACCTGCGCGTCGTCGAGCCGCGCGATCACTTGCCCCGCCGTCACGGTGTCGCCCTCGCGCACCGTGACTTCGAGAATTTTTCCGCTCGTCTTCGGCGCCACCGCGGAATCGTCGCCCTCAATGCGCCCGCTGAGCGCAATGATGCTGGCCGGCAGGCTCGGCGTGGCGAAAAATATCTTCCAGATCACGAACGCGGCGAAGACGACGCCCACAATGAGGAGGATCCTCATGACGCGCGAACGCGGCGCTTTATTTTCCGCCGGTGGCGGCGCGCCGGATGCGGGAGGCGGCGGAGTGCGCTGCTCCGTGACGGGCGGCGCTTGGGTCATCGTGCTTGTTTTTAGTTCATCCATGACTTTTTCCGTGCCCCACTTTCTTCAAATACGCGAGCGAGAATTCCGCAATGTGGTCCGCGATGCGGTCCAGTTGATCTGGCGTGAGCTTCAGCTCCGGCTGTAAGCGCGCCAGCACCGGCTGGGAGAACGTGTAGAAAAGAATTTGTCCGACGATGCTGTTCACCGAGAGCCGAGTGGTTTCATGGTCCAGCGGCAACCCGATGATCGCCGCGACCGCCTTGCGCACACGGTCATAGATCGGCCGCATTCCTTCGTCCACCACGCGTCCCATCGCCGGCGTGGGGTGCGAGAACTCGTGCATCACCAGGCGAATGTGCCAGTCAGGCCGCGGCCCTTGACACAAGCTCATCAGCCGCGCCCGGATCACGCCGCGAATGGTGCCTTCGGGAGAAAGGCTGGAATCCAGAGCGGCGCTCATCGCGGCCGCCTGGCCGGCCGCGCGCATGGAATGACGCAGCACTTCCGTGTACAGACTCATTTTGCCGCCGAAGGTGTAATTCACTGCCGCGACGTTCGCGCCCGCGCGGCGGCAGATTTCCCGAATCGTCGCGGCGCGATATCCGCGTTCGGCAAACACTTGGCCGGCCGCCTCGATCAGCTTGTCGCGCGTCAATTCCAGAGCCTTGGGTTTGGCGCTCGGGCGGACCGGGGTCGAAATTCGGATGGAAGCGTGGTGCGCCATATCAAACATATGTTTAAAACAACTGTTTGATTTTGTCAAGTGGAGAAATTTTGGGGCTGGAGATCACTCCGCTGTGCGGCGAATCGCGCGGCTGGTCAGCTCCTCGACCAATTCACCCTTTGCGTTTACATAAGCGGGCTGGTCTTCCCGGAACTGCGTGGCGAGCGCTCTCTTTAAATCACCATAGATCTTGGCGTCCTGCGGATGAGCCCGGAGGTAATTTCTGAACGCCAGGTGCCTCCGAAACTCGGCACTGCGAGGCGGGCAAACGTAAAGATGATGGGGCGGATCGCCGGCGGACGCCAGGAAAGCTTCCCGCTCGGGCACGCCCAAGTTTCCCTGACGGATGTAGCCCACGTTCGCGAGACGCTCGATCGCGGCGGGAAGCATCGTTTCGGATACTAAAAGCACGTCAATGTCGATAATTGGTTTTGCGGCCAGATTGGGAACGGCCGTGCTGCCGACGTGCTCAATAGCCGCCGCCATGTCCCCGAGGGTTTCAGCGATTCGTTTGCGAAGAGACTGAAAAACGACGGGCCAGTTGGGGTCGTAGTCCAGAACGACAACAGCTTTCGCCGTGGCAGATTGAGGCATATCAGCGTCCAAGAGATAGGATGACGAAGAACCGGGCAGAGTTGCTAAAAATTGTGTGAATGAGGAGGGTGAGGAAATAGAAAGTCGCCGGTTGAATCGGATTCAACCGGCGACGGAAACCATCCAAATGATCTTAAACGTCCAAAGCCATCGGGACTGTCGACTCAGGCGACAGAATTCTCGATTTCTCTGCGGAAAGGTATGACTCCGGGAATCAGCCACTTCTCCCACATTTCGTCGATTTTCTTCTGGAAATAATCGAAATCTTCATCCACGAAGTGGGCAAAGCGGCCCTGCCTCAGCAAATAGTCTTTCACCGGGCCTCTTTTGTAGCGTCCGGATGCGATCTCTTTCGTTTTTCCGACGAGCCGGAGCACTCCGTTTTCGATTTCGTACAGAGGCCAAATGCCGGTAGTGACCGCAAGCTCGCCCAACTCGTGCGACTGTATCGGGTCGTAATCCCAACCCTTGGGGCAGGGATCGAGGGAATGAATAAACGTCGGGCCGCCAATCGAGAGAGCTTTGCGGACGCTGTTCATCGCCTGCAACCCGTAGGACATGCAAACGGTCGAGACGTATTTGCATTCAGGATGGCCGGCTGCCAGCATACCCGCCATGTTCTTCTTCCAGCGGTGATGAAGGATGCGCTTCACTTTGCCCGGAGGGCTGAAGGTGGTGTTCGCGCCGTAGGGCGTGCTGCCGGACAGTTGGATGTCCGTATTCGCGTAGGATTCGTTGTCGTACATCAGGATCAGGCAGTTATAGTCCGGGTGCGTCAGGGTCGCCGAAATCGCGGAGAGGCCCATGTCGGCGCCGCCGCCGTCGCCGCAGAACGCAATGACGTTGATGGGCTCCTTCTTCATCTTTCCTTTGCGCATCAGCGATTTCAGAGCCGCAGCCGTACCGAGAGCGGCCGATCCGCTGCTGCCCAACTGCGTGTGCATCCAGGGGATCACCCAGGACGTGCTGTAGTAGGTCGTGTTCGCGACGTACATGCAGCCCGTGCTGCCGAGCACAATCGTCCGCGGGCCCGCCGCCTTGGCCATCATCTTCATCACCAGGGCGGACTCGCAACCCTGGCAAGTCCGGTGCCCCGAAGTGAAGAACTCTTCGAGCGGAATATTTTTCTGACCCTTGATGGGATCCAGTTTGGGGAGAGTAACATCGAAGGTTGCCATAGCTAAGACCTCCTCGCCGCCAGCGGCGGCACGTTCAAAAAATTCATTATTCGCGAACTCCAATCCACTGCGTCGGCGGCTGCGTTTTTCCCGCGGCCGCGTCGTACACGATTCCCGTCATTTTCTCGACATCCTGCAACAAAACTTCGCGCCCGCCGAGTCCGCAGATAAAGCCCAAAACCGGTGGATGTTTAGCGCTGCTGTTCATCGCCGCCCGCACTTCCGTGGCGAGCACTCCACTGTGGAAGGGCGAGCCGAGGGAGAAGTCACGGTCGATCACGCCCACGGCCTTGAACCGCGACAGGCACTCGGCCAATTCCTCGGCGGCAAACGGACGGAACCAGCGCATGCGCACAAATCCGACCTTCTTCCCTTCCTTCCGCATTTTGCGGATGGCCACCTTGACCGGAGTGGATAGCGTGCCCATGCCAAGCAGAACTACATCGGCATCCTCGGTTTCATATTCCTCGAAGAACGGGTTGCCGTAGCTGCGGCCAAAGATTCTCTCGAAGTCCTTATAAGCCTCGCGGATCACCCCCGCGGATCGCTCCATGGCGGCAGCGGTCTGGCGGCGGATTTCCATAAGCCAGTCCTCATTGGCCTGCGGCGCAATCGTGATGGGATTATCCGGGTGGAGCAGAAGATCGCCTCGGTCATACCTCGGCAGGAACTCGTTGACCTTTTCTTGCGATGGAATCTTCACCAGGCCCTGGGAGTGAGTCAGGAAAGCGCCGTCGCAACTGATGGCGCAAGGCAAGAAAACGCGCCGGTCTTCCGCTACGCGGTAGGCGATCAGAGCGGTGTCCAGCGCTTCCTGCGCGCTGTCCACCCAAACCAGTTGCCATCCGAGGTCGCGCACGGCCAGGGCGTCATTGTGTTCCACGCCGAAAGCGCCCGGGTCGTCGAGCGCGCGGTTGCCCACCATGGCGACCATCGGAACTCGCAGCGCCGGCGTGACGGTGAGGGCCTCAAACGCGTACATCCAGCCCACTCCGCTGCTTCCGCAGAAAACGCGCGCCCCAACCACCGAAGCGTGCTTGACGATTTCGAATTGCGAATGTTCGCTCTCCGCCACGATGTATTCGCAGTCGAGATCTCCGTCGGCGATCAATTTGGCGATGTACTGGATCACGGTGTCGTAGGGACGAATCGGGTAGCCCGTAATCACGTCCACGTCGGCCAGCTTGCAGGCCACCGCGATCGCTTCGCTTCCGGTAATGAGGGCAATTTCCTCGGGTCCTTTTCCTTTATCGACTACCACGGATGGCGCTGCCATATTGGCTCCTTCCCTGTTTCAAAATCTCTTCTAAAAAGAATTTCTCAGCACTTCAAATCATTCTGACGCCGTTTCTCTCGCTGGTCCCGGCCAAATCCTCTAGTCTGCTGGCGGTGGACTGGGCTTCGTCATCTCTGCTATCTGCTCCTGATATTGGCCGCGGTAACGGAACCCGTGGGATCGCTCCTCCCGGTTCTCGATCTTTCCGTTGAGGAAAGCAAGGTAGCCTGGCTGGTCTTTCCGCCACATCTCCCACTGGCTGGAGTTGTCGTGGAACTCGACCTCGTTCACCATCGTGACGCAGTCCTTCACCGGGCAAACGGCCTCGCAAACGCCGCAGCCGCAGCAAGCCTCCATGTTGGCGTCGTAGAGGCCTTCGGGCGTAACGTCAAAACAGGAATCGGGGCATTGCAGCCAGCAAAGCGTGCACTTGATGCAAGTGTCGAAGTTGAGGATCGGCCGCATCGTTCGCGTGGTGAACTTCTTGAACGTTGGATTGCGCGCCGGCTGGAAGCCGCCGACCGCCTGAGTCTGCGGGTCTTTCATGGTATGTCCGGGAGCGATATTCGGGATGGTAATTCCATCTCGCATCTCATGCCAATTCGGCATATCGAACTTGTACGGTATTTCGGGATTCCCCTGGTTGGGCGGGACGGTCACAGTTGAAATCCGCTCGTAGGATCGGGCAGCGGAAACGGCCTTCAAATCTCCGCCGGCGTCTTTCTTGATGACTTTCTGGACAGACTCAAGGCTGAACAATTCCGGGAGGAGCTTGGCGATGGCGCCCAGAATGCGAGCGTCGGTGTGGTCATCCTTATAAACCCACAGCCCCGAAAAACTCGGGATCCCTTTCACGATTGCCATCTTGTATGGAAATTCCTTGCGGTGGCACATCGAGATGAGGGCTTCCGGTTCCTCGCGCGAGGTGACGATCAGCGTGCTGTCCGGTTTCAGCAGGCGATTGATCGGCTGCAAGCCGTACCATGCCCAGGACTCGACGCCCTTGCACAAGGTGTCGTCCACCGCGACGGTGATATCCACTTCCTTCGGCTCGTACTTCGCCATTCCCTCTTCGAGCGTCAGGTTGTCGGTGGCGACAATCGCAAACGCCTTCGCGGGAATCCCGTTGCGCTCCGGGCTGTCGCCGTAGCGCCCAAAGGAGATGCCCGGCTTCCCTTCCTCATGCGCCGCCAGCACAATCGCACGGGTGATATTCTTGGCGAGCGTCTTCTGAAAAATTCCCCGATAGACGACCTCAACTGCAAATAGCCGGCCCATGGGACGCCTCCTTTTTCGCTACATCTTTTTCAATACCAATCCTTCAATCGTCGTAATATGCCTGCGCATGGCCTTCTCGGCGGCAGCCGGATTCTTTCGCGCGATCGCATTCAGGATCCGCCGGTGGCTGTTTAGCGATCTTTGCGGGCGGCCTTCCACCTGAAGTGATAGCTCCCGGCTTTCTCGAAGATAATCCATGAAGACGTCGAGAACTTTCAGGACCACGCTGTTTCGGGCAGCCTGGGCGATCGCATAATGAAACTTTGAGTCCTCTTCGATCGCCAGCTCACCATGGTCCACCTTTGCCTTCTGGCGGCTCAAGATTTCCTCGAGGTGGACGATTTCTTCTTCGGTTGCATTGGCCGCGGCGCGCGCGGCCAGTGTGGGCTCGACCATCAGGCGAAATTCAAGCAGCTCACCGACGAGCGCCCTCTTCTGCACCAGCATGACGGAGAGTTGATTGACCAGAGGAGCGGCGGAGAGGTCGCGGACGATCGTCCCTTCTCCGTGCCGCGGCTCGACCAGGCCCATAGATTCCAGGGCGAGGATCGCTTCGCGGAGCGAACCCCGGCTGACGTGCAATTGTTCCGCCAGCTCGCGTTCAGGAGGCAACATGTCACCGGGGCGAAGCAGGCCATCACGAATGATGTCCTGAACCTGCTTTACCACCTTCTGGTAGAGTTTGATTCTGGGAACGGCTTCGAATTCCGCTTTGGCTGGAAGCATCCGCTATACCTCGATACCCGGATGGTCCGATGACTAGGCCGAATGCGTGCACTCAACACCCTTTCATCTGGCTTGTCAAGTATTATTTTATTTTTTTCGACGGAAGTTGTCCTGCGTCTCTTCCACCCTGCGCGCATCGATTAAAACTATGAAGTGAGGCCTAGAGGGAATGAGAGTCTCCCATTGTCTTTTGCACTCCCTCAAGTTGTTGAAAAGGATGCGAGGCCGCTGCGAACTCGAACCACGTCACGCGCAAAACTTCTGCGACCAGACAGGCTGGCGTGGATTTCGTGATTGTCTACCGCCCGCTAGCCCACTCAAAATATACAATGACAGGACGCTATGCTCATTTGCTTGCAGATGTTAAAATGGCGGCGTATCTGAGTTGGATGTGGCTGGTTCTTGTTCTTCACCGGACTCTGATCAAACGCCAGGCCCTCAACTGCCGGTGCGCGAAACAGAAGCCAAGCCATTGCAGGCGAGTTCGTTAGGCCCGTAGCTCAGTTGGTTAGAGCGCTACCTTGACACGGTAGAGGTCTCCGGTTCGAGTCCGGACGGGCCTACCATTCTTTTCAATACTTTAGAGAGTTTTCTTTGGACTCCGGCAAAACTTCACCTGTAATTCTTCACCTGCAAACCGCTCGATTTGCGTTGTGGTGGTTACTAGCCCGTGTCCTCATCCTGCATTGCTTCCAAGAACCGTCCACTGATGGTCGGATCGATCCGGTCAGCTTGAGCTAACGCCCATTTTGTCCATCGTTCGATTTGGTCCATCGAAAGGGAACGGTCGCGCGCCTCCCCAGATCGGATTGCTTCGACGTATTTTCTTATCTCGCCAGCCTGCTGAAATGCAGCCGCATCCCTAAGGAGCCGATCAATTCGAGCCTGTGCCATGCGTTTCTGGCGTTCTTTCTCTGCGCGTTCTGCTTCAAGTTCGCGCTTACGCTTTTCCTCTTCAAGCTCGGCTTTCCGTCGAACCCGCCATTGATATTGACTCAACGCGCTGTCGCGATAGTTGATCTCAGCGGTCAGGATGACCTGGACGGTGATGTCCGTCATCTTCATTTCGAGCTTTTGTGCGTCCTCGTCTTGCCAAGAACCTAACACTGTTTCGCTGCCGTAACCCTTGTGCATGGACAGACACAATCTCGTATCACTAGGTTCTACGCTTGTGTTCTGGACTTGCGAGTGACGATGTGACCTCTTGGGTCGTTCGAGAGTGAGATGGAGGTGCTGCCGAAAAAATGAAATCCGAATTTCTCGAGCTTCATGACCGTAGACCGACGGTTTACCGTTCATCCTCGCAACTGCAAGGAACAGACTGTTCAGGATGCGAAGCCGACGGCGTTCGAACGGTGTGTCAAACACGGGATTATTCCACGACATTGGATAAGAATCCGTCAGCTGCTTCTCTCGGCGTTTTTGATCCTCTTTGAGAAGACGATCAATTGCAGGATGCCAAGTCGAAACTTTATGCGGGACAGCCACGTGCCCAACGGATTCAGCGATGCGTGCCTGAACCGTCTCGATCGGTTCCGCAAATTCTGGAGGAGCGCCTGCGAAGCTAAGAATCTCCTCCTCGTCCGAGTATTGATATGAACCTTTGCCTCCAGCAGCGATTGATACTTCGTCACTCATCCCGGGAGGACGCATCGGGAGCACTGGTTGAAACGCCTGCTTTCCCGCTTCCTTCTTTGCCCAATAGCCGCGCTCTGGGGTAGGAACCCCTGCCCGTGCGCACGTGTTCTTTAGTGCGACGTCGGAGATTCCGAAGCGTGCGGCGAGATTCTTCATGGGTTCAGACCAGACGAGATCGTATAACTGCTTTCGGGAAAGCTGCTCAGGCATTGTGTTTTAACCCGTCGTGGAGTCCATACCAATTGAGTATATTGTGACGGAAGCTTGTGTTCATCCCAGATTTGGCACGGGCTGCAAATCTCTACGGATTCGCTCTCCCTCATTCGATAAGGTAGGGTCTATCCGAGAACACATGGCGGCAGGAGGCTTTCGGCTATTCTCTCCGGACGTGTGGAACCAAGAATGGCAAGTCTACGGTCGGGCCTTTATTCCCCTGCTGCGGACCCGCCGCCAGCCCTTTGACATCCCGAACCCTGCACTTTAGCCCTTGGACTGAAATTCAGCGGCAGTACATGTATTGGGTTAGGCGCAGCTGTGGTTCAAGGCCTACTTCTGTGGGAGGACTCTGACCCGCATATGGTGCCGAGCAACCTCACGCAGCATTTGTTCGACTTCCCTGCGCCAAAGCGCTGCCATTTTGGCAATACCCACTTCGTTCTCAGTGACATAATGTCCTGGGTAATCCTCGATGCCACCATATACAAGACGCTTCAGCGACAGCGCCGACTTGTAGAATTTGGCGCAGGCCTCTGCAAACGGCTCGAACCGCTTGTCTTCACTGAGAAACACCAAGATAGGACTGCTTTTTTCAAGGGACCAGTAATCGAGCTTCATAAAATCTAGTGCTTGCGCCATGATTTCTCTCTCAGCCGCTTGACGGCCCTCGATCTTCCACTTCCTCAAGGCTTCGTCGAAGGTTTCGATGAGGACCTCTGACCACTTCTTGCAGTTTTCAGCAAGCTCAGCGGCGAGTTTTTTACGTTGCGAGAGTAGGTCATTCTCTCTATCGATGTTTCTCTTGAGAATCGCGTAGAGAGTCGACAAACCTGGAATGTCCATAGAAGCTCCCGTCTAGGCGGCCAACTTTTGGTTAGGCCGAGTGCCTAAACCGCCATGAAGAACCAAGGTCATACATGAATATGATCGCGGCGAATATAAGGGCGCATTATAACGCCATATATAATCTATCGTGCCCACATTGGGGCGGGAAGACGATGGCATCAGGAAAATTCTTTTCGGGGCAATCGGCCTAATCCGCTACTGCACTGCTTGTGATCGCCAGGGCGATATCTTCTTGCGCTTCAAGCTTGGCGGCATCAATCGCTTGGGAATACAGGTCAAGAGTCGTGCTCGACTTCGCGTGGCGCAGAAGCTCCTGAATCGTCTTTACATCCTTGCCCCGGCTAACCAGGAAGGTCGCAAGGCTGTGACGAAAATTGTGGAAGCCAAACCGCTGACCAGGTACCAGACGGATTCCGGCCATAATAGCGGCGGGGCGAATCTTGTCTGCCGCCATGATGCTGGCGCTCAGCGGCTTCTTGCCCTTCAGCTTCAAGGACGGGAATACCCAGTCGTCTGATTTGGTATATGGGCTGTTTTGATTCCAGATGCGAAGAGCATCGGCTAGTAGCCCACCGAGTGGGACAGGAGCGGCTGAGCCTTCCGTCTTCATCTGCTCAACAATATCTTTCCCCACCCAGACTCGCCGCAAGTGAATCATCTGCCGCGCATAATCAAGGTCACCCCACTTCAAACCGAGTGCCTCGCTTATTCGGAGTCCCGTCACGGCTACAAGAAACACCAGGGTCCGGTACGGGTCATCGAGTTCCATCATGATGCGGAAGGCTTGTTCGGGACTGACGATAACCGCTTTGTAGTTGGACTTTGAAGATTGCGTCACGAACGCTACCGGATTACCCTCTCCCGTCATCGGCAACATGCGGGATTTCTGCCCCCGGCGATACACGACGTTCATGACGCGGCGAATCTTCTCTCTCGTCGGATTCGCAAGTACAAGTGCGCCGAGCCACTCCTCGATTTCATCCGGGTTGATTTCTAACGCGAAGCTATCGCCCCAGCGCGGCAGCAGATAGTTGTCCAGAATGTGTGCCGTGGTCTCCTGGGTCGTGATGCGGAGCCTACTAAAGCTCTTTTGCCGATAATTCTCTACCAGTTCGGCAAACTTGACCCGGCCAATGCCGTTCTGACCGTCGCTGGGTGTCAGATGTCTGCGCTCTACTTCGTCCCAAGCGTCCTTCTTGCGGGGAAACCGCGACACTGGTCCGAGTGTGACGGTGTTTTCCACGCGCTTCCCGGTTTCGGGCTTGTCCCGGTAGAAGTGATAGACCCAGGTCCAGCCGTTACGCTTGCTGACGTGCTTGCTCAACCAACCTTTTTGTTGCTGCTGCCCCATGGAGTCTCCTGATTCATTGCACGACGGGGGACCACGTGGGGCCGTACCATACGCGCTTTCTGCTCAGATAAAAACCCAGATTATTTCTTCCCTGCGATCGCTGTTGCGATTTCGGTCAATCTGAATCGCCAAACGCGCCGCACGCCGTTGCCAATCGGATGGCCGAGCAAGTGCCCCGACCGAGCTAAATCGAGAACACGGCGGCGTGTGAGCGATAGAAACTGTGCCGTCTCGTCGGCATCTACGAAGGGTTCCGGTTTTTCGGGGTTCATTTTGTCGTGCTCCGAATCTATTGATACTGCGGAGCGCAACGCGACCCAGCAAATTAGTAGCGGGCCAAAGTCACTTCCCACTCATAGCCCGATAACCAGATGTGTCCATTACACAACTGTTTACCATTGCGGACCCTTCGATCATTTCCCCCCACACGTACTATCCCTCCCCTCGATTCCGGCAATCACGATGGTAGGAAGGAGGATTCCCATGAGCGCCACCACCCTAGTCTCCCCGGAATTGGAAGAAACCTTAGAGCCACGCAAGGATGCGGAGCACTTGCTTCCCCATAATGGGAACGGAGGTTCGCAGGGCACGCTGCCTGTTTCCGCAACCGCAGAACTTGAGAAGCTGAACGAGCACGAACTCAAATCGGCGATCAAGTCCACTTGGAAGAAGCATGAACGGCTTGCCAGGAAGGAAATGGGGCCGTTGCTCTACTGGCTGCGGGTCAGGCTCCGTGCGCAAGGTAGCCGGAACGATATCATTGATAAAGATAGAGGGTTTAGTTCTTGGGTCGATGACAACCTCGATATTTCACAGAGCACCGCCAACCGCTGGGCGGACAAGTATGCTGTCGAAAATGGCCTCAAGGACCCGAAGCCAACTTCTAGTCAAATGACTAGAAGTGAGGACGACGACTTCTACACCGGGATACTTGACGGGCATAAGGGTGAGCAACAGATCGCTTTCAATTATTGGATTAAGACCCCGGTTCATGCTCAGTTCCAGAAAGCCCTGGTCAAGATTCAGAAACAGTTGGGTCTGGAGAATAAGAAAGACGCGCTCGTACAAGGAGTGTTGTATGCCGCAGAAGCGATTGACGGAGCAGCAAAGAGCGGACGCTTATCAAGAGTGGTGGGCCAACTTTCCCTACGGCAGCATAGGTCAAAGAATGGAAGCAGTGCAAAAGTTCGAAGAACAGTTCGGCCCTCTAACGGAAGCGGAAAGTAGAGCAGCACGGTTCCGGTGGTCGCCCGAACATAAGGAAAGGAACGGTAGCGCCAAATGCTTTCTCGCTCCCGCGGACATTGGCGAAGCGGAAGCGTTATCCATGCAGAAGCAGATGTTAGACCCAAAGCATTTCGAGCTGCTGCTGGATGAGACTGGTCTCGTGGAGACACCAGATTTTGAACCACTCTGCGTCCTCCTAAAGAAGCGCCTCCCACAAGATCTCTTGGACGCAGTGCGGCCTGTGATCCGTAAGGCTGCTTATCGAAAGGTAGCAGGGGGAAGGCGCGGCGTAGCTGCTGGTACCGGAATGGTTCCACGCAAGCGGAAAGATGGAAGCGTCGGCAACATCACAGGCACACCCAACCTGGAAGACTTGAACGATAAGGATTACAAGCGGATAAAACCAGCCAAAGATGGCACCTTCGGATTTTTGGATCGAACGATCGGTGGTGGTCAGGTGTATCCCTGCCGTCTGACAATGTACAGCGGTGCCCTGCCTGCCGAGCTAAGGCTGATGTCCATGCTCGCAGCGGCAGTGGCCGATGCCTTTAAGCAGTCATGGGTTAGTTCCGCATGGGAAAGACAATTTGAGAAGGCGTCTATGACCCCGTCGCCATTCTTGATCAGGACTCCCGAAGGTCACACACCTTTCACCACCATCACATGCAACAAGAGTTGGCGCACGGCGGCTCACATTGATGACGGCGACCTCAAAGATGGATTCGGCGTAATGTGCTGCCTTGGAGACTTTGAAGGCTGCGACCTCGTGTTCCCACGCTATAAGACTGCCGTCCGCTATAGAGAAGGTGACATTCTGCTTGCCAATGTTCACCAGGTCCACGGAAACACGCCTCTGCTTAACCCTGACGGGTCAGAGCCGGAGTTGGACCGAGAGCCGGAACGGTTGGTTTGTGTTTTCTACTATCGAGAGCACATGGATCAATGCGAGAGTACCCTCGAAAAAGAGCACGCGTTCATTAACGATCGCGAACGTGGCGGTCACATGTACAAGGGCCAGAAGAAGTGAAGACTCTCATCATGATTCTCGGGGCGGGAGCCACGGGAAAGACGACGCTCAGCCGCGCCCTCGCTGGCAAGGACGCAAGCGAACACAGAGTTGAGCTGACCGTGACCGAGAAGGGCGTCCGCAAGAACGTCAAGGCACCCTTTGTTCTCGGCTCCAATATCGCCATCGCCGGGAACCTTAAAAACACGAGTGACGCAATCGGAGCGATGGATACGCTTCACCAGACAATTGATCACTGCTGGAAGCACCGCGACGTGGTGATCATGGACGGCTTCCGCTGCACAAACAAGTTGGTCCGTTGGGTCGAAGAACATCCATTGAAGCCCGCTGCGCTTTTCGTCTACATAGAACTCTCACTGAACAACAATCTGGCGCGGCTACGGGGTCGTAGGGAGAGCAACGGGAAGATTGAAGCCAAGCTCCCTCCCAAGACTTTCCTGAACGTTCTGAGTTTCCGCGAACGTGCGCTCGGTGTCTGGAACTACGCTCAAGACAATTACAAGCGTCAACCAGTGCGCTACTTGGAAATCCCGGAAGGGATGGGGCCGGAAGATTCGGCAAAACTGGTTGAGAGCGAGTTGAGCAGGCTCCAAGAATCTGGAAACCAATTCGAGAACGCTCCCGACCCTCCCGTATTGAATATTGAGGATGTAGGCGTGGACTCAATCCTAAAAGGGCAGAGCTTTGACCGCAGCATCGCTCACTGGGAGGAACAGCTTTTAGAGCAAACGCCAGTGGAAAACAGCGGCGGCAAAAGTCTTGCTCTTCAACCCGGGATGGATTTTCGGAGACCGGAGTACAGAAGAGAGGTCTTCCTGAGGTTTTACCAGTTTCACACCCAGTTCAATCTTCATCCCGGTCTCGTCTACCTGCTCATCCCCTATCTCAGTGAGCGCCACAATTGGAATCGTGAGCAACTGCTGTGGTTTTGCTTCATCAACGGGAACACGCAACACCCGCCGACATCCTGGCTTATCTTCAAACGGTTCCCTGACTTCGCGAATCTGGACACCGCCTTGCTGATTAAGTTCTTCAATAAAGAGTGGGCGCGACTTGAATTTGACCGTGATCGCCGTCACCAGAAACGCGACTTCCCCAAGGCAGTCAAATGCTATAAGGCGCTATGCGGCGACAGCCAGGAAGAATATTTCAATGGATTCATCAATGGCTCTGACCAGGAACAAAACTTCCGCTCCGCCTGGGCGAAAGTACGTAGCGATTTTTACGGTTTCGGCCGCTTATCGGCGTTCTCCTATCTGGAATATTTGCGCATCGCTCGTGTCCCGCTCGTCTGTGACCAGTTGTTCCTTTCCGATATAAACGGCAGCAAATCTCATCGCAACGGTCTATGCAAGGTGCTCGGGCGCGACGATTGGGAATGGAATGATGACAACCCAGTCAAGTACACGCCGGAGATGATCGCGTATCTCGAAGACGAAGGGGCGAAGTTACTTGCCGAGGCGCGGGACCGTTATCCCAGCTTTGACACCAATTACTTCACTTTGGAGTTGGCTCTTTGCGCTTATAAGAATTGGTTTCGCGGACGCCGCTATCCGGGAATTTATGCAGACATGTTCTACGAGCGTGTGACGAAGGCGGAGCGCGGTTGGCCGGAGGAAGACTTTGGGATGTTTTGGGATGCCTACCGCACACTGCCCGCATATGTTCAATCCGAAACAGGAGTCAGTAAGGAAAAGCAAACACGGTTTCGCGATACAGGGCAGGTGATCGCGATGGGAAATGTCTGGGATTGCTTTATGGAGCAGACAATTGTGGCATGACGCCATCTACGATCTGACGCCAGTTGAGAAAATCGGCGACGTCTGGTTCAAGCGCGAGGACACGTTCTCGCCAGACGGAATGCACAACGGCAGCAAATTCCGCCAATTGATTTGGCTGTTCAGCAGGAAGTCATTCCCCGGTGTTGCGTCGGGAGCCGTAACAGGTTCACCACAGCTACCCATGACAGCGGCTTGCGCCAAGCATTACGGCATGAAGTGCGTTCAGTTTAGCGGAGCGCGGAAGAACATGGCCCTGGCCGGGGAAAAGCTCGGCGCGAAGACGATCCTCGTGAATCCCGGTTACGGACCGAATCTCAACAAGAGGGCAAAGGACTACGCCGAATCGCACGGTTGGCTTCGCATTGAGACCAACATCACCGTAACCACCAGCGACGCCGACATTGAAGCTTTTCATCGCGTCGGCTCGGAACAGGTGCGGAATCTTCCCGAGCACATGGAGACGCTTATCATCCCGGCTGGGTCGCGCAACAGCGCGGTTTCAATCCTCTATGGGCTGCACCGCTTTCCGCCCAAGAGTTTGAAGAAGATCGTTTTCATGCACATCAACAAGAATTTGGAAAAGCACGAGAAGGAAATGTGGGACCGCTTGAAGGCTTGCGGCGTAGGAGCACTTCCGTATCAGTTTGAAACCCACGACGTATTTGCGAACGGATACACAAATTACGAGAAGCTGATGCCCTTCGCATACAACGGATTGCAGTTCCATGGGCGCTATGAAGCGAAATGTTGGAACTTCATCACGGACAATCCCACCGTGTTCCGTCCCTACCTCAACGACAGGACGTTGTTTTGGATTGTCGGGAGCGAACCCAAATCTTGTGTAAAGCAGGATGCCTCCCAAGAAGCAGAACTTATCTTGCAGGCGTAACTTCAAGTGTGTTCCTGAATTGTCTGAGCTTCACCCCGGCCATTCTGCCAAGCATTCGGAGCCTCTAAAAGTTAATCTCCGTTCTTGCCTTCTTCCTCCAGGTGCGGGACGAGACCCATCGGCAGTTAGGGTGGGTTTCGTCCAGCAACATTCTCGCCTCTATCAATATGTAAGGCCCGTGTCCCTGGCATTCGGCTAGCGACCAGTAGGCCCCGCGCTCCGCACCCCTGCGACGATTCTCTAAAGTTTCCTCAATTCCAGCTGCAATGAATTGCCAATCTGAAAAGTCAGCGATTTAACACCTCAGAAGCGACCGGATTGCCTGCTGGTGAAACTCCTAGCCGAGTGCAGCCAGCTCAACCCAGTCGTGAAATGTAATCAGCGCGGTCGCCCGGTAGACCGGGCCTGATGAGTCCCAAATAACCTCTTCCCATTCTGCCAAGTAGATTAACTGTGGAGGCTACGCAAAATGAGAAAGAAAGGCGCGCCTGGAAAAGTGAAAGACCGCACTGGGCAAGTCTCCGGACGCCTCATCGCCCGTTGGCCTGCATACCGAACAGACAATGCGGGCATATTCTGGCTCTGCTCTTGCGAATGCGGGAAACTGGTAATCGTGTGTGGTAGTGCTCTGTATCCCAATAATGGAAAAACGGGAACAAAGTCCTGTGGCTGCTGGGGCAAAGAGGTAAGCGGAAACGGTTGTCGTGCTCGTGCTACTCATGGTGCAACCAATTCTCGTGAATACCGCAGCTGGATTTCAGCCCGTCAACGTTGCAATAACCCAAACGCTCCCAACTACCCCAGTTATGGCGGACGGGGAATCAGGTTCCTCTTCAAAGATTTCCAAGAATTCATTGAGCACATTGGTCCACGTCCTGACGGTATGACCCTGGACCGGATCAATGTGGACGGCAGCTATGAAGCGGGAAATGTCCGCTGGGCAACCCCAGCACAGCAGACGCAGAATCGGCGACCAGAGCTACCAGGCAGCCGCATTGCGAAGAGAGAGGCTCTTGGGAAACCAAAACCAGGCTGGCACAACAAAATAACCCTTTCTGGTTCGCCAAAGTAGATTACTAACGAAGGAAGTGTGACCCAGCAAATGATCGCGGGGCGCACAAACGAAAAGGAGCACCACTACTATGGCTACCTCATCTTACCCCGTAGTTCTGAACGCGAATTCAAACAGTCAGCTTGCGCCTTGCCGCACCCAGAAAAAGCCTTTCTCCAATTCAGCCGCTGCTGAGTCTTTTGCGTCTGATCTTCAACTCCGCAACCCCGGCAATGTCCGCCAACACGCTTATGCCTGTGAGGAATGCCCCAACTGGCACTTGAGCGCAATGGATGCCGCTGCCCATTCAACGGTTGGTTCCAATCTGAGCGACGCTGCCAAGTATCAAGTTCGCTCACCGCTGGGCAACTACACTCATCTTGCCGCCAAGATCAAGGAAGCCTACGCACATTTCACGAAGAACCGTGGTCAGTATCGCGGTGTCGCCTCCGATGTCGCCAAGACGGTTGGGGTTGAAGACGCTGACGTTCACAAGATCATTGCTTTCCTCGTTGAGGAACGCTTGTATAAACAGGTTGCCCGCGTCTCCTACAACAAGTCCGTTCAGTCCCGCCCGGTTTCTAAGGTCGTCTCAATTGAGAGTTTGTCCGCCGAAGAGCAAGAACTTGACAATATGTTCCGGCAACTTGAAGCACGCAAAGCCGAGCTTGCGACCAAAAAGGAAATCCTGATTGACGCAAAGCGGCTCAAGTTCAGCATGGGTCCTGATGGTGGCAGCGTCATCATCAAGAAAGAAGGTCAAATGCTGGCTCTCAACATTGAAGACGCCCGCGAACTGGCTCGGATGCTACCCGAATTTCTGGCGGTGGCGTAACCGTGGGCAACATCACACTCAACCAAGCACTTCGCTTCCTTGAGAGGCGGAGGGCTTGGTTGGTGGAACGGCTGGACGGCACGAAACTCGTCCGGGATAGCTTTGATGAACAAGAAATCAAAGCCATAGACCGGATTCTAAGGGAATACCGGAAGGCACAGTATTAAGCAATCATAGCTGGATGCGTGGGCGGTAACTTCCTTCGCGGGTTGAGCCGCCCCCTTCCAGTGATTCAACCCGCGAATAATCAGAACATTCTGGCTGCGCGGGTCATAGGAGAGTCTCATGACGAACGTACTCATTCAAGACCCGGACGGACAGTGGTGGAAGTTTGTCGGTATTGAAGACCGCCTCTTTGAGTTCCACTGGCCCGAGGAAGAGTTTGCTATTGGTTACGAGCAATTCATGGTCGCGGAGGCTCCAATCATCTTGGGCCAGAGCGGGAACCGAACCTATGGCGAGAAATGTAAGCCGATTGTGGTGAAAACGGACGATCTATAGTCGCAATCCCATTGCCTCCGAGGGAATAGGTAGGCTCTAAGAGGCCCTCTAAGAGACGGCTTTAGAGCGCCCTCTATGTATTAGGTTTTAAGGGTTAGGGTTTACGGGTTATGGGGTACGGGTTAGGGATTACGGGTTATGTGCGAAGTTGGAAGTGAGAAGTAAGAAGGAAAAGGGGGCAAGTCGAATCCATTATGTTTTCCTATCCGACCAAACCTTTTTGAAAACCAACCCCCGCAGCTGAATAACCTCTTTGAGATTCGCCAAGTAGATTAACTCCGCCATTTGATTTTTGAAGGGACGATCATGAAGAAACCGAAGCCGACTTTGCTTTACTCCGAAACGATTCAGCAATTGAAAGACGACGGCCTTGACCCGCTCTACATAGAGTTCTTCGGAACCGTGAGCGGAATGGCGAAGGCAATTAACAACCCCTACTCCGGCCAACGCTGTATCAAGGCCGCGCTCACATTACTCTCGCGCCCGCGAACCGTTGAGATGTTCCGCGCCTGGACCGAGAAACGATTCCACCCGGAGAGAACCACAGACATTTCCGCTGCCGACAGCGCATTGCATGAGGCCAAGTTAGAGCAAGAGGCCATTGAGCGCGACCGGGCCGAAAAATGGCAAGAGGAACATTTACTGCCCGGTTTCAACGGGCCGGAAGACGAAGATGAAGAGGAGGACGAATGAAGTTCCAAATTACAGCAGGTCACCCCGCGCTTGGGACTGTGGTGATCGTATTAGAAGCCGCCGACCGGAAAGACGCGTTCGGCAAGTTCAAGACCTTGGTGTTCAACTATAGGCAATGGCGGATTACGGAGAATGTGGAAATTCCTCAGAGCGTTTCTTAGAGGGTATTAAACCCTCCATGACCGTCCGCTCATTGATCTCGCAACTCCAGATGATGCCGCCCGACTCCCTCGTAGTCCTCGAATCTCTCGTGATACATAAAGTCACCGGGATAACGGTTCAGGACGGCCTCGTCCGTCTCTCGGACCTCGATGCTGTAAATAGGAAGGCCGTGCTGGACTTTCAGACCTTGGAAGACCTGAAACATGATTTGAAGGCCGCATCTCAGAATCGGTAGAAGTGCAACAACGGGCCTCGAAACTTTTTCTCCAAAATAAAGGACCGCGTTCGAGGATGTAAGCATCGCGATGATGCCCGAGCTTCGCGACCCCCCACGTTTGGAGTTTCCTCTCCTCGCCATTCTCCGCCGTCACCAGCCCATAACCACCAACCGCCGGAATCGTTCCTTCTCTGAGCACGTCTGAGGCGGCGTTTACCACATCAGAGTGTGGAGCGGTGCGGTCTGGCCGCATATGCCAGCGTTCTTCTTAGTCGCCGCTGGAATTTCCCCACAAATTGAAGCCGATTCACATGCGATTCCCCGTTCGCCGACGAATAAGAATTTCCGCTACGGTAACCAAGTAAGAGCGTAATTATGAGAAGACAAGACAGAATGGCTGCGAAAGCACGAGTCTGGCTGCCTGCGCAACTGGAAGAAGGGCCGCAACAGATACGCAAATTGTTTGAGGCGGCTGAGGCCGCCGGAATCTCTCGTCATGCTCTTTGCCGCATCCAGCGAGAACTCGGTGTACAGACGGCGCGGCGGGGCGGCCGATGGTGGTGGTATGGGGAAGCTCATGCGAGTTTATTCGCTTTGAAGAGGCCGAAAGAAAACCCAACCACGATTAGGGAACCACTGACTGAGTTGTGCATTGTGGACTTCAAGGCTCCTGGAGGCTTCAGGATATTGAAGCTGCCGCCGATGACATATTCACAAGCCCATACCCATAACCCGCCCGAATCGTTTCCTCCGAGCCGCTCTGACGCCGCGTTGACCACTTCGCGCTGTGGCGCGGCTCAGTCTGACGGATCATGAATGCTTCTCGCTAGTGGAAGCGGAGCAACTCCCAGCCCCTTATTCGATGGCACGCCCTTTAGCAGAAACTTCTCAGGAGACAAAACATGTTTACAGTCAAATCAAACAAACAGGTCAAGTTCATCAAACCAAGCAAGCCAAGCAAGCCAATTCAGCAGGGTCCGGCCCCCAAACCGACTCAGAAGATCAAGCCTGAGATTCCGCAGGTCAAGTAATCGCTGATATTTGGACATCGGGGCGTAGCTCTAGCGGTTAGCATACTTGCAGGTGTATTCGCGCAGGGCGTCGGTATTGACTTCTCGGGCCTGAATCCGCAGTTGGTGCGGGCCGTCAAATTCCGCAGGGTAGATCGTGCCCCCAATGCTGTACAGACTGACCTCGCATTCGTAATTGATCTGTTGGTTTGTTGCTGGCGCTTCAAATCCCGAACGTGTCCCAACGGAACCAATGCCAACAGTCCTATTCCCTGTAGACGTTCCAGAACGTGTCGCTGATAACACGGTCAAGGTATGGCCGAAAGTATGTGCTATGTCATCAGCCAGCCGGGTCTTCAAATTGAAGGATTGTCCCGGCCCAAGGACATGAGACGGTCTTCCGTCGGGCAGTTGAATTCCATCGTGAATTGTAACTTTTCCGCTGACAACAAAGAATGAATCGCCGTGCACAAGGATGGCGGCACTCTGATCAATTCCGATTCCCAACAGTTCTGGATGTGCTGCAACAACCGGATCGAGGTCGTGCTCGCGGCCTCTCGCATCCGTGTGTTGGTCTATCGCTGATTTCGTGAGCAGACCAAATCCGGTCACGTACCCCGGAGCAACCATGATTCTGTTGTCTCCATCCGGATTGCTTGGTGTTCCGGGCGAGCCGCGAACGAGGAATGATCCTTGAATTGTCGCACCAGCAGAACTGCCGAATACCACGCCACCTCGCGCAAGCAGGGCTTTAATTTCGCGCTCCACAGCGGTACCGAGGTATACATCGACAAGCCGCCATTGGCGGCCACCGTCAATCCACACACCCGAAGCATGGCGCAGTGACTCAACGAATTCATCTGAGTTTGCCCGCGCACGGTCCCTTGTGTGCAGCACCGTGACGTTTCTGAGACCCCAACTCTTGGCAAATCCAAGTTCTCTGCGCTCTAGGTCGGCGGATGCACCAGGCATTGCCGTTGGGATCATCACGAACCTTGCTCCCGGTCCACCCGCCAAGGCAACAAAACGCTCTTTCGCCTCGTTGGACAGGTCACCGCCTCCATGAATTACAAGCCATCCACCGTTTTGGCAGCGAGCGATTGGAGCGAAAGCCATAAGCATCATGGAATATATCAACAGGGAGAGTATTGAGAACGTTTTCTTCATATCCGCTCCATTTTTGTCGATGCCAGTGGCGTGCAGATAGACTTTGGACATATTGGGAGTCCGCGGGCGAATTCTACCCCGGTTTCAACTTACGACGTCGTATTCTTAAGGTGATAGTTGTTTAAGGGTGTCTGAGTTTCCCGCCGTATGTCTGGAGGAGGCTGCTAGCGAGGAGGACGACGCCGAAGATGAAGGCAAAAAGCTGAAAATAGAATAACCGCCAAGTTATCCGACCGAGCCGACGCAAATTCTCTTTCGTTGGGGCCGCCGAAAATCCACCAGCGCGTTTAGCCGTGCCGCGAAAATCGCATAGACGATTGACGACACAGGCAAACCCGGCGAACGCTGACAACCCAAGAGCCAAGAGCGATAAAATCATTTCACATTTTGCCCAAGAGGATGGACAGAAGTCTTTATCCTTTAGCAGTGCGAACCAATACCCGAGCGTGGCAACCGTAAAAGACAGAATGAGGTTGATCGCATAACCAAGCTGATCAATGGATATTTTTCGCCACCGTTGGAATCTATCATCGGCCATACCGTACGATGATACGCTAATCAACGACAAGAAACGTGACGGCCGATTGTGCAGAGAGCCTGGTCTACGAGAAGCTGAGCTTGTATTCACCCTTTACTTACAGAGGATTTGGCATAGGAGGTAAATGCGAAAGGCTGTCGTCCTGACTGGAAGGGTAGCTCTGTTTTTGCTAGCTGCCCCCAAAACCTCCTACCAGCGACTTTGTTTTCATAGACTTACGTCTCGCTGCACTTTTTTCAGCTTGCATGTTAATTTTTAGGGTTTAGTGTGATACTCTTGGCACAGGTTGTAGTGATGAACTACGGCCAATTTCCGAACTATCGTTCAGCCCACGGGCGAGCGAAGTTCACAGGAGATCTTAATGACTCACCTTACGCTCGAAGAACGTACTTTTTGTGCCTCTGAATTTCTCCAGAAACATTTAACCTCTCGCGAACGCGTCCTCGTGGCGGCGTATTGTCTTGGATTCTCCCCTGGTCAGGTTGCAAAAGCATTCGATGTGTCAGCGCCTGCGGTAACACAGATGGCACATCGCATCGAGGCAA
Source organism: uncultured Acidobacteriota bacterium (assembly GCA_963768275.1). Classification (GTDB taxonomy): domain Bacteria; phylum Acidobacteriota; class Terriglobia; order Acidiferrales; family UBA7541; genus Palsa-360. The sequence continues at coordinate 128,421 of CAVYHH010000015.1, forward strand.
AAGCAAATCGCTTCTGGGAACAGTAACACCCCCGTGGGGTTTCATTCACTCCACCGTACCCATAGTTGTCGAAAAATTTGACTTAAAAGGAGATTCAAGATGGTCACGAAGAATGCGGTCGCGACGGAAGTGCAGCTTATACAGGTTGATAAGGCGTTGATGTCTTTACGCGCCTCGAATTTTGATACACCAGCCGCAGTTGGCGAGCCCGTGGACAACGGGCTCCAATCTGGTGCCAACAATATCAAGATTCGTCTCGTTGAAGGTGAACGAAAGATTGGAAAGAAGCAAAAAACTACCCCCGTCGTGGAGCAAATTGCATTTTCCGACGATGGCAGTGGCATGGAAAAGGATGTTTTGGAACGGGCACTGGTGCTCGGATATTCGACACGATATAACAGCCGCACTGGAATGGGGCGGTTTGGAGTGGGGGCAACACTCGCTGGCATCAGCCAAGCGAAGCGGTTGGAGATGTATAGCCGAAATACTCCGAACGGTGAGTTCTTGTATTCGTACATCGATCTCGACGAAATCACCAGTGGAGACCAAAGACTCATGCCGGAGCCAGTTCCGGCAGCGATTCCGCAGCAATTCGCAGATATGGCACCCGGTGGCACAGGGACGCTAGTGGTCTGGTCAAAGTGTGATCGCCTCACTCAAGGCGATGACGGGACGGTCAACGATCTCAAATCGGTGAAAGACGAGTTGCTCAACTGGCTGTCCCGTACCTATCGCTATTTCATCGATGGAGGGGTACGTATCCAGCTGAATGACATTCTTATCGAACCTCACGATCCTTTATATTTGATGACCATTCCTCGATTCGCCACAGATGAAAAACCAGAGGTCCTGCTCGACGAATCTTTCGACTGGGACATTCCGTTCGATCCGAGCCGAAGCTCAGTGGTCAAAATCAAAATGACGCTTCTCCCGGAAGCGTGGCGTCTAAAACGCGGTTGGGGAAATCCAGACCGAGCATTCACTCGGGAGCACAGAATCCATGAGAACCAAGGGGTTTCGATTCTGCGCGCAAAAAGGGAGATTTTCCACGGCATCTTGCCGAGATTTTATCCTTCTGCTACTGAAGAGATCGATCGCTGGTTTGGAATCGAAATCTCGTTCGAGCCTGAACTTGACGAATGCTTCCGCGTCAAGAACGTGAAAAAGGGTGCTGAACCAGTTGAGGGACTTCGTGATGCGCTGAAGACGCGGCTGGACAAGGCAATTCGTGCGGCTCGAAAGCGAATCCAGGACACTTATATCGCCCAAGACAGCAAAGAGAAAGCAGAGGAAAGGATTCACGAAGAGGCCGAACGAATTGCTGTCGAGACTGAAAAGACCGCGCCCAAGGCTCGGTCGGGAGCCGACGTCACCGGAGTGGAACGTGAAGCAAAGTTAGATGAGATTGCGACTGAGGCCTCGAATGCTGCCTCTGAGCAAGGAACAGCCGCTCCGCCCGCGACTCCCGGAGAGATCAAAGAGCGAATTAAGCAACTCCCGCTGTCGATCATTGACACACAGTGGCCCGGTAAGGAGTTCATCCATATCGAGCATTTGGGGACAAACACAATCGTGAAGCTCAACAACAAGCACCCGTTCTTCACAAGGATATATGCACCAGTTCTAAAGGCGGCGGGTGTTCTTAACGGAAAGGAAGAGGCCAAAGAGGAAATGACGGCGGAGGAATTCCAGCAAACAGCTCGGATACTCCACGTTGGTCTGGACTTGCTCATTATGGCTTATGCAAAGGCAGAGAGCATGGACCCTGACCCAGATGCGAAGTATGGGGACCTGCGTACCCAGTGGGGAATGTTCCTGTACAACCTTATCCAGGGCCTGCCCACGGTGTCTAGCTAGCCGTGCTGAGCACGCGGGCTTGGCAACTCACCTCGTGGGCGGTCAAAGTTCTTATTCCACCCGCGACTATTGGAGTCTACCTGCTGGGTGAACGAAACTCAGCAGGTAGCTTCGTTTTTCAGTATGTAGGGCGCTCGGACACTGATCTTCGAGATCGACTGTTACAACATTGCTCGGCGGCTAAGGCAACATTCTTCCGCCACGTCCTTTGTGGCGATCCTTTAAGTGCCTTCCGAATGGAATGCTATTTCTGGCATGCGGCGGAGGGCGAGCATAGGATCACAAACCAGATCCATCCGGCCATTCCTAGGGGAACAGGAGTAGTCTGCCCTTACTGCTCGTTTGGAGGTCTTCAATGAAAGGCGCAGGTCATTACATAGAGAAGTTTTTGCAGCTGCATCGCGATGCAATACCGGGGCGATGGCCGCGTATCACGACAAACGAGGCACCGCACAAGCCGATTCTGCTAATCACAGTCGCAGACGGCTATCTTGAAGACCGTAACCGTAAGAATTTCATAAATCTCAGCGAACTGGCCGAGAGGCGATTTCAGGCGTACTGGTCATTGATATTTGGTGGACGGAGAAGAAGCACAGTAGCTCTCCCGTTTTTCCATTTGAAAAGCGATGGGTTTTGGCACTTGGTGACGCTCGGAGCGATTGACGAGGATAAACTTTCAAAGTCAACGCGAAAGTCATTGTCGGCGCTGAAGGAAGTGGTCTCTGGCGCGACGCTAGACGAAGAATTACACGAACTGTTGTCGCACCAGAACTTGGCTGCTCATTTTCGCTCTGTGCTGATAACAACCTATTTCGGTCCGGAGCTTCACTCAAAGTTCTTCAACCTATAAAAGTGCAACAATGGACCTCGTAACTGAAGCCAACCATCCTCAAAAGTGTTAGATTCTTTTGACTTGATGAAGACCCATATTTCGCTTGGACCTGGTCACTGTGTCTCAACACGCTGATCTTATTGCAGTCGATGAAATGAGGCGGCACGCACACGAAATGGTGATGCTTCCGCGTCTATGGTCATCGCTGTCGCTAGGGCAGATAACCCTGTCATGGCAACTATTTCCATTTCAGGAGGGTTCGCGGAAATTGGTGCCTCAGGAACAGGGAGTTTATGCGTTCCTCATCGTTCCGAATATTGCTGGCCCTCTTCAGGTTTCATACCTAATGTACATCGGAGAGACCGACAGGACGCTCAGGCAGCGATTCGGAGAATATCTGCTAGAGGCAAAGAGCGACAGAATCCGCCCTAAGCTGTTGCGAATTTTACCTTTGTACCCGGACCACTTGATGTTCGCATGCGCCCCGATACCAAATGGAATAGTACCGAAAGACATTGAATCACCTTTGATCGAAGCGTTCTTGCCGCCCGGCAATGACCAATTGCCCGCTTCTGTTAGGCGGCAAAGGAGAGCTTTCCCGTGATAGATGCAGCGACATCTTCAACTTTCGACACGCTACGCGTACCAGCGTTGCGAGCTCATATGGGCGACTGGATCTACTATGCGGCCTTCGTAAAGTTGAAGGACATTGCCCAGCGAGTGTCTCTCGCGGATGAAATCCATGAACATCAAGGTTTGCGTGACATGATCCAGCGCAGCATCGACACATCAGGTCATGCCGAGTCAATCAAGCAGTATCTGCTGAAAAAACCACAACGGTTTTTCAACGCGTTGGTCATTGGTGTCTATGGTGGGGAACCGAACTTTTTCGAGCTCCAGTTGGGACGCGGGCCACGGCTCAACCCAAGGGACTTACCTGATTATTTTGACGGTGCATTGGGGATCCTGGAATTCAAAGGGACAGAAAAGCTCTTCGCAATTGACGGCCAACATCGAGTTGTTGGTATCAAGCGTGCCATCCTGCAATCTGAGTCACTTGGTAGTGAGGAAGTTGTCGCACTGTTCGTCCCCCATTCCCGCGATTCACAAGGTATGCAGCGCAGCAGGCGCTTGTTCACAACACTGAACCGATACGCTAAGCCAGTCAGCAAAATGGATATCATCGCTCTCGATGAGGATGATGTTGTAGCGATCGTGACGCGCAAGCTAGTCGAAGAATACACGCTCTTCAAACACTTTCTAAAAATCAAGAAAGGTAAGCAGCTGCGAGCCAAGGACACAGAGTCATTTACCACAATCGAGACGCTCTACGACGCGCTTGATACGTACCTGTGCGATAGCCAAGCCTGGACTGACTACAAACGCACTCGTCCATCGGATTCTCGAATCGACCGTTTCTACCGCAACGCAGTCGATCTGTGGGACGCAATACAAGAGTATTTTCCACAAGTCAAAATGCTGGCTGATAGCGAACAGGGCAAAATGATTGCGGGACGATTCCGAAGCGAAACAGGAGGTCATTTGTTATTCCGGCCGATTGGGTTATTGCTCGCTGTAGATGTAATCCACGAATTCCTGAAGGCTGGCAAAAAGCTGGCACCTACGGTCGGACGACTCGCCAAGTCACCAATGCAATTAGAAGATTATCCTTGGGTTGAGTTGCTCTGGAATCCGACCGCACATCGTATGATTACCGCGCCGGAAAACCAGGACGTTGCCTTTCAGATTATGTATCACGGCATGGGCGGTCACCTGCGAGATATCAACAAATCGGCAGCAGAGGTACGAAAAGAATGGGCGGGGATCCTTAACCGGAAGAAATCACAAGTCAGGCTGCGAAGGTGGGGATAAAATAGGCTCCATGTTTTGAAGCCCGTCGTCGTAATCAGGCTGTACGAAAATTTTATGTGGCTAGAGCTGGCAAATCAGGCAAGGCTCATCATTTCCTTCATCCTGATCATCAAGAGCGGCCCCTAGAATCTGATACAACCTTTGACCTTTCATCTGTTGCGCGTTCGCCTTTATGGCTTCAGCATGTTTACGTTTTATTTCCGCGACTCGCTCAGGCTGCATCATCTCATCAAGACTTTCGCGCTCGCTCCACGTGTACCTCACACCAGTGGCGGGATCGATCTTCTCGTACTCCTTAGCGAGCTCAAATAACTCTGGGTGTTTCTCGCGCAATCCGACCCACTCTGCCTTTCGCTGGAAGAAACAGAAATAACATCCAGAACGGGTTCTCCACTGATAGTATTCCGGCAAACCTAGCCCCGCATCATTCAGAAGTCGATACACATCTGCTTCCCTAATGCCAGCATCTTTGAATGGATAAACTGGCCGGATATTGGCTTTAGTCGAGATATATCCATCTCGGTCTTCGTCAGCGCGGATTGCAACGTAGCTGAGAGCAGGGTCGCTCCCCAGATACTCCTCTAGAGGCTTCAGCTTAAGCATTTTTGTACACCATCTCATCCTGGACGAAGGCAGGTAGCCACCGTACAATTTCAGGTAGTGGTCGAACCCACGCTGCGCATTTAGTCGCTTAATGGGCTTTCCGAGAAAGGCCTCGAGCTTGTCCAGGTATTCATAGGTTTCCGGGAGTTCCTTCTGCGTATCGCAGAACACGTACTCCATTTGGGGCACTCGGTTCTTCATGTAGATCGCGAGCGCACTGCTGTCCTTCCCACCTGAAACTCCAAGGATATGTCTCTCAACAATAGCCACGTTATCTCCCCTGACTTGTGACCGCTGCTTTGGTCACTGTGTCGCTTCCTTCAGCAATCAGTTTTTTTGCTACAAGTGCAAGGGCCGCCATAACAATCTGTTTCGATGTTCCGGGTGCCTCACATAGTAGAAATGCTTCCAAGCTCTCCTTCAGTTTTGTTAATGGCTGAAGTTCGTCAAATGAAATCGTCACGACCGTTTCGAGTTCCGAAGAAAACTGATCGGTGACCCCAAGTCTGAATACTTCTGCCGGAGCTCCTGCGCTAAGAACCGCTCTTGACACCTCGAACATCATGGCCTCTAGGTGCCTGAAGCTTCGTGCCAGGTCCGAAATCACCACTTGAAACCGGGCGCGGTCGGTGTCTGTCCACGTTCTGGGGGGCCTTCCGACGCAAAGGGTTGCAACAGCCTCTATCCACAGCACCTCAGCGAGATCCGTGTCAGCGAGATGAAGGAGCAGTGCACGCATTCGTGGCTCAACAGCATATTCAGAAAGTGCTCTGGCTCGTAGTTGAAGGTCAACCCTCCCCTTCTTGGGGCTAACTCCAAACGCCCCGAACAGCACCTCACTAGCATGCGCTAGCAGGTCATCGTATGTTCGTTGAAGTTCCGCAATTGCCTCCCGCAATGCCCTAAAAAATTTCCTGAAACTGCCGCTCTCCTCTGCAGGGGAAAACGGCCCGAAGCCGCATGCCATAGGGAGTTGATCAAACAGCAGAACATCGGGTTCCTTGGCAGCGAACAACGCCTCCCTTACAGCAATTGCTGTGCTGCTCAACATTGATGTTCGCTTGGAGTATTCCGGTAAACGGTTGAAAAAACGAAATAGCGGGCGCACCACAGCAACTAGATTTGGAGCGTCCTGCGAATTGAAAACCGCCGCATATTGATCGAAAACCTGCTTGCGAACACCTGAAACGCGATAGGAGCGCACTTCAAATTCAGCTGGATGCTTGAGAAGCCGCTCCCAGATCTCGGACGTTACCTCGGGAACAAATCCCCCGTCCTCATACAACGCTACATCGGCGTCGTGGCAGAGAAGCGATGCGGAAAAGAGGAGCGGAATAAGACCTAGCTTTAGACCGAACGGTGGCGCGGCGAGGGTTTCATAGAGGGTTGTGATGCGCTCTCGCTTCAACTCGCAATCAGCAAAGAATCTTTCGATCCGATTCCAAACAGGGAAAAGGCTAGACGTCCTGGACGGTGGGCCAAGCTGGAACCCGCCGTTTTCTACCTCACGATGCATTCCAGACGCTTTCAACACCGAAACATACATACTTAATTCAGGAGGGTTGCCTTCGATTCCCAGCTGCTGCCGAGAGGAGTTTTTCATCATCGCCCCAACGAGGTTCCGGCGAGCAGCTGCTGCTGCTGAGGAAAGACTCCGCCTATTCAATAGTTCGTTCCTAATGATGGGAGTATCGCAATAGACATGGTCGCAAATTTCCGAGATCATTTGCGACAATAATCGTTCGGAAGAAACTTCGCGCTTGAGCCCCGATTGATACCAACAAGTACGTGTGACGGCAGAGGGCGAAAACAGACGTTCCACCTCGAACTCAAGTTGCCTTTGTGCAAACGTAATGCGTGTCCGCAATTCGCGACGAGCTACAGAATCAGACTGGAGTTCTGGCGTGTTTTTTATTACCCATTGCAGCAGCTCAACGTCCCGAAATGAGTGCCTCAGAGGCTCAGTTGTAGTTGGTATTGCCACAACGATATCCGGTCTGGATTTGAACTGCGAAGAACCTGCCAGCTCGATGGCCTGTTGCCTGTCTTGTTCGGAATCGGGAAGAACATAAAGAATTGTTCCGTCCGACTCAAGCTCGTTGGGCGTTACACAAATCTCCGCTGTTGCCGCAAACCTGACTCTAAAAAAACGCAGCGTGCCTGTTCTGAACGAGTGACGCTTGGCGATTATTGGTGGCGGCGAGAGGCGCGATTTCATACGAGAAGCGAGAGTGCCACCGGACGGCACTCTGCGCTGAGCTTCCTTCAGCCGCTCTTCAATGTCGATATCGCTGCCCTGCCACAGTGCAAAGGAACCAGAATGCTTTCTATGCACTAAAATTGATTGATGAATGAGTTCTTTCCAGGTCTTCTCGAAATGCTCCCCGCCTACGGACATTTTGAGCACATTCAAACTTGGCAGCAGTTTTCCATACGCTCCTATCGCTGTCAGGAGTCCCACGGTCTTCACAATCTCTTGCTGTGAAGGACTGAAATCAGAATGCTGTTGGAGGATGGACTGAGTCTCGGTCCATCTTGCCGCGCCGTCTCCTATTAGAGCGGCGGACCCAAAACTGGAAACAATATAGTCATAGAGTCGGGCGGGGCTGAATAATTCACCAGTTTGGTCTTCCTCCAGAAAACCACCAAAGCCGTTTAATTCTCTTGAGAGCAAGAACGCGAAGAGTGAGCGTTGGTTCTGGCCGAATTTGCGACAGAGGTGCGTCAAGCACAGTGCTGTCACAGGATGTAACGGGGCCAAAGCCGCGGATGTTTCGACGAACGCCTTTTTGGTGAACGTTTTCGGGGCCATGCCAGCATCGTACATTTTGGCTGCTATACCAGAAGCTACTAAGCGGAATGATCTAACCTTTGCACACGACTCCTGCTTAATAGCATTGGCTAGGACGTGCAAGACTTGTTCCGGCGGATCTTGAAACGCAATGTCCACGAAACGACCCTGTATCTTCGCCCACTCGTTACGTACCGACGATCGGAGACCAGCCGCATATTGCTCAAACGACTGGTGAAGCAGAGTGATGAGGAGCAGTCCAGGTTCCTGGAAAGAAGCCGCACTTTCGGCAAGTTCTTGCAGAATGAAGATGTCGCCGGAAGCGAGGGCCGCGTGCTCTAGGGCTTTCCCGAGCTCATCGACGACCAGCAAGATGCCAGCGGCAAGACCAAGTTTGCGGAGTTCCTCTACGGCTTCACTTAGAGTCTCGACAACCGCTTTACTCGGTGCTTCATTTCCGTATTTTAGGAACCGCTCTAGCTGCCTTACTGACTTTAATGCTTGCCTTCCCGCAAAGCTACGTAGGTCTCTGATACTTGACGAGAGAAGCGATACGATGAGCGACCCGCTCGACGCGGAAACTACCACAGGACAGAATCCGCCTTGCCGGATTGGCTTCCGACTGAGGAGCTCTTGAAGCAGTTGAGGGGCCACATTTTTCAGCAACTTTCTCGCGTCTTTGCTGTCGTCCCTATTTGCGAGAAGCCGAGTCAAGTAGAGAGCGAACGCAGATTTGCCAGTCCCATAAGGTCCAGTCAGAGTCCAGGAAGTGCCAGACGACGGAGGGCATAATGCTTCAGCGACGCGAGCGATGCAATTGAGACCCGTAGCTGTGAGTACGTAACCCCGCGCCGCAACATCGCTATGGAGGTCGCGTTCGAGATTTATGGAACGAGAATATCGCGGCGCGACAGCGATGCACTCAGAGAGCTTCATGCCTCCGCCCCAATCCGCCGAACCTCCTCATAAGATTGCGAAAGCACCTTCAACGGATCGCGCTTCTCTTTGCGGTACACCTGTCGCAATCCTGCGGTATCGGCATAACTCAATTCACCATCGGTCAAGTCATGCAACCTTTCTAGCCGGGTTATCAGACTCAGTTCATCGAGCTTGAATACGAGGCCCGGACTCCCAAACCCGAATGCAAGGTCCGAAAATGCAATCGTCTCCTGTTGAGAATGGCTTGACTCCCAGTAATCCAAAAGCCCGTAGGCAAATACAAGGTCAGAGAGAGAAGGTTGCGGGCCACGATTGAAACTATAGAGTATGCGATCACCCGAACTATGGACCATTGCAATGTCGGCAAGAGGACACTCCAGCGTATCCTCTGAAACTTTCCCTGATGTGTCTCGGACGTAGCAACGAATAAAGCAATCTACATCCCGCTTGATCGAACCTTCGCTTGGCCCTGCAATGTCCCTCTGTCGAAGTTCACAACTAAGCAGGTCTTGCAAACCATCGCGAGTGAAATCAATAGAGGCCAATAGGTTGAAAGCCCAGCACCAAGTGGTGCTGCGCCGCTCGTTAGTGCAGAGTTTCCAATGAATTAGCCACAACGTGTTTGGGTCCTCATTGAATCGATCAACACCAGAATGCTCATCAAATAACAATTTCCCCAATTCTGTAACGTACAAGCTCGCACCACGAGTTCCTTTTGTTTCAGCAAGGACTCCTGTCGCCAGCGCCCAATGCCGGATCGACCGAACCATGTTTTTTCCGACACCCAATTCGACCATGGCGTCGTCACTATTGAATGCACTCGCGTCCCTGTTGATTGCGTCAACGGCCTTCGCTAGCCAACCATGCCGCAATGTGAACGTCTCGTGGCCTGAGAATGATAACGACCCGCTTGCTCGTAGGGCGGGTCGCACGGCGCGAGTCATCGCGATATTCCTAGGGGAAGGTCCAGTTGTCCTGTCTTCCATTTGGTCAGCAGTTGATCCACGGCACTCCGCACAATCTCCGACCGGGGTACCCCTCGCTCCCTTGAGGCTTGCCGCAGTTCGTACATTTGTTCCGGACGGAAATAGACCTGTAAAGGTTCCCCCGCCCGGTTAGCTGTGCTCTTGCGTTTTTTATCCTTCGCCATGGTATGTAATGACGTGTAATGACACCTATCATCTACTATATTCCTTCCGAAGTAAAGCGCAGGAATCCATTTCCTGCCCCGTTTGCCTGGGCAGGGTTCATACGGGTGAGCTACCCCCCTGCAAAATGGCTACGCAGCATACCAAATACGTCGCGCTCGCGCCGTTAGGAAAACTAATGATTTGCTTACGTCGTTCTGGCCTGGATCCGGCCCGCTAAATCAGCCACTTACCACCCCCAGAAAACTGACCATTTATTTACGTCCCTTACTGGCGGCTAAGGCAGTCGTAGCAGACACGCCCAGCATTTCCCCAATACGCCGCCACGGGAGGCCCTGAACGCGAAGGGCGGCAATTTGGGCTGCGTCAATCTGTTTGGCTGGCCTGCCGAGCCGCTTACCCTTTGCGCGAGCATTGCGCAGGCCCGCCCGCACACGCTCCGCAATCAAGCTACGTTCCAGTTCCGCCACAGCCCCGAGCACCGTGAAGATCATCTTGCCCGTGGGCGTAGTTGTGTCCACTTGCTCCGACAGGCTTACAAACTCAATCCCCAATGCCTTGAAAGTTTCCAGTGCCCGCAACAGGTGGGACACGGAGCGAGCGAAACGGTCAAAGCGCCAAACAATCACCACATCAAACTTGCGGCGGTGCGCGTCTGCGACAAGTCGGTCTAATTCGGGACGGCGTTCCTTCGCGCCGGATATCCCAACGTCTACATACTCGTCGGCCAATTTCCAGCCGCGACGCTCGCAGTATTCCCGAATTTCGCGGGATTGAACCTCGGGGTCTTGCCCGTTGTTTGTGCTGACCCTGCTATACAGGACTACTCGCGGGTTGCCGTCCATGGTTGCTCCTTATTGGAACGCGGCTCACCATAGCTCATAGTTCACTGGTCCGTAAATACCACTGAGGTACTGTTTTTATCGGGGTCTCGGCTAGCCACAACATCTGCCAGCAGGAGTCGCCGGAACGTAATCGGAACGCATGAGGAGGCGTCCTTCTTTTCTGTTCTGAGGAACGACTTGCGAGCCTGTGCTATTATCACTTTGCTTAATGAAATCTCCCACGATCGTCGCCACTTTCCTATGCTTCATTGCGACGTACCTCGTGGGGCCTGGTTCGGTTATAGCCGCCTCACAATCTCAAACGGATGACGCAGCCGAGTGGGGCCTTGTCTTTGTCGGCCTTGCCACCCTGGGAGCTATCTTCTATCAAGCGGTAGAAACTGCTAGGGCTGCGCGGGCAACGAAGGATGCTGCCCAGGCTACCCAAGCCAGTGCCGAAGCTATTAAGAAACAGATCGGCGAGATGGAGCGCCAAACCGAGGCTACGAAGGCCAACGCGAACGCGGCTCTCCTTAGCGCCAAAGCCGCCAATACAAACATTGACTTGTTCATGAGCAAAGAACGGGCACGGGTAAGAGTGGCGTTAAAGAAACTCAATCTGAAGGCAGAACGTTCTTCCGATTACTCAATTGAGTTCACCATCAAGAATAGTGGTCTTACCACAGCGTTCATTACTGAAACTGGAGCGGCGGCCTACTTTGGGCCTCCTGAAATGGTAAACGCCGAAGACGTTTTATCGGCGGGTATGATCCCGATTCATGATCTCCCCGGCGAACTCGCAGCTAACGAGCCTTTTGAAGCTACGACGGTTCTGTATTTTGAGGATGAAGATGAACTTATGCTGAACGAAATAAAGGATGGCAAACTGTTCGTCGGGGTACGCGGATACATCAAGTATAAAGACGTCTTTGACCGGGATAGAGAGACTAACTTTCAATACACTTGGAAACTCCTAGCAATGGCGGGCCTCACAGAAGCGTTTGATCCGTTCGTGGGTGAATGGAAACGGGCAGGGCCGCCGGAAAACAATCAAGAAACTTGAACAGGACAATAGCTTTGGCTTTGGCGTTGGCTTTGGCTTTGGCTTCGTCTTCTGAAGCGGGTAGCCATACTGTGCGGGTAACAGAGTGAACGTGGCCGAGGCTCTCAGCCGTTTTGTGGCCGAGGGCGGACAGAACTCTTGGCAGCTAGTTCTTACGAACCCGTTGCCTGATACCCGCCAATTTGAAGAATTGCTCCTCAGTAATAATCGGAATGTTCCGTTCTCTGGCCGTCAAGAGTTTCTTAGTAGTTTTTCGGCCGCCCAGGATGTCCGCGTGAACGAGGCATTCGGCCCCAGCCATCGATCCCGACCTCTTGGCTACTTGCCCTCCGTGTTTCGCGACATATGGATATAGCTTACGGTCACGAGGCCAGTCGGTGATTCCCCCTGTGAAGGCAAAGACATGGCCCCTCAGTCGGCGAGGTAAATCGGCTGGGGGTTTGCCAAGCATACGAGCCTTGTCGCGCAATCGCTTTTGACGTTGTTCTGCCTTTTTCCGTTCAGTCCAGAGGTGCCTATATTGGTCGAGCCAAAATTGATCGACCGCTTTCGCGTGTGCTCCTTCAAAGTGCTCTTCAAAATAATCAAGGAATTGCCGCGCGACTCTGTGGTCATCAATGAGGACATTGGTCTCGTAGTTTGTGCTCAACCCTCCTTCTGTCAGGTTTGAGGAGCCGATAATTGCGGTCTTTGGCCCTGTCTTCCCAGAAAAGATGGAGAACTTCGGGTGGAAGAATGTTCTCCCCGGTTGAAAGCGCCTCACCTTGAAATTTCCCTTATACTGCGTTTTAATCTCACACAGAGTTTCAATAGCTGCTGGTTCCGTTGGCAAATCGACACCAAATAGCACCTTTCCATGCCCCCCGCTTCTGAGACAATGCTCGATCGAAGATCGAATCAGATCCAAGCCACTCTTCGTGACCAACGCCATACCAAGACTGAATTTCGAGGCTTTTGCCAATTCAGTCTGGAACTGCCTTATTAGTTCGCCTTCGGATTGAAGAGCTTTCATGGTTAGGCAACCTCTGTCTTGTCTCCCGGTCTAGTGAGCCGTGCATTGACTCAGGTTAAGGTAAAGTGTAGCGGTCACTTGCGGTAGCGCACGATCATAGTTTCATGCAGACCGGAAAAAGGTAACAGCTGCACGTTCGGGAGATTCGGGATGAGTGGCGAGCGGAACAGGGCACATGTAGCTGAGGCCCTCAGCCGTTTTTACGACCGAGGGCCTGTTTTGCCTCGCTCATTTCAGGACTGTCAATATTCTTCGGGCAGGAGCAGACACGTTGAACTCCTGTCGGCTTCCGTAATCACCCAAATCTTGGTCCCACTCTTGAGCGTGTAGGCCGACAATAGCCGCCAAGTATGCTTGAGACTGAGTTCGTTTTCTTGAGCGTCCTCGGCATCTACGTCACCCCAATCGCCGGATAGGTGCCGCGTGAGGTAATCAAAAAGCGATTCGCCCGATGCCTCCAAAGCTACGAGGGCACCGGGCGTCGCCACCACCTGACCGGGATTGAACCTGTTCACTTGGCCCCGACCGAGGCCAAGTGCTTTTCATAACGTTCCTGAACGACGGCGTTCTCCGGCTTCGCCATGTAGGCATCGCGCTCCTTCCACGTCATCGCAGCGAAGCGGCGGCATTCTTTCCCGCCAATCTGGTTGAAGATGACCTTGGTGAACTTGCCCTCCGCTGTACGCCGTGCGGCTTTGGCCCGAACTCCGGTTGCAACCTTGACCGTGGGTTTCCGTTGCTTGGCGGCTGACGCGGTCTTCGCATTAAATGCGACGCGCATATTGCGAGCCTTGACGTTCGTTGATTTCTTCTTTGTCTTCATAGTAGCGTCCCTCCTCGGACTGGGCGCTACCATACGGGTGAGTCACTAAGAAGTAAACAACTCTGAAGTGCTAATTTTGGTGGGTACTTCGGTTCAGAGGGCCTATTTAATAAGAGACAGCCGTAGAATCTGGGGATCAATCGGCCGCCAGATTGTCTACGCCTAAAAACCTCAGTTTTCCCGGCGGCCTCGGCGACCATACAGAATCATGCGGCCTAGACCAGCTAACCCCTCCTCGCGAATTTTCGTCGCAGCTGGTCTTGCGATATGGCTCCATGACCAGACAAGCGCAAAAACAAAGAGATAGCCAGCAAATATAAAATTCAATGCTAGAACAAACCTTGGCGGCCCGTTAGGCGTTAGTCTGCGTTCCCACTGCCACGGGCGGGCGGTCAATTTCATGAACTCATCGTATGTGGCACCCAAAGATTCATCCGGTTTAACGCGTGGTGCTATGTACTCATGGAAATATTGGTTCCGCATGACATCGTATTCCGCGTCGGAGATCAGTGGGTCAAGTCCACGAGCAGCTTCATTCCAGGATTTTGTCTTGTCCAGGCTGGAATAAACTGCGGGAATTGACGGACGGTCGCTTGTCAACCCAGCCCAGAGTATGACGCCAATGACAATCGCCGCTGACAAGACTGCTCCAATTTTGCTCGCCTTCGTGTTCATCGTTAAATCACCTTGTGGTCAAACTGATTTGCCTTCATAGCGCGTGTCAAACCCCAACTCCTTGAGTTTCGCGATGGCCTGATGTGAATTGGTCGGATCATTCGGGGGAACACCTGCTGCATCAAGCACCAGAGGGCGAGCAGGAAACTCCCGCCTATTCACGATGACGGTCCACTTCGGCATCTTCTTGGTATACGTAAAATTGCTAGCCGTGCGGAGAATGTCTGCTTGCGTGAGAGCGTTTACTTTGTCGCTTGCCATTTTCGTAGCCTCCCGGAGCGTCTTGAATTATTAAGCGTCATCATCATACACAACGAATTATGCAACGTCAACATATTATTGGCCGGCACTGACAACGGGCCTCCCAACGCCAGAATTTCTTCACCTGTAATTTCACCTGTAAGGATTCCGTCTTAGGCGTACTTCAACGTACTTAAACACCCTTCAGCGCCCTCTAAGTTATTGCAAGTACATAATGACGTAGCTTTGACAC
>CAVYHH010000016.1:0-15248 GCA_963768275.1 uncultured Acidobacteriota bacterium
GCTACACGTCGCTTCTCGAGGCGACGAATGTCTACGAGCGCTTGATCGTGGACGTCATGGATGGCGTCCTCGATCCGTCGGTGCCTGTGTTTAGGGAAGATTTGGAAGACTAACGCTGCCTACGTAAGCGACGATAATCCCTTCGTTTTGACCGAGGCGATCGGTTCAGTTCAGTAGCCGGGCCGTATGGCGGTTTGGAATCGGTCCGCCCGGAGGATAAGTTGGCCGTCCTAAAATTCTAGGAGCTCGACCTGCGGTATGCAAAGAAAATTGTTAGCGGCAATCAAGGCTTTACCTCTAGGTAGGACCCCTCCTCAGCGTCAGGCACTCTCGGAACGGGCGCTAAGACTGCACGTAAGAAGGCTTCGCGGAGCTTGTTGTGGTCTTCGAGTAGCTGCCTCGCGTTGGCTCTAACGTAGTCTCTTGCTTCAGGCGTCCCTATGAGATCAATTGTAGGGCAGATTTTGAATAAATCGTTGAGGATGTGTTGGAGGTCGAAAAATGAAGGAGAGCGCAGAACCGCGGTTTGTCCGAATGGATAGCGGCGCGGTTCTGGTTCCTCGGTGCAAACGCAAACAATGCTTTCGAACACCGTAACTCGAAATGGAATCCGCTGCCCTAGCCTGTATTTCTCGCGAAGCCGAACATTTTCCTGCCATTCCTTTTCCAGTTGCACGTACGGATAAAAACGACCATCGACCTGCTTTTCGATGCCGAAAATCCGCGCCCGTAGAGCCTCCTGATCCTCATTGAAGTCAACAGCAAGCTGCCGCGTCATTCTGCGAACATACCTCTCATTCCAATCCGTGCGCAGCGTGTTTGCGTTGGGAGTTTCGTAGGCTAACCATCTATATTTAATTCCATGCTTGACGCACCAGGAGTGCCCCTTGAAGTGCCGGGAGTGGAAGTAATCGAACGAGTGGCTCAGGTTGAGTCTCGGTACGTCTGTAAGCGCCATAACGAGTTCAACAAGATGGCTCGACGCAATCGATGATGGCCCGATTTCGTTGAGGACGGCAGGCTGCGGTATCGGCGTTCTTTCAAGCTTTTTTCTCATCCCCGCCAGCGCGGCCTGAACGAACAGCAGATTCTCATTCGAAAGTCGCCGATTTGTTTTTTCTTGTTCTGCTTTCGTTGCGAGGGCGCCATAAATAGCGAAAGCATAGTCATCCCTCAATTCTCTTGAGCCCTTTAAGAGCTTCCAAACACTGCCTGCGGAGATATTTCGTCCCTTTATTTTGGATCGCTCGGCAAGCTCTGCATAGCTGAGACGCAACAGGTCTCGCACACGGTCGAGATCCTTTGCTTCAGCAACCGTCAAGCGCGTCAGGTTTGGCATTGTAGGTGTCTCCGGTAGAGAGAGTCTATCACGTTCAACAATTATTCTTCAAGTTGAACAGACTGGAATTAAGTTGAACGCATCGAAGGAGGTTGGTATTTTGTAACCCGCCTGCAAACTACAGCAGGGATACGATTAGGACAGGAGAACATCGATGAAAGTGTATCGAATTCTAAACAGCGGTGAAAGGGTTGACGCTTTAGAGGACGATAGGAAGCGACCGTACGACGGGCGGCCACTGGCCGACAACAATACGGAGCCACTCACGTACACTCCGCCCCCTGAGGTCAAACCCTATTTCAACTGGGGCAATGACAACAACCAATAGAAAGCCAAAGCTGTAGCAAGCACTAAGGAGGGGCCAGCCAAAAGCTGGCCCCTATGTTACTCCGGATCCGATGGATAGACAGGTCACGGCCGCGGACCATTTTGCACTACTGCGAACGCATCCGCCGCGCGGCCCATGGCCCGGGCGAGGCTGAGCTTGGCGATATTGTAGGCGAAGACGCCGTTGATATAGTCGAATTCGGCGTCGGTCACCTGTTCCTGCGCCTGCACGTAGGTCACGTTGTCGATGACGCCCGCTTCCTTTTTTTGGCGCGTCAGCTCGAGCGCTTCCTTGTTGACATCGACATTTTTTTGCCCGACTTCCACCTGGCTGGCGGCGGCTTGCAAATCGAGGTAGGCGCTGCGGACGTCGCTCTCGATCTGGCCTTTCAGGTCCTCGTACTCGGCGCGGCGCTGGGCGAGTGAGGCGTCGGACTGCTGGATGTCGGCCTCGGTGCGGCCGCCTTGCCAAATCGGAATTTTCAGGCTTGCCGTGGCGGTGTAGGTGGTTTGCAACTGGCTGGGGTTGACGCCGATGCCGCCGTAGTCGGCAGTGGCTCCGAGCGATGGGTAACGCTCGGCGCGGGCAGCGGCGTGGGCGCGCTCGGCGGCGCGCACCTGAGCGTCCGCGGCTTTCAGATCGGCTCGCTGTTGGTATGCTTGCGCGAGCGCTTCTTCGACGCCCAGCGGAGCGGCGGGCGTGAAGGGAACTTCGTCCGTGAGGTCGTATTGATCGTTCGCCGGAAGGCCGATCATACGCGCGAGATTTATTTTTTGCTTGGCCAGATCGTTTTTGAGCGAGAGCAGCCGCTGCTGGTGCGTCAGAGCCTGCACTTGGCTGCGGTCGGCGTCCACTTTGGCGATGAGCCCCTGTTCAAATTGCTGCTTGCTCTGATCGTATCCGGCATTCGCGCTATCGAGCTGCGCTTCTTCCGAAGCCATGCGCGCTTTCGCCGCAATCGTTTGCAGGTAGGCGCCGCCGACGGCGAGCACAATGAGTTCGCGCGCGTCCTGCGCTGAATAACGATTTGCATTCGCGACATCGCGCGCCGCGCGGTAGTTGTTGATTGATGTGAGATCGAGAAAAGTCTGCGAAAGATGCGCGCGAAGATCGATGTAGTTGAAAGGGCCGATCACAGCGGGAATCGCGAAACCCGGAAAATTGAATCGAAAACCGAGCGCCTTGAGGTCGGTGGTTTGCACGTTTTCGTTTATTGTGCCGTTCAGGTTTGGGAGCAAGTTGCTGAGTGCCGCCCTGCTTTGTCCCTGCGCTTGCCGCAGAGCCTGGGTCGCACCCGTTTCTCCCAAGTTGTACACCAGCCCGCGTTGAACCGCTTCCCGCAAGCCTAGCTTTCCGCTGAACGGCATCTTCGCGACACCCGGGGTGCTTCCCGCGTAGGCGCCTTGCACCTGCACGCTGGGACTCAACGTGTTAACGGTGGCCGTGGTGCTCGGCGCGGGCGCCTCGGAAGTTTTTACAGTGCCGCTCGTTTGCGCCGTTCGCCCGGAGAGCGGAAGTTGCACGGCCTGCGTGCTTCCTGCGACTGTCCGGGAGGCGGGCCGAGTTGCGCGAAGGCCGGCGCGGCGACCAATAGCGCCGCCGCGAGAAGAGGCATCATGCCGGCCAAGCGCTGGCCGCCCAGGTTCGAGAAATGAGTTGAGAAAAATCGAGCTTCTAATTGATTGCACATAAGACTCCCTTGAGCCGGGCTTAACTGAGTTGTTTTCTGAATCGCGAAATGCTCAGCGCAACGAGCACGACGGTGAACGCCAATAGCGCGAGGAAATTGGGCCATAGCGTGCCGATTCCGCTTCCCTTCAACATCGCGCCGCGGGAGATCACCCCGAAGTGTTGAATAGGATTGAATTGCGCGACGGGCTGGAGCCATTTCGGCATCGCTTCCACCGGCGTGAATGCCCCGGAGAGCGACGTCAGCGGAGGATTCACAAAAAAGAGCGTGAGCTGCGCCTGCCGCGCCGACTTTGTGAACGTGGCGATGAACGTGCCTATGCTGATTCCGCATAACAAGCAAAGGGCCGCGGCGGCGATGACCAATAAAACATTTCCGCGGAAGGGAATTCCGAACACCACGCGCATGATCACCACCGCTAGCGTGCCCATCATGCAAAGCAGCACGAAGAGCGGGAAAAGTTTCGCGACGATGATCTGCGTGGTTGAAGCAGGCGACATCAATAGCTGCTCGAGCGTCCCGGCCTCGCGTTCCTTCACAATCGCCGCTGCGGAAATCAGTGAGCCGTTCAGAATCAGGAGCACGCCGAGAATTCCGGTTACGATAAACCACGTGGGCTCGAGCCCCGGATTGTACAAGTAGGCCGGATGCAGCAGGACCATGCCGAGTCGGCTCACGTTGGGCGCCGCGATCTCCTGAAACCGCGCGTGAATCCCTTCTCCCGCGAGGGTCTGGTTGTAAGACGCGATCACGCCTTGCGCGTATCCTTCGCCGATCGTAGCCGTGTTGGAATTCATGGCGTTCAGCAGCACCTGCACGGTGGCGGGCCGGCCGCGCTGCAGATCGCGCGCGTAGTCGTACGGGATCACGAGCCCGGCATCCAGATTGCCGTCCGCAATCTTCTTGCTCATTTCGTTCACGTCAATGTAGGCGCCGGCGCCTTTGAAGCTTTTGCTTTCGGTCATGATCGCGACAAGCTCGCGGCTTTCGGGAGTCCGGCTGTCATCCACAACGCCGAGGCGCAGGTTGCTGACGGTCGCGTTGAGCGCGAATCCGAAAAGAAGCAATTGCAGCGTAGGAGGCAAAATCAAAGAGAAAGCGAGCCTCCGATCCCGCAAGATCTGGCGAAACTCCTTGCGGATCAAAGCCCGCATGCGATAGCCGAAAAATGCTCGAATCTTATTCATGGCTTAGGCCTTCAGTTGCATGCGCCGCATATTGCGCCACGCGATGAAGTAAAAAATCGAGCCGATCACGGCGATCGCCAGCACTTTGAGCCACACGGATGACCAGCCTCCTCCCGCCAGGAGCGCATCGCGCACGATTTCGATGTAATAGCGGCCCCAGACGAAGTTGGAAATCCAGCGAATGGCAGGGGGAATATTTTGGATGGGAAAGAGCAACCCGGACAGCATATATACGAGCAGGAATCCGGCAAGGGCAACCGCTTGCATCGCGGCCACCTGGCTGGGAATCGCCGCGCCGACCATATTTCCGAAGGCCGTCACGGTGAACATATACAGAACGGTGGCGACAAGAAACGGAGTTGGGTCTCCGGCAAAGCGCAATCCAAAACCCAGGAATAAAATCGCCATCATGATGATCGCTTCCGCGGTTGCCACCAGCATGAACGCGGCGATTTTGCCGAGCAGAAATTCATGCGCGGAGATGTTCGAGACGTATACCTGGAGGATCGTTTTCTGCTCGCCTTCCTTTGACATGGCCAGCGTCGCGAGCAACGGCGGAAAAATGGACATGGCCATCACGTAGATTCCAGGACCATAAAACTTTTTCGACGAGCGGCTCGGGTTGTACCACAACCGGATGGCGGCGGCGACGGGCTGAGGGCGGGTCGCTCCCGCGTTTTCCGCGTTGTACGCGCGAACGATTTGCTGCGCGTCGCCCGAGATGATTTGCGCGGTATTCTCGTCCGAAGCATCGACCAGAATCTGCACCGTGGCGTCCTCGCCGCGCGCGATCTTGCGTCCATATTCTTCCGGGATGATCAGAGCGCCGCGCGCTTTGTTGGAAGCGAAGGCCTCTTCCGGCTGTTTGTCCGTTGGCCAGGAGGCGACGTGGAAGCTCAGCGACTGGCGAAACGCGTCAACCAATCTCTGTGACGCCTGCGATTGATCGAGATCCTGAACGACGATGGGAAGATCGCTCACGGTCAGAGAGATGGCTGTCGTCTGCAGCAGCAGCAAAATCACGGGCAGCAGGAGCGCCAGCATCACCGCCAGGCGGTCGCGAAGAAGTTGCGTCAACTCTTTTTGGGCTTGCGCCAAAATTCGCCGCATAATTTAACTCCTCTACTCCTCCGCGCCGATCTTGCCGTGCTCGCGAGCCTGCTCGACAACGCTGATGAACACGTCTTCCAGCGAGAAGCGCCCTTCGCGCGCCTCGAGCACTTGGACTCCTCCCGCTGCAAGCCTCTGCGTGTTCTCGCGAATGCCGGCATCGACTTCACCATCCGTGATGATGTGAAGACGGTTGCCAAACAGGGCAACCCTCCAGTGCTGCGTTTCAGACTTCAAGAGATCGGCCGCGCGTTGCGGCTGGTCCACGCGAAATTCGAGCAGATGGCCGCGCTGCTGCGCTTTGATTTCGCTCGGCGTTCCTTCAACCAGTAATTCGCCCGCGACCATGAAGCCAAGCCGGTTGCACTGTTCCGCTTCTTCGAGATAGTGCGTGGTCACGAGGACGGCGGTGCCAGCGTCGGCGAGACGGTTGATCATCATCCAAAAGGCACGGCGGGCCAGCGGATCGACGCCCGAAGTCGGCTCGTCGAGAAACACAATGCCGGGCTCGTGCATGATGGCGCTGCCGAACGCGACGCGCTGCTTCCAGCCGCCCGGCAAACTGCCGGTGACCTGATTTTCTTTCCCTTCGAGTCCGGAGAATTCGAGCACCCAGCCTTCCTTCTCTTCGAGCTCTTCCGCGGGAACGCCGTAGACGCCGCCGAAGAAGTCCAGGTTCTCCGCGATCGAGAGGTCGTCGTAGAGCGAAAACTTTTGCGACATGTAGCCGATCTGCTGCCGGATTTCAGTCGAGCGAAATGCGCCGCGCTCGCCGGCAAGCTGCATGTTTCCCGTGGAGGCTTCCAGCAAACCGCACAGCATCTTGATCGTCGTTGTTTTTCCCGCGCCGTTGGCGCCCAGCAATCCATAAATTTCGCCGTAGCGCACTTGCAAGCTCACGTCGTGCACCGCGGTGAAGGAGCCGAATTTCTTCGTGATATGCTCCGCGCCGATCGCGATCTGGCCGCGCTTACTCTTGTGGTCGCGGCGGGAAGGGAAGGGCGTGTCCCGCATTTCCTGGCTGAGGGAACGGAGCGTCGCGACAAACGTGTTTTCAAGCGTGGGAGCATCCACGCGGACGCTGTCGATCGCGATCCCTTCCGCATGCAGGACTTCTTCCATCTTTCGCTGCGCGGCTTCGGGCGAATGCGAGAGCAAATCCAGGCGGTCTCCGAAGCGCTGCACGTCAAAGATGTTGCTGTCGGGGCCAGTTACCTTGCGTACGGCATGGAGAGCCTTGCGGAGGTCGGGGGCGCGCAATTCGATGCGTTTTGCATGCAGACCCTCGCGAAATTCGTCCGGCGTGCCGATTTGCAGGATCTCGCCGAGGTGAAACAAAGCAATGCGATTGCACCGCTCCGCTTCGTCGAGATAGGGAGTGGCAATCAGCACGGTGAGGCCCTGGCCGGCGAGGTGCGCGAGCGTGTCCCAAAACTCGCGCCGGGACACGGGATCCACGCCTGTCGTCGGTTCATCCAGGAGCAGAATATCCGGCTCGGAAACGAGCGCGCACACGAGCGCCAGCTTCTGCTTCATGCCGCCGCTCAACTGCGCCGCGAGACGCTTGGAAAAGCGGTCCATGTCGAACATTTTTAAATACCGGGCGCCGCGCTCGTCGATTTCCGCGGGAGGAACATGCCGCAATTCGCCGATGTACCGGATGTTTTCGGTCACGGTCAAGTCGGGATAGAGGCTGAACGTTTGCGTGAGGTATCCGGTGCGCGAACGCGCGTCGCGAGCCGGCCTTCCGAAAATCTCCGCTGTGCCGCCGGTGGCTTCCATCACTCCGGCGAGAATTTGAAATGTGGTGGTCTTGCCCGCGCCGTCGGCGCCGATCAGGCCGAAGATTTCCCCGCGTTGCACCTCGAAGGAAATTCCGCGCACGGCCTCGAGAGCGCCGTAGCGTTTCTTGAGGCCGCGAACATCAATGGCAGCCCCGGAAGCCGCGGCGTCGCGCGCCGGGAGATTTTCGAGGTCCGTGGCGGCAGCGTTCATTGCGCGGCTCGTTTGTGCGGCGGCCACGCAGTGCCGCTCGTCAGGATTTCGCCGTCCGCGGGCATGCCGGGTTTGGCGAAGCCGATCCCCTGCGTCAATTGCACCTTGACGCCCACAACCTGTTTCACGCGATCGTCGCGAAAATAGGTATTTTCAGGAGTGAAAGTGGCTTGCGGGTCGATGCGCAGAACGGATCCGTCCAGCGGTTGATTTGAATTCGAGTCGAGAAAAATATGCGCGGGCTGGCCGACTTTTACTTTGCCAATTTCGCCTTCCGGAATAAAACCGCGCAGATACACTTTGGAGAGATCGAGCAGAGTCACGATCGCAGTGCCCGCCTGAACCACTTCGCCGGGTTCGGCGGCGCGAGTGAGCACGGTACCCGAAAATGGCGCGAGCACGGTCAAATCAGCCCGATCCGCTTCCGCCTGTGCGAGCGTCGCCTGCGCCTGCGCCGTCTCCGCTTTCGTCGCGGCGATTGTGGATTGCTGTTGCGCGATCTGCGCTTCCGTGCTGGAAACCTGCGCGACGCGAATTTTCGGATTGTCCAGGTTTGCCTGTGCGGTTTCCAACGCGCCGCGGGACGATTCCACCTTGCGCTGTGAGGCCGCTACCACGGCAGCTTGCTGGTCGGCTTGCACCTCGGCCTGGAGTCCTTGTTGTTCGGAAGCGGCGCCGGTCTTGGCGAGCCTCGTGTAAGCATCGCGGTTGAATTCGGCGAGCCGCAACGCGGCTTGCTGCTGCACGAGGTCGGCTTCCGCGGTCGTCAGATCCGCCTGCGCTTGCCGGACGCGGCCCCCCGCATCCATCGTCGATTGGCCCGTTTGCAATTGGTTCTGGCGCAATTGTTCTTCCAGCACGGCGATTTGATCGTGCGCGCCCTGCATTTTCGCCTGCGCGTCGGCGAGCGCGGCACGCGCCTGATCCTCTTTCGCGCGCACCTGCGCGTCGTCGAGCCGCGCGATCACTTGCCCCGCCGTCACGGTGTCGCCCTCGCGCACCGTGACTTCGAGAATTTTTCCGCTCGTCTTCGGCGCCACCGCGGAATCGTCGCCCTCAATGCGCCCGCTGAGCGCAATGATGCTGGCCGGCAGGCTCGGCGTGGCGAAAAATATCTTCCAGATCACGAACGCGGCGAAGACGACGCCCACAATGAGGAGGATCCTCATGACGCGCGAACGCGGCGCTTTATTTTCCGCCGGTGGCGGCGCGCCGGATGCGGGAGGCGGCGGAGTGCGCTGCTCCGTGACGGGCGGCGCTTGGGTCATCGTGCTTGTTTTTAGTTCATCCATGACTTTTTCCGTGCCCCACTTTCTTCAAATACGCGAGCGAGAATTCCGCAATGTGGTCCGCGATGCGGTCCAGTTGATCTGGCGTGAGCTTCAGCTCCGGCTGTAAGCGCGCCAGCACCGGCTGGGAGAACGTGTAGAAAAGAATTTGTCCGACGATGCTGTTCACCGAGAGCCGAGTGGTTTCATGGTCCAGCGGCAACCCGATGATCGCCGCGACCGCCTTGCGCACACGGTCATAGATCGGCCGCATTCCTTCGTCCACCACGCGTCCCATCGCCGGCGTGGGGTGCGAGAACTCGTGCATCACCAGGCGAATGTGCCAGTCAGGCCGCGGCCCTTGACACAAGCTCATCAGCCGCGCCCGGATCACGCCGCGAATGGTGCCTTCGGGAGAAAGGCTGGAATCCAGAGCGGCGCTCATCGCGGCCGCCTGGCCGGCCGCGCGCATGGAATGACGCAGCACTTCCGTGTACAGACTCATTTTGCCGCCGAAGGTGTAATTCACTGCCGCGACGTTCGCGCCCGCGCGGCGGCAGATTTCCCGAATCGTCGCGGCGCGATATCCGCGTTCGGCAAACACTTGGCCGGCCGCCTCGATCAGCTTGTCGCGCGTCAATTCCAGAGCCTTGGGTTTGGCGCTCGGGCGGACCGGGGTCGAAATTCGGATGGAAGCGTGGTGCGCCATATCAAACATATGTTTAAAACAACTGTTTGATTTTGTCAAGTGGAGAAATTTTGGGGCTGGAGATCACTCCGCTGTGCGGCGAATCGCGCGGCTGGTCAGCTCCTCGACCAATTCACCCTTTGCGTTTACATAAGCGGGCTGGTCTTCCCGGAACTGCGTGGCGAGCGCTCTCTTTAAATCACCATAGATCTTGGCGTCCTGCGGATGAGCCCGGAGGTAATTTCTGAACGCCAGGTGCCTCCGAAACTCGGCACTGCGAGGCGGGCAAACGTAAAGATGATGGGGCGGATCGCCGGCGGACGCCAGGAAAGCTTCCCGCTCGGGCACGCCCAAGTTTCCCTGACGGATGTAGCCCACGTTCGCGAGACGCTCGATCGCGGCGGGAAGCATCGTTTCGGATACTAAAAGCACGTCAATGTCGATAATTGGTTTTGCGGCCAGATTGGGAACGGCCGTGCTGCCGACGTGCTCAATAGCCGCCGCCATGTCCCCGAGGGTTTCAGCGATTCGTTTGCGAAGAGACTGAAAAACGACGGGCCAGTTGGGGTCGTAGTCCAGAACGACAACAGCTTTCGCCGTGGCAGATTGAGGCATATCAGCGTCCAAGAGATAGGATGACGAAGAACCGGGCAGAGTTGCTAAAAATTGTGTGAATGAGGAGGGTGAGGAAATAGAAAGTCGCCGGTTGAATCGGATTCAACCGGCAACGGAAACCATCCAAATGATCTTAAACGTCCAAAGCCATCGGGACTGTCGACTCAGGCGACAGAATTCTCGATTTCTCTGCGGAAAGGTATGACTCCGGGAATCAGCCACTTCTCCCACATTTCGTCGATTTTCTTCTGGAAATAATCGAAATCTTCATCCACGAAGTGGGCAAAGCGGCCCTGCCTCAGCAAATAGTCTTTCACCGGGCCTCTTTTGTAGCGTCCGGATGCGATCTCTTTCGTTTTTCCGACGAGCCGGAGCACTCCGTTTTCGATTTCGTACAGAGGCCAAATGCCGGTAGTGACCGCAAGCTCGCCCAACTCGTGCGACTGTATCGGGTCGTAATCCCAACCCTTGGGGCAGGGATCGAGGGAATGAATAAACGTCGGGCCGCCAATCGAGAGAGCTTTGCGGACGCTGTTCATCGCCTGCAACCCGTAGGACATGCAAACGGTCGAGACGTATTTGCATTCAGGATGGCCGGCTGCCAGCATACCCGCCATGTTCTTCTTCCAGCGGTGATGAAGGATGCGCTTCACTTTGCCCGGAGGGCTGAAGGTGGTGTTCGCGCCGTAGGGCGTGCTGCCGGACAGTTGGATGTCCGTATTCGCGTAGGATTCGTTGTCGTACATCAGGATCAGGCAGTTATAGTCCGGGTGCGTCAGGGTCGCCGAAATCGCGGAGAGGCCCATGTCGGCGCCGCCGCCGTCGCCGCAGAACGCAATGACGTTGATGGGCTCCTTCTTCATCTTTCCTTTGCGCATCAGCGATTTCAGAGCCGCAGCCGTACCGAGAGCGGCCGATCCGCTGCTGCCCAACTGCGTGTGCATCCAGGGGATCACCCAGGACGTGCTGTAGTAGGTCGTGTTCGCGACGTACATGCAGCCCGTGCTGCCGAGCACAATCGTCCGCGGGCCCGCCGCCTTGGCCATCATCTTCATCACCAGGGCGGACTCGCAACCCTGGCAAGTCCGGTGCCCCGAAGTGAAGAACTCTTCGAGCGGAATATTTTTCTGACCCTTGATGGGATCCAGTTTGGGGAGAGTAACATCGAAGGTTGCCATAGCTAAGACCTCCTCGCCGCCAGCGGCGGCACGTTCAAA
This sequence comes from uncultured Acidobacteriota bacterium, assembly GCA_963768275.1. Taxonomy (GTDB): domain Bacteria; phylum Acidobacteriota; class Terriglobia; order Acidiferrales; family UBA7541; genus Palsa-360. The sequence continues at coordinate 11,438 of CAVYHH010000016.1, forward strand.
AAATTCATTATTCGCGAACTCCAATCCACTGCGTCGGCGGCTGCGTTTTTCCCGCGGCCGCGTCGTACACGATTCCCGTCATTTTCTCGACATCCTGCAACAAAACTTCGCGCCCGCCGAGTCCGCAGATAAAGCCCAAAACCGGTGGATGTTTAGCGCTGCTGTTCATCGCCGCCCGCACTTCCGTGGCGAGCACTCCACTGTGGAAGGGCGAGCCGAGGGAGAAGTCACGGTCGATCACGCCCACGGCCTTGAACCGCGACAGGCACTCGGCCAATTCCTCGGCGGCAAACGGACGGAACCAGCGCATGCGCACAAATCCGACCTTCTTCCCTTCCTTCCGCATTTTGCGGATGGCCACCTTGACCGGAGTGGATAGCGTGCCCATGCCAAGCAGAACTACATCGGCATCCTCGGTTTCATATTCCTCGAAGAACGGGTTGCCGTAGCTGCGGCCAAAGATTCTCTCGAAGTCCTTATAAGCCTCGCGGATCACCCCCGCGGATCGCTCCATGGCGGCAGCGGTCTGGCGGCGGATTTCCATAAGCCAGTCCTCATTGGCCTGCGGCGCAATCGTGATGGGATTATCCGGGTGGAGCAGAAGATCGCCTCGGTCATACCTCGGCAGGAACTCGTTGACCTTTTCTTGCGATGGAATCTTCACCAGGCCCTGGGAGTGAGTCAGGAAAGCGCCGTCGCAACTGATGGCGCAAGGCAAGAAAACGCGCCGGTCTTCCGCTACGCGGTAGGCGATCAGAGCGGTGTCCAGCGCTTCCTGCGCGCTGTCCACCCAAACCAGTTGCCATCCGAGGTCGCGCACGGCCAGGGCGTCATTGTGTTCCACGCCGAAAGCGCCCGGGTCGTCGAGCGCGCGGTTGCCCACCATGGCGACCATCGGAACTCGCAGCGCCGGCGTGACGGTGAGGGCCTCAAACGCGTACATCCAGCCCACTCCGCTGCTTCCGCAGAAAACGCGCGCCCCAACCACCGAAGCGTGCTTGACGATTTCGAATTGCGAATGTTCGCTCTCCGCCACGATGTATTCGCAGTCGAGATCTCCGTCGGCGATCAATTTGGCGATGTACTGGATCACGGTGTCGTAGGGACGAATCGGGTAGCCCGTAATCACGTCCACGTCGGCCAGCTTGCAGGCCACCGCGATCGCTTCGCTTCCGGTAATGAGGGCAATTTCCTCGGGTCCTTTTCCTTTATCGACTACCACGGATGGCGCTGCCATATTGGCTCCTTCCCTGTTTCAAAATCTCTTCTAAAAAGAATTTCTCAGCACTTCAAATCATTCTGACGCCGTTTCTCTCGCTGGTCCCGGCCAAATCCTCTAGTCTGCTGGCGGTGGACTGGGCTTCGTCATCTCTGCTATCTGCTCCTGATATTGGCCGCGGTAACGGAACCCGTGGGATCGCTCCTCCCGGTTCTCGATCTTTCCGTTGAGGAAAGCAAGGTAGCCTGGCTGGTCTTTCCGCCACATCTCCCACTGGCTGGAGTTGTCGTGGAACTCGACCTCGTTCACCATCGTGACGCAGTCCTTCACCGGGCAAACGGCCTCGCAAACGCCGCAGCCGCAGCAAGCCTCCATGTTGGCGTCGTAGAGGCCTTCGGGCGTAACGTCAAAACAGGAATCGGGGCATTGCAGCCAGCAAAGCGTGCACTTGATGCAAGTGTCGAAGTTGAGGATCGGCCGCATCGTTCGCGTGGTGAACTTCTTGAACGTTGGATTGCGCGCCGGCTGGAAGCCGCCGACCGCCTGAGTCTGCGGGTCTTTCATGGTATGTCCGGGAGCGATATTCGGGATGGTAATTCCATCTCGCATCTCATGCCAATTCGGCATATCGAACTTGTACGGTATTTCGGGATTCCCCTGGTTGGGCGGGACGGTCACAGTTGAAATCCGCTCGTAGGATCGGGCAGCGGAAACGGCCTTCAAATCTCCGCCGGCGTCTTTCTTGATGACTTTCTGGACAGACTCAAGGCTGAACAATTCCGGGAGGAGCTTGGCGATGGCGCCCAGAATGCGAGCGTCGGTGTGGTCATCCTTATAAACCCACAGCCCCGAAAAACTCGGGATCCCTTTCACGATTGCCATCTTGTATGGAAATTCCTTGCGGTGGCACATCGAGATGAGGGCTTCCGGTTCCTCGCGCGAGGTGACGATCAGCGTGCTGTCCGGTTTCAGCAGGCGATTGATCGGCTGCAAGCCGTACCATGCCCAGGACTCGACGCCCTTGCACAAGGTGTCGTCCACCGCGACGGTGATATCCACTTCCTTCGGCTCGTACTTCGCCATTCCCTCTTCGAGCGTCAGGTTGTCGGTGGCGACAATCGCAAACGCCTTCGCGGGAATCCCGTTGCGCTCCGGGCTGTCGCCGTAGCGCCCAAAGGAGATGCCCGGCTTCCCTTCCTCATGCGCCGCCAGCACAATCGCACGGGTGATATTCTTGGCGAGCGTCTTCTGAAAAATTCCCCGATAGACGACCTCAACTGCAAATAGCCGGCCCATGGGACGCCTCCTTTTTCGCTACATCTTTTTCAATACCAATCCTTCAATCGTCGTAATATGCCTGCGCATGGCCTTCTCGGCGGCAGCCGGATTCTTTCGCGCGATCGCATTCAGGATCCGCCGGTGGCTGTTTAGCGATCTTTGCGGGCGGCCTTCCACCTGAAGTGATAGCTCCCGGCTTTCTCGAAGATAATCCATGAAGACGTCGAGAACTTTCAGGACCACGCTGTTTCGGGCAGCCTGGGCGATCGCATAATGAAACTTTGAGTCCTCTTCGATCGCCAGCTCACCATGGTCCACCTTTGCCTTCTGGCGGCTCAAGATTTCCTCGAGGTGGACGATTTCTTCTTCGGTTGCATTGGCCGCGGCGCGCGCGGCCAGTGTGGGCTCGACCATCAGGCGAAATTCAAGCAGCTCACCGACGAGCGCCCTCTTCTGCACCAGCATGACGGAGAGTTGATTGACCAGAGGAGCGGCGGAGAGGTCGCGGACGATCGTCCCTTCTCCGTGCCGCGGCTCGACCAGGCCCATAGATTCCAGGGCGAGGATCGCTTCGCGGAGCGAACCCCGGCTGACGTGCAATTGTTCCGCCAGCTCGCGTTCAGGAGGCAACATGTCACCGGGGCGAAGCAGGCCATCACGAATGATGTCCTGAACCTGCTTTACCACCTTCTGGTAGAGTTTGGTTCTGGGAACGGCTTCGAATTCCGCTTTGGCTGGAAGCATCCGCTATACCTCGATACCCGGATGGTCCGATGACTAGCCGAATGCGTTCACTCAACACCCTTTCATCTGGCTTGTCAAGTATTATTTTATTTTTTTCGACGGAAGTTGTCCTGCGTCTCTTCCACCCTGCGCGCATCGATTAAAACTATGAAGTGAGGCCTAGAGGGAATGAGAGTCTCCCATTGTCTTTTGCACTCCCTCAAGTTGTTGAAAAGGATGCGAGGCCGCTGCGAACTCGAACCACGTCACGCGCAAAACTTCTGCGACCAGACAGGCTGGCGTGGATTTCGTGATTGTCTACCGCCCGCTAGCCCACTCAAAATATACAATGACAGGACGCTATGCTCATTTGCTTGCAGATGTTAAAATGGCGGCGTATCTGAGTTGGATGTGGCTGGTTCTTGTTCTTCACCGGACTCTGATCAAACGCCAGGCCCTCAACTGCCGGTGCGCGAAACAGAAGCCAAGCCATTGCAGGCGAGTTCGTTAGGCCCGTAGCTCAGTTGGTTAGAGCGCTACCTTGACACGGTAGAGGTCTGCGGTTCGAGTCCGCACGGGCCTACCATTCTT
>CAVYHH010000017.1:0-268486 GCA_963768275.1 uncultured Acidobacteriota bacterium
AGCGCTTCAGGGCGCGTTACCGGGCGGTCGCGGTGCCTATGTCTTTCGGCGTCGAGAGGTAACCGTTCACTTTGTCTTTCGTCACGTCGAACACGACAATTTCATAGGGATGCGTGGCGCCCTTGATGTAGAACTGCACCGGCTCGTCGGCCGTCTTGTCTTTTTTCTCGATGGTCTTATCGTCCGCGACGACCATCAGGGTGTATTTGAATTTCTTGGGGTCCGTTTTCGTCAGCGTGACTTGAATGGGGCCGACGTGCGTGGGCGTCTTCGACCTGGTCAGGTGCAATTCAAAGATATTGCGTTCCCCGGAACGCTTCAGCTGATCGAGTTCTTCCTGATTGCGCGCGATCAAGCCGCTTTGCACGCCGAGATCGCCGACCGTGCTGGTGAGCTTGGCCTTGGTGGCTTCGAGGTCCTGCTTCGTCGCGGAGATATCGCCTTTCGCGCCGGTCAGGTCCGTGCTCACTTGTCCGATTTTGGCGTCGGTGTCTTGCTTCACCTGTCCGATTTGCGCCGTGAGTTTATCGTCGGAATCCTTCTGTGTTTGGCGGATGTTCTGCGCGAGGGCGCGCGCCTGCGCCAGTTCGGCCTGCGTGAAGCCGAGCTTTTGCGTGGTCACTTCCAGCTGGCCTTTGAGGTCCGCGACGCGCGAATTGGTTTGATCGATCTGCACGGAAAGGATCGCGGTTTTTGAGTTGGCTTGCGCGAGGTCGGTCTCCAGCTTGGTTTTCTCGGCATTGCCCGCGTAAAGCACGTAGCCAATCATGATGAAAGCCAAGACGAACACGACGATAATCCAGCGCGGCGTAGGAGCTGCTTCGTAGAAGTTGGTCTCGTTGCCACTCGGTTCGGGAACATTCGGGGAAATACTCATCATCTCTCCTTGGCGGGCCATTCTGGGACTGGCAACGCCATTTAGCTGAGATTATCACGGAGCCGCAACTGGTTGTCTACGATTTGCGGGGATGGGTGTTTCTTGGCCAGCGCGATTCCACCGTCGTGGTCAAGCCGCCTCGCGGCGTGAATTCGCCGCGCACGACGCACCAGGCCGGGTGAACCGCCTCCACGATGTCCCGCAACACGCGATTGACCGCATTTTCGTAAAAGATGCCGAGGTCGCGGTACGCCAGCAGGTACATTTTCAGGGCCTTGAGTTCCAGACACAATTTTTTCGGTTCGTACTCGATGGTGATGGTTCCGTAATCGGGCAATCCGGTTTTCGGGCACACCGAAGTGTACTCGGGGTAGCGCGTGACAATCCGGTATCCGGGAAACTGATTCGGCCATGTGTCGAGGCGCGGAAGTTTTGTCTTGATCCCCGCGCGGGCATGCTCCGAAGTGTAATCGGCCATCCTGCACCCCTCGGTTCATTGTACATGGAGTGGCAATCTTGCACAGATGGAACTTGCCAGAGCAATAAGTCTTCACGTATTCTTTTCGCTGAACTTCCCAGGGGTGAAGAAAATTTGTTATGTCCGGTCTGTCATAGCGACAGTCCCCGCCGGTCCCGGAGAAGAAGTGTCAAGGACTACCTCGTGGGAGTGGCAAGGCTGAGGCCCTGGCGCTGCCGAGCTTGTGATGCGCGCTTTTTCGCCTGGGCGGCGCCCATCGGATATGTCTGGTACGTGCATTGCGGAATGTGCGGCAACATGGATTTGCAGCGCATTTCGAGCGAACATGGAATGGGAATGCTCGCCTGGGTGTATCGCCTGTTCCGCTTTCCAGCATATCGCTGCGCCCCTTGCCGGAATCGCTTTTTCTCATTTCGGATTTACCGCCGCATCGTTCCCACGCCGCATCCCGTGGAACCCACTGCGGAGTCTCACCCCGTCGCGCACTAGCCTCGTTTTTCACTACGGAACATAAAGGGAGCCCAGGGTTGACTTCCGTTATGCCGAACGTATGATTACGAAAGGCGATGGAGTTCGCCGTATAACCGCTGTCCTTTTGGCCGGACAGATGATGACTCCTGACAAGTTCCTTGTCGCGGAGCCATGTCCCCGGCAATGAGCGAATCAAACGTCCGAAAAGTTTTTGGCGGATGACGCGTGGAACAGGCGAGGATTTTCTGTTTCAATGCGTGTTCGTGATTCCATCCGTCGCGGTTGGCATTCAGTTCAGGAAGGCTGAAAAAGAACGAGGATTGGGCGAGAGCGCAAATGACCAAATACTGGATGGTGGGCCTCGGTGGATTTATCGGTTCGATCGCGCGATTCTGGCTGGGCGGCTACATCAGCAATCGGATGGGTGCGCGATTTCCGTACGGCACGTTCGTCATCAATATCACCGGATCGTTCGTGATCGGACTGGTCGTGACCCTGCTCGCGGAGCGGGCGCACTGGAGCGCGAATTGGCGCTATCTGATCCCGATTGGGTTCGTCGGGGCGTACACGACTTTTTCCACGTTCGAGTTCGAAACTTTTCAGAGCTTCCGCGACGGCGAACTTCTAATCGCGTTACTGAATGTTATCCTCAGCGTGACCGTCGGATTCATCGCGGTCTGGCTGGGAGTCGTCACCGGGAGGAGTCTCGGATGAAACCGGGGAACGACCGCTCGCTTCATATCAGTGTCGGTGAGAAGAAATGCTAAAACAAGGGCCTGCCAAGAAAATTTGCATTTACGTGGGCGAGGACCAGCAGTATCACGGCCAGGCCCTCTATGCCGCCGTGCTGGACTATTTGTTTTACCGGGGCGTTTCGGGCGCCAGCGTGATCCGAGGCATCGCCGGATTCGGCGCCGACCACAAGATGCACACCGCGCGAATCCTGCGGTTGACGGAAAACTTGCCCGTCAAAATCGAGTTCGTCGAAACACCCGAAAAGCTGGACGAAATCCTTCCAAAACTTCATGACATGGTGGGCGTGGGATTGATCGACGTGCAAGACACGACGATTCTGAAACCTTCGCAAGCCCGCGAAGGGGACGAACCGGGCGGCTTGCTCCCGGCGACCAAGCGCGCAGGCAGGGCCAAGCTGATGCGCATTTACATCGGCGAAAACGACAAGTGGCACAACAAGCCGCTCTACCAGGCGCTGGTGGAAAGCCTGCGCGCGAACGATATCGCCGGAGTGACCGTCTACCAGGGAATTCTGGGCTATGGAGCCAACCGCAGAATTCACCAGCAAAAGACGATGCATCTTTCCCACGACCGGCCCATCATGCTTTCGATCGTGGATACCGAGGAGAAGTTGCGCGCGTTCACTCCGATTCTGGACGACATGGTCACGCAGGGGCTGGTCGTTCTCTCCGACGTGGACATCGTCAAGTACACGCACACCGTGCCAGAGGCAAAGAGTGAATCGAAGGAAACGAAATGAAACTCGAGGGGAAAGCCAAATTACTGCGCATCCACTTTGGCGAGAGCGACGTGTGGCACGGGAAGCCGCTCTATCGAGCGATCGTGGAAAAGTGCAGGGAGCTGGACATCGCCGGCGCCACCGTACTTCGCGGGATTGAAGGATATGGCGCGAGCACGCTGATCCGGCGCGCTCATCTGCTGTCGTTTTCTTCCGACGCGCCCGTGATGGTCAGCGTTGTCGATTCCGATGAAAAAATTAAGCTGCTCCTTCCGTTTCTGGACGAGATGCTTCGGGACGGCCTGATTGCGACTTCCGATGTGGAAGTCGTCAAATACGTTCACCGGGACGGAACCCGCTCGTAACGCAAAAAAATGCCGAGTCGAAAGAGCTGGCCGCCGGATTTTTTCGGCGTGAAGAAATGTAAAGAGGCTGTAAATCCTGGCCGCTCCGCTTTTAGGACGGCGAGTCGCCGCTTGATTCTTTCCCTTGTTCATATCAGAATGGAATTTGAATCGTTCGAGCCGTTTGAATATTTGCTTCAGCAAGCATATAGAGCAGCGGATTCGGCGGGAAATCCCGCTGCCCACGCGAAAACCGCGGGAGGACATGGAAGAGTGCGCACACCAGGCAGCCATTTTTCGCGTTATTCAGCTGTTTTAGCCGGCCTTATTTGCGTTGTTGGTCTCGGCATCTTAGCCACGCCTTCCAAGAGCCAAGCACGGATCGCTGCTACGCCGCGAACCGCTTTGCTCGGCGCGTTGATTCATGAGGTGCATGCAGTTCCGGCTGCGGCCGAGCGCCCGGCTGCGACCCAGGATGCCGGACAAGCTGCTCCTCCTCCCGCGGCGGCGCCCGCCCCGAAACCCGTGGAATTGCCCGATGGTGACGGCAAACCCATTGCGACCGAATACTGCCAGATGTGTCATAAACTGACCAATATAACGAAGGCGCACAAGAATCTGGACGACTGGAAAGACACGATCCACACGATGATCGACCGCGGCGCGGACATTCCGGACGACAAGATAGACACCTTGGCGCAGTACCTAGCCAAGAACTTTGGCCCTAAAGACGCTGCCCAGGCCGCGAATGCGCCGCCGGCTGCTCCCGCCACGCCGGCTCCCTCACCAGACGCTGCGGCGCCTGGCACGCCCGCGCCAGCCAAGGTGGTCGTGGAATTACCCGATGGCGACGGGAAAGCGATCGCCATGGAAAATTGCCAGGCCTGCCACAAGCTTACGAATCTGACGAAAGCGCACAAGAACCTGGACGATTGGAAAGACACCGTGCAGACCATGATCGATCGCGGAGCCAATGTTCCCGCGGACCAAATCGATACTCTCGTTCAGTATCTCGCCAAGAACTTTGGACCGAAGGACGCGTCCGCGCCGGCATCCGCCGCGCCGCCGTCTTCCGCCCCGGCGCAATAACTTTCCGGTCGGAACAGCCCGGGAACGCCAATCTCCCGATTGGCGTTCCCGGGGTTTTCAGGCGTGGCTTGCGCCTATGTGGTGTCCGTGCGAAAATTACCCCTCATCAGCCTGCGCCAATCGCTCCAGGATGAAAGTGCTTTCATAGTTCGCGCGGGCGCATGGGTTTGGCTCACGGCGGCGATATCGTCTAAGGGTTAGGACGTGGCCCTCTCAAGGCCAAAATCCGGGTTCGAATCCCGGTATCGCTACCATCTTGGGGCATGGGTGTCGATGGGGGATGGCGTAACCGGGGCTGGTTAGAATACGTCTACATCAATGATCAATAGAGTCGGTTGAATTCATACAAGCTGACAGGACAAATATGGCTATTCCTGATTCCTCGCAACAAAACGACGCGGAGCGTCGAGCGGACCTGCATCCTCTCGGTAGCGGAACCGGCAAGCCGAAGAAGAGCGGCTGGATGTGGATCCTCTTGCTCATCGTGCTTGCAGGCGGGGCGTACTACTATTACAAATCGCGCCCATCCTCCGAGAGCAAAGCCGCGCCGGCGCCCGGCGCCAGGGCAGCCGCGCTCGGTCCCGTCTCGGTAGCCGTCACACCGGCTCTGAAGGAAAATGTTCCCTACTATCTTTCGGGTCTCGGGTCGGTGACCGCGTTTAACACGGTTACGGTGAAGAGCCGCGTGGATGGCGAGCTGCAAAAGGTTAATTTCAAGGAGGGGCAATTCGTGCGTGAAGGCGACCTCCTGGCCGAGATCGATCCTCGGCCATTCCAGGTGGCGCTCGAACAGATGGAAGGGCAGCTCTTCCGCGACCAGGCGACGCTGGACAATGCGCGAGTTGATTTCAAGCGCTATGACAAGCTGGCGAAAGAGGGCGTCATCGCTTCGCAGCAGGTGGACACGCAGAACGCCACGGTGGGACAGCTGGAAGGCGCCGTGCGCGCCGATCAGGCCCAAATTGACAACGAGAAATTGCAATTGGTTTATTGCAAGATTACGGCGCCGCTCAGCGGACGCGTCGGGCTGAGGCTCGTCGATCAAGGCAACATGATTCATGCCACGGATCCGAACGGCCTTGTGGTCATCACGCAAGTGCAGCCGATCGCGGTTCTTTTCACGCTGCCGGAAGACAACCTGCCGGAAGTCAGACAGCACATGAAAAGCGAGGAGCTGGGTGTGGAGGCGTACAGCCGCGACGATCAGAACATGCTTGCGTCGGGCAAGCTCTTGACGGTGGACAACCAGATCGACGCCACCACGGGGACGGTTCGATTCAAAGCGGCATTTGAAAATCGGGATTTGTCGCTCTGGCCCAATCAATTCGTAAACACCCGTTTGATGCTGGCCGTTCGCAAGGATGCCATCGTGGTGCCGCTCGCGGCGATTCAGCGCGGGACGCAAGGCTCGTACGTCTATACCGTAAAGGCCGGCAAGGCAGAAATGCAGCCCGTCAAAGTGGATTTGACGCAGGGAAATATCGCCTTGATTGCCAATGGCGTTTCGGTAGGCGATCAAGTGGTGGTGGATGGGCAGGAACGATTACAGGCGGGCACTCCAGTGGAGGTTCACAACGCCTCCCCGAGCGGTCCCGCTGGAGGTTCGACCGGCAGCGCTCCGGCTCAGAGCAATGAATCCGACCATCCCCGCGCGCCGAAAGGCAAAACGCAGGGAAAGCAGAGCTGATGAATCCGTCCCGGCCATTTATTCTGCGCCCGATCGCGACTTCACTGCTCATGGCCGCGATTTTGCTCGCCGGGGCGGTGGCCTACCGGCAGCTGCCCGTTTCCGCGCTGCCGCAAGTGGACTACCCGACCATTCAAGTCCTCACATTTTATCCCGGGGCGAGTCCCTCGGTGATGGCCTCGTCGGTGACCACGCCACTCGAGAGGCAGTTCGGCCAGGTGCCCGGGCTCAATCAGATGACCTCGACCAGCTCGTTCGGGGCGTCTCTAATCACTCTGCAATTTGTTCTCGATCTGAATATCGACGTGGCCGAGCAACAGGTCCAGGCCGCGATCAACGCCGCGACCACGTATCTCCCGACGAACCTTCCCAACCCGCCGATTTACAGCAAGACCAACCCCGCGGATACTCCGGTGCTGACGCTCGCGCTGACTTCCGACACGCTGCCCTTGACGAAACTCGAGGACATGGCGGACACGGTCCTGTCGCAGAAAATCGCGCAATTGCCGGGGGTTGGCCTCGTGAGCATCAGCGGCGGCGAGAAGCCGTCGGTGCGGATTCAGGCCAACCCGACCGCGCTTGCTTCCTATGGGTTGAGTCTGGAAGATTTGCGCACGGCGCTGGGGCAGGCGAACGTCAATCAGGCCAAAGGCAATCTGGACAGTTCCCAGCAGGCCTTCACGATTTGGGCGAACGATCAGTTGATGACCGCCGATTCGTACAAGCCCATCGTGATCGCCTACAAGAACGGCGGCCCCGTTCGCATCATGGACGTGGCCAACGTCATTGACGGCGCGGAAAACGTCAAACTGGCGGCTTGGGAAAACGACAAGCCCGCGGTGATCGTCAACATTCAAAGGCAGCCGGGTGCGAACATTATCAACGTGGTGGACCGCATCAAGAGCCTGTTGCCTCAACTCAAGGCTTCGCTGCCCTCTTCGGTCCAGCTTTCCACTCTGACCGACCGCACGACCACGATTCGCGCTTCCGTGTCGGACGTGCAATTCGAGCTGATGCTGACCGTGGCGCTGGTCGTGCTCGTCATCTTTTTGTTCCTGCGCAGCCCGGCGGCGACCGCCATCCCCAGCGTGGCTGTGCCCCTTTCGCTCGTCGGCACTTTCGGCGTGATGTATTTGCTCGGATACAGTCTGGATAACCTGTCGCTGATGGCGCTCACGATTTCGACCGGGTTCGTCGTCGACGATGCGATCGTGATGATCGAAAATATCACGCGTTACATCGAAGAGGGCGACCCTCCGCTCGAGGCCGCGCTCAAAGGTTCCGAGCAAATCGGCTTCACGATTCTTTCGCTCACGGTGTCGCTGATCGCCGTGCTGATCCCGCTCCTGTTCATGCAGGACGTTGTGGGCAGGCTGTTCCGCGAATTCGCAATCACCCTGAGCGTGACGATTCTGGTTTCGGCGGTGGTGTCGCTGACGCTCACTCCGATGATGTGCTCGAAAATTTTGCGCCACCAAAAAGAATCGGAAAAGAGCTGGTTCTACAAGGTTTCGGAACATTCGCTGAATTGGATCATCGAGCAGTACGCGACGATCCTGCGATTTGTGTTGAAACATCAGCAGGCCACCTTGGTCGTGACGGTCGGAACCCTGGCGCTTACGATATTTCTGTTCCTGGTCATCCCCAAAGGCTTTTTCCCCGTGCAGGATACCGGAGTCCTCCTGGGCATCTCGGAAGCTCCCGCAACGATTTCGTTTCCGGCCATGGGGGAACGACAGCAGGCTCTTGCGAAAGTTATTTTGAAGGATCCCGATGTCGTCAGCCTTTCGTCGTTTATCGGCGTCGACGGCGTCAACATGCTGCCGAACAGCGGGCGCATTCAGATCAACCTGAAATCACGCGAAGAGCGAACGGATGACGCGGAAGCCGTGATTCGCCGCCTGCAAGCGAGCCTGAACGACGTGAAGGGAATCACGCTCTATCTGCAGCCCGTGCAGGACCTGACCGTGGAAGACCGGATCAGCCGCACGCAGTTCCAATACACGATGGAAGACGCGGATGGACGCGAGCTCGCCGAGTGGGCGCCAAAACTCATCGATAAGCTGAGAAACTTGCCGCAGTTGACCGATGTGGCCAGCGACCAGCAGCAACTCGGCACACAGGCTTCCTTGGAGATTGACCGCGACACCGCGTCGAGACTCGGAATCCTTCCGCAAGTGATTGACGACACGCTGTACGACGCCTTCGGCCAGCGGCAAGTCTCCACGATTTTCACGCAATTGAACCAGTACCACGTCGTGCTCGAAGTGAATCCGACGTTCCAGCAAAATCCCGACGCGCTCAAAGCGATTTACGTTCACTCGTCGAATGGAACGCAAGTTCCGCTCAGCGCGTTCACCCAGTACTCCTCGGAGCTCGCTCCCATCGCCGTCGACCACCAGGGACAATTCCCCGTGGTGACACTGTCCTTCAACCTGAAGCAGGGCGCTTCGCTCGGACAGGCCGTGGACGCCATCAAGCAGGCGCAGCAGGATCTCGGGTTTCCGGCGAGCATCCACGCGGGGTTCCAGGGAACGGCGCAAGCATTTCAGGCCGCGTTGGCGAATGAGCCGATCCTGGTTCTGGCCGCGCTGGTGACCGTGTACATCGTTCTCGGCGTGCTTTATGAAAGCTACATCCATCCCATCACGATTCTTTCGACGCTCCCCTCGGCAGGTGTCGGAGCGTTACTCGCTTTGCTGCTCACGCACACCGATTTCAGCATCATTGCGCTCATAGGAATCATCCTGCTCATTGGAATCGTTCAGAAGAACGCGATCATGATGATTGACTTTGCGCTCGAGGCGGAGCGCAAGGGCGGCAAGAACCCCGTGGATGCGATTTATCAGGCTTGCCTGTTGCGGTTCCGTCCCATCCTGATGACGACCATGGCCGCCATGCTCGGCGGCTTGCCGCTGGCCCTCGGCGGAGGCACCGGAGCGGAATTGCGCAAGCCGCTGGGTATCGCCATCGTCGGCGGCTTGATCTTCAGCCAGGCGCTGACGCTGTTCACGACCCCGGTCGTGTATCTCGCGTTTGATCGCCTGGCGAAGCGTCTCGGACACGGAACGCCCATCGAAGCCACAACTCACGCCAACGCCCCTGCGGATTAGATTTTAGTAGCACAGGCTTCAGCCTGTGGGGGTTCGTTTGCGAGCCCGAAACGCTTGCACTCGCCGAGGTTGACGCACCAGCCAAGATCAAATGGAAACCCACAGGCTGAAGCCTGTGCTACTTAAACCGCTGTGCAAGATTACTTTTCCAAAAATTTACGTATCTTTCTGAGGACCCGCGCGAACATAGCCGGCGTCAATCGCCCGGTCTGCGTGTTCTGCTGGCTGGGATGATAAGCGGCAAACAGGTGAGGAAGCTCCCCCGGCAAGGCAAAGCTCGCGCCGTGCGAGAATGGATATGCCGCGCGCGAGACGATCAACCCTTGCCGCTTCAGCAAATCGAGATACGTGTTCAGAGCAATGCCTCCCAGCGCAAGGATGGCTCGCGGGCGAATCAGCGCGAGCTCCCGCTCGAGATAAGGCAGGCAGTTGCGGACTTCTTCCGGCAGCGGCTTGTTGGCAGGCGGCGCGCAGCGAATCGCTGCCGTTATCAGCGCGTCCTTTAAGATCAGCCCATCACCGGCCCGCTTTGATTGCGGCTGATTGGCGAAGCCAGCGCGGTAGAGTTGCTCGTACAGAAAATCCCCCGATCGGTCCCCGGTGAACATTCGCCCCGTGCGGTTGGCCCCGTGCGCCGCGGGCGCAAGGCCGATGATGACGAGCCGGGCTTCCGGATCGCCGAACGCCGGAACGGGGCGCCCCCAATAGGTCCAGTCGCGATAAGCGCGGCGCTTGGTGCGCGCCACTTCCTCGCGGTAAGGCACCAGGCGCGGACACTTCTGGCAATTCGTGATTTCGCCTTCGAGAATCGTCAACTCGTCTTGCGGCACCACGCCTCCCGATCAGGAGCGAATTCAACTCTTTACGATTTCCATGTGTTGGCCCTGAAAGTATATGACGCCACTCGACTCATTCCCAATCTCTGGGTTTGCGGGTAGAGAAGCCAATTGCGTGTTTCGACGTTCCGAGGTTGTCTGCGGGAGTAGAGATTTCATCTAGAAAATTCATTTCCCTACCTCCATTCTTATGCTCTAATCCAGCCAATTCGGCTCCCCTTGTAAATCGAAAGCGTTAAAACAAAATGGAGGCGTTCGGATGGCTAACCATAGCAGCCTGAAAGCTCTTCGCATCGCGCTCGTGCTGGTCGGGATCACCTTCATCGTCGGCGTGTATCCATTGACTATCGTCTGGCCGTCGGGATGGGCGTGGCATACGACCGGCCAGTCGAATTATCTGCAGATGATTTTGGGGATTTACGCGACACTCGGCGTTTTCCTGCTGCTTGCTGCGCGCAACCCGCTCCAGAACCTGAGCCTCATCTGGTTCACCGTCTGGTCAAGCGTTGCGCATGGCGTAATCATGGCGGCGCAGTCGCTGGTCTATCCCGAGCATCGCGGGCATCTGTTCGGCGACGTGCCCGCATTGCTGCTGATCGCGATCGTGCTCACGGTCCTGACGCCTCGTGGGACAATGGCGGAAGCGTAGCTAGACTTCCAACTCAGTGATTTTAAGCAGTACTACAGAATTTCAAAGACCCCCCCACCCTGTCCCGGGCGCGATTGACTCCCCTCGCGGCGGAAGTTAGCATGATGGTTTCCTCTTTCGCTATGACAGGAGACAAGAGACGCGCCCATGGCGGCTGAAACCAAATCCGGGACTGTGCTCGACCGCATCATCGAGGTGCGCCGCGCCGCGATCGCTCACCGCAAGAAATCCGTTCCGGAGACGGCTCTGCGTTTCGGGGTGAAGCACGCCAAGCCGGTGCGCGATTTTGCCGCCGCGCTGACGCGTGATTCCCTGAACGTGATCGCCGAACTCAAGAAGGCCTCGCCTTCGCGCGGCTTGATTCGCGCGGATTTTGACCCAGTGGCGTTGGCGAAGAGTCTCGAGGCGGCCGGAGCGGCGGCGCTCTCCGTATTGACCGAAGAGGAATTCTTTCAGGGCGAACTGAAATACATGCGCGATGCGCGCGGGGTGGTGGGCTTGCCAGTGCTGCGCAAGGATTTCATCATCGATCCCTGGCAGGTCTGGGAGGCGCGGGCGACCGACGCCGATTCGTTCCTTTTGATCGTGGCGGGACTCGGTGACGCGCTCCTCGGCGAATTGCTCGCGCTCGGCCGCGAACTGGGCATGGAGCCGCTCGTCGAAGTGCACACGCGCGAGGAGCTGGCGCGGGCTTTGGCGGCGGGCGCGCGCATCCTGGGTGTGAACAACCGCGACCTGCGCACGCTCGAAGTGCGCGTCGAAACTTCGACCGAATTGATTGCGGCCATCCCCGACGAATGTATCGCCGTCTGCGAATCCGGCCTGCGCTCTCACGGAGATCTGGCGCGCCTTCGGGCCGCGGGGTTTGACGCGTTCCTCATCGGCGAACATCTCATGGTTCAGCCGGACCCGGCGGCGGCTCTGCGTGAATTGTTGGGCGCCTAGAGTTGCACAGCCACTCTTGGCTGTGTGGTTTTTGCAGCACTTAGCAAAGGCACACAGCCAAGAGTGGCCGTGCTACCAAAATCTCATGCCGACTCGTGTTAAAATTTGCGGGATTACGACCTGGGACGACGCGCGCCTTTCTGTTGATTTGGGGGCATCCGCGCTCGGTTTCAATTTTTATCCGCCCAGCCCGCGCGTCATCAGTCCCGCGGACGCGTGGAGCATCATTCGGCGTCTGCCGCCGTTTGTGGAAGCGGTCGGCGTGTTCGTGAATTGGCCGCCGCTGGTGGTGGATGCGATGGCGCGAGCGTTGCGCCTCGGGTCGGTGCAACTTCACGGGGAGGAATCTCCGAAGGAAGTGGGCGAACTCGCCCGAAAGCACCGGGTGATCAAGGCGGTCCAGGTGAAGCGAGGATTCCGCGCCGCTGCGCTGGCCCGGTACGGCGCTGCCGATGCGATACTCCTGGACGGATTCGCGCGCGGATTGCACGGCGGCACAGGCCGCACACTCGATTGGAAGTTGGCGCGAGCCGCGAGCCGCTATGGACGGATCATCCTGGCGGGCGGCCTCACGCCGGAAAATATCGCCGAGGCCATTCGCGTCGCCCGGCCGTACGCCGTGGATGTGGCCAGCGGCGTCGAAGCGCGGCCCGGGCGCAAGGATCCCGCGCGATTGCGCGCGCTGTTTGCCGCCGTTTTTTAAGGTCTGTCTGAAACGGGTTTCTTGTGTAGCGCCCGCCTTCAGGCGGGCATCTGCGTGGCCATAAAATGCCCACCTGAAGGTAGGCGCTACATCGCCTTATTTTTGTTGAATTGGAGAGGAACTCTTTGTCCACCGCAACGCAAATCTGGCCGGACGCGAAGGGCCGCTTCGGTCCCTACGGGGGCCGCTACGTTCCGGAGACGCTCGTCGCGCCGCTCGAGGAACTTGA
This sequence comes from uncultured Acidobacteriota bacterium, assembly GCA_963768275.1. Lineage (GTDB taxonomy): Bacteria > Acidobacteriota > Terriglobia > Acidiferrales > UBA7541 > Palsa-360. Next base: position 12,896 of record CAVYHH010000017.1, read on the forward strand.
GCACGCGTACGAGGAAGCGCGCAAAGATCCGAGCTTCCAAAAAGAGCTCGACTACTTGCTTAAAAATTTTGCCGGGCGGCCCACGCCGCTGCAGTTTGCTTCGCGGCTGACGGAGCATCTCGGCGGACCGCGCATCTACATCAAGCGCGAGGACCTGCTCCACACCGGCGCGCACAAGATCAACAATTGCATCGGCCAGGGCTTGCTGGCCGTGCGCATGGGCAAGCGCCGCGTGATCGCGGAAACCGGCGCGGGGCAGCACGGAGTCGCCACGGCAACGGTCGCGGCGCGGCTGGGCCTCGAGTGCGTGGTCTACATGGGCGTCGAGGACATGGAGCGCCAGCGGCTCAACGTTTTCCGCATGCGCTTGCTGGGCGCGGAAGTGGTAGGCGTGAATTCCGGGACGCGCACGCTGAAGGATGCGATCAATGAGGCCATGCGCGACTGGGTCACGAACGTCCGCACGACGCACTATTTGCTCGGCTCGGTTTTGGGAGCGCATCCGTATCCCATGATGGTGCGCGATTTTCATCGCGTGATCGGCCTCGAAGCACGCGCGCAGATTCTGGAGACTGAAAAGCGCTTGCCGGACCTGCTCGTCGCGTGCGTTGGCGGCGGATCCAACGCGATTGGTCTGTTCCACGCATTTCTGAACGATGCCAGTGTGAAATTATTGGGCGTCGAAGCGGGAGGGCGCGGCACGACTCTTGGCGAGCACGCCGCGCGCATGGCTGCGGCGGCCGGGTACTCGGGCGCGCGCCCCGGTGTGTTGCAGGGTACTTATTCTTACGTTTTGCAAACGCCCGATGGCCAGATCGCGACGACCCATTCTGTTTCGGCAGGCCTCGACTATCCGGCGATTGGTCCCGAGCACGCGTGGCTCGCTGACCGCCATCGCGCCGAGTACACGGCCGTGAGCGATGACGCAGCAGTCGCCGCCGCTCGAACCCTAGCACGGATGGAGGGCATTATTCCCGCGCTCGAATCGGCGCACGCCATAGCCGAATTGATCGCGCGTGCCCCGAAAATGCCACGCGACGCGATTGTGATTCTGAATTTGTCAGGGCGGGGCGATAAGGACATGGAGATCCTGGCCCGCTATTTGTAGGGGTTAAGTAACACAGGCTTCAGCCTGTGGGTTTTAGTCCTTGCAAGGACCAAACCCCACAGGCTGAAGCCTGTGCTACCAAAACCATGGCACATGCGACCACAACCGTGACGAATCCATCGCGCATCGCGCAACGGTTCGCCGACTTGCGCCGCACAGGCGAAATGGGCCTGGTCGCCTATCTCACCGCGGGCGACCCGACGCTCGCCGCCACCGAGCAGTTCGTCCTCGCTCTGGCGGAAGCAGGCGCGGACGTGATCGAGCTGGGCGTGCCGTTCAGCGATCCCGTGGCCGATGGCCCGGTGATTCAACGAGCGAGCGAACGCGCGCTGCGCAGCGGTACGACGCTTGCCGGAGTACTTTCGCTGGTAAAATCGCTGCGCGCCAAGACCGAAGTCCCGCTCGTTTTGTTCAGCTATTTCAATCCGGTCTTGCAGATGGGGCTTGAGAAATTCGGCGATGCGGCAAAAGCGGCGGGCGCCGACGGCGTGTTGATCACCGACCTCACGCCCGAGGAAGCGGCCGACTATCGCGCGGCAATGACTTCGCGCGGCCTGGACACGATTTTCCTGGCCGCGCCCACATCGACCGACGAGCGCCTCGCGCTCATCGCCAAATCGACAAGCGGATTTTTGTACCTGATCTCGCGGACCGGGGTGACCGGCGCGAAGGACCAGCTCGCGGACGAATTGCCGGCCCTGGCGCGGCGTGTGCGGCGCTTCACCGAGCTGCCGATTGCCATCGGCTTCGGCATTTCGCTGCCGGGGCATGTTTCGTTGCTGGGCGGATTGGCCGACGCCGCCGTGGTCGGTTCGGCTTTGGTGGAAGAGATCGAGTGCGCCGAGACCGTTGACGCAGCGGCTGCGGCGCTGGCCGCGCGCGTCAAGCTGTTGAAAGGCGCGGCGGTGACCGGGATGAGCCGGCGGGAGCCACAGGCATGAGCGTGCCGGATAAAAGCGTGGAAGACTGGCGCCGCAAAATTGACGAAATCGATCGCCGCCTCGTCGAGCTGCTGAACGAGCGCTCGCGCTGCGTGGTCGAAATCGGACGGATCAAGCAAGCGTCCGGCGAAGCGCTCTACCAGCCGGACCGGGAGAAGCAAGTGCTCGACGGCGTGGCAAACGCGAATCCCGGCCCGCTTCCGGACGCCGCGATTCGCCGCCTCTTCGAGCGCATCCTGGATGAAGCGCGATCGGTCGAGCGCGCCGTGATGCATGGCGGCGACGGCAAAAAAGAAAGTTAAAATCCGACACTCGCTTTGAAGGACGGGCGGTTTTTGTAGCGCCGGCGTCTCGCCGGCAATTTTTTCCGCTGTGTTGGCAGCCGCCGAACCTGCCGGCGAGACGCCGGCGCTACCAAGCGTGCGAATTTGGTAAAACGGAACAGGAGTTGAAATGGTTGTTGTCATGCAAGAAGGCGCGAAGGAAGAGCAGATCCAGCACGTGATCGACCGCCTGGTGTCGATGGGATTCGACATTCATCGCTCGACGGGCGCGTCGCAAACGGTTCTGGGCGCCGTGGGAGTTCCGGCGGACTTCGATCCGCGCGACGTCGAAGTCATCGACGGCGTGCGCGAAGTCGTGCGCATCACGCAGCCTTACAAACTGGCCAGCCGCGCATTTCGTCCGCAGGGAACCGTGGTCGAGCTGCCGCGCGGCGTGCGAATCGGCGGCACCGAAGTCGTGGTTGCCGCGGGGCCGTGCTCGGTTGAGAATCCCGAACAAATCAGTGTGATTGCTGATCGCGTCGCGAAAGCAGGCGCGAAGATTCTGCGTGGCGGGGCGTTCAAGCCGCGCAGCTCGCCGTACAGTTTTCAGGGGCACGGCGAGAAAGCCCTCGTCATGATGCGCGACGCCGCGGAAAAGAGCGGCTTGCTCGTCTGTAGCGAAGTGATGGACGCGTCGCAGATGAAGTTGATGCTGCCCTACGTGGATATTTTTCAGGTCGGCGCGCGCAACATGCAGAATTATTTCCTGCTCCGGTCGCTCGGAACGATCAGCAAACCCGTTCTGCTGAAGCGGGGGATGTCCGCGACGATTGAAGAGCTTTTGCTGAGCGCCGAATACATCATGGCCGGCGGCAACCACAACGTGATCCTATGCGAGCGCGGCATCCGCACGTTTGAAACCGCCACGCGCAACACGCTGGACATCGCCGCGATTCCCGTCATCAAAAAGCTTTCGCACCTCCCGATTTTGGCCGACCCGTCGCACGGCACCGGAATTCGCGACAAGGTTCCTCCCATGGCGCGCGCCGCGATCGCGGCCGGCGCCGACGGCCTGCTCCTCGAAGTGCACAACGATCCGGAGCACGCGCTTTCCGACGGCGCACAATCGCTCTTCTTCGATCAATTTGAAAAACTCATGGCCGAGCTGCGCATCATCGCTCCCGCCGTCGGCCGGACCATCGCCTGAGCCATGGCCGCCTCCTTCCGCCGCGTCGCAATCGTTGGCACAGGATTGATCGGCGGCTCGTTCGCCCTCGCTCTTCGCAAGAATTTTCCGGACTCGGTAGTCGTCGGCTGGGACAAACCCCAAGTGCTGCGCCACGCGCTGGAACGCGGCGCGATCCATGAAGCGATTCCCGACCTGTCCCGCGCTATCGCCGGAACGGACTTAATCTACGTGGCGCTCCCGGTGGGACACACCATCGAGCTGCTGCCGGAGGTCGCGCGGCTCGCCCCGCCGAACGCGCTGGTCACGGATGCGTGCAGCACAAAGCGTTCGGTCTGCGCCGTGGCGGCGGAATCGTTCCACGAAGGCGGCGCGCATTTTTTGGGCGGCCACCCGATGGCGGGAAAAGAAATCTCCGGGATCGCCGCCGCCGACGCGAATTTGTTTCGTGGGTCGAAATACGCGTTGATTCGCGCGTCCGCGAAAGAAAAAGCGCTCAAGGAGCGCGAACCGCGCGTTGCGGGCTTCGTCGCGCTGATCGAGAAACTGGGCGCGGAGCCAGTCTGGCTGGAGGCCGAAGCGCACGACCGCGCCGCGGCGGTCGTCTCGCACTTGCCGCAACTCCTCTCCGTCGCGCTTGCGGGAGTGGTCCGAAGCCAGACGGACGAAACAGGTTTGCCGATCACTCTGGCGGGCCGGGGTCTCCGCGATGCGCTGCGGCTTGCGGGAAGTCCGTATTCGGTCTGGCGTGATATTATTCTCACGAACAGCGACAATCTGGAGCGCGTGCTGGACCAGATGATCCAGGCCCTGGAACAGGTTCGGAGCGACCTGCGGACGCGCGCGCTCGAAGAGGAATTCTCCGCCGCGGGAGAACTCTACAAGATTCTGCGCGACTTGCAGTAAACTGTTACAAATAATTTTTGTATGCATCTTAGTCTGTAGGGAGCGGGACTCGATGGATAAACGCGTGGCCAACGCCGATGTGGCGATCGAAAAACTCTTCGACGGCGCCACGATCCTCGCGGGCGGATTCGGAACCTGCGGCGTTCCCGAAAACCTCATCGCCGCCGTGCGCCGCAAGGGCACGAAAAATCTTACGGTCGCCTCGAACAACGCGGGCACGATGGACGCCGGCCTGGGCCTGCTGCTCCAAACGCACCAGATCAAGAAAATGATCGCCAGCTACGTCGGCGAGAATAAACTTTTCGAGCAGCAAGTGCTGAGCGGAGAAGTCGAGGTCGAGCTCAATCCGCAAGGCACGCTCGCCGAACGCATGCGCGCGGCCGGCGCGGGAATTCCGGCCTTTTACACGCCGACGGGCGTCGGCACGATGATCGCGGAAGGAAAAGAAGTCCGCGAATTTAACGGCCGCAAATTCATTCTCGAGCGCGGCCTGCGCGGCGATTTCGCGTTCATCAAGGCGTGGAAAGGCGACCGCTGGGGCAACCTCATCTATCGCAAGACGGCGCGAAATTTCAATCCGGTCATGGCCACGGCCGCGGATTACGTAATCGCCGAGGTCGAAGAGCTTGTCGAGCTGGGAACGCTGCCGCCGGAATCGGTGCACACGCCGGGAATTTTCGTGAACGCGATTTTTAAGGGCGTCAACTACGACAAGACAATCGAAAAGAGAACAGTGAGAAAACGCAAATGACCCAAGTGGCTTCGCATTCGGAAGGGAAGAACGTGGCTCCGTCCGAGGAGAGTAAGCGGGAAATGATCGCCCGGCGCGTCGCGCAAGAGTTGCGCGACGGCTTCTATGTGAATCTCGGCATCGGCACTCCTACTTTAGTCGCCAACTATATTCCGGCGGGAATGGACGTCGTGCTGCAATCGGAAAACGGCATGCTCGGCGTCGGCCCGTTTCCCTATGAAGGCGAAGAAGACGCGGATCTGATCAATGCCGGCAAGGAAACCGTCACGGAAATTCCCGGCACGAGTTATTTTTCCAGCTCCGATTCCTTCGGAATGATTCGCGGCGCGCATGTGAACATGACCGTCCTCGGCGCGCTGCAAGTCGATGAAAAGGGCAACCTCGCGAACTGGGCGATCCCCGGCAAAATGCTCAAGGGCATGGGCGGCGCGATGGACCTCGTCGCCAGCTCGCCCTACGTGATCATCGCCATGGAGCACTCGACGAAGGATGGCCAGCCCAAGATTCTCAAGAAGTGTACGCTGCCGCTTACGGGCGTGGAGGTCGTGGACCTGATTGTGACCGAACTGGCCGTCATCGCGGTCACGCCGGAGGGGCTGGTCCTGCGCGAGGTGGCGCCGGGCTTGACGCCCGCGGACGTTCAGAAACTGACCGAGCCGAAATTGATCGTCGCCGAAAACTTGAAAACGATTTCGTTGTAACGCATAAGGAAACGAAGCCCCGCAGCCCGGGAGCGAAGCGAGCGCATCCTTGGAACCGAACTCCATCGTCATTGTGAGCCTGCATTCGCCCAAGGAAAAATTGTGGGGCTCCCTTGTGTCCATGAACTCTTCCGGAGTCACGCTGCGCGGCATCGATCTGAATTCGTTTGACGATTTCATCCGGCAGGTGATGGACCCGGAGGGGGAGCGCATCGGCCTTCCCACGCTGTTTTTCCCGATGCAACGCATCGAGCGTATCGCGCTCGACGAGCCCCACGGATCGATTCCTTCGCTTTCCGGGCGGTTCGAGCAGCGCGTGGGGCGCTCGATACGCGACTATCTCGCGCTGTTCGTGTGAGCGGAAACGAAATCCAAAAAATGTCCTCTCGCGTCTTCACGGTCCCGAACCAGCTCACGTTTCTGCGGCTTGGATTTTTGCCGTTATTTATTATTTCCATCCATTACGACAGGTATGAATTGGCGCTCGTAATTTTGATCGTTGCCGGGCTGACCGATGGGCTGGACGGCATTCTCGCGCGCTCGCTGAATCAGAAGACCGCGCTGGGCGCCTACCTCGATCCCATCGCGGACAAGCTGCTGCTGTCTTCCTCTTTCGTTGTGTTGGCGCTGAACCGGAAAATAAGTTGGTGGCTTGCCACGCTCGTCCTGAGCCGCGACATCCTGCTCCTGACGGCGGCCGCGGTGATCCTGGTGGTGGTCGGCTACAGGCCGTTCCCGCCGAGCATTTACGGCAAGACCACGACGGCGCTGCAAATCCTGCTCGTGTTCGCCGTGGTGCTGCTGGCGGTGACGGATTGGGCCTGGCTGCAATTCGTCCGAAATATCATCGGCTATCTGACCGCCGGCTTCACCGTATTCTCCGGCTTTCATTATTGCTTCACGGTTGCCCGCCGCATCAGCGAGCAGCCATGATTTTGTAGCGCCCGCCTTTCAGGCGGGCACTCTGGATTTAAGCCCCTGCTCGCCTGAAGGCGAGCGCTACAGGTCCCGCCGCAATATCGCCAGACGAGCTCTGAAGCGTGAATTGTTGAAGGGTGGCTTACGCACTCTGCAAATAGTTGACGACCATGAACCCGAAACTGACCGCGATAGCGAGTCCCGCCGCCCATCCCAGCAAATCAGCGCGGCGCCTCTCGCTTACATCCGCGGGAGTCCGGTCCGGCATCAAGCGGCCAAGCAAGTATCCCGTCGCCACGCCGCCGAAGTGAGCGTAGTTGTCGGTGCCGCTAAATAGAAAGCCGAGGACAGCGATATAAATCAGCCAGCGAATCAACGCGCTTCGCAGAGCCTGCGCGGCCATGCTCTTCCTGCCCGTCGTAGCGGCGAGCAGCACGCCGATGAGGCCCAGCAATGAACCTGACGCGCCCACGCTGAAGTGGCCCACCGATGAACTGAGGATGTATCCCGTCACGCCCGTTGCAACATACAGGAACAAATATCGCGCCGAGCCGTACAATTCCTCGACCATCGGCCCAATGTCCATCAGCACCCACATGTTGAAACCAATGTGCAACAATCCGCCGTGAAGAAAGATTGCTGTTACGAATCGCCAGGGCTGGCTGATGTTGTAGGCCAAGGGAAGCGAAGCTCCTAAACGATAGCTGACCTGAGTGGCGATTCCCCCCATGTTCATCAAACCGCCACCCGCGCCTTCGCCGCCGGACAATTTCATCGTGATGACAAACGACAGCGCGTACATCACGCAGCAGATCGCCAGCATGGCGTAAGTCACCGGCGAAGTCTGCGGCATCCAACGGCTGAGAGACCGGCTCGCGGCGGCGAAAGAAAACGTCATGCTCGCGCCGCACTGATGGCACTTGTTGGCCGTTGCGCCCACCAGCGTCCCGCAGGCCGGGCAAAGCCGTGGGCGTAACTGCTTCGGCTCGGAGTGAAACATCTCCGCAATTTGGCTGCGCCAGCGGTCTAATTTGTAGCGCCATCGAACGGGAAGTGGCACGTCGTCTCCTTGCTGGAAAAATTTCGCATGCCTATAATAGCCGGAATCGCGCGCGGACGCGAAATTCGGCTCCAGTAGGACAGCCACTCATGGCTGTCCTACAACCAAATCAGCCCACGGCGCCATCTTCATATCGTGCACGCGGAAAAGAAAAGGATGACCTTTGCAATTCCTTAAACAATGTTGGTGCCTGGAGTGACTGAACGCCCGTCCGCGTGGCCCGCATTGCTCCTGCTTTCTGGCTGGCTCATTGCTTCATTCTTTGCGTCGCTCCTCCTGGCAGGTTGCGCTGGCCGCCGGCCAACCACCAACGCTCCCCCTCCTCCGCCGTCTCAGCCGGAATCCGCCCCCGCACCGACTCGCCCACCCTCTGCGCCAAACGCTCAGCAACCCCCGACCCGAACTGCGCCGTTCGTCCCCGGCATGTTCGTCGAAGAGGGCACCGCGTCGTGGTACGGCATCCCATTTAACGGACGCCGCGCGGCAAACGGCGAAATCTTCGATATGAACTCGCTCGTGGCCGCGCATCGCACGCTGCCGTTCGGAAGCATCCTCCGCGTAACGAATCTGAATAACGGCCGCGACGTGCAAGTCCGCGTCATCGACCGCGGCCCGTTCGTTGGCGACCGCATCCTCGATCTCGCGCGCGCCGCCGCGGTGTCGCTGGACATGATCGGCACCGGCACGGCTCCGGTGCGCATCGAATTGCTCTCGGGCCCGAATCCCGCGGTGGGAGATTTCACCGTGCAAGTGGGCGCTTTCGCGGACCCCGCAAATGCCGAGCGGCTGCGTGACCGCTTGCTCGCGCACTACCAGCCGATTTTTATCCAGGAATATGACGCGCCCACGGGCCATTTCTACCGCGTGCGCATCGGACGCGTTCCGAGTCCGGACGCCGCGCAGCAGCTCGCCGAGCAATTGAAGAACAGCGACGGATTCCAAACCTTCGTGATGCGCCTGGACCAACCGAACGATTTTGGCATCCGGTAGCACAGACTTCAGTCTGTGGGGTTCCATCAGAGTTCCCGGGCCAGGAGCTTAAGAAGTCACGATCGCCATGACAAAAAGCAAACTCGACCCACCGTGCACAGCTAATATCATTCCGCCTTAGAAGATCGGACGGAACCCCACAGACTGAAGTCTGTGCTACCAAATGCCTTCTCATCGCCAAGAAGGACTTCCAACTCTCAACTCTCAACTGTAAACTCTGAACTCGGGGTAAGCCTCATGGACGACTGCCTGTTCTGCAAAATCGGGAAAAAGGAAATACCGTCGAAACTCGTGTACGAGGACGCGGAAATCTTTGCCTTCGAGGACATCCAACCGCAGGCGCCGAACCACATCCTCATCTGCCCGCGAAAACATTTGGGTTCGCTAACGGATGCCACTGCGGATGACACTGCGATGCTCGGTAAGCTTCAACTTATCGCCGCGAAACTTGCCGGAGAACGCAAGCTGACTGCCGGCTACCGCACGGTGTTAAACAATGGGCGAGGCGCAGGGCAGTCGGTGTTTCACCTGCATCTCCATCTGCTAGGCGGCCGCGATTTTCGCTGGCCGCCGGGTTAAGTAGAACACGCTTCAGCCTGTTTGCTTTTGATTTATTGCGACGCTGAAACAATTCAAAACCGACAGGCTGAAGCCCGTCCTACTTGTGCGTCATCACATACACGCCATCCCAATTTTCCTCGGGCCCGGCGACAAGATATTCCTTGCAGCGATTCAGGTACATGCGCGCGGGCCCGTCTTCGGGCCAGCGCTCCAGCAATTTTTCAAATACAATTTGCGCATCCTGCCAGCGCCGTTCGCGGTAGCACGCGCGCCCCTGCGAAAAAAATTCAAGGCGTTCTTCCAGATCCGGCGCGTCGCCTTCCGGCGTGCCGCGCGCGGCAACCAGTTCGTACAGCGTGACCGGCTGCGATTTCCCCTTCACCCGAATGAGATCGAGTTCCCGGAAAACGAGGAGCGGGTCTTCCACCCCAGCATAGGTCGTATCGCTCAACAGAATGTGCGTGGCGTATTCCTTGTTCAACCCCTCGATGCGCGAAGAGAGATTTACCGTGTCGCCCAGCGCCGTGTAACCCACTCGCAGGTCGGATCCCATGTTACCCACGGATGCGACTCCGGTGCACAATCCGATTCCGATGTCCAGGACTGGCTTTCCTTCGGCGCGCCACTTTTTCTGCAGCTCTTTCAGCCTGGTGATCATATCCAGAGCCACCTGGCAACCCATGGTCGCGTGCTTCGGGTCTTCCACCGGTGCTCCCCAGAAGGCCATCACCGCGTCGCCGATGAATTTGTCGAGCGTACCCCTATGCCCAAACACGATTTGCGACATTTCCGTGAGGTACTCGTTCAGGAGCACGGCAAGTTCCTGCGCGTCGAGCTTCTCCGAAATGCCGGTGAATCCGCGCACGTCGGTGAACATCACGGTGATGGATGCCTTCCGCGGCTTGACGAGATCGGGATTTTCCAGCAACAGGTCTACCACTTCCGGATTCACATATTGCTGGATTGCCCCGAGCAAACGCCGCTTTTCCTTCTCCTCGACGAGCGCGCGGTACATCGCGACGAAGCCGACGTTGGTCACCAGCGTTCCCGCGGGAACGATGAAGTTCAGCCACCATCCATGCAGGAACGCGTACCACACGCCGAATCCGAACGGAACGAGCAGCAGCAAGCCGAACAGCATCGACCGCGGCTGCGCCAGCGCCAGCCACAATCCGAGCGGCACGCCGAAGAGAAATATCAGCAATAGATCCACGGCAACCTGATTCGCCCCGCGAACAAGGAAATACCGGTTCAGAATGTTATCGATCACGTTCGCGTGAATCTCGACGCCCGGGTAATTGATCCCCCCGAACGGCGTCGAGCGCAAATCGCCAATCCCCGTCGCGGACGCGCCCACAAGCACAATTTTCCCCTTGAAGGTTCCCGCGGGGAATTTGTGGCGGACAACGTCGGCGATCGAGACATAGGGATAGGTGGCGACGTCGCCTTCGTAATTGATCATCATCCGTCCGACGGCATCGGGCCGGATGATGAGCGAGGGGCCAAATTCAAGCGCGGTGATCCCCGTTTCGCTGAAATCGAGCACCATCTGCTGGTCGGGCAATCCTTGAAACAGGCGCACGGCCTGGACGTCGAGCGATCCATAGAGGTCCCAGTCGTCTAGATTCTTCGACCGGCCGTAGGGAAGCACCAGCAGGGAATGGCGCACGACGCCGTCCGCATCCGGCTCCACATTAAAAAATCCGGTCGCGCCGTGCCCGTTGCGAAGTGCATTGCTGAGGATTTCGATATTGGCCTGCGTGCCTTTCGGCATCAGCCCATACGGGTCGCCGAAGCCCTGTATGAGATGCTGGAGATCGCGCTCTCCAGTCTGCGGATTTGCCGCGCGCACTTGCGGGAACGGAAAATCGGCGAGGATGTTGGCGTACCGAGCCAGCGTTTTATCATCGACGCCCTTTAGATCGTATTCGGAATAGAGGAAGAAATTTCCGAGGACCACGTTTCCAAACCGCTCGATCGCCCGCGCAAATTGTTCGTCCCCGTCATATTCTTTCGACAGGCGGTCGATATCCGCAATCACGCGCGGGTCCGTTTGGCCTCCCTGCTTTTGCCGGTCGATAACGGTTTGCCGCAACTCGCGAATCGGCGCGGCGGTTTCGTCCGGCTTGCTGAAGGTGATGTCGAAGGCCGCGACTTTCGCGCCGTCCTCGCGCAAAGCATCCAGCATCTGCGCGAAGTAGGTGCGGGAGAACGGCCACCGGCCCAGAATTTCCTGCGAGCGCTGGTCGATGTCCACGATGATGATGCGCGGATCGGGATTCTTGTAACGGTCCGGACGCAGGCGGAATCGCAGGTCGAGCGCATCGAGTTCCAGCCGGTTGATGAAGGAAAACACGGCGGTCGGCCGGTCTCCAATGAAGGTATAGGCGTAAATCGTCAGCGCGAATGCGGTCAGGCCCACGCTGATTGCAAAGGGAACGCGCCGCTGCCACCACGCCCGCAACCATTCGCGCGGGACTTGCAAGGCGCGTCGCGATTCACCGCCCGTGGAAGTTCCTGGCATGGTACGGGGATTGTATCCGAGAGCGCGGCGAATGGTTAATCACGATACAAGAAAGTGAGCCGCACGCCGCTTACATCGATCACATCTCCATCGTTGAGTTTGGTCAAGCCGTGAATTTTGACACCGTTGAGCGTCGGCACCCGGTCCCCACGGCCCAGGTAGTAGCCATCCTCGTGCTTATTGATTTGCGCCGCTACTGCCGGAAGGAACCATCCGCGGAGCCGGACGGTGGCCATTTTGGAGTGGCCGATCACGATCAGTTTGCCGGACATCCGGTACTCTTTTTGATCCGTGCGGCCGTACAATACGGTGAGCGTCGGCACGCGCGATCGTTTGGTGGAGAGTTGAGACCGCTCGCCCGCTGCCGCGGCCATGTCGAACAGCTTCCGGCGTTCCTCCGTATCCAGGACCATCGTTTCATTCACGCGCGGAGCCGGCGCCTTGCGCAAGCCGTCCTCCGGGAGGGCCGCATCGTGCGCTTGATCCACGAAGATTTCGTGCTTGCCGATCAGAATGTTGTCGCCGTCCTTGAGCATGGCGCGCTCGACGCGAGTATCGTTCAAAAACGATCCGTTAAGGCTGTTCAAATCCTCGACCACGAGCGACCCGGCTTCCACATAGACCCGCGCGTGATAATTGGACACAGCCAGATTATCAATCTGAATATCATTGTCCGGCGCTCGCCCGATCGTTACCGGACGCGTTCCCAGGGGAACTTCTTTCAGCGAGGAATTTTCAAATTTCAGTACGAGTCTCGACATGTCTGTCCTCCTCCGGTCGATGCCGGCGCGGCCTTACCCGGAGTGCCGTTTCCAGATCTTCAGGCGCTGGAACACGCTTTCCGATTTCTCGGAGACGCGCAAAACAATCACGCTGACGTTGTCCACGCCGCCGTTGTCGTTGGCCAGATCGACCAGGCGCTCGGCGGCTTCCTGCGCGGACGTGCTGGTCAGAAGCATGCTCGCGATTTCCGGGTCGGTGACCATTCGCGTCAGCCCGTCCGTGCAAAGCAGAACGAAATCCCCGGCCAGCAAAACCTGTTCGTCGGTGTCGACCTCCACCGTGTTGCTTGTTCCCACCGCGCGCGTCAACACGCTTTGCATTTCGCTGGCATCCGCTTCCTGCGGCGTCAGGATCCCGACGCGCACTTTTTCGGCTACCAGAGAATGATCGGCCGTCAGTTGATCCATCGAGCCGGCGCGAAGCAAATACGCCCGGCTATCTCCCACGTGCGCAATGGACAATCTTTGCGCCTCGATCCAGGCGGCCACGATGGTCGCTCCCATGCCCCTCTGTTCTTCGTTCGAGGAGGCCGTCTCAAAAACTTTTCGATTCGCCAGATGGATCGCGCTGGCCAGGCGATTGGTCCGATCGGAAACGTCCGTGCTGGATTCCCCGAAAATGGGCGTCGCCCGGCTGTTTTCGGATTGCCTGCAGTGCGTCAGGATCGTCTGAACGGCAAGCTTGCTCGCCACCTCTCCATGCGCTTCTCCGCCCATTCCGTCGGACAGCACATACAATTGCAGCGAGGAATCGATCGAATAGCAGTCTTCATTGTTTTTTCGGACGCGCCCGAGGTCGGTGCGCGCGCCGGCTTCGATGTGCAAAAGGGGCCTCATTCGGCTGGCGGTGAAGTCCTGCGCTTCCCAAAGCCTAGACGGATTGCACTGCCAGACCTGTACCACTTCGAGACTCGTTCACACGAGGCTCGTCTGCTACTAAAAATCAGACTAGCAAACCGCTTTTGAGACGGCAATAGCCTGTGACGTAAGTAGTTACATCCTTTCACGACAACTTGGAGATTGACTCGCTAGGCGCGACCCGCCAAGTTCGTTATACTTGTCTGAGCGGAGAGAGCGCAGAAATCCCACCCCTGCAGCATCCCGCACCCTCTCACATGCCGCAGCGCGCTGAAATTTGGTATTTCGAGCATTCCTTGGCCGCCCCTCTGGCCCGCCCCTTGCGCCGCCAGTATGCGGTCCGGGCGCTGCCGCATCCTTCGCCGGGCCGGCGTACTTCTGCTCCCGAGTTGGGCGATACCCCAGTCGTATGTTTTGCCGATCTAGGCGCTGGAGACCTGGTTGCCTTGCGGCGTCTCGTGCGACGGGCCCCACGCGTCCGGCTCATCGGCATTTCGCGCAATGGCGGAAGTCAGAGCGCTCCAGGCTGTTTTGCCACCCTTCCGCGCAAGGCGAACCCCTCGCTGGTTCGCAAGACGGTGGACGCCGCGATTGCCAACATCGAGCTGGCGCAGCGGGAACGGGCCGCGCGGGCCGATCTCGCGCGGGCCGAACGCGAGATGGAGGAACTGAATCGCATCGGCATCGCCCTGTCACAAACCCATGAAGTCGGGGCGCTGCTCAAGATGATCCTCACGAAGGCGCGGGAGATCACAGGCGCGGATGCGGGCTCTCTTTATCTCGTTGAGGAAACGCGCCCGGACGTCCTATCCCCCGGCCCGGGCGACCGCCATCTGCGTTTTAAGCTGACCCAAAACGACAGCGTCCAATTTCCATTTGCCGAATTCGAACTTCCTCTACAAGAGAATTCCCTGGCCGGCTACACGGCGCTGCATGGCGAAGTAATCAACCTGGCCGATGCCCACCACATTCCCAAGGGACGTCCCTATCATTTCAATCCGAGGTATGACGAGGAAACCGGTTACCGGACGCGTTCCATGCTGACGCTTCCCATGAAGAATGGACGCGGCGAGGTCATCGGCGTCCTCCAGCTCATCAACTGCAAACTCCATCGCGAAGCGCGCCTGACGAGCCCGGAAATCGTTGCCCGCGAAGTGCGGCCCTTTTCCGATCGCGCGGTCCGTCTGGCGCTTTCCCTTGCCTCGCAGGCCGCGGTCTCCTACGAAAATGGCCGCCTCTATCAGGACATTGAAAAACTGTTCGAAGGCTTCGTCCAGGCTTCCGTCAAAGCGATCGAGCAGCGCGATCCAACGACCTCGGGCCATTCGCTGCGAGTATCGGAAATGACCGTCGGGCTTGCCGAAATTGTGGACCGCGTCGATACGGGGAACTATGCAGCAATTCGTTTCTCTCCCGAACAAATGAAGGAAATCCGCTACGCCGCGCTGCTGCACGATTTCGGAAAAGTCGGCGTGCGCGAGGATGTGCTGGTCAAGGCCAAGAAGCTTTATCCCATGCAAATGGACCTCATCGCGCACCGCTTCGACTATCTCTACATGGAGATGGAAGCACAGCTGGAGCGCGAGAAGGTCCGGCTCCTCCTGGAAATGGACCGGCCGGAGGCGCTGGCCCATATCGCATTGCTGGAAGAAGAATATCGTCTCCGCAGGGCCCAGGTGGAAAGCAGCCTCGGGGTCGTCCTTCAGGCCAACGAGCCGACGGTGCTTCCAGAGGCACATTTTGATCGCCTCTTTGAAATCGCCCGGCAGACCTATCACGACCCGCGAGGAGTCGAAAGGCCGATCCTCACGGCGGAAGAAGTCCGCTATCTTTCCATTCCGCAGGGAAGCCTCAGCGCGGACGAGCGGTCCCAGATCGAATCCCACGTCGTTCACAGCTTCAATTTCCTGCTCCAAATTCCGTGGACCAAACAAATCCGCGAGATTCCACGGATCGTCCGCGCGCACCACGAGAAACTAAACGGCACGGGCTACCCCTACAAATTGCGTAGCGATGAAATTCCAGTCCAGGCAAAGATCATGACGATTTGCGATATTTTCGACGCCCTTTCCGCCAGCGACCGCCCATACAAAAAAGCCGTCGCCTCCGACCGCGCACTCAATATTCTGGAGATGTCCGTCCAGGACCAGGAACTCGATCCGGAATTGTATCGCCTCTTTCTGGAAGCCAAAATCTTTCACTTGGCCGACAAAATTTGAAGATCCCGGGAACGCCAATCTCCCGATTGGCGCTTCCCAAGACGCCATTCAGGAGAATGGCGTTCCCAGGAACTCCGGAGGGCCGACACATAGGGCTAGCCGGCAAGAGCTTGGCCTCCTACCGCCGATTTCGCTCTCTTACCCCTGCCGCGGTAGAATCCCTGCCATGGCGCGCGCGTGGGTTCGTCATAGACTTCCGGGTCACTGCCTGGCTATCCCCCTTTTGGTGGGTGTGTGCGCGGTGTTCGCCGCAGCCCAGCAACAGCCGAAACCACATACTTCTCCTGTCCCGCGCCTGATTATCCTGCCCACTAAAGTAGTCGCAGGAGCGCAGGCCACGCTCGCGGTACTCGATTCCCAGGGCCGTCTATTGCCCAACGTCGCGGTGGAACTTTCGGGAGGTCAGAACGCCACGACCGATATGACAGGCCGTGCAATTTTTAAGGCCCCCGATCAGCCCGGAATACTAGTTGCAAAAGTCTCCGGCCAGGGCGTCACAGCGTCCGCGACTGTGGTGGCGTCCGATGATTCTGCCCCTCCAGGAGGGCCATCAGGCTCTCCTGGGGCCGTCCACGTAGCTTCCTACCCGCACGCCATTACTATCCACGACCGATTTATTCTGAAAGGTGCCGGCTTCCGAGGCGCGGCGGATTCGAATCATGTCTATCTGAACGGCGATCCATGCCTCGTCGTGGCGTCCTCCCCGGTTTCACTCGTTGCGCTGCCCGGCCCGAGCGTTCCTATTGGCGACGTCACCCTTCACGTCGCCGTGGGAGGAGTTGACGCGGGTCAATTTCCCGTCTCGGCCGTGCTGCTCGAATTCAGCGGCCCAACGGAAGCGGTGAATGCAGGCTCTACCGGCAAACTCATTGTGCACGCGCGCGGCACAACGGAGCCGCTCCTTCTCGAAGTTCGCAATGGCTCGCCGGGAGTGATCCAACTTTCCAAGGGAAACGTGCAGCGCCTCAAGACCTCGGGCGGCGATGAAAATGACGCGCCGGTGGACGTGAAATTTGAAACCGGCGGAAACTATTCGGTTTCGGCAAGGCTGCTATCCGCAATTCCTCACGAGTAATGCTGAGGGCGCGTTTCTTTGGTGACGCGGGCTTCAGCTTGCGGGTTTTGGTCCTTGCAAGGACGAACCCCCACAGGCTGAAGCCTGTGCTACTGACGGCATGATAGAATTTTGGCCTCAGCTGTGATGTTTCGCTGGATCCTTCGCCTAAGGCGCCTTCATGACCGGAACCGGATTATTGATCGCCATCGCATGTCTCGCGGCAGGTTTTGCGGTTGCGTGGGCGTGGGCGAATTCTTCGGCCGGTGCGGCGCGGCTGGAACTCGAGAGGCGAGCGGCAGGGCTGGATGGCACGGCTCAAGAGTTAAAAAAACAGAACGACGTATTGCAGCAGGACTTGCGAGTTTCGCAGAAAAGAATTGAAGAGGAACAGAAGTTGCGCGCCGCCGCGGTAAATGAAGCCGAGTCGCAACGAGCGAATCTTGCCGAACAGAGGCGTCTGCTCGATGACGCCCAAGTAAAACTTAGAGAAGCTTTCCAGTCTCTGGCCGGCGAGGCCCTGAAGGCCAGCAGCGACCAGTTCATGGAACTCGCCAAGTCGAAATTCGAGTCCCTTCAGAAGGAAGCCGAAGGCGATCTCGAGCACCGCAAGATCGCCATTCAGTCCATGGTGGACCCGCTGGAAACGGCCTTGAAAGATCTTCGCTCGGAAGTGGCCCGCGTCGAGTCCGCGAGACAGGAAGCGTACGGCAGCCTTCGCAGCGAGGTGCAACTGCTTGCCACGACCAGCAAGGAATTGCGCGAGGAAACGGGAAGCCTGGTCAACTCCCTTAAGCAGCCGCAGGTCAAGGGGAAATGGGGCGAGCTGACTCTGCGGCGCGTCGTGGAGTTGGCAGGCATGTCCCCTCACTGCGATTTCTTTGAACAGCAATCCATCGACACGGAAGAAGGCCGCTTGCGCCCGGATCTAATTGTCCATCTTCCGGGCGGCACGCAAATCGTCGTGGATGTGAAGGTACCGCTGCACGCCTTTTTCAAGGCCGTCAGCGCGCAGTCGGACGCGGAATACCGCGAAGCCATGATTCAACATGCGGCCCTGGTCCGCGATCACATTAAAGGCCTGTCGGGGAAGGAATACTGGAAGCAGTTTGAACCCACGCCTGAATTCGTCGTTCTTTTTGTTCCGGGAGAATCTTTTTTCAGCGCCGCGCTCGAGCAGGACCGCACGCTCATTGAGGACGCCATCGATAAGCGCGTCGTTCTCGCCAGCCCGACGACGCTCATCGCGCTATTGAGAGCGGTTGCTTACGGATGGAAACAGCAACTCGTCGCCGAGAACGCCGAGCGCATCAAGGATTTGGGCAAGGAATTGTACGACCGCGTTGTGAAATTCGCCGAGCACCTTTCCGAAATCGCAAAAGGTTTGGAACGCGCCAACAAGGCGTACAACAATGCCGTCGCCTCTTTTGACAGCCGCCTGATCCCCTCCGCCCGCAAGTTCAGAGAGATGGGCGTCGGCAGCGCGGACGTTCCCCAGGTAGATCCCGTCGAGACGTTTCCCCGCCCGCTGCTCTCCACCCCCAGTTCCGAAGAACAATAACGGATTTGGTGCGGGGTTTCAGTAGCACAGACTTCAGTCTGTGGGTTTCCACATGAGCTTGGCGGGAGCTTTGATTGGTCTCTCGCGCGAGACTTAGTTGTCGATTTCGTTGTAGGGAACAACGAATCTACGACTGCGCAGCCTGCGATTTCTGACAGAAACCCACAGACTGAAGTCTGTGCTACTGAAAACCCGCACCAGAATGCTTGCATGTGAGAAATTCGGATTAATTTGTGAGATTTACTTGAGCAACTGTGTGATGAGGCGGCGCAGGCGCTCGCGGTCGCGCGGTTTCATGTGGACGAATTCAACGCCGGCTCCTGCCGATGTAATGTTGCGAACCACGGCGGTGGATAGAATCTTGCGAAGTCCGGACCGGATTTCCAGTAGCATGGAATCCCCGAGCGCCAGGCGCAGATCCGTTTCCAGGAACGCTCCGCCGAGCGCGAGGACACGAACGCGCGCGGACCCGTTGCGCGTTCCCGAGATGGCCGCTTGCAAGGGAGGCTGGAGGCGCGCGCGAACGTACCGGCGAGGCCGGGTGTGGGTCACGCTGGATTTCGAGTGAGCGCTTTCCGCAATCCGGGCGCGCGCGGAAGAGGGCCGGTTTTCGAGCAGGGCAAGCGCTTCTTCGGCTGCCGCACGCAGTGCCGCCGGTTCGTCATGGGCCAGACCGTTGCGCAGCCTCACCATCTGCAGCAGGAATGAGGCCGCTTCCGCTACGCGCATTCTCCCAAGCGCTTCGATCGCCTTGATCCGGAAATAAATGTCCCGCAGCACCACGTGCTCGCCCATGGCAATCTGAAGCAGCGTTGGAACCGCCGCCATCTCATGCGCGGTCCCGAGATGATCGATCATGCAGGGCACGACCATGCCATGCGCTTCTGAAAGGGTGGCAAGAAAAGCTTGCGCCGTCGCCGCTACCACGGGCGGATTCGTCCACTTCATGAGTTCCGTCGCGGCAAGATCCTGCAAACTCCATTCCCAACTCGCCAGCGCCCTGGGCAATGCGCCGGCTAGACGTTTCGGGTCCGCGGAAGCAAGCAGATGAATGGAAGTCGCAACGCGCTGCCGCCGCGCTTCGTACAACCGTGTTTCGAGCGCGCCGAGCACCGGCTCGCCCGTTCCATGAATCAAGCGCACCATCGCGGGAAGGGAATTCAATCCGTCCTCCGCGGTCAGCAGCAACCCCAGCCGGTCGATCAAGCGGTCCGGGCACCTCTTCAACAATCGAGGGATGACCGGGTTGAGCGGCTGGCTGGTGAGGGCTTCGTCCACCAGGTAGAGCCACTGCTCGTCGTTGAGAACGCGGCCTACGAGGGTGGCAATGTGCGCGTGTTCATCGTCCCGCGGCGCGGCCTCGAGCGCGTCGAGGATTCGCTCGAATTCGGCGTACTCGCCCTTCAGCAAAGAAGTTCGCGCCAATTTTTCGGCCACCGCGGAGAGCAATCCCGCGATTCCCGGCGAAGTCTCCAGCAGGAGGGCCTGCACGATCCCTCGCCCAAAATCGGGCGCCGAGGGATGAGGCCACAATCGTTCCAGTTGCGGTGCGATTTCCGAGAGGCCCGCGGCCACGGCGCGCCGCGCCCTGCTCTCTTCCGATTCGAGGCACCGCGCATACGCCATCAGCACCGCGCGGCCCTCGCGCGCCGCGGCGTCGGATTTCTTTTTTTCGGCGGCTGCGGCCAGCGGTTCCAGGTAGCGGGCCAGCACATTTGCGGGCACGCACCACGCGTCGCGGCTCCGCAATGTTTTCCCTTTCACTCGGGCGGGCTGCGCGTTCCAGAATTTTTCGCAAAGTACTGAGACACGCATTTCGTCGTGCTGCGACCCGCCAAACCGGCTGGTTCCCGTATTGTCCGGTTGACCGCGTTCCTGGTCCAGGCGGACGAGCAAGGGGATTAGCCCCTCCGGAGTTGTGCGGCCGGCGTTGAACTCCTGTTTCACGAATGCCAGAACCAGTTCGTCCGTAAGCCTCTCCAGATACGGCTCCAGTGTTTCGCCTTCGCGAGGTTTTACGTTGGAGATTCCGTACACGATCAACGAGACGGAGGACGGTTCGCTTCCGGACACCACGGAATGAAAACGCCGCGCAACATCTTCGGTGGACGGTTGCATTTCCGGATCGTTGGGCGGCGCCAGTTTTTTGAGCACACGCAAAGTGGCTGCAATCTGCTCGAAGCTCGCCTCCGGCATCGTCCGGCTGGCGCGAGAGTAGGAGGAATGTTGCGACGCATTATCGTAAGCGAGCACTGCGGCTACCAAGCTAGCCAGCAGCAGGGAATCGCGCCGCTCGGTCGGAATATTGATGCGAATCCCGACAACGCCCCGGTTCCTGATCCAGTTGTCCCACAATTTTCGCGATGAAGTGTCGCCTGGCGAGGCGCTGCGTGGAACCAGGCTGATTTCCTGCGCCAAGAGATCCAATTCACCTACGTTGATGGGATGGGTGAAGAGGAACGAGCAAATGCCGGCGCGCAGAAGTTCTTCCGCGAGTGCACGCAATTCGCCGCGCGGGTCATGCAGCAGCTCGGCGACGCTCCCTTCCTGGCGGGGCAGGAGTATTCCATTCCGCTCCACGGCTACGACCAGGGGCGACCGCGCCGCCAGCGCGATTCGCAACTGCTGTTCCGTGGAGGCCAGGATTTCCATCAGCCGCGGATGATTTCGCTGGTACAGGCGCGCCGCGCCCAATAGAACTCGGAATTGCCTGAGGAAGAATATTATAGCGTTCTCGGCATTTGAAAACGCCGGGCGCACGGGAATCACATCCGCGCGGACAGGCTCCGGCCTGTGCGAAGTGGCCGGTATAGCGCCGACAACCGGAACATCGTCTTTGGCTTGAACCTTCGAGTTGTCGAGGACTTTCATTCTGAAGAAGGTCCCTTGCTTAGAAATATAGGGTGCCTGGACCAGTCCCAAACCTGCATATTCAAGTCCGTGGAGGCAGTTTTTCTAAAGCACCTTATGCGTCGGGGCATACGGGTATTTCCTGATAAGAGCACTTAGCCTGCCTTAAGGATGCGCCTCTAGGTCATTGAAATACAGGGGATTGCTGACCCTCGGATGCCAAAGAATTAACCCACCGGACGGAGGTGGATAGATTTGGTACAAGGGAGGGAACTGCGTCTATAGCAAAACCCTGTTGCTATTTCTCCGCTTCGAGGCCTCCTACCGGATGGCTGGCGCGGGGGATGCTTTCGAGTTCTCGGTCAATTCAATGTCGTCGATCACCCGGACGCCGGGAGGAACCGCGCGGAGGTGGTCTAACAGGTCGCGGTGTTCGGCGAGGCTCAGAGAGCCGGAAAGGGTGAGAGCGTTTGCCGTGGCTTGAATTGTAACTTTGTCCAGTACCGGCTGTCCGGCTAACTCAGCGCGCAATTTCGATTCGAGCTGATGCGCTGCGGAAGGCCCCGCGGGTGCGGCTGGCTTTTGCGGCGCGATAGACTTGTCCGCGCTGCCGGCTGTCGCAGGCGCAGCCACGGGAGCTTTCATGCTAGCGGCGGGCGCGGCCGTTGGCTGCGACGCAGCCTTCGGGGCGGAATTTTCCACTGGTTCTGCAGTGGGCGCGGGAGCGGGCTCCGCGGACTGAACCGTCCCGTTAGATTGAGCATCCGGCTTCGCGTTCGTGCTATCAGGATTTGACGCTTGCGCCGCCGAGTCCGCCTTTGGCGGAATCGTCGGCCTTTCCATTTCACGTGTGCGCTGCCACAAATCCACCAGCGGCGGATAAACGCGATATCCCGAATATCCAATGACCCCAAGCAAAAAGAGTATGAGCAGCAGGCCCCCGGGCCTCTTCCGGGGTTCCTCTTCCACTCCAACCGATAACATGAATTGGGCGGATGGATCCGGCTCATTGGGCGTTGCATTCACCGGGACCGCGGCGATCCGGGGCGGCTGAGCGGCGGGGCGGTTGATTCCCGCAGCAGCGTGCGAAGTGACCGCGGCCATTCTTGTCGTTGCGTCCGGGCCCATCATTTCGTGGTAGTTCTTCAAAGCGCTCAGCAATTCATGGCAGCTTTGATAACGTTCGGCGGGG
Organism: uncultured Acidobacteriota bacterium; assembly: GCA_963768275.1. Classification (GTDB taxonomy): domain Bacteria; phylum Acidobacteriota; class Terriglobia; order Acidiferrales; family UBA7541; genus Palsa-360. The sequence continues at coordinate 35,324 of CAVYHH010000017.1, forward strand.
TCCTTCGACAAAGCCCGAGTAATCACGGCCGAGAGACCCGGATGGATGGAAGAATCGAGCGACCTCGGCGGGATGGGCTCTTCGTTGATAATTTTGTAGATGACCGTGGTGATGTTTTGCCCGGGAAATGGTTTTTCGCCGGTCATCAATTCGTAGAGGATTACGCCCAGGGAAAAAATGTCCGAGCGGCCGTCGACGGGCTTGCCCTTCACTTGTTCCGGCGACATGTAGGAGGGCGTACCCATGACGTGCGCCGTCTGCGCCGTTCCGAATTGCAAAATTTTTGCGGTGCCGAAGTCGGTGATCTTGACGACGTCGTCCGAAGTCAGCATGAGGTTCGCGGGCTTGATGTCGCGGTGCACGACGTTGTGCTGGTGCGCGAAATCGAGCGCGGAGCAAACCTGTTCCATCAGCTTCATGACGCGGGACACAGGGAAGGGCTGATGCGCATCGATCATGGATTGCAGGCTTCGCCCCTCGACGTACTCCATGGTGATGTAGAACAGGCCTTCTTCTTCGCCGGCATCGAAGACCACGACGATATTGGGGTGGGTCAGAAGTCCCGCCGCGCGCGCCTCGGTCTGGAAACGGCCGATCAATTCTTCGCGCGAGAGTCCCGTCCCTGCCTCGGACAGCCGCAAGGTTTTAACCGCAACGTTCCGCCCGATCGTCGGATCGAACCCGTGAAACACCACGCCCATGGCTCCGCGGCCCAATTCCTCGCGGAGATCGTAGCGGCCTGCTTTGGTTAGGGTGGTCACTTAAGTTTCACACGCGGGCGTACTGAGACTGTTTTCCGGCGCAATTTAGCCTGGTCAGTAAACAGTGCAGACGCGGAACTGGCGTAAATCCTTACAATGCTCGGGAGTTGCTAGCGCCAGGGCAGTCTTGCCCCGGGGGAACCGCCAGCACACCGCACGGCCTTCCTATCGAACATAGCCTTCCGGCACAGGAGCGTCAACGCCGCCGAAGTACAGTGTTCCGGGATAGCAATGGCGGGGGCCTAGTCTTGGTTTATGTAGCGCCCGCCTTTAGGCGGGCATCTGCTTGATTCTAAAATGCCCACCTGAAGGTGGGCTCTACAGAAATCAAGACAACCCGCTGCCATGTGGTGTGGCATCCGGCTCACTCCATGTGATATAAAGTAAAAATAACCGCGAAACCGAGGTGCAAACTCATGCCTAAACAAACCAAGCCCGTTGTCGATCGCCGGAATTTTCTGAAGGGCGCAGCAGTAGGGGCCGCGGCATTGGCGGCCGTACCGGCAAGCATTGCGGCGGAGCCGGCCGAGCTGAAGCGCACGGTTCCTCCTCCCATGTCTCCCGCTGCCGAGACGGAGGTTCCGGCCGTCGCGGAAGTCCTGACCGTGGATCGCACCGGGTCGGACTTCATGGTGGATGTGATCAAGTCGCTGGGGTTCGAATATGTTTGCGCGAATCCGGGATCGAGTTTTCGCGGCATTCACGAATCCATCATCAACTATGGCGGGAACAAGAGTCCTGAGTTCATTACGTGTTGTCATGAAGAATCCTCGGTGGCGATGGCGCATGGGTATTACAAAGTGGAGGGCAAGCCGCTCTTGGTCCTCGCGCACGGGACGGTTGGAGTGCAACACGCCGCAATGGCCATCTACAACGCTTACTGCGATCGCGTCCCGGTTTACGTAATCCTTGGGAATATTATCGATGTGACGAAACGCGCGCCGGGCGTGGAGTGGTTCCACAGCGTGCAGGACGCAGCGGCGATCGTGCGCGATTTTACGAAATGGGACGATCTCCCCATTTCGCTCGAGCATTTTGCGGAATCCGCCGATCGCGCCTATCGAATCGCGATGACGCCGCCAACCTTGCCGGTTGTGCTCGTGGCGGATGGCGATCTGCAAGAAATTCCGGTTTCATCCGACACTAAAATTCGCATTCCGAAACTGACGACTGAGATGCCGCCTGTGGGCGATTCCGGTTCCGTCGCCGAAGTGGCGCGGCTTCTTGTTGCGGCGGAGAATCCCGTGATTATTGCGGACCGCACGGCGCGAACGCCGGCGGGTCTCGCCTGCCTCGTCGATCTGGCCGAGGCGCTGCAATGTTCGGTCGTCGATCAGGCCGGCCGCATGAATTTTCCAACACGCCATCCGCTGAATCAATCCGACCGGGCGCGGGCGGCGGTTGCCGACGCCGACGTGATTTTGGGGCTTGATGTCGCCGACTTTTACGGCATCACGCATACCTATCGCGACCAGATCGAGCGCACATCGCGTGCGGGCACCAAAGCGAACGCGAAGCTCATCACGATCAGTGCGGATGATCTCTACATCAAGGCGAACTACCAGGATTTCCAGCGCTTCAACGAAGTGGATATGGCCATTGCCGCGGATTCGCAAGCGACGCTGCCTTCTCTGACCGAGGCGGTCAAGCGCCTCACCACGGACGATCGCAAGCGCGCTTTTCAGGATCGCGGCGTGCGGCTGAAGGCGGCGCATATGCAGGCGCTCGAGAGGTCGCGCGACGCGGCCGCGTTTGCTTGGGACGCGAGCCCGATCAGCACCGCGCGCATGTGCATGGAGCTGTGGGGGCAGATTCAGAATGAAGACTGGTCGCTCGTCGGCGCCACGACGTTTGTCAGCAAGTGGCCGCAACGGCTGTGGAATATGGACAAGCATTACCAATATATCGGAGGCGCGGGCGGCTATGGAATCGGCTACAACGCGCCCGCGGCCACGGGCGCCGCGCTGGCCAATCGCAAGTACGGGCGCCTGACCGTCAACATTCAGTGCGATGGCGATCTGATGTTCGCGCCCGGGGTTTTGTGGACCGCCGCGCATCACAAGATTCCCGTGCTGCACATCATGCACAATAACCGCGCGTATCATCAGGAAGTAATGCAGGTGCAAATCATGGCCGACCGGCATAGCCGCGGCATCTCCAATTGCGGCATCGGCACGACGATTACCGGCCCGGACGTTTCCTACGCCAAGCTCGCCGAGAGCATGGGCATGTACGGCGAAGGGCCGATCTCGGATCCTAAAGACCTCGGCCCGGCGATCAAGCGCGCGATTGAAGTGGTGAAGCGCGGCGAGCCGGCCCTGGTGGATGTCGTCACGCAGCCTCGATAAGTGAAAATTTCGATGACCTCGAAAAGGAGATGCGCGTGATGAGACGGGCTGAGCGTCGAGCGGAAGCGAGCGCGGCAGAAAGTGCGGAAGCGGGCGCTGTAAAACGAGCGGAAGCGCGCGCGGCACAACGAATGGAATTGAACGCGAGCCATGCGGGCAGGCCGAATCGATTCGTTGTATTATTTCTTTTTGTTTTTGCGGCGATGCTGTTTGCGTTCCCGGCCGCGCGGGCGCAGCAATCTTCCGACACTCCTCCCGCGGGCAACTCACAAAACGGTAAAAAGCTTTTTATGAGCGACGGATGCTACGAGTGCCACGGCCGCCAAGGCCAGGGAGCGGCGCAAACCGGCGCGGCGCGCATCGGTCCTCCGCTGCTTTCTTTCGAAGGATTCCAGAGTTACGTTCGAAGTCCGAAAGTCAATATGCCTCCCTACACCAGCAAAGCGCTTCCGGACCCGGATCTGGCCGACATCTACGCGTACCTGAAATCGATTCCGATGCCGCCAAAGGGCAAAGACATTCCACTGCTGAACAAATAGCCGCGTTGCGATGAAAGAATCGTTTGCTTGCAGGTTGCCGAAAGATTCCATCCAAACGCCTATATGACGCCTTCCTCTCGCAGCGGCGGGCAAAATTACAAGACGATCTGGAAATTGGGAGGATTGACGCTCGGGGAACTCTCGAGGAATGTTGTTCGCGACGCTCTGGAAGATAATCTGACCGGGCGCGCTTCCGGGCTCGCCTTCGATTTTCTGCTGGCCCTGTTTCCCTTGCTCGTTTTTCTGCTCACGCTGTTTGGTTTGTTCGCTTCCCGAAGTATCCAATTGCGGACCGGCTTGCTGAGTTACTTCGCGGATTTTCTTCCTCCATTGGCTTTTCAGCTTTTGAAAAATACTACGGAAGAGCTCGCCAAGACCGCGAGTGAAGAAAAGTTGACGATCGGCGTTCTTCTGGCTCTGTGGTTCGCTTCCGGAGGAGTGGCTTCCATGGTTTCCACTCTGAACGTGGCCTATCGCATCAAGGAGGCCCGCTCCTGGTTCCAGGTGCGGGCCATCGCGCTCGGTTTGACGCTGGTGATTTCGATTTTGATTTTTGCGGCATTGGGCATCGTGCTGGTGGGCGGGCTTCTGATTGATTGGATAGGATTGGAACTGCATCTCGCCTCGACCATGGTTGCGATCTGGAAGGCGCTGCAATGGCCGGCGGCCGCGCTATTCGTGGTCTTTTCGTACGCGCTGATTTATTCTTGCGGGCCAAACGCGCACAGGAGGCGCTGGTATTGGATCACGCCGGGTTCGGCATTCGGCGCGTTCTTGTGGTTCGCCGCTTCGGCCGGATTTCGTATTTATCTGCGGTTCTTTAATTCGTACACGACGATTTATGGGTCTCTCGGAGCTTTGATCATCCTGGTGGTTTGGCTGTACGTGGCCGGACTCGCATTCCTGATCGGTGGCGAAATCAACGCCAACATCGAACGCGCCGCCGCTGAAAATCCGAGCAACTGAAATATGCAGTTTCGCGAAACGGAAGAAGCGGCAACAGGGCCGAAAAACCTTTTAACACAGAGGGCACGGAGAATCCTGGAGTCTGCTCAGAGATTTTCACCAGTCACTAATCACCAGTCACCAGTCACGCCTTCTTCCCCACATTGTCGCTGACCAGATCGCCGACCGCGATGGCCTGGCTGATCTGTTCGCGAAGATTGCGCATTTCGCCGGGCGCGTGGGACAACATCAGGGTGTTCGTGTTCGCCGAAGCGCCGATTTCCTTCAGCGTGTCGAGATATTGCGTGAGCAGGACCAGCGTCATCACGTCGCGCGCCGTCGTGCCCTCGACGACTTTTTGGAAATCTTCCACCGACTCTTTTAACCCGGCGATGATGGCTTTGCGCTGCGCGGCGATGCCTTCGCCTTGCAGGCGCTTGCTCTCCGCTTCCGCTTCCGCCTTTTTCACCGCGATGGTCTTGTCGGCTTCGCCCTTCGCCAGGGCCGCTTCCTGTTCGCGCCGCGCCGCATTGATTTCATTCATGGCGGTTTTTACTCGCGCGTCCGGCACGATGTCCGTGACCAGTGCGCGCACGATGGAGAAGCCGAAGTTTTCCATCGTCGCATCGAGTTCGTCCTTGACGGCCTTGGCGATCTGGTCTTTTTCGAGGTAGGCCTCGTCGAGGGCCAATTTCGGCACGTGGCCAAGGATCACGTTGTAGACGTACGATTCGATCTGTTTTTGCGGGTCAGTGAGCTTGTAATACGCGTCGCTCACTTTGTCCGCTAGAACCTGGTATTGGACCGAGACCGGGATGACCACGAACACGTTGTCCTTGGTCTTGGTCTCGATCTTGAATGGGAGTTCCTGCACGCGCATGTCGACCTTCTGCACGGTCTCAACGAAGGGAACTTTCATGGAAAGACCCGGGCCCGCGATGCGGGAAAATTTGTTGAACCGTTCGACCACGCCGCGCTCGGCCGTGTTGATCGTGAAGAACGAACCGAGCAGCAATGCGAGGCAGACAAATGCAAAAACGATTACCAGGAACAGGAACATGAATGTCGTTGGGTTATCCATGGTTCTCTCCTATCCGGCAGGGATGTCATCTCACAAGGAAGCCTCGGAAATCAAGACCGCCGCAAGATCGCACCCGCCGCGGTTCCCGAATGCGCCATGTCTGCTTGGATCAATAAAGTCACCGACCTACCGAGGGGATATGCGATTGTAAGAACTGGCGGATTGGCAGTCGCTCGATTTCGGACAATTTCGCGACTGGCAGCATCACGAATCGGTTTCCTTCGCTTCGCTCCACCAACACGATTCGCCGTCCTTCCCGCCAATCTTTGAAATTTCTCCAAGGCACGAGGGCTGTTGCTCCGTTAGGACCGTCAAATTTCATCCCGTCATTGGTGAGGCTCATCAGGTCGGGGCGCGTCGCGTTTAGTTGCGTCAATTGCCGCGTCCGCCCTCGTCTTACCATGTAAACGGTCCATAGAATGATGCCAGCAGCTACCGCCCATATCATGGCAACGGCCTGCCAGTCGGGAGGCGTCCGGGCCAAAAAACCTAAACTTAGCCTCCATGCCCTTAGCGCCAGAACGATGAGACCGGCTCCGTACAACAAAAGGTTCAGCCAATACGTCTTTGAGCGAGTCATCTTTCGCACCTCGCTCATATCCGTTTCGTTGAGTTTGCCGGTGAATTCCATGCGCGTCCTCACAAGAAAAAAGGTGGTGTCTAAGTGGTCCTAAGGCAAAGTACTGTTCCGATAAGTCAACCTCTCGCGACCTTGTCCTGGTCGATTTCTCCACTGGGGGGGGCGATTGATTAGGAAGCAAGCCGTATTCCAGGATAGGCGGCCAAGAAAGCCATGAAAATATATAACTTATCGGTTATTCAGCATCAACAGGATGCAGCTTTTTGCACATTTGAAGACAGCGGTGGGCAGTTTTACCCAAAATTGAATTTCAGTCTTAGGAGGGCACGGACGATTGTTTTCAATGTGTTAGAATTTGCGCGCCGAAGGTGACAACCCGATGAAAGCCTGGGAAAAGTGGAAGAGACGCCCGCAGAATGTCTGGCTGCGAAAGGCGCTCTTTCAAGTTCATTTGTGGACCGGAATCGGGCTTGGCCTCTACATCTTGCTCATGAGCGTGACCGGCTCCGCTCTGGTCTTCCGGCGGGAAATGGTCAGGTCGCTCGCGCGCGAGCCTCGCGTTGTCCCCGTTCAAGGCGCGCGAATGACCGAGGACGAACTCAGGCAAGTTGCCAAGCGCGCCTATCCCGACTATGAAGTGACGCGAGTCTGGCAGCGAAAAAATCCCGACCAGGCTGTCGAGATCTGGCTGGAACGCCGCGGCAAGAGATTGCAGCGCCTGTTCAACCCTTACACGGGCGCCGATTTGGGTGATTCGCTGCGATTCGGATTTCGCTTTGTCCTTTGGCTCGCGGACCTGCACGACAATCTTTTGATTGCGCAGACGGGACGCCTGCTCAACGCTGTCGGGGGAATCCTCACCATGCTCCTCGGCCTGACGGGCGCCATCATTTGGTGGCCGGGGATCGATGCCTGGCGCCGCAGCCTCAGCTTCCGATGGAAAACGAATCCCAAAGGATTTAACTGGACGCTGCACAGCGCGCTCGGGTTTTGGACCTTTGCGTTCTTTTTTATGTGGGCGATCACGGGAATTTACCTCTCGATTCCGACCACGTTCAACGCCGCCGTCGACTTCCTCGAGCCGCTGAACGCGTCCAGCAGGAAGCTCCGCTTTGGAGATAAGGTGCTGTCCTGGTTCGCGCAAGCGCATTTCGGCCGGTTCGCGGGAATACCGGTAAAAATTGTTTGGACTGTTATTGGACTCGCGCCCGCGGCCTTGTTCGTTACGGGGATGCTCATGTGGTGGAAGCGTGTGCTCAAGCCATGGCTGGGAAGAAAAGAATTCTCCTCGCCGCGGTTGCATGACGCCGAGGCGGATCGCTCCGAAAATTCCGTCCAAGCGCGCTCGTAGCTGTCACTTCTGTGCGCCCTCTGTGTTCTCTGTGTTGAAAGATTTTACGGCGCGCGAGTCGCACAAAAATTCAAAGGCTTTTAACACAGAGAACACAGAGGGCACAGAGAAAACAGAGAGGATGCTTGTGGTTTGGACGAATCACGAATCACCAATCACGAATCACTAGTCACCGCCCTACCGCAGCTGCACCAGCGATTCCGGCGAAGACGGCGGCGCGGCAACAGGCATCAGCGTCTGCGGCCCGCGCCAGTTGTCCACCACGGCGATCTGCTGGACGCAGGACACCGTGCAAAGCGGCGCACAATGTTTTTTCGTGAAGTATTCGCGGCGCAGGTCTTCGGCCGTGTATTTTTCCAGCGGGATGCCCGGATAGCCGCGCTGCTGCGAACACCAGTGAACGAGCCCATCCTCGCAGATGTAGAGGTAGCGCGAACCGGAGCGGCAGCGCCAGTCGTTCGTCTTCCCCTTGGCGATATTGTGCTGGAAGCCGTTGATGCGCGAAAACCCGCGCTTGCCCATCGCCATGATTTCTTCGAAGATTTCAATCTCGCGCCCGCCGAGCGGTTTCAGTTGTCCCTGGCCGTCGTGCAGAATGCCCACGGTGCTGGTGAAGCCGAGTTCCTGCGCGCGGCGCGCGACCTGGAGCGCGTCCTCCGGATTTTTCACGCCGCTGCCGAGCACCGAATTGATGTTCACCTGAAACACGGCGTATTCGGCCAGCAGCTTCAATTTCTGATCGAGCACCTTGAGGCTTTTCATCGACACTTCGTCGGGCATCGCGTTGTCGATGCTGATCTGCAGGTATTCCAGCCCCGCGCGATTGAGCCGCTCGATGCGCTCGGCAGTGAGCAGATAGCCGTTCGTGATCATCCCGGAAAGAATTCCGTTTTTGCGCATGCGCGCGATGATCAAGTCGAGTTCCGGGTGCAGGAGCGGTTCGCCGCCGCTGATCGTGATGACCGCCGTGCCGAGTTCCCCGAGACGGTCGATCCGCCGAAGCATTTCCGCGGTGTCCACCGGCTTCGAGAAATCGTCGAATTCGTTGCAATACGTGCAGGCCAGGTTGCAGCGCCGGATCGGAATGATGTGCACGAGCAGCGGATGCCGCGTCGAGACCAGTCCCCTCACGACGCCGCGCAATTCGCGCACACGCGTGCGCCAGGATCGCAATCGCCTCCGCGCTTTCGTGCTGAGTGGCATGGCTAAACTATACAGGGATTTGAAGCGGTTTTGAACCCGGCAGCGATTCCGCCATGGCCATTTTCCAACAGCAGCGTTTCCCCATGCCGAATAGTTTGGAGCGTTGTCACTATCCGTTCCTCGCCCGGCGGCGCTACCCATGAGCGACGCTCGAGACTCTTGGTTGCAATTAGCTATTTAATCACAATAGATAAGGTTTCTGCGGCGATTCGCGTTTGGAGGGTTATCCTAAATGAGCGAACTTCCCTCTGTAGGCCGCGGCTATCGATAGTCGGAGCTGTGTCGTGGGTGTCATGAAAACCAATGAGGCGCCAGGAAAATTAAACACGGCCCTCACGGAACCTGAGATCGGAGCTCGCTCTGAGCGCGGCACCGATTGGGCAGGTCTCGCGTGGCTTGGCTTCCTTGTCGCAGTGGTCTTAACTTTATCCCAACGATTGGAGCATTACTTTTTCCCTCAGTTGCACTCCTTGCAGCATCAGGCCGTTAACGTTTGTGTGGGGACGATCGCCGCGGTGGTGGGCACCTATTATTCGACGCGGAGGCTCGACCGGGCCCTTGCCCTGCACGCCCAGGTGGAGAAAAAGCTGGCTCTGGAGCGCAATGTCCTGCGCACGGTGACCGATAACATCCCCGACAGTATTTTCGCCAAGGATACCGAAGGCCGGTACCTCCTCGCAAACAAAGCGTTCGCCACACTTCATGGAATGAAGTCTCCGGACGACTTATTGGGGAAGACGGCTTTCGATTTGTTCCCGAAGGAGCGGGCCGCCGCCTTGCACACGGATGACTTACAGGTCATGAGGTCCGGCGGGGCGTCCATGGAGAGCGAGAGAACGGCCGTCGACGCCGATGGAAAAGTGAAATCGCTGCAGACGACCAAAGTTCCCTTGATCGACAAGGGCGAAAAGGTTGTGGGGATCGTCGGCTTGCACCGGGACATTACCCGCCGTAAGGAAGCCGAGCGAAAATTGCGGCAGAGCGAAGCCAACTTGGCTGCCGCGCAGCGGATCGCTCATTTTGGAAGCGTGGAGCTGGATCTCGTCGACCTCGTCGATCCGGAAAAAAATCCCGTGCGTTGGTCCGATGAAGTGTTTCGTATTTTCGGGTACGAGCCCGGAGGGGTTGAGCCGTCGCGGCGTGCGTTCTTCCGTTTGGTGCATCCGGATGAGAGGGATGAAGTGCGGCAGTCGCTGGATTACGCCCTCCGCGAAGCCAGGCCGTACGCCATCGATTTCAGGATTGTTCGTCCGGACGGCGCGGAACGAAACATCCACGAACGCGGCGACATTATCTTCGATCCAAAGACTCACAAGCCTCAGAGGCTGGTGGGGAGCGTTCAGGATGTCACCGAGCGCGTGCAGGCGGAAATCCGGCTGAACAATGCCAACCAGGAGTTGGCTGAGAAAGTGCAGGAATTGGAGCGGCGCACGAAGGAAATCAATCTCTTGAGCGAAATGGGAAGCAAGCTTCAGACGTGTAAGGACGCGGAGGAAGCTTACTTGCAGATCAGCGCAACGGCAGAGAAGCTATTTCCGAAATGGTCGGGCGCGCTCTGCGTAACCAGCGCTTCTAGAACGGCTGTCGAGACCGTTGCCGAATGGGGTAAGACCGGCCAGGGAGAACGTGTCTTTGCCCCGGACGATTGCTGGGCGCTGCGCCAAGGCCATCTGCAATCCTTCCACCGCGGGGAAAAGGCATCCGCTTGCCGCCACCTCGACCTGACGGATGTGACGGAGTCTCTTTGCGTTCCCTTCATGGCGCAAAATGAGGCGCTTGGAATCGTAAGTTTGCAAATGAGGCGCGGCCAGGAACACCACGAACACATGCCTCGATCCTCGGACGAAGCCGAGCGACAGTTGGCGGAGGTCCTGGCCAAACAGGTGGCCTTGGCACTGGGGAATCTAAAATTGAAGGAGAGTCTCAAGAATCAGTCTATTTGCGATCCGCTGACGGGACTCTTCAATCGTCGCTACATGGAAGAATCTCTGGAACGGGAGTTCAGCCGGGCAAATCGCAACAAGAGCTCAGTTGCAATCGTCATGGTTGACCTGGACCACTTCAAGCGGTTTAACGATGCGTTTGGCCACCAGGCTGGCGACACGCTCCTTCGTGCGCTCGGAGATCTCTTGAAAAGGAGCACGCGGGGCCAGGATATCCCCTGCCGCTATGGTGGAGAGGAATTCGTGCTCGTGCTCACCGATTCTAATTTGGCGGGCGCTCTCCAACGGGCGGAGATTCTGCGCCAGCAGGTGAAACAACTAACTGTGGAGTATGCCGGGCAACTCCTGGGAGCCGTCAGCGTCTCGATCGGTGTGGCTCTTTTTCCCGACCACGGTCCGACGATGGCAGATGTTTTGAGAGCCTCCGACCAGGCGCTGTATTGCGCGAAACGCGAAGGGCGCGACCGCGTATCCGCGTGGACTGCGGAGGCAGTGGTCTGATCGGCCGGCGCTTGTTCTCGTTTGTTTCCTCTTTCTGAGCGGCTCTCCCAAGTGACGAAGGTTTTCTGCGGTATTGATCCCCCCAACAATTGAAGACGCTGACCGGTTTGTAGGGGCACGACATGCCGTGCCCCTACTGCCTGACTGCCAAGACGCACCGAAAATTCATTCACGGGCAAAGTTCGCGTTATTCGTGCAGTCTGTGGGGTTCTTGAATCAAATCAAAAGCCAAAACCCACAGGCTGAAGCCTGTGCTACTTGAACCCCAACGCCATGCAAGCGAGTGACGGCTTGATGTAGGATATGTGGCACGGGTGAAATTAAATGGGACTCTCTGCTCGCAAGTATAGGTTTGTGTGTTCCATCGAAGATTTTCCGGACGCCTATGAAGTGAAATATTCGCTTGCGCCCTGCAAGGCCAAGCAATCATGAAGTTGAAACGGGCCCCGCGAATTGCTGCACTTTCTTTCGGCGCAATTCTTTGCAGCATGCTTCCAATTCAAGTGGCGGCACAGGATCAGGGTCCTCAAGTTCAGGCTCCGCCAGCTCAGGCGCCGAAAGAGCCGGCTTCCCGCTGGCTCTGGTCATGGCTCAGGGAAGGGAAAATATCCTTTAGCAGCCGTTTTCGCTTCGAAGGCTTCGAACGCGACGGGGCGCCATTTACCGCAACTGCCTATGCTCCGACCCTCCGGCTTGCGCTCGGCTACGAAACGCCGGCGTATCACGGATTCTCCGCTTTCGCCCAGGGCGAGGCCGTCATCGTCACCGGACCCGCGGATTACAGCGACCCAACACTTCCGTCGCAGAATCGTCCGAATCTTCCGGCGATTCTGGACCCGAAGAGCATGGAGCTCAGTCAGGGTTACCTGCGTTGGACTCACGGTGTTCCACATAAGAATCTGGCGCTGACCGTCGGCCGGCAGGAGCTTGCCCTCAATGACGGGCGTTTCCTTAGCATTTCGACCTGGCGCCAGGTTCACGGAACCTTCGACGCGGCTCGAGTGGACGCGGAGCTGCCTCTGAATTTTTCCTTCACCTATGCGTTTATCATCCGCACGTATCGAGTGGTGGGTTACAACGCCACCGACGGCAAGCCGCCCATGCACACGGACATGATGAACTTGAAGTGGAACAAACCAGGCCGGATCAACGCGGCACTCTACGGCTTGTTGCTTGACTATCGTGCCCCCGCGCAATTCGCGATGTCCACCCAGACTTACGGCCTGCGTGTGAATGGCCCCTACCAGTTCACCGACGATTGGAGCCTTGTGTACACGGCGGAATACGCCAAGCAGAAAAACTACGGCACGAATCCCAACCGGGTGGATGCGAATTATTATTTGGGAGAGCTGGGCCCGGGCTGGCGCAGATTCACTTTTAAAGCGGGCTATGCTTTGCTCGGCGGCCGCAGCGTCACAGACAAATTGACAACTCCGCTCGCTCCACCGTTCAATGGTTGGACGGATTTGTTCGTCAACGATCCCAGCGTGGGCGGCGGCAACGGCCTGCAAGCCCGCTATCTATCAGCCAACGGGCCAATCCGCTTCCTCGACGGAGCCATTGGGACGCTGATCTTCTACGACTACCACTCGGACAATCTGCACATCCACTATGGCAGAGAGTTGGATTCCGCCCTGGCGTACAAAATCAAGCGAATCAGCAATCGCTGGGAAATCGGCTGGCGCTTCGGCCGCTACTGGTCGGATCAACTCTTCACACCTGCACTGCGCACGTCGGTCTACACAAGTTTTACTCTTTGAGGATGTAGGCAGGCCAAGTGGCGCAGGCTTCAGCCAGAGGGGTTTGGTCCTTGCAGGACGAACCCCCACAGGCTGAAGCCTGTGCCACTGGAACTACTTCGGATTTAGCCGCCGCGGGTGTGCATTTCGAGGTGCGGATCCAGGCGAAGCTGCTCGATCCCGACCAGAACGCCGCGCTCGCCTGTGGCGGCGCGCAACTCTGCGCCGCGATCCGTTCGCGCGCGCCAGACGGGAGAAATGCGTGCGGCAATTTCCTCGGGCGTAGCGCCGCCGCGCAGCATTTGGCGGAGATCGGTCCCGGCTTGCGCGTACAGGCACAGATACCAGAACCCATCCGCGGTCAAGCGGCTGCGGTCGCAGCTCCTGCAGAACGGTGTCGTCGTCGAGGCGATGATTCCAAATATGGCGCCGTCCGGAAGCCGGAAACGCTCGGCGGGCGCGGAGGAGTTTTCATTGAGCGGCGTGATCGTGCCGTAGCGCTTCGTAAGCTGCTCGAGCATTTCGGCGCGCGTAAAAACTTTTTCGAGCGACCATTCCGTCGCGCCGCCGACGTCCATGTACTCGATGAAGCGCACTTCCGCTTCGAGGCCGCGGCCATATTCGATTAAGTCGCCGAGTTCGTCGTCGTTCGCGCCGCGCAGCACGACGGTATCCAGCTTGAGTTTTGGGAAGCCGAGACGCCGAGCGGCTGCAATGCCAGCAAGCACTTGCGCGTGCGTGTCTCGCCCTGTCAACGCGGAAAACCTTTCCGGCCGAAGCGTGTCCAAACTGAGCGTCACGCGATGCAATCCCGCCGCGCGCAGGGCTTCGCCTTGCTCTTCGAACAAGACGCCGTTGGTTGTGAGCGCGAGATCTCGAATCCGGAAATTGGCCCCGAGCATTCGAACCAGTTGCGGAAGATCGCGGCGCAGCAGCGGTTCGCCCCCGGTGAGGCGCACGTCTTCGACGCCGAGCGACGTGAACACCTCCACCAGCCGCGCAATTTCCTCAAAGGTCAGCAGTTCCTGCCGCGGCAGCCAGACGTACTCCTCCTGCGGCATGCAGTAGTTGCAGCGCAGGTTGCACCGGTCCGTCACCGAAACGCGCAGGCTGCGCAGAGGCCGGCCAAACCGGTCTGTGAGGGCGCCGCCCGGGGACACGTCTACGGAGGTCTGAGCATCCGGAAGCATACCTCCATGTTAAGTTGTGCGAGCCGGGGCGTCAACTCAACGGCCTGCCTTCCTGGTCGCGGGAAACGACAAAGCACGTAAAGAGGCAGGGAACTGGAAAAACTCTACCCTTCATCCTTGGCTTGCTCTTTGAGCTTGGCGATGACCGTGGGATCGGCGAGGGTTGTGGTGTCGCCCAGGACGCGGCCTTCGGCGATGTCGCGCAGCAGGCGGCGCATGATCTTGGCGCTGCGAGTCTTCGGAAGTTCGGCGGTGAAAAAAATATCGTCGGGCTTGGCGATGGAGCCGATTTTCGTGGAGACGTGATTTTTCAATTCTTCTTTCAGCTTGTCGCTCGGCTGGATGCCTTCCTTCAGCGTCACGAACGCGGAAATTCCCTGGCCTTTGATTTCGTGCGTTTTGCCGATCACGGCGGCTTCGGCCACCGAGGAGTGATCCACCAGCGCGCTTTCCACTTCGTACGTCGAAATGCGGTGGCCGGAGACGTTCATGACGTCGTCCACGCGGCCGAGCAGCCAGAAATAGCCGTCTTCGTCCAGCTTGCAGCCGTCGCCGGTAAAATATTTTCCCGGATAGCGCGACCAGTAATTTTGCACGTAGCGATCCGGATCGCCGTACACGGTGCGCAGCATCGAAGGCCACGGCTTGCTGAGTACCAGATATCCGCCGCCGCCCGGACCAACCGGCTTGCCGTCGACATCCACCACCTCCGCGACAACGCCGGGAAGAGGGCGCGTGGCCGAGCCGGGCTTGGTGGCTGTGATGCCGGGCAGGGGAGAGATCATGATGCACCCGGTTTCGGTCTGCCACCACGTATCGACGATGGGACAGCGCCCGCGGCCGATGGTTTCGTTGTACCAGATCCACGCTTCGGGATTGATCGGCTCGCCCACGGTTCCGATCAGTCGCAGCGAGGAAAGTTTGTACTTCTCCGGAAACTCCTTGCCCCAGCGCATGAACGTGCGAATCGCCGTCGGCGCGGTGTAGAAAATGTTTACGCCATATTTGTCGACGAGTTGCCAGAAACGGCCGCGGTCGGGGAAGTCGGGCGTGCCTTCGTACATGATGGTTGTCGTGCCGTTGGCGAGCGGCCCGTACACGATGTAGGAATGGCCCGTGACCCAGCCGATGTCGGCGGTGCACCAGTAAACGTCATCTTCCTTGATGTCGAAGACGTAGCGATGCGTGGTGCTCACGCCGAGGAGATATCCGGCCGTCGTGTGCACGACGCCCTTCGGCTTTCCCGTCGTGCCGCTGGTGTACAGGATGAACAGCATGTCCTCCGCATCCATGGGCTCGGCGGCGCATTCGTCCGAAGCGTTTGCAGTGATGTCATGCCACCAGAGGTCGCGGCCGGGCTTCATGGAAATCGGCGTAGCCTTTCCAACGCGTTGCACGACGACCACTTTTTCGATGGTCGGCGTTCCGGTCAGGGCGTCGTCCACGCTGGCCTTGAGCGGCACCACGGTGCCGCGCCGCCACGCGCCATCCGCGGTAATCAATACTTTCGCCTTGGCGTCGTTGATGCGTTCGCGCAGCGCTTCCGCTGAAAATCCTCCGAACACCACCGAATGCGCCGCGCCGATTTTCGCGCAGGCGAGCATGGCGATGGCCAGCTCGGGAACCATGCCCATGTAGATCGCGACGCGGTCGCCCTTCGCGACGCCCAGCGATTTCAGCGCGTTGGCAAAGCGATTCACTTCGCGCTCGAGCATCCCGAACGTCAGCACGCGCGCGTCGCCCGGCTCGCCCTCCCAGATGATCGCCGCTTTGTTTCGCCGCGCCGAATGCGCATGCCGGTCCACGCAGTTGTAGGTGACGTTGAGTTTCCCGCCCACGAACCACTTGGCCCACGGCGCGTTCCACTCCAGCACGCGCTGCCAAGGTGTGAACCAGTCCAGATTCTTCGCCTGTTCCGCCCAGAATCCTTCCGGGTTCTTCGCCGCGCGATCGTAAATCGCGGGATCGTTCCAGTTGGCGCGCTGCTTGAATTCCTCCGAGGGAGGAAATGTCCGGCGCTCATCGAGCAGTGCGGACACGTTTTTTTCACTTGGCATTTCGATGGACTCCGAGGTTGGGATCAAGACAGGGCGGCATTTCAAGAGATTTCAGCCCCCTAAGCCGTCGCCTAGAATGTCGGAGGCGGGAAACGTTGTCAATGGATGCATGAATCCGCTGGAGGGCAGTTTAGGATTTTTGTGGGACAGCCACTCTTGGCCGTCCGCTTTTGCCAAGCCGGCTGACATTGCGCGAGACATCGAGGGACAGCCAAGAGTGGCTGTCCTACAAAAACCCGCTACCATGCAACTATCGCGAAGACTCGAGCTTCCGACCGGTTTGGGGTCAGAAGAAACCATTAGCGGTTTCCGAACCGCGGCATACCGCCCTTCGCCGATGTAACAACCTTGTTATCAATTAATTGTGCCACTTAGATGTGCCTTTCGCCATGGAGGTACTTTCGGTCTATATCGCTGATCGGAAAGCTGATTCAACATCATCGGGACGATGGTTTTTGCCGATTTGGGAGTTCTCCGATGAGCGACGGCCGGACACGACGCAGGGCGATTTGCAATCAGCGCCAGCCGGGCTTGATTCTTAACTGGCGCCCGCGGGTATTGTGGCTCGCGCGAAGATTTGTCGTTGCGCTGCTCGCGATATTCTCCTTCGCGGGTTTAGCGCTGGCCCAGTCGCAATCGTCAACTCCTCCAGCATCGCAGCCGCAGCCACAGCAACAGTCGCAGCCGCAGACACAGCCGCATAGGATCGCAGTGGTCAGCGTCGCGGACGCGGCCCGCAATGCCAAATCCAAGGTCGACGAATCCGCACCGCAAAAGGTCTTCACGAATGACGACGCAGCGGCCCTCCCGCCCGGCGGAATTTCGATTGTCGGACCTCCGCCTCCGGCTCCAGGCACCGCGAAACCGAAGGCCAAGCCGGCAGACGACACCGCGAAACTCGCAGCCTATTGGAAAGCCCGTTTCACGGCGGCCCGCCAGAAACTCGCACAGGACAAGAATGCGCTCCCCGGCATGCTGGCCGAGCTAAAGGTAGAAAGCCTCCAGGAAATCGTATTGGATTCGGATACCGACCAGGTGTATTCCGACACGTACATGGACCTCGTCCATCAGATCGATTTGACAAAGCAGGCGATCCAAGACGACAAGAAGGCGTTGAGCGACCTGCATGATGAATTCCGGCATGCCGGCGGGCTGCCGGGCTGGATTCGCTAGCGGCAAAAACGGCATTTTCATGCATTGAAATTGCCGCACGGTCTGATGTAGCGCCGGCGTCCCGCCGGCGTTTTTACAGTGCGTCGAGATCAGAAAAATCGCCGGCGGGACGCCGGCGCTACGAAAACCTCTCCGATTCCACTACAATCAGGCGCGTGCACTTCGCGAACCGGAGGAGCGTTCGGCGTGGAATCGTTTGACCTTGTAGTGATTGGCTCGGGCCCCGCGGGAGAGAAGGGCGCGGCGCAAGCGGCCTACTTTGGCAAGCGCGTGGCGCTCGTGGAACGCGGGCCAAGTCTGGGCGGCGCGGGCGTCAACACCGGCACGGTGCCGAGCAAGACGCTGCGCGAATCGGCGCTCTATTTTTCCGGTCTGCGGCAGCGAGGGCTCTACGGCATTGATTACTCCCTGCGCGAAGGGCTGACGGTGCAAGGCTTCATGCATCGCAAGGACGCGGTCGTTTCCGCGGAACGCTTGAAGATTGCGACGAACCTGGCCGCGCACAAAATCGAGCTGGTTACCGGCTCGGCCCAGTTTGAAGATGCGCACACCGTCAACGCCGTGGATCAGCACGGCGCGCCCCGCTTCCTGCGCGGGGAAGTGATTCTGATCGCGACCGGCTCCAAGCCGCACCGCCCGCCGGAAATTCCCTTTGACGACAAAACCATTTTCGATTCCGATTCGATTCTTCGGATGGAACGCATTCCGAAAAGCATGATCGTCGTGGGCGGCGGCGTGATCGGCTGCGAATACGCTTCGATATTTACCGCGATGGGAGTCGAAGTGACGCTCGTCGATGGCCGCGAACGCTTGCTTCCGTTTCTGGACGCTGAAATTTCCGAACTTTTGCGCGCGCGGCTGGCGAGCCTGGGGCTGAAATTCTTTTTTCAAGAGCGGCCAAAGGCAACCGAACGCACCGCCGGCGGAGTTCGCATGACGCTCGCGTCGGGCCAGGTGGTGGAAGCGGAGACGGCGCTGTTTGCCGCCGGGCGTCGCGGCGCGGTGGAAGGAATGCGCCTCGAAAAGTCGGGACTGGGAATCAATCAACGCGGCAACATCGACGTGAACGACCAGTACCAGACTCACGTGCGGCACATCTACGCGGCCGGGGACGTGATCGGATTTCCCGCTCTGGCGTCGACCTCCATGGAACAGGGGCGCGTCGCGATGTGCCATGCATTCGGATTCCCCTATAAGCAGCGTCTTGCTTCGCAGCTTCCGATGGGAATCTATACGATCCCGGAAATTTCCGCGGTGGGCGAAACGGAGGAATCCTGCGAGGTCAGGAAAATCAGCCACGTGGTCGGGCGCGCGAAGTACGCCAACAATGCGCGCGGGCAAATCATCGGCGACTCGACGGGATTGCTCAAATTGATTTTCCGCCCGGACAACAAACAATTGCTCGGCGTGCAAATTTTCGGAGAAGGCGCGACGGAACTGATTCACCTCGGCATGGCCGTGCTCGAATCCGGCGGCGCGATCGATACGTTCATCGAACTGGTTTTTAATTTCCCAACGCTCTCCGAACTCTACAAGTATGCCGCCTACGATGGCCTGGGCAATCTAGCCGGACACAAATTGCGCGAGGGGTAAGTAGCACAGACTTCAGTCTGTGGGTTTCCGCGGGAGAAACTAGGATGTAGCCTGCGCGCCGTTGACGTTTGTTCGGTAACGGATTTTCGCACGGTTGCCAAGGTCTGATGGAAACCCACAGACTGAAGTCTGTGCTACTTAAAGTCTAGTGAAGCAGCCCGCGCGCACGATCAATCAAAGATTGAAGCGTTGAATCCGTGACTGCGAGTTGCCGCGCCTGCCCCGGAGGCGCATCCGTTACGGTGTAGAGATTTCCATTGCGAAGGTACAGCTTCTCGGCCTCCGCGCGGTTGAAGGGACGCGCGCCGCGGCGTCCGAAAACGGCGAGCTGGTTGCCACTCTCGTCCACGGCGCGGTCGCGATCGATGCCGCGGGAAATCGCGAGGGCCGGGCCGCCCGTGCGATACGTGGCGATCAATTTTGGTGTGGGCCGCGGGCTGAATCCGTAGGACTCGGACGAATCTTCCGGCGAAATCACTTGCAGGATGCGCAGGCCGTTGCGGCCGTCGGCGACGTAGGCGAAGACGCTTGCATCGACTGCGCCGATCTTCACGTCATTCACGTCGTTCAGTTGGCCTTCCGCGTTGAACATTTGATCGAGGCGAGGATGTTCGGGCTGCTCGACGTTGACGATGGCGACTCCGTTCTTTCCCGCGGAGACATACGCAGTCGTGCGCGACACGGTGACATTGCGCGCGTCGTCTAACTTCACAAATGCGCTGGGCACGATGCGTGGATGCGCGAGATCGGTTACATCGAGGGCCTTCACTCCGTCGCGGTCGGCGACGAACGCATAGCGGAATTGGACGGCGACGCCCTGAGGTTCCGCCAGATCGGGCGCGCCAATGTCCGCTGTAACCCGCGGCGCGAGCGGATTATCGAGATCGACGACAACGAGGCCGCGGTCGCACAGAATGTAGGCGTACGTTCCCGCAATCGTGATGCGGCGAGCGCCGTTCAATATGCCGCCAGGGTTAAACGTCGCTGCGCGGCCGATAAAATTGTTTTCCGGATTTCCATCGAGCAGCGTGCCAACGCCGGGATTTTTCCCCTTCAGATCGGGATTGCCGACGACGATCAATCCTTCATATTTGTCCGTGACATAGAGAAATCCATACATCAAATGGATTTTGTGCTCTTCGTTGGCAGGATCCTGAGTGCGCAGGGGATCGACGGCCAGCGTCGTGGGAGTCGCGACGGCTGTCGCGTACTTCGTCTTTACGTAGAGGCGCTGTCCGAGCGGCGAAACCGGCGCGGTCACCATGCGCTGAGAAAAACCTTTGTTGTCGATGTTGGCGACGTCGAAGACACGGAAGCCTTCCGCGCCCATTGCGGCGTAGGCATATTCTCCACGCAACTGGATGTCGAGAACGTTTCCGCCGTGGCGATACGCTGTCGTGAGTTCGCGCTTGCGGTCCTCGTGCTCGCGGAAATCATCGTGATAGGCCATGCGCTGCAAATCGCTGCCGATGACGGCCTCGGGCTCATCGTGCTCCGCAGTCACGACGGCTTCAAAACCTTTGATGCCGGTGGCTACATACACGTAGCGACCCATGAAGTTGAGAAAGTTCGTGCCCTGCAAAAGGAGCATCGACATCCAGGCATTGTTGTCGCGCGCGGCGGAGACGTGGCAATCGGTACACTGCTTCGTTTCGCGGGCGCGCACCGTGTGCGGCACGAACGTCGAAAACGCCTGGCCGCTGAAGCCTTCGGCGGAAACTGTCTGCTGCGTGTTGTATAGCCACTCGCGATTAGCATTCTGCGAACTCACCAGGATCGCGCACGAAGATCGCGCCGGCGCGATGCGATGTCCGGTGACGGTGCCGTCCACGGCGAGCATGTAGCCGTCGTCGCGCAGCACCTGGAAATTGTAGGCGGTCCAGTTGCGCGTTGTGAGCCCTTCGTTGTGCAGCATCGGGCGCTTCTCGTTCGCGGTCATCGACAGGTGGCAGCCGAAACAGTTGGGCGTCCAGGAGGTGTGGCAGGCATAGCACGTCATGCTGCTGTTGGCGTGCGCGAGTTGCGATTCGTCTTTCGGGACGTCGCCCCACGTCACGCCGTCCGTGCGCAGCGTTTTTGCCAGGCGCGATTTCTCGCTGTAGTGCGCGTTTCCCGGGGTGATCGAGTCGAGCGTCTGCACCACTTCCCATTCGAGGTGCGGGTCCATCATCGAGCGCTGGATGAGTTTCCCCTCGTGCCACTCGAATTGCCGCTCGCGCCACGGTGTGCGCAGCGCGTCAAGGTGCGTGCCGCCGCCGGTTGCAGCCGGGCCGGACGTGACGAGCGTTGCGGGCTGCGAAATTGTGCCGTGGCAATCGACGCAATCCATTTCAATCGCGGCGCGCGGCTCGCCGTAAAGTTTCCCGTTGCCGTGGCCGTCCTGCTCGAGGTGGCAGTCGACGCACTGCATGCCCTTCTGCAAATGAATGTCCGCGAGGTGCGCGGCCTTCTCAAACTTTTTCGGATCGTCGGGAGCGACCGTGGTCCCTTTTTCGTCGAGCAGGTGGCCTTCGCGGTCTCGCGCGAACACGGCGCGGAAGAGCCAGCCGTGGCTATGAAAATCGGCGAACTGCGTGTCCTTCAATTTTGCGTTGAACTCGGTGCTGCCGGTCTCGTTGAGAAACTTCAAGTCGGACCACAGCCCGCGCGCGGCCGCGCCTTCGGGATTGCGTTGCGATACCTCGAATTTTTCTTCCTCGGTGGGATTGCGCTGCTCCTTCGGATACATTGCGCCGCCGTCGGATTCGTTGTCCCACCAGGTGTAGCCGAAATACGTGGTCATCATGTTCGTGCCCGGATGGACATGGCAGACCATGCACTGGCTCGACGGGATCGAGCGCGTAAATTCATGGCGGATGGGGTGGCCGGATTCTTCGCGCTGAATCGTGGGATCGTTCGTCGCGCTGTAGCCGCGATTGCCAAATGGCGCATATTGCGCGGAATGTTCCGCGGAACGGTCATTCGCATATACAACGTGGCACGCCGTGCATCCGCTGGCTCGGTAGTCGCCCGGTTGGTCGTTCGTGCCCGGCAGGGAAAGCAGAGGATCGAGCAGGCGAGTCTTTTGAAGGCCAAGAAAAACCGGATCGGTGCGCAGCAGTGTTCCGAACCCGCGCGTGCTGAGCTTGTCCTCAGGTTTGCCTGCGTCATCGGCGCGCACGGGCTCGCCGACTTCGCCTTTCGGGCCGCCGCCGCGTTCGAACACGCGCAGGACGTTGCCGGGCTGCGAAATTTCCCAACGTTCGAGCGGCGTGATCTCCGGCAGGACGCCTTTTGTACGTGTCGCTTCTGTGGAAGGTTGCGGGATCGTTCGAACGGCTTGCGGCGCGCCATCGCGTGCATAGCTTTCGCCGAATCGCGTGTCCTTGTGAGGATAGCCGCCGTTGTTGTAGAGCGCGGCGCCCCAGAGTATGCCCCCTGTCGTCATCATGCTCGTCGAAACGTTGCGCACTTCCGAGGGATGGCACCCGGCCCTGCCGCAAGTTTCCGGCGCGACGCGCAGATCGCCGGGATTCACGAAACGCACGTATTCAGGGCTTTCTTTGAGCCATTGCGTGTACATGCGCTCGGGATTCGCCGATCGGTCCGCCAGTTTTGGATCGCGAGGCTGCGGGTGGGCTTGCCGCTTCACCTGTTCGTATTCCGGCGAAGCGGCTGCCGCGCCCATAGCTACTCGCGCATCCGCGTTTCCTCCGTGGCAATCCGTACAGCCGAGGCGCAGCGTGCCGGTCGCGTGCATGGTCGCTTGATCGGTTTGCTTGTGGCAGGAAATACATCCTGCGCTCTTACGGTCGGCTTCGTCTTGCGTCTGGCCCATCAGGTTTGGTCCAGCTTTCTCATCGGCGGCGCGCAGCGAAGGCGCGGGAATCCGCGCGGCTAACGCGGCGAGGAGTAAGCTCACGGCCAACGCGGCCCAGGGAGAGGCATGCGCGAGCCGCGCAAAGAGATCGCGATTTTTCATCCAGCGAATCATTGACGTTTCAATGTCGATCGGCCTTCAACTGCCTCATACAATATCAAGTAGCACGGCCATTCTTGGCTGTGCGGTTTTGTGGGCCGCACATCCGCTGCCAGTTCAACTTCGATTGCAAAACCCGCACAGCCAAGAGTGGCTGTGCTACTAAAACTGAAATCGCACATTCGCAAAAAGCGAGAACTGCGTCGTTCCGGAGAAAATGTCGCGAAACCCTTGCCCCGGGAACAGAGCAGCGGCGCCTCCCGTGACCGAAATATTCTCGGACAGGGGAGGTCGGTACTGAAAGCCGAGGCTGGTGTCCAGGCCAATCGTATTGTGAATGGGCGATTCAAAAAGCAGCAGCTGAATGGGCGCGGTGTGCTCGAATCGCAGATAATTCACATTCAGGAAACTTTTGAGTTTCGGCGTCAGATCGAAATTGGCGCCCGCGTTTACGAGAAAAATTCCCGGATTCACGAAGTTTGCTTGCCCTTCGGTCTTGCTGGTGCGCATGCTGGGCAGCAGGCTGTCGCCGGGCGTGAGCGCGATTCCTGTGCCAGGCAGGCGAAGCTCTTCCCGATCCCAGAAGCTGAAAATTCCTCCCGCAAACGAGGGATCGTCGACGATGGTGTCGAAACCGGTCGCGCGGCCGTCGCGCGGATTTCCATCGCCTGACGCATAGAACGCGGAGACCTTGTAGCGCACCCAGTCTTTGTCAACCGAAACTTCCGCGGCGGCCATCTGCGCGTTGATGGTGACGGCGCGCCCGGCGATGGGATTGAGGCTATCGGTGCCGAGCGCTTCATAGAATGCATGATTGACGTTGATGGGTCCGAAGTGGCCGTTGCCAGTCCAGCCCAGATAGGCGGCGCGAATTTCGTGCGGCTGAAAAATTCCTACGGGCGCGGGCCGCACGAGAAATCCGTTGTCGTCGTAATGGACGCTCGGATCGTCTTTGTTGTAGTGAATGCTGAATTCAGTCGTGTAGCCGGGCTTGACGAAATCCTGCATGTAAAAATTCGCAATGATCACTTGCTGGTGGCGCTGCTCGAACGTATTGAGGCCGCTGTTCGTATCTTTTTCGAGCAGGTTGAAATAAGCGGCGTTGTATTCCCAGCGATCCGATTGAAGATTTCCAAAGATGCGCACTCCCGGCTGTTCGTCGACGAAAAGAAATCCGCGAAAATCGCTGGAAAAACCCTGAATTCCCGCGCGCACGGAAAGGAAATCGTAATTGGGGCTCAAATCGTGAATCTTGTATTCCGCAAACGCCTCCTGAAGTCCGGCGTGCGCTTCGAGGCGCGTCGTGCCGTCGCGCACATCCACATTCACGATGCCGAGTTCGCGCACGTCCAAATAATTCACGTTCACGGCGGGCGTCACTTGGATTCGCCAATCGACTGGACGGAATGAAGTGTCTCCGTGAAACAGATCAAACGAAAATCGGAATGTTTCACTCAGCGCGAACTGCTCGCCCCTGCCAAAATAGTCGCTGCTGCCCGGCGCCGCAGAACTGATGTTGCTCGTCGACGGCACGCGGCGTTCGTCGAGAGATGTGTCCGAAGTCGCTGTAATGTTCAAGAAAGTCTGCTGGCCAAAAATCGGCACGTCGCCCTTCAGGCGATTGCGATTGAACGGGTCCCACCAGTGGCTCGTGTGTACGTACGGATATTCTCCGCTTCGGCCATAGCGATTCCATTCCGGCATCGCAACGTTCCAGCGGTCCGGCATCTCCAGGAAAACTTCCTGGGACGGCGGCAGAATCTCTGGCGTGACGATCTCCTGACCCGGCTCCGCATCCGGACGTCGGCGCATCTCGCGATACGGCGCAGTGGCCACCGTGACTTTGGCGGCAGGTGCTGGCGGGCCAAGTTCGGGCATGCGCGGCAAGCGAGAGACAGGCGTGGCAGGGATCGTCGAAGGAGAAAGTGTCAATTCGACGGTGACGACATCGCCCGCGTCGAGACGCAAATCATCACGCGTCAAACTCTCGAACCCGTCGCTCTGCGCCAGCAACAAATAAGTTCCGGGCGCGAGGTCGGTCCAGCGGAACACGCCATCGGCGTTTGTCGTGAGAGTACGCGTCATGCCCGTGGCGCGATTCGTGAGGGCGATCAAGGCGCCGACAATTCC
Organism: uncultured Acidobacteriota bacterium; assembly: GCA_963768275.1. Taxonomy (GTDB): domain Bacteria; phylum Acidobacteriota; class Terriglobia; order Acidiferrales; family UBA7541; genus Palsa-360. Next base: position 60,416 of record CAVYHH010000017.1, read on the forward strand.
GCGCGTCGCAGGATCGCGCACGATTCCTTGTAGAGCCGATGTCCTGCTCGGAATTTGCCTCGGGATCCTCTGTTCATTTTGGGGCGGAAATGCGGGCAGAGGAAAGCCGATTGGGACTGGGGCGAAATGCCGGCTTGGGATGCGCGCGGAAGCGAGCACATAGGAAGGTCTGGACAAGCGGCGTGAGCGGGAGCGGCGTGCGATGTGGCGCGATTGAGCACGCTTGGCTGAAACGGCCGCGTGGCGCCGCCGCGCGGATGCGTGCCTGACGGGTACATTCGCCGGAAACGCGCCCACAGCCGGCACGAGCGCCAGCAAGAAGCCCAGGCAAAGCCGCCGAATTGGTTCGGATGCGCGCCGCATCCAGAATATTTTGATTCTCCTGGCCGCGAGAGGTGCGAAGCCAGCCGCGAACTAGCTAACAACAATCTCAAATCCTCGGCAAGATGTTTTGCCCAGGCGTGCACCGAGATGGAAACACGCCCGCCTCGGCCAAAAACAGGGAAGAATCCATTTTCACGGTTCCCACGGAAGCGCATTACCCTTTATGCTTGCTGCGCGAGGAATTTTCATGCCCAACGAGCGGCCTCATCCGGTCCTGGCTTTCGATGTGTACGGCACGCTGATCGATCCGTTTCGCATGGAGGAACATCTGCGCGCCGCCTTCGGAGAAAAAGCGAAGGAAGCATCCGAGCTGTGGCGCAGCAAACAAATCGAATATTCATTTCGCCGCGCGCTCATGAAAAAGTATCAGCCATTTGACGCGTGCACGGCGCAAGCGCTCCGCTTCGTCAGCGCGCAATTGGGAATTGCACTTTCCGCGGAGGCGCAGGCAAATTTACTGTCGAAGTATCAAGAATTACCGGCCTATCCGGACGTTAGCGCCGCGCTCGATGAACTCGCGGCGCAGGGATTCACCATTGCCGCTTGTTCAAACGGAACCGAGACTGCGGTCCGCGCATCGCTCGGTCATGTGGGAATCCTTCCGCGCTTCAGCAAGATTGTGAGCGTGGATCCGCTTCGCACGTTCAAGCCTGCCCCCGCCGTGTACGAGTACCTGGTGGCCGAGTTGCGTTTTCAAAGAGAAATGGTCTGGCTCATTTCGAGCAACCCGTTTGACGTGATCGGCGCCAAGGCCTGCGGCTTGCGCACCACCTGGGTGCAGCGCGATCCGAAACGCATGTTCGATCCGTGGGAATTTGAGCCTGATTTAATCGTGCACGGACTTGCGGAATTGCCGGGGAAGCTGAATTCAGTCTAATCCAAATTTGTTCGCCGTATTGCTGTCTTGCATTCCCGGTGGGGAAGGCTTCAGCCTGTGGGTTTTAGTCCTTGCACGCACCAAACCCCACAGGCTGAAGCCTGTGCTACTCAAACCACCCGTTTGCACTTCTCGCACAACTCATCAGGCTCTCTTGAGCGCTGCCGGGCGATGTGATAACAAAGCAGGGACCTCTCATGGGCCTGCTCACTGACGCAATCAAGCAATCGCAATATCTGCAAAAAATATTTCTCGGGTTTGCGGTCGCGCTAGCCGCAACAATCACAGGTTGCGGAGGCCTGGCCGGCAGTTTGACATCCACACCTCCGCCCCCAACCGTGCAGAGCCTTGCCGCCGCCGATGTCACTGCGCTCGTGCAAGCCGCTGCGCAGGCCGCTGATCCCAACACGATGGTGATTGCCGTGGTGGACCGCACCGGCAGCATCCTGGGCGTCTATCGCAAGCCTTCCGCGCCCACGCTTGCCGCGGGAAATTTTGGCGCGCAAGTGGACGTCAACGAACTTGCGGTTTCGCTCGCGCGCACCGGCGCGTTTTTCAGCAACGATCAGGCGCCGCTTTCCTCGCGCACAGTGCGCTTCATCAGCGGAATTCATTTTCCGCCCGGAATCGCGAACACGCCCAACGCGCCGCTCTACGGGATCGAAAACACGAATCGCGGCTGCACGCTTTCCACGAATTTCATTGCCGGGCAGTCGGTGCCACCTGCGCGCTCAATCAGCGGCGCGACGACCGGGCTCGGCATCACAACAGGCAAAGTGGACGTGAACGACAGCGATTCGACCGCGGTCAATCCCGGCGGCGTGCCGCTGTTTCGCAACGGCAGCCTGGTGGGCGGCATCGGAGTCGCGGGAGTAGCGCCCAACGTTGCGGAATATGCCGCCTACGCGGCGGCAACTTCAAATGGATTCGGCCCCGCGCCCGCCGCGCCCGGCGTTGTGTTCATTGGCGGCGTTGGTCTGCCGTTCGTCAACCAAACGACTCCGCCGGCCGGCACCAGCGCAGGTAGTTTCACGGGAAGCTTTGTCATAGGACCATTGGCGAGCCCGGGAGCGCCGCCCGAAGGAATGCTGGTTGCGCCGGTGGCAGGCCCGCTCGGAGGTCTTGCCGCGTCCGAAGTAACGACGATCATCAACAACGCCATTGCAACGGCGAACACGACGCGCGCCGTGATTCGTTTGCCCATTGGTTCTTCCGCGCGCATGGCGATTGCCGTCGCCGATCTCGATGGCACGATCATCGGCCTTTACCGGATGGCGGACAGCACAGTTTTCAGTATCGACGTAGCCGCCAGCAAGGCCCGCAACATGGTGTACTTCAACAGCGCCGCCCGGTCGGCCGCCGATTTGACAGGCGTTCCGATGGGCACGGCCGTCACGAATCGCACGATTGGCTACGGCGCCCAGCCATTTTTTCCTCCCGGAATTAATGGCAGTTCCCCGGGCCCATTTTTTAATCTCTACCAGCTCGACATCGCGAATCCCTGCACGCAGGGATTTCAAGTTGCCGGGCCGAATCAAAGCGGAGTTGTGTTTTTCCCTGGGTCCGTGCCGCTCTATCGCAACGGAGTGCTTGTGGGAGGGCTCGGCATCAGCGGCGACGGCGTCGACCAGGACGACTTCGTGGCTGAAGGTGGATCGGCGGGTTTTGAAGCTCCGGCAGCGATTCGCGCCGACCAGATCGTCTTGCAAGGCGTGCGTTTGCCTTATTTGAAATTCCCGTCGAATCCAACGAACTAAGTAAGATTCTTTAGGTTTTAGTAGCACAGCCACTCCTGGCTGTGCGGTCTTTGCAATCGTAGTTGGGTCCGGGAACCTCTCCATGCGACCAACAAAACCACACAGGTCCGCCGCGGCGGATCCCTGTGCTACTTAGCGCGCGCGACCCTGCAATTCCGCCACGGAAAAATTGCTGTGCGCGGGTTTGCGCTGCGCGGGATCGTGGTAGGTGTGGCACTCGTAGCAGCGCGATTCCGCTGCTTCGGCGCCGGGATGATGGCAGGAGCGGCACGCGGCGATGCCGGGTAGAAGCACGTCGGAACTTTGCTGACTCGATTTCGCGGCGGTGTGACAACTCGCGCAATCCACGAGGCCGTGCTGCGAGTGATCGAAGTTTGCGTGCGGCATATAGCGCGCGGTGATATTCGACGGCGCGATTCTTGGGAGAGCCGCGCCTTCGTCCAAAAGAAGCGTGTGGCATTGCTTGCAAGTCTTGCGCCACAGGAGTTGTTCGTCCTCGGCCGTGCGTTCCGCGACCCATTGCGGCGGCGTGAGCAATCGATAGTCCGCGGGGATCGGCTCTTCCGGAAGGTCACGGCTGGGATCTCGCGGCACACGCAAATCCGCCGGATGCGCCGCGATGTAGGCCTGCAATTTGGCAACGACGAATGGGTGAATCACTTCCGGCTTGTCGTGAGGGACCGCGTCCGGAAGCCGTTTGTCGAATTGCAATGCGTGGCATGCAGCGCAGGTCTGCGCGTAAGTTGCCGGCGCCATATAACCTCGCGAAGGGGTTAAGATGCTCGACTCGTTTTTTGGACCATTCGCGAGCAGATCTTTTTGAGTCCCCGCCTGGCTTTTTGAATCCCCATAGGGCCACGGACCGCTGGCGTCCGCTGCCGAACGGTGACAGTCGGCGCAAACCATTTGCACGCGGCTGCTATTCGGCCCGAGAAGATTCGGCTGCAAATGGAGGTAATGGTTGAGCTGAATAGTTCCCGGGTCGCGGCGCCCCGCCCGCAGCACGGCGAATTCGGGGTGATTGCTTTCGAAGCTGTTGATGTTGCGGACAAAGCTGGTGGGACTTCCGCGCGCCGCGAGGTCCGCGTGGCACTGCGTGCAGTTTGCGTCACTTGTGGCGGCAAGTCGAATCGCTCCGCGATGATCGGCGTGGCAGGAGGAGCACGAAGGCGTGAACGCCTGCGTTACGTGATGCAAGGGGCCGTCATGGCACGCGATGCACTTCTGGTCGATGACCTTTGCGTCGTAAAAACCAAGGTTGGACAGATGGCAGGCCGAACATTGCTTGGTGAGAACGGCGTGCGCGGTGGACAGGCTTCCTGCGGAGTACACGCGGCGGTCACTGCGAACGCCGTACCACGCGATCCACAAGAGGGCGAGCGCCGGCGCCGCAATGGACAGTAAAAATCGCCAGTGGCGCAGCGGGCTCGATCTCTTGAAATAGTCGAGATCGATGCGTTGCGCGAGCTTCTTGGTTGTGCGTGTTCGCGGCAAGAGTTCTGGCCCTCTTCTGTCCTGAATTCGAAAGCCTGTTACAAATGCAACATACGCTTTGTGGGTCGGAGCTTTAGCTCCGACATTTACAGCTTCTCAATTTGCGGGCTTTAGCCCCTGAGCGATCGCTCACCTTCCGTCAAGCCAGCGGCTAAAGCCGCCTTAAGACTGGCCCTTTACGTCGCGGCTAAACAGGCTGCGGAAAAACTCAAAGCGCTGTCATTCTGAGCGAAGCGAAGAATCTCTCGTTGTTTCTTATACTTAAATCGAAGAGAGATTCTTCGCTTCGCTCAGAATGACAAAACAAGATATTTTTCCGCAGCCTGTAAAGCCGTGACCCACAAACCTTCAACCTTTTTCCAAGCCCTTCGGGCATGCATCGGCACGACTTTTCAATAGCGCAGCGCCATCACAGCATGGATAGCGCCGAGTAAAATCAACGCGAGCGAAAGAGGAATGTGCAACAGCAGCCAGCCATGCAGCCACAGATGTAAATGGCTCTGCCGGGTGAGTTGGCGTTCCTCTTCGCAAATGCCTTCCAGGTCCTCGATCGTCGTATGAAGCGAAGCCGGCGCCAGCGTTCGCAATTGCGCGAATGCGCTGCGCGCCTGCGCCGCGTCGCCCAGAGCGCTCCCGCGCGCGCCAGGCTTTTCGAGAAACGGCTTGAGTTCCCGATCGTAGAAGTTGTGCAGCGGCGCGGCCTCATCCATTACGGCGACAGCGGGCGCGGCGGAATCCGGTTCGCCTCCTTCGGCCGTTCCTTTTTTATCGCCGCCGGTGGCTTGCTTGATCAATTCTTCCGCCTCTTCGAGGAGTTGCGCGCGCACGTGGCCGATTTCCTCGTAGATGGTTTCCATCGTCACTTCGCGGGTCATCACGCGCGGCATGTAATGCTGCAGAGCGGCTCCGAAGAGGCCGCTAACGACCACGACGATCAGCAGCGTCATCAGCCACGCCGTCAAGCCATGGCCGTAACGGAACCCCGAGTGGAATAATATGAGTGGCAGACTGAGGAGGCCGAGCCACAAATGCCCGCGCATCCAGGTCTGCGCGCGGCCAAAGCGGTAGACGGGCACTCTTTTTCGCGCGCCCAGCAGCGCCGCAAAAATCATGAACGCGAATCCCGCGCTGCCGAACGCCAACCCCATCGCGGTGCCGCCCATCGATCCCGCGGCGAACGGGACACGTTGGAAACCATAGAGCAGCAGCGAGACGCCCAAGATTGCGAGCGACGCGACGAGCCAACTCTTGTGCGTGCGATCAACGCGCACGGATCATTCTCCCAACCTCGAAGGTCATGCCCGGGCCTTTCCTGCTTTTCCGACGCGCTGCCCCAGCGTTCCAGCGAAGAAATCGCGCGGCTCGACGCGATGCGCGGCGTCGTGCGGGCACGCGTAAACGCAACTGGGCTCCGCGTGTTCGGTGCAAAGATCGCAGGTCGTCGCTTTTTTCTGCACGACGGCTTTCTTTTGTCCGGGATGCTCGTGGTCTTCCGCCTGTGCCGCGAAGGAATGCATGTTGATGTTCCCGTACGGGCAATTTTTCGCGCAGAGGCCGCAGCCGATGCACCAATCTTCGATGATCACCTCGAGCGAATTGCGCCGCCGGATCGCTCCGACGGGGCACCCCACCATGCACAGCGGATCGCGGCACTGCCGGCACGAGGTGGCCACCAGAAAATTCTCGAAGCGCAACCCTTCGCGCACGAGCCGCGTCACGCCGTCGTGCGAATCGGCGCACGCCGTCACGCAGGCGTCGCATCGCGTGCATTTTTCCAGATCGAGCACCAGCAGGCTCTGCGCTTCCATCAATCCCTGCGCGAGAAAACTCTCCAGCGGCACGCTGCGCACCATGCGCAGGCGCTCCTGATTCGCCTCCTGGCGTTCGCGGGCGGCGCGTTCCAGGCCTGCGCGTACCTCCGGGTACATTTCCACCATCGCGCGAAAATCTTCCGCGGAAATGCGGACTACTTCGACGTGGTCGAGCGCCGAGCAGGCCGCCGTGCGCGTTCCTCCGCCGAGCAATCCGATTTCGCCGAAATAATCGCCGCGCGACAAATAGGCAAGAACCAGTTCGCCGCCGGGATACGCCTCCGAAACCTTCACGAATCCGAGCCGCACCAGATAAAAATTCTCGGCGGGATCTCCCTGTTTGCAGATTACCTGGCCGGGCGCGAACCGCATCAGTTCGACGCGGTCGCGCAAATGGTCGACGAAATCCTGCTGCAGGCCGCGAAAGATCGAGACATCGCGCAAATGCGAATCGAGCGCGCGGCGCCGGTAAGTTTCGTCGAGCTGCGCCCGGAACGCTTTGCTCTTTTGCAAGACGTCGAGAACGTTGCGCAGCATCTCGAGCATCATGCAATCGGTCTCGGCGCGCACGGTCGCGGACCGCGGGTAATAATTCATGCAGGTCATTTCGCCGAACAGCTCGCCCGGCCCGAGTTCGGCGACGGGATGGTCGTACGCGAGGTCGACAGGGGCGTCGATTGGAATCGAGCGCCGGTCCGCTTCGTCCTCGCGACGGTCTTCTTCGCGCGGGGACAGCCGGCTCGTGAGCTTGCTCGTCAGCCGCGCGAGAAAGCCTCCGGGGCGGCCTTGCGCCTTCACGTGCGCAATGGGAGTGGCGAGCGCGACGCTTGCCTTGCCTTCCAAAATGTAAAACGCAGTCGAGCCGAATTCACCTTCGCGGCACACGATGTCGCCGCGCTTGAAATGGCGCCAGACCGTCGCGTTCGCATTTTTCTTGAGAAATTGCGGAGAAATATCCTTGAAGACCGGCAGCCGCAGAAGATCCTCGGCCGCCACGGGCGTCCCGTCCGGCTGCTGCTGCATGTTTTTCAACTCTTCAAAAAGCAAGCCGGTGCTCCTCGGAGAAGGTGGGCCCGCGCAGGAATGGCCGCCTCACGCCAAAGTTCATATAACAGACGATGGCTTTCGAGTCCATCCTCACCAAGACGTGGTTTTCCATAGCCGAACTCAATGGAGTTGACGTATCGGCAGGCTTTACTAATAGGGGAGACAGGCTTGGAACGAATGGGCGGAGAGTTTGCTTCAGGCCACCTTGGAGGTCCGCGCAGCTTTTTCCAGGAGTTCGTGGATCAAGGTCTGGTATGGTTTGTCCCGCTTTGCGGCCAAACGCCGGAGTTGAGCGAGGAGCCGGGGAGAAATGCGGATCGCGATGAGCTGTTTCGCGTTTCCAGTTTTGGGGCGGCCAACCCGGCGCGCGCGGCTGAGCTCTTTGTCCGTCGACTCCGGAAGATCCGAAAAATCGATCCGCTCATCTTGCGTAGGCTTCACGCTCCTTCGGGCTCGCGCGGCGCGCGGTGATGATGCGAAGCGTTTCTTTGCCATCCTTCAATCTCCTGTAGGAATAAACCAAAATAATGATGCGGCCCTCAGCGGAGATTCCCAATCTCTTGAACCGGTTCTCCCGGTGGGAGTGTTCCAAATCTTCCCACTCGAGGGCATCGGGATCGGCAAAAACGGAGGCCGCTTCCTCAAATGAGACGCCATGCTTGTCAAGATTCCTGGCGGCTTTTCGGGCATCCCAGGCAAACACAATTTATGTATATACAATAATTAGCATGGGCGTGTCAAGCCTGAAACGAGTTTGGTAATGGCCCCTGTTGAATTCTTCCGCTTCACTTGGAAATCGCCTTCGTTCGATTGGTTGACTTCGATTCTTTCGGGCAGTATAAAAATTCTGGCGCGGGCCGGCTCCACAGCTTGCGCGAATAAGGCGGGGTTCCATCCGAGCTGAGGAATGAAAATCGGGGCTGAGGCCAAGCGCTTGACGCTGCGATGCGCCGTGGTTTGGCTCGGCGCGATTTGCCTTGCCTTACTGAATCCGCCGCGCGCCGCGAATCCTCCCGCGGATGCCGGCAAGTACACGGGGCCCGGCTCCTGCAGTTCCACGAGTTGCCACGGCAGCGTGAAGCCTCGCTCCGATAACCGCATCTTTCAAGACGAATACAGCATCTGGGCCGTGAAGGATAAGCACGCGAAAGCGTTTGACGCACTCACCGGGCCGGTCGGCGAGCGCATGGGGCGAATCCTGGGCCTCGGCAAATCCGAGCAGGCTGCGAAGTGTCTCGCCTGCCACGCGCTCGACGTGCCGGCCGAGGCGCGAGCCAAAACATTCGATCAGAGCGAAGGCGTCAGTTGCGAGAGCTGCCACGGTCCTGCCTCGGCCTGGCTCGGCCCGCACACGACGCGCAACTGGACGCACGAGCAGTCGGTCGCTGCCGGAATGTACGACACGCGGAACCTCGCCCGGCGCACGGAGAAGTGCCTGACGTGCCACCTGGGCTCGCAGGAAAAATTCGTCGACCACGAAATGATCGCCGCCGGGCATCCCGACTTGTATTTTGAACTTGATTCTTTTTCCGCCGTGATGCCAAGGCACTGGAAGACGCCGCGCGAAAGCGCTCCCGGCGTCTCCGCAGAAACCGACACGTGGGCCGGCGTGCGCGAGTGGGGCACGGGGCAAGCAGTACAGCTGCGAGCATCGATGGAACGCGTTGCCTGGCGCGCCAAGGGCAAGAATTGGCCGGAGTACTCCGAGCTGCAATGTTTCGCGTGCCACCATTCCCTGACGGCGCCCGAACAGAGCTGGCGGCAGGAGCGCGGCTACGCAGGCCGCCGCCCGGGCGATCCGCCGTGGAACGGCTCGCGCTTCGCAGTGTTCCGCGAACTCGCGCATCAAGTGGACAACGATGTGGCGTCGCGCCTGGACGATCAGGTGGCGCAGTTGGCGAAGTCTCTCAGCCAGTTAAATCCCGACCGCGACGCAGTCGCTGCGGCGTCGGCCAGCGCCGCCACGCTTTCGAATCAGCTCGCCGCACGGATCGAGACGCAGCCCTACGACGCGGCGATGACGCTACGACTCCTGCAACGGATTTCAGACGACGCCGATGAGATTTCGAACCAAGGAGAGCGTGCCGCCGAACAAGCTGCCATGGCGCTCGATTCGCTGTTCATCGCGTACGCCCGCACGGAGAAAATCGCAAACCCCGCCGATGTCCGCGCCGGCATCAACGGCCTGTTCCAACAGCTCGAAAACCCTTCGAATTACAATCCCTCTGATTTTGCCCGACAAATGCGCAAGGTAGGCTCGCTACTACGGTAGGTGGCACAGGCTTCAGCCTGTGGGTTTTAGTGCTTGCATGGACGAACCCCCACAGGCTGAAGCCTGTGCCACTCAGCCAACCTCGTGGCGGGACTGCAGCACGCGCAGGATGGAGTCGCGCGTGACGATGCCGACGACGCTTCCTCCGGCAATCACGGGCATCTGTTGCATGCCGATCGTGCGCATGCGGTCGAGCAGGGAAAGCGCCGGCTCCTCCGGGGCAGCCCAGTGGAGTTTGTTCTTGGGAAGCATGACGGCCTGCACCGAAGTGACTTCCCAATCTTGCTGCGGGACTGTGTTCAGCGCTTCGGCCGTGACCAGCCCGACGAGTTGATCGCCCGCAACCACCAGGTGCGCGCGACGCCCCGTGCGCACCATTTCACGGGCATAGTCTTCGAGCGAAATCTCGCGCCCGACGGTGTGCAATTCCGGCGTCATGATGTCGGCCACGCGCAGCCCTTCGAGCGCCCCGCGCGCTTCGACTTGCGCCTGGCTCTGCTTCGCCGCCGACAAAATAAACCACCCAATGAACGCCAGCCACAATCCTCCGACCGGGCCGCCGAGCGGTTGATAGTTTCTCAATGCCGCCCCTGCGCCCAGCGCGATCATCCCGATACCAATCACCTGGCCCGAGCGCGCGGCGACCCGCGTAGACTGCGCGTAATCCTTGCTGAAGCCCCATACGATGGCCCGGAAGATGTGCCCGCCGTCCAAGGGAAACCCAGGGACCAGATTGAACAGAGCCAGCCAGAAATTGATCATTGCGAGCGATCCAGCGAGGGTGCTCAATATGGCGTTGGTCCCTGCTTCATGGCCGACCAGCCAGAAGCCGCCCGCAAGGAAAAAACTCGAAAGCGGTCCGGCCACCGCGATGTTGAACTCTTCGAGCGCGCGCGTAGGTTCGCGGCCGATGCGGGATACGCCGCCGAACACGAATAGGGTGATCGAAACCACCGGAATCTTGTAATGCTTGGCGATCACGCTGTGCGCCATTTCGTGAAACACCAGCGAAGCGAAGAACAGCAAGCTGGTCATCAGCCCCAGGCCCCACAGCCGGGAGGTGGGAATGTTCAGCTGAAGGGCGTCGAACTCCGAATAAAATGAGAAGGCGATGAGCCCAAAAATGATAAACCAACTGGTGTGCAGGAAGATCGGTATCCCGTAGATTCGCCCGATTTGAATTCCTTCTTTGCGCATCGCGGCCCTACTTCCTCGGCTTAAGTATAGCCCAACCGTTGTGTTTGCGAATTGTTGACGCTAGTCCTTCCGATGATCCATTTTCTGCAAAGCGTTCGAGCGCTGTTCCCATGGTTCTTGTGGCGCCGGCATCTTGCCGGCGGTTTTTGCGGTCGCCCACACCTCGGAAAACCGCCGGCGGGACGCCGGCGCAACGTTGATCACACGTGTGGACCTTGTACACAGCGTGTTCGATTGGCCACGGTTTACCAACTTCATCACTAGCGCAAGTCCTTAATTATCAATGCTTGGCGAAATGGCGGGTCTCGTGCCATCTCATTCTGCGAGGAAAGCGAGGACCTGCGATGGAAACCTTCATGAGTGGGGCAATGGTAATCGAGGGAGCGCTGCTCTCGTTTCTGCTGGCGCTGTGCATGACTTGGCTTGGCCTGCACGGCCTGTTCCGGCTGATGCCGGTCACGGCCAAGATCGTTCAGCCCATCCGTCTCGTCGCGAACGGGCAAATAGGGAATCGGCAGCGCGATGCCGCGTAAGGCTCGCCGCGCCGGAATGTGTTCGAACGGGGGATTTCACCGAGGAGCGGGATCAAGGACTCGGGGAAGGGGAAGGAGCAAGTCATGTTCGCACTGAAGTGGTTGCTGATGGCCGCGGGGATTGCAATGTTCGGCACAGCGGCAGGTGTGGTTGCGTACGACGTGTATCTGGCGATGCAGTTCCAGAAGCTGATGGGCTCGGGGGAGTCCGGGGCGGCCGAAAAGGCGGGGACGCGCCGTCCCATTCGGTGGACCCTCGCCGCGAAGATATTCGGTTGGGCGTGGGCGCCTCTGCTCCTGGCGCTGAGTGTTGCCGTGGTGCCGGAGGGGTCCGGCGGGGTGCGTATCAGCCAGATTTCGGGCGTGCAACAGGGCACGCTGTATCCCGGCCTGCACCTGGTCATGCCGTTCGTGCAGCGCATAGCCGTGTATGACTTGCGCGACCACTTGTTCACGACCAATGCCGTTTCCGATGCCGCCGCCAAGAATGAAATTCTGACCGTGCAAACGCGCGAAGGCCTGACGATCGGGCTCGCGGTTTCCGTGCGCTACCGGCTCGATCCGCAGAAGCTCGCGTACATCCATGCCAACCTCGCGCAGCCGGTGGATACGGAAATCGTCGCGCCCGTGGTCTCTACGGCGTTTCGCGACCTGGCCCCCAATTACGTGGTGCGGGAAGTCTTCGCGGTGAAGCGCGATGAATTCCGCGCGAAATCCACCAAGACCATCACCGACCGGCTGGGCTCGGACGGGATCGTGGTGAAGGAAGTGCTCTTGCGCGATGTCCACTTGCCGGCGGAGTACGCAAAAGGGCTGGAAGATATCCTGCTGAAGGAACAGGAAAGCGAACGCATGGAATTTGAAACGGCGATCTACGAGAAACAAGTGAGAATCGCCGAACTCCAGGCGGAAGCCGCCAAGGCACAGCAGGTGAAACGCTCCCAGGCTGATGCCGAATCCCGCGTGATCGCGGCCAAGGCCGAATCCGACGCGATGCAATACACGCTGCCGCTCAAACAGAAGCAAATCGAACAATCCAAGCTCGAAGCGCAGGCGCGCAAGGAAGCTACCGTGGAAAATGCCGACGCTGCCGCGCAGTCCAAAGTGATCGACAGCAAAGCGGAAGTCGAGCGAAGACATTTGCTTGCCGTTTCCGACGCCGAAACGACCCACCTGAATGCGGAGGCCAATGCCGATTCGGTCCGCTTGAATGCGGCGGCGAACGCCGAAACGATTCGCCTGACGGCTGCAGCCGACGCCGAGCGTTTGCAGAGCGAAGCGGCCGTGCTCAAGCAGAACCCCATGCTGATCCAAAAAATCATCGCCGAGCGGCTCTCGGATAAGTTGCAAATCATCATGGTGCCGACTGACGGGCGAAATTTCTTCGCTTCCGACGTTCTGCGTTCCGCGTTCTCGGGTGGGATATCGACGAACAACCCGGATGACACCGAACAGGATGGACCTGTGCCCGCCCGCAAGCAGGCGCAGATCCTGAAAACGAAATGAGATTGAGTTCCACCGGCCAAAACCCTTGCGGGCCGCTCGCCGGAAACCGGGACAGGGACCGCCGCCCCTGCGAAGGCTTTTCCTGAGCGAGCGCCACCCGGCCGGTGGCCAGTGCGCGAGCCGCGTCCGGCCAGTCAGTGGCACAGGCCGGACGCGGTCGCGCGTTTGGCGGGTTTCGTGGCACAGCCACTCTTGGCTGTGCGGGGTTTGCAATCGTCAATAGTGCATGCCTGCGCGAAAGTGGCGAAAACCACACAGCCAAGAGTGGCTGTGCTACTTACGCAAAGCTCCGGCAGCCATCGACGGCGCTCTCAATAGCCTGTGCTATGATTTCTTGCAGACTTGGCGGTCGCGCGGAATTCTACTTCGTGTTCCGCGAGGCCGGGCGCAGCACACCGATGATGGCCGCCGATCGATCCACACTCTCCTTCCGGGCGTTATTATTTCTAGTTGTCTCGCTGGGGCTTCCGGGCCTGGCCCGTTCAGCGGCACTGGAGGACTCCGCAAAAGAACTTGCCCAGAAGATAGCCGCAGCGCTGCCTGCCAAGGGAAATGTGTCCTGCGAAATTCGCAATCTTTCATCCTTACAACCCGGAGAAGTCGCCCGGATCGAAGAGTCGCTCAAAGCGGAACTGCAGGAACGTGGCGTCCGCTTGATGAGTAGTGGCGCGGAAATCACCGTGGTGGTCACGCTTTCGGAAAACTTCAAGAACCTTGTTTGGACAGGTGAAATTCACAAGGGTGACGCCTCGCAGGTAGTTTTAATTGCCGCGGACCATTCCTCGGAAAATCGCGCTTTCTCAAAGGCGATGCCCGTGACGATCCGCAGTGAGAAATTCTGGGAGGGGCCGGAGCGGATTCTGGATGCGGGAGAAGTTTCAAACGGCGCCGGGAAATCCTGGCTGGTATTGCTCCTGCCGGATAGCTTACGGATTCAAGATATGCAAACCGGCTCGGCGAGCACTTTAGAAATCAAATCCATGCAGAGCGCGAGCCGTGATCCCTGGGGGAACCTCAACTTTGACTCAGTTGGGAATACGATTGCATTCTTTCTCTCGCCGCGGGTCTGCACTGTGAATTTGGAAACGCCCGATTTGAGCGGGTGTCCACCGGCGGAGGGAACGTCCGCTGGACCTCTCCCTGGCCGATTCCCGGTGATGTTCGATCTGTCGCCGCCGGGTCCTCCGCCGCCGGGCAAAGGCACGCTGATCGAAATGAAGCCTGTCTGCGGCGGGGCGAGCCAGTTTCTGGCGACGGGCGCGCGCGACTATACGCAAAGGGATTCTGTGCAAGTGTTCCAGACGGAGTCGAGCGGCGCCGTCGCGGTCAGCACCGAACTGGATTTCCCGGGTCCGATCACGGCATTGCACGCGATATCCGACGCGCCCAGGGCTGTCGTGCGGAACCTCGCAACTGGAAATTATGAAGCGTATCGTTTGTCCTTTTCCTGCGGGCAATAATCTGTGCGTGGCGTTTGCGGCGCTGCTCGCATTGGGAGCGGCTGCGGCTGCCCCGAATGCGGCGGCATCGACGCGGCCGCAACGTGGCGGAACCTTGCGCGTTCAAATCAGCGAACACATTACTGCGATCGATCCGCGCCAATGGCCATCGGCTCCCGCTCAAGCCGCAGCGGCCGAACGAGTGGATTCGCTTGTCTTCGATCGCCTCGTCAGGCTGGATGAGCACGGAACGATTCAGCCCGCGCTCGCAATTTCCTGGCAACATGATGCGCAGGCCAAGCGCTGGCAATTTCGTATGCGTGACGGCGTGAAATTCAGCGATGGGTCGCCGCTGACGCCGCCCGTTGCCGCCATGGCGCTTCAGCAATTGCTCGGTGCTTCCTTCGATGTGAGCGCAACTTCCGATACCGTTGTCATTCAAGCGGAACACTCGTTGCCGGATTTTCCAGCAGAATTAGCCATGGGCCGCTACTTCATTTTCCATGTGGCAGAGGATAATTCCCTAACGGGCACCGGACCGTTTCGCATGGCGGAGTGGCCAACGGCGGGGAATTCTGCTCAAGCAATCCTCGTCGCAAATGATTCGTGCTGGGCGGGGCGGCCCTTCGTGGACAAGATTGAACTCCTGATGGGCGTCGACTCTCAACAGCAGGCCAATGCAATCTCTTTTGGCCAGGCCGATGTTGTGGAGTTGCCCGCATCTCAAGTGCGTCGCGCCGCGCAACGGGGCGTGCGTACCACTTCCAGCGATCCCGTGGAATTATTTGCGCTCGTGTTTGATGCATCTCGTCCCGCCGTGCAGGATGCCCGCTTGCGGCAAGCGATTTCGCTGTCCATCGATCGCGCCTCCATCGCGGACGTGATCCTGCAACGCCAAGGGGTCTCGGCAGGGGGATTGCTGCCCAACTGGATTTCGGGTTACGCGCACCTGTTCCCCGCCACGTCCGACCTGCCGCGAGCGAAGGATTTGCTGGCAGCTTCCGGGCGCGAACTTTCCCGCTCCATGCCCCTTGTGCTGATTTACGATTCGGGCGATGCTGAAGCTCATGCGGTGGCGGACCGCGTGGCAGTGAATTTGCGCGAGGTAGGGATCAAGGTGCAAGCGTCGGGACAAATGGCGGATGGAAAAACGAAGGCTCCAGCGGCGGATTTGCGGCTGGTGCGCCATCGCGTTGCCGCGCCGGATCCCGCGGCGGCTTTGTCCGAGCTTTTGAACTCGCTGAGTGAAACCGCCATGGATCTGGAAACACCAGAACAGATTTACGCCGCCGAGCGCGCGCCGATTGACGCGTTTCACGTGATCCCGCTCGTCCACGTTTCCGAAAGTTATGGGCTCAGTCCGCAGGTGCGCGATTGGATGGCGCCGCGCTGGGGCGGATGGAAGCTGGAAGACGTCTGGCTTGGGCCGCCGTCCGCCGCGGGAGGCATCTCCCCATGAGCTTTCGCACGAAGCTGCTGGCCTTTTTTGTAGTGACCATTGTCGCAGCGGTGACGATGGTGGCGTGGGGCGTGTCGGTTTACACGCGCCGCGCGTTTGAGGAATTTGACCGCCAGCGCACCGACGCCCTGGTGGCGCAGTTCCGCCGCGAATACGCGCAGCGCGGAGACGAAATCGCGCACCGCGTGCAGAGCATTGCCGATGCCGAGGCCACGCTCCGGATGGCGATGGACCTGAACCGCCCGCAGTCCGATGCGTCCCAGTATTACAACGACGCGCGCGGCATCGCCCAAACGCAGCAACTCGATTTCGTCGACATCGTGGCCGATGACGGCGCGTTGATTTCTTCCGCGGAGTGGCCCGCGCGCTTCGGCTACAAGAACGACTGGGTGGGCGCGGAACCGGATTGGAACTCGAAGGGCGCATTCCTTCGCCGCGTGGACACGCCCGACGCTGTGGATTTGGGTTTGCTCGCTGTCCGAACGGTTCGAGTCGGGGAGAAACGTCTCTTCCTGATCGGCGGACAGCGCCTCGATCAACATTTTCTCGCTTCACTTGTGCTGCCGGAAGGCATGCGCACGCTGCTGTACAGAAATCTCGAGCCGGGCTTTGTGCCGTCCGAGCTGACCGATCCGCGCGGCCCGGTGAGCCAGTCCGAGCTATTCTCCCCGATGATCACCGAAGTGCAGCGAAACCGGCGCGAGCTGGAAAGGACGATCGCTTCCGGCGCGGCGCCCAATGCGAATTCAGAAACCTTCAATGCCATTCCACTCGTCGGCCGGGACGCCGATTTGCTTGGCGTTCTCCTGGTCGGCAGCTCGCGGCAGAGTCTTATCCAAATGCTCAACTTTATTCGCGCCCTGGCGTTGCTCGTCGGCGGCGCGGTGATTTTGCTGGGCCTCATTCTTGGCTGGTGGGTTTCGGCGCGCGTGACGCGCCCCATCGAGGAGCTTGCCGCCGGCGCGCGCGAAGTCGCCGATGGAAATTGGGAAGCGCGCGTGGAAATACACTCGCGCGACGAAATCGGCCAGCTCGCGGACGCCTTCAACGAAATGACGCGCCAGCTCGCCGAGCAGCGCGAGCGCCTGGTGCAGACCGAGCGCGTGGCGGCGTGGCGAGAACTGGCGCGCAGGCTCGCGCACGAGTTGAAGAACCCCCTGTTTCCATTACAACTGACCGTTGAGAATCTGCAACGAGCCCGCGAGCAGACTTCCGAGCAATTCGACGAGATATTTTTCGAGTCCACGGCAACGCTGCGCGCGGAGCTCGAGAACCTGAAGACCATCGTCAGCCGCTTCAGCGATTTTGCTAAGATGCCGCCGCCGGAATTCGAGCCCGTGGACGTGAACGAATTGGTTCGCAGCGCCGTCAAATTGTTCGAGCCGCAGCTTGCTCCCGTCGGGCGTCCGCCCATCACGCCGGAGTTGTACCTTGACGAAAATCTTCCGCGCCCGCAGGCGGACCCGATCCTGTTGCGCCGGGCGCTCGAAAATCTAATCCTCAATTCCCTGGACGCCATGCCCGCGGGCGGCACGCTGACCGTTCGCACGGCGCATCGTCCCGGTGCGGTGCGGCTCGAAGTCACCGACACCGGCGAAGGCTTGACGCCCGAGGAATGCGCGCGCCTCTTCACGCCGTATTACACGAACAAGCGGCACGGCACCGGCCTCGGCCTTGCGATCGTGCAATCCGTGGTCAGCGATCACAATGGAAGAATTGAAGTGGAATCCGCGCCGGGCGCGGGCGCGACGTTCCGAATCGAGCTGCCCATGGAACAAAAGTTCTCCCAGGAGAGATTGAATCCTACGGAAGACCGGCCGGCCGATCCCCCGGTTTTCACCGCGGCCTGATCCGGTGAATCGCGCATGAACTCTCCGAAACCACGCCTTCTGCTCATCGACGACGACCCGAACACGCTCGCTTCGCTTTCCCGCGCGTTTCGGCTCGCGGGATATGAAGCCACGGTATGCGACAGCGCCGCTCGCGCGCTCGAACTCATTCGCGCGGATCATTTCGACATGATTTTTTCGGACGTAGTGATGCCCGGCAAAGACGGAATTTCGCTGCTCGAGGATTTGAAGGCGGCCGGGGTGACGACGCCGATAGTAATGATTTCGGGGCAGGCGAGCGTGGAAACAGCCGTGCGGGCCACGCGGCTCGGCGCCGTGGATTTTCTGGAAAAGCCGATCTCGACGGAAAAACTTCTCGTCACCATCGAAAATGTCCTGCGTCTGCGCCGTCTCGAAGACGAAAACCGCGATTTGCGCGGCCGCCTCGGCAAGCATGAAATGATCTGGTCCGGCCCCGCCATGGAGCGGCTCATGGCGCAAGTGGAGCGCGTCGCGGCCAGCGAATCCCGCGTCGCGATCCAGGGAGAGACGGGCACGGGCAAGGAACTGATCGCGCGAACGATCCACCAGAAAAGCGCGCGGCATGCCGGGCCTTTCGTGACGCTCAATTGCGCCGCCGTGCCCGCCGAGTTGATCGAGTCGGAACTCTTCGGCCACGAAAAGGGTTCCTTCACAGGCGCGGCCACGCGTCATGTCGGAAAATTCGAGCAGGCCGCGAGCGGGACGCTTTTTCTGGATGAAATTGGAGACATGCCTCTCGCGATGCAATCCAAATTGCTGCGCGTGCTCGAAGAAGGTGAGATTGAGCGAGTCGGCGGAGACAAGCCCATCGCGGTGGATGCGCGCGTGGTCGTCGCCACGCATCGCAACCTCGAGGAAATGGTCCGCCAGGGATCGTTCCGCGCCGACCTGTATCACCGCATCTACGTTTTTCCGATCGCTCTCCCTCCGCTGCGCGAACGCGCCGAAGAAATTCCCGCGCTTGCCGAATATTTTGCAGTGCAGGTCGCGTCGCAAAACGGCTGGCGGCCGAAGCATTTTTCGCCGGAGTCGATCGAGATTTTGCAGCGCTACGCCTGGCCCGGCAATGTGCGCGAGTTGCGCAATGTGGTCGAGCGAGTCTTGCTTCTTTCCGGCGCCGAAACAATCACCGCTGAGGAAGTGAATCTCGCTCTGCCCGCTGCGCGCAACGGCGAAGCGGCGTCCGCCTCTGGAAGCGGCCCGCTGACCCAGCGCCTGGAATCATTCGAACGCGAAGTACTCCTCGCCGAGTTGCGCCGCCACCATCACCACATGACTAACACCGCGCGCGCCCTGGGCCTGGAACGAAGCCACCTCTACAAAAAGTGCCAGCAACTCGGGATCGATATTCAATCGGAACGCAAGACAGAGTGATTTAGTGGCACAGGCTTCAGCCTGTGGGTTTCCGCCACCGCACCGGGACGAAACCCCACAGGCTGAAGCCTGTGCTACTAGAAACCTACGGGAAGACGGATTCCACCACAGGATCGGCGGGACGTGTGGTCCACAGACCCGCGGCGCCTTCGCGGAGGGCGTGGAGAAGAAGGGAAGCCGCTTCGTCGCGAAGCATGGGATCGGCAAGTTGCGCCATCACTTTTTCGAAGCCGCCGCCGAGTTCCAGGGCGGAAATCATGGCGTGGAGAGCGTAGCGGTCGCGCGAATTGACGATGCTTTGCAGAATTTCCAGCGTTTCGTGCTCGAATTTGGCCAGCGCCGCCGCGGCCCTGATTCGAACCATGCGGTTCGAATCGCGCACCGCTTCGAGGAGGATCGGGATTGTCCGGGGATGAGGAATCTGATTGAGCGCCGCAACGGCGCGCAGCCGGACGAACCAGGTATCGTCGCGCGCGAGGTTCGCGAGCGCGGGAATCGCCATGGCCAGCGGCGCGATGGACAGGGCCCTGGCGGCGCAAGCGCGCACTTCCGCCCGGGGATCCTCCGCGAGAAGAATCATTTCATCCGCCATCCCCGGAGTGGCCAATTCGCTGGCCACCCGCGCGAGAAGCTCGCGCGATTCTCCCATGGAGCGCCGCAGATACGGCAGCAATGCCTCCGGTTGATCCATGTAGCAGCGCACCAGGGCGTTCGTCACCGGATCGGCGGGCACCTTGAGGCCGCCAACCATGTAGGTTTCGAGGATGGGCTCGGCTGCTTGCGCGAGGCCCGTCCGGCCGAGGGCCTGCACGGCGACCATGCGAGTGTCGAGTTGCCAGTCATCCAGCGCTTCCGAGAGCGGGATGATCGCCTCCGGCACGCGCATCGCGCCAAGCGCCAGCATCGCGCGCCGCCGGCTCCATCCATGCCCGCCGTACACGCGTTCGATGCAGCGATCGACGAAGCCGCTCTTGCGCAAGAAGTCCTGCAGGCCGGCCCGGTCCTTATCGGTCGCCGCGCTAATTTCCTGAATCACAATCGACTGCACGATTTCGCATTGCAGCGAATCGTTTCGCCACTCTTGCGCCGGAATTTCTCCTCTCACAATTTCGCGCCATCGGCCGTGAACCTTGATCGAGAGCGCGTCAAATCGCCGCACGCGAAAATGTTGCCACGCGCGGCGCGCCAGCAGGAACAGGAGCAGCACAACGATTCCTGTTGCGACGGCCACAAGGATGACGGTCAGCAAGAAGGCGGTGTTCATCTGCTGCGAGAAACTTGTCAGTATGGGATCCATCCATCACTCCCAAATTGGTCTGCGCGCGGAGACACAAAGCGCCCTTACATCCGCGAGGGTGCGGAACACATTTGGAATATCGTTCGCCAGGCGTGTCAGGTTTAGAGGAAAGAGCAAGGCGCCAGAATAGGCGAAATGTGCCAAAGTGAAACGAATGATTCAGCAGAGCCGTTGCACTGAGACCCGGGAATGCCAATCTCCCGATTGGCGGATTTCGCCACGCCATTCAGGAGAATGGCATTCCTGGGCGACATCACTGGATGATCGCAGTCAGGTTTGAGGCGAAGCCTTCGGCGCGCCCGTCACGCGTGATCCAAATCCAATCGCCATGGCTGTATCTTTCGGATAGACGACGTCGTGTCCGCGAGAAAGAAAATGGTCGTAGACCGACATGCTCGCGCCATATACACCGAAGCCGATTGCGAAAATCCGCGAGCTGGAGAGAGCGCCTGTGGCAAGGCCAATCACGTGGTAGCCGGACGCGCCGTCCAAAGTTCGATTTAACATGTCATCGCTAGACAAAGCGGCAATCGTGATCGAGATTCCGGCGGCCAGATATCTCGTTTTCGGATTAGTCGCTTGTGCGCCGCCCTCGGAATCCAGGCTCAGGTTTTCGTCATTCTTTACTTCCACTCCCTCGAGGCTGGCTTCGACCTGCTGCTCGGCTGACTTTGGAGGGACGATCTGATGGAAAACGATCCGCAACTGACCGTTCCGGTGCAATCTTCTGGCGGGCTGCACCTGCAGGACGGAGCCCTTCAGCAGGGTTCCTTCCGGAAGAATGAGTTGAGTATCGGTGAACAACGGTTCCGTCATAACCGCCTCGACCGCCTCTCCTTTTTGCACGCTGGCGGAACTCAGCGGCGTTTTCAATAGCGCGTGGATGATGCTTCCCGCCGCGGGAGGAGTGCCGACCATGTGCACCTTTTCCGGCGTCAATTCTTCCGTTCCAAAATTCAGGGGATCTAGGAGTTCCGCGTTGAAGCGAGTTCCCGCGTCAAAATACTGCGGATGGTAGGGCAATTCGGCGATCACGATTCTTTTCAGCCGGTGCCACTTTCCCGGAGCGGATATTTGCTGCTTCGCTGCTTCCCATTCTTGATTGATTTCTTGTTTTTTCTCACTGATCTTTTCAGAGGCAAGCTTTACGGCAGCGTTCTGTTTCCCGCCTTTGTTTTGGTCTTTCGATTCCGCGGCAGTGGCGAACTGCAAAACTCCTTGTGAAGCGGGAGAGACTTGCGTGCGGAGCGGGACTCGGCGCCCGTCGGGCAGGGTTAATTGATCGAAAGTAATCTCAACGTCGCGGGAAGGAGAGAAATTTGCATCCAGGGCGGCAGAAGTCCGTTTCAGCGCCGAAACGCCTGAGATTCGAGTCACGCTGCCGGTGACTTCGCTGCCCGCAGGGACAACCAGCTTGTCGAAGGCATATATGGGTTCGGCGATCTTCCCGCGAATCGGCTGTCCGGTTTTTCGGATCCGAATTTCTTTGTCCAGAATCACTGGTAAAGGAGTGCCCGCCGGCACTTCCAGCGCGATTGTACTAAGCGCTCCTGCAGTATTCTCCGAGGCGACCGGACTTTCCGCTTGTCCGGAAATCAATCCCGCAGACAAGAAAATCAAGGCGGCAGCGGAGAAAATGGGGCGCACGAAACTCTTCCTTTCCTTCGACGTGGGCTCGATCAATGCCACAACTGAGGGCAAGGATAGCCTGAAGAGGCTGTCTTGCAAAGTCGAGCCGGAATGTATGCTTTTAGGGATGCGGCAGCTTAGCGTCTCGTTGCATCCGGGATTGTCGGTGATTTGTGGTGGGAATGGAATTCCTTCGGGAACGCCAATCTCGCGATTGGCGATTTTCAGGACGCCAATCGGGAGATTGGCGTGCCCGGGTCGATTCTCGAGAGATGCGGACTAGTTGCCGGGCGCCGCAGGGATTGTCGCCGAAGCGGCGGGCTTGGGCGTTGGCCGAAGCGCGAAGTAATTGCGCGCAAATGCGGCGTATGCCGTTCCCGCGTCCACTACGATAGCCTGCACGGTGTAGCGGCCAGCGCTCAGCGCCGAGAGCGGGAGGCTGAGGCGGAAGGACGCGGTGCGGCTATTCTCGTCGTATTCCGTGGGCGCGACCATCGGCGTATCGGAGAGGCGCTGCCCGTTGCGGAAAAATACCAGGCCCGCGCGAAGGGAATTCGCATCGGCCTTCTGCGGCGCGTAGGCCTGGAAGAAAACGTACAGCGTCTGATCGCCGGTGAAAACGCGCGTCACGCTGGGCATGATTCGCTCCCCGCCCACGTCGAGCGGCGACGATTTCAGTTTGGCGTCCTTCCCGAGCGCCTGTGTTTTGATCTGCGCCGCGTTCTGCACGGCTTCCACCTGGCTGGAAAGCAGCAGGGAACTCACCTGCAGGCGATCGAGCTGCGGCGGCGCAAGCGAAATGTTCTGCTCGAATGTGCCGATCCGCCCGGACTCGTTTTCGCGCGCCAGGAATTTCAGCTTGTACTCGCCGGGCGCAAGAATGATGCCGCCCTGGTAGACCAGCGCATGCTGCTGGATGTCCTGGAAATGTTCCGCGTCGATTTTCACCGTGATCGTGTCGCGCAACGCGCCCACTACGCGGTTGGATTTCGCGTCACGCACTTCGGCCGCGAAATCGAATGCGGTTTCGCGGCTGCCGCGTTTTTGCGCCCATTGCAGCGCGCTGGGCGCGAGTTTCGCATCGATCGGCACAAACACCTGGTTCGCGTTCAGCCGGAACTCCGAGGTTTCCACGGCCACAGGCAGCTCGACTTCCGGCGTTTCCGATTGGAACGCTTCCTCGAGTTGCCGCTCGCGGTCTTCCGTCGTGAAGACGCCGAAATTCTTCGGCGCGTAGTAGCCTTCGCGCGCGCGAATATGCACGCCGGCGGGAAGCTGATCGATTTTTACGTGGACGCGCCGCCAGGCGCCATCATTCGCGGCGTTCGCGCTGTAGTATCCCACCAGGTAGTATCCCGACGTATCGTTCTGCACGCTTTGAAAAATCTTGCCGAAATCTCCGACGTCGAAAAAGGACCGCCCTCCAGTGTCTCCCGCAAGCGTGGCCAAGGTATCGCGCGAATCCTGGCGCGACTGGCTTTGGGAGATGACAGTCGCGCCGGTAAACATCGCGTTGCCGCCCGATGCGCCCACGCTGGCGTCTCCACCCGGTGTCGCCGTCAGCAGCCCGCGCGAATCCACGCTGTAAATGGAAACGTTCGAGCGGTTCGCGGAGTTGGTTGCGGCGATGAGCTCCGAGCGATTTTCCTCGCCGGTTTGCGTGATACCGCTGGTGAATTGAATGATGGATTTCTTTCCCGGAATTCCTTCGAGGACTTCACACAGAGCCTCGACGGCGGCGAGCTTCCGGTCCGTATTGAAGATGTTGAATTCGGTGTCGTCGGCGGTGAACGCCGCGCCGGTGTCTTCGGAAACCAGGGTTTCGCCGTTCGCAGCCGTCGCCGCATCGGCCAGTTGCGACAGCGCCGCCTCGTGCCCGGGCACCAGGGCGTCCACGGACTGCTTGAGCAACTCGCGGTCGTTGGTGAAATTCGCGACGATTTTCAACGTGTTGCCAAAGGCGACGACGGCCACGAGATCCGCGGGAGTCATCTGCTCCTGGAGATACTTCTGCGCGGCGCGCGTCGAGCGCAGCAAGTCTTCCGCTTGCAGCGACGTGAGGTCGAAGAACATCACGATCATCCGGTGATCGCGCACCACCGACTTGATTTCCTCGGGAGAAGTGACGGTTCCGAGCGGAACCGTGATGGGCGCTTCCTCCCCTTTTCCGGCGGTCTCGACTCGCTCGATGTCGTTGTACTCGAACGTGGAAATTTTTTGCGGCTTGCCGTCTTCGGTGACGCTGAACTGCTCCTGCTTCAGCCCTTTCACCGGCTTGCCGTCGCGGTTGGTGACTTGCACATCGATTTCCACGAGACTGACGGTCGAGCGAATCGTCGCCTTTCCGCCCGGCACGGGCTTGGTCGTGCGCGGCGGCGTGGGACCCTGGCGCGGATTGACGGGGACCGCCTGCGGTTGCGGCGCTTGCGGCTGCGAACTCTGCGCGCCGAGCGGCGCAGCAAGCAAAGACGCGGCGGCCAGCGCGGCCAGAATACGGCGCCGGATTGATTTCTGCGTCCTCATTAGAAATTCAACCTCGTCGTGAACGTCATCGTTCGCATCCCCGCGACACTCGTAATTTCGCCGAATGTACTGGAGCCCAGCACCGTCGACAGCCCGGTATAGTTCGGATGATTCAGCAGGTTCGTCGTATTCCAACTGAAGTCCAGCCGCCGCAGGCCGTCGCGCCCGAATGGAATCGTCTTGGACAATCCCGAATTGATGGTGAACGTGCCGGGGCCAATCACGGAATTTCGCGGCGCATCGCCGAAGCACGCGGTGGGGATACTGAATGCAGCCGTGTTGAACCACTGCAGCACGGTTGGGTTTGAAATCGAAGGATCGCCGGACTGGTCGGCGCGTTCGGAGTTCGTGCCCGGAACATTTTGGCAGGCTTGATTTTTCGAGAATACTCTCACCGTGAAGGGAGTGCCGGAATTCACGGTGGTCGAGCCGTTCACCCGCCATTCGCCAAACACAGCCTTCTCCCAACCCTTCGTGGCAAAGCGCCGGCGGTCGCCAAACGGGAACTGATAGCTGACCTGGCCGAGGAACTGATGCGTCCTGTTGAACGACGAGAGTCCGTAATCGCCGCGCGGATCGGCGTTGTCTTGGATGACCGTTTGGCCGCCACCGCCGATCGTGCTGGCGTCGTCGAGAGACTTTGAATAGGTGTAACGCGCCATGAACATGAGGCCGCGCGTCATGCGCCTTTGCAAACGCACTTGCAAGGCGTTGAAATTGGAGAATGCGCCGCTCGTATCGTACGTGAACCCCGCCGCGTTCGTTGTTCCGCTCGTTGCCGAACTGAATCCCAGAAGCTCGTCGAGGTGGACGCCGCGCGTGCCGGTGTACATCACTTCGAGGAATGTGCTGCGCGTCAAATTGTATTCGATGCCGCCATTCCAAATCATCGCGTAGGGAACCTGGTAGTTCGGATTGATGGCCACCGTGTTGGTCACCGTGCCCGGTACCGACGTGGACAAATTTGTCTGGAAGCTCAGGGGCACGGTGGTGGCCGTCTGCTGCGTCAGCGTGCTTGCTGTCGCAAAGGGCGGCTGGTTGGCCATCTCACTCGCCAGCGTATTCAAGTAGGACTCGACGTAAAACATGCTGAAGCCGGCTCGAAACGTCAACTGGTGCTGCCCGGAAAACCATTTTCCGGGCGGCTGCCAGGCGATTCCTATGCGAGGCGCCCAGTTATTATAATGGCCATGAAACAGCGATGAGGTAGGGCCCGCGGCGCAGCCATCCGTCGCCACCGGCGTGACGCATTGCACCTGGGTAAAGTCCGGACTCACGGCGAGATTCGTGATGCGTCCGTTGATTTCCGTGGGCGGAGTGAACGCCTCATAGCGCACGCCATACGTCAGCGTAAATTTCGGGAACATGTGCCAGTCGTCAGTGGCATAGCCGATGAAGCCCCAGTTGCGGAAATACGTGGACGTATCGCCATATTGAATTTTGGTGTCCGCCGGGTAGCCGAGAAGAAAATCCGCGAAATCGTTTCCGATGCAGGGCCCGGAGGGAGCAGCCGACTGGCAATTGGCGGGAGAATTGACTGGAGTTCCCGTGGCAGTCAGCTGGCTGGTCATCAATCCGGTAAATGCAAAAAAGCCGTTCGGGACGGGATCGGCGTCGCGGTTGATGTCCAACTTCCGGACTTCGCCGCCGGCCGTGATGGTGTGCTTGGCCTTCATCCAGCGGAGACTGTCGACATAACGATACGTCTGGCTGCGGGCCAGGTAAAAAGCCGGATCGCTCAGCCCCGTGAAGTTGGTGAAACTGATGGAGGGAAGACCGTAATCGAGCGGGTTCGGTGAAGTTCCCGTCAGGCCGAGTTGCGAGCTGACATCCGCCAGATCCGAAAACTCGTTCAGTCCGAGGGACCTGTTGCGCGAAAAATATAATTGGGACGTGTGCATGAACGTCTTGGTCCAGTTCTGCGTCAGCCCGATCATCACGCTTTGCCCGCGCGTGAATGTGTTTCCTTCGATCCCGGGAAAGCTGCTCAGCGAGTGCGAGGTGGCATCGCTGAGGTTGTAGTTCACCGCCAGGCTCAGTTTCGAGGAGAGCTGGTGCGTGACGTTGACGTTCAGGCGGTTGCTCAGGCCGGGGAGATTCGTCTGCAGGTGATAATTGAAATTCTGTCCGGCGACATTCGTCACCGGAATATTGGGCATGGGCATGTAGGCGAGCAGATTGATCGCCTGCGAGCTGATCAAGTTTGTGGGAATGCAGGCGCCGGCCGGAGGCAAGGGTGACGAGGGAGTAGCCTGGTAGCAGCCCGCATTCGTCATCAAACTTCTCGGGCCGGTCAGGTTCGACAACGGGTCATAAAGCAGAGTGTTGTCCGCGCTGAAGTCGCCGTTTCTCTCCGCCAGCGTTGGCACGGTGGCAAATTGGTCCACCGGGGTTCGCGACCACGTGCCGCCAAAATTGATGTAGAAAAAAGTTTTGTCAGTGCCGTCGTACACGTGCGGAATTTTCAACGGCCCGCCGATATTGAGTCCGGCGGATTCCGTCCAGCTGGAAATCTTGGAAGGGTTGGCCTCATAAAGGGAATACGGCCTGGCGTTAAATGCGGAATCTCCAAACGTATCGTAGAAGCTGTAGTGGACGCGATTAACACGCTGGCGCAGCACGCGCTGCGCGCCCCACAGTGCAGTGACCCCTTGCGGCCCACCCTGCGGGCCGCGCCCGCGCCCGCCTCCCCCTCCACCGCGCCCGCCGCCGCCGAATCCGCCGCCCGGTCCACCGCCTGGTGCGCCTCCACCTGGGCCACCGGGTCCGCCAAATCCGGCGGGAGCGGCTTGTCCCGGGATGGAGTTGTCACCGTTTCCGAATCCGCCGCGTGCGTCTGGTCCGCCAGCCTGCGAGAATCCGCCCGTCGGAGACAAGCCCATCGCAACCGTGCCAATCATTTGAACGGCGTCCGCGGAGGCGGCTTGGCCGAGTTGCCCGCCAGGCTCCGGATTATTTTGGTCTTCCGTGCCGGCTTCGGCGGGATTCTGATCTTGGCCGTTTAGACCCACTTGTTGGAATGCGCGACGCCCGCCTCCCTGGCCTGCGCCGCCTTGCTGTCCATTGCGTCCACCACCACCGCCTCCGCGCTGTCCTCCATTGCCGCCACCGTTTCTGCCGCCGGGAGTTGAGGCCACGCTGTTATTCGCGGCAGTCGTGGTTGGATTCGATGTGGCAGGCGCGGCGCCGCCCGCGGCCGGCGCGGACTTCGCATTTTCACTAACAGGCGGCGCGCTTGGAGTCTTGGCGGCATTCTCCGTTGCGGGAGGTGCGGTAATCGCAGCGAGAGTGCCGACGTCCAATTTCAGATCGAGCGCCGCTTGCTTGCCGGAAGCTAGATCGATTTCTTTGGTTGCGGGTGCAAAACCGAGTTGGGAGATTTCCACGCGAAAGTGGCCTTCGGGAAGGGCGGGGAATTCAAATTTCCCGTTTTCATCCGTCCAGGTGATCCACGCTTTTCCTGTGGAAGTCTGGATAACGCGCAACGTCGAGCCGGGAACGGCCGTGCCGTCCGGCGTGCGCACGGTGCC
Source organism: uncultured Acidobacteriota bacterium (assembly GCA_963768275.1). Taxonomy (GTDB): domain Bacteria; phylum Acidobacteriota; class Terriglobia; order Acidiferrales; family UBA7541; genus Palsa-360. The sequence goes on from CAVYHH010000017.1 coordinate 88,416, forward strand.
CGCCAGTTGGGAATCCGCGGGCGTGTTTGCGTCCGAATTGTCCTGCGCGGCGAGCGGAACAACAGAAACTGCCAGCAACACGAGCAGTCCCGCGAGCAGCACTGCAAGTCTTCTACCCAACAACTTTCACGCCCCTTCGAGCCCTTAGAAGATACCGTTTGCCCGCTCCCTCGGTTCCAATATTCGCAGCCCGGAGGAAGGCCAGTTTCAAGCTTACTTCACCCCGTGCACTCTTAGACGGGGCCTTCTCCGAAAGGGTTACCCGCCGTCTGGTATGCCAGGCTAGGCCGTGCGAAAATAACGGCTTGGAGACAAATTGAATCTCTTGCCGGCGATTGTGTCGAGTGGCGCGGCAGCCGCTGCTGGAATTGCCGCCTGGGGAGCGGTGGTTCCGTCGTCGGAATTGTTCGGCCCGACGGTGCGGCACACGGCCTCCTCGCGGAAAATTGCTCTCACGTTTGACGACGGGCCGAATCCGGCGGTCACTCCGCGGCTTCTCGAACTGTTTGAAAGCCACTCCATACACGCGACTTTTTTCCTGATCGGGAAATTTGCGCGCGCCTGTCCTGATCTCGTGAAGGAAATTTCCGCGCGCGGACATCTCGTCGGAAATCACTCAGACACACATGCAAATCTGGTTTTTCGTTCGAGCGCGGGAATTCGCGAAGAGCTAGTGCGGTGCCAGGATGCGGTCTCCACTGCCCTTCATGCGGAACCGCCGCGCTGGATGCGTCCCCCGTACGGTTACAGAAGCCCTTTGCTGCGCGGAGAAATTCGCCGCGCGGGAATGCAGGGCGTCGTGATGTGGTCGAAAATTTGCTGGGACTGGAAGCCGCAGCCGCCCGAGCGTCTTATCGAGCGACTTTCGCGCGTCGCGCGCCCGGGCCTGCCGCAGGGCGACATCGTCGTGCTGCACGACGGCGATCATCGCGCCCTCGGCGGCGACCGCCATCATGTCGTTACCGCGCTTGAACATTGGCTCCCGCGCTGGCGCGACGCGGGCCTGGAATTTGTTACAATGGAGTCGTCGTCCGTAAGTGCAACGAGCGACGCGATGCGTTCGCCCCGCGCTTGAGCCGCTGAGCGTGGGCACAAAGAGAGCAGGAACATCATGGACGAGCGACAGTTTTACGTGGAAAAGCAGGAAACCAAGACCATTCCCCTCACTTGCCCGGCGTGCCGCAAGGAAGACAACTATCCGATTCGCTGGATCGTGCGCACAAAAAAAAGCGAACTTCCGCGCGGCGCCGGAGAAGAGGACAAGAAGCGCTTCGCCCTGGCCCGCTCGTACATGGTTCGCGTGGATGAACTGGTGGCGTGCCGCAAATGCAGGAAACGTTTTGAACTTACGGGGCAAAGCGTTGTGCTGGTTACCTCGAACGCGGCCGCGCCCGGCTCGCCCGATTTCGATCCCGAAAATTTTGGAAACCGGTAGGACAGGCTTCAGCCTGTCTGGTTTTCACATTGCCTGAAGGAAACCCGACAGGCTGAAGCCTGTCCTACTTCAAATCTCCGGATACATCTCGAAAAACGCTTCGACCGATTGCCGGAGCGTTTCCTCGATCTGCTCTTTGCTTCCCTCGATTAGGTGCATCGTCACGCGCGACTTGCGACCATCCTTCAGCGTGACAACGGCATCACCGATTTCACCTAACTCATCTTCCGGGAACAGCCGCATGCCGTAAACCAGCGCCAGCTTGGCCATCGTGTCTCCTCGTAAAATGCAAGCTTAAGCTGGCTCGCGAATCGCGTCAATTCGGGGATAAGTAGCACAGGCTTCAGCCTGTGGGGGTCCGGTCTAGCTAGGACCAAAACCCGCAGGCTGAAGCCCGCGCCACTATTACATCTTGTCCAAGCCTTCGTTCAGCTCGATATACGTTCCCCACGGATCGGTGATAAACGCCAGGGCGATCCCCAGGTCCGGCCTCTTGGTATAAGGCATGTCGAACTTCAAGCCGTTGGCCTCCGCCTTCTTGCAAAACGCCTCGAGACCCACGATCTCGAATCCAATGTGATCCAGCATGCGGCCCTTGGTCCCCACAGTTGGGGTGTCTGATTTGGTAAACGTCAGGTTCGCGCCCGGTATATCCGCGGCGTCGAACTGTCCGCGTTTCCCCGGCTTGGCGCCGAACATCTTGACGTACCACGATTGCATCTCCAGCACATTCGAAGAGCCCGCGGTTTCGGCGATGTAGAAATGCACATGGTGGAACGCGATCGGAACGGTTTGTGTCTTGTCCTCCAGAATCTCGACCCGCAACAGTTTGTCCGGCGTCCACACGAAGCCCTGGCCGGGGTTCTGGCCGACTTCCGTATTCAATCCGGCCGCCTTCCACCGGGCCAGCGCCGCCGTGGTATCGGGCACATGAAAGCCAATGTGGCCAACAACGGATCCGACGGTCGGGGCCGTGCCGTCCCCTTTTCGTACCAGGATCAGGACGCCAGGGAATTTGAATACGTCGTTAGGACCCAGTTTCCCGGGGACGCCACCCATCGCCGTCCAGAACGTTTTGGCGGCCTCTACATCCGGCACCAAAAAGTGCACGTGGCCCATGGATACGCCGGCGTCATTCCCCTTGGCGACTTGCGCCCAGGAAGCGCGGGCGGGAATGAGCATCGCGAGACCCAGAATCAAAATCAGTTTTTTCATTAGAATTCTCCTTGTGGCGGCCAAGATGATGGACTCTCTCCCATCCTATGCGGATTCCGCTTTCGGTATTTAGGTCGTTCTTTGAATCGTTGCACAAGACAGTAAGTTAGCCGCCATTTCATGTCAAGAAAAGCTTGTCTCGTGGCGCCGGCGTCCCGCCGGCGATTTTCCGCAGGCCTCCGCAAGAGCAAAGTCGCCGGCGAGACGCCGGCGCCACAAAAGGGAATCGCGCACTATATCGAAACTCTAACTAGGAAAAGAGGGGGTATAATCACCGCATCCCGGGGTTGAAAATCCGCATCGTAGCTGGCATCGGAGAAATCGCATGAAAATCAGTTGGCCTGTTCTTTTACTGGTTGCGGGATTATGGACGAGCGGAATTGTGTTCGCCGCGCAGATGCCCGAAGGACCAGCGCAAGGTCCCGCAGTACAATCTCCGCCGGCTCAACCCGCAGCAGCGCCAGCCGCGCCTGCTTCTCCGGCTTCAGATTCCGCCCCGAGGAAAGCTGCACCGGCCAGATACGTGGTTCCTTCCGGCACGCGCTTGCCTTTGATCCTGCACAACGCGGTGACCACGCGAAATGCCAAGCCCGGTGATCCAGTTTATCTCGAAACCCTTTTCCCGGTCGTGATCGACAATCGAATTCTCATTCCTGCAGGATCTTACGTGCAAGGTGAAATCCAGGAAGCCCGGCGCCCCGGCAAAGTAAAAGGCACGGGCGAAATTCGGCTGCGGCTGAATTCGATGATTCTCCCGAATGGCTACGCGGTGGACTTCAACGCCGTCCCGACCAATGCCGGGACGGGCGCAAACGACCCGACCGACGCTGAAGGAAATATTCACGGTGATACAGATAAGGGCGATGACGCAGCAACGGTTGTGAAAACGACCGGAGTTGGCGCGGCCATCGGCGCCATCGCCGGACAAGGCGGCAAGGGCGCGGGCATAGGAGCCGGCGCCGGCGCGGCCGTCGGACTCGCCGCCGTGCTCCTCACACGAGGCCCCGAACTAGAATTGCCGCGCGGCACGACCGTTGACGTCGTCCTCGATCGCAGCGTCTATCTCGATGCCAGCCGAATTAATTTCACCGATCCCGGCCGCGCCTCGGCTCTCCCGGGTCCGCCCAGCCGTGAGCCCACACGCAGCCGCTCGCCCCTCTGAGTTTCAATAGGACAGGCTTCGCTGGCTGCGGGAAAACTAATTTATTTTTGTCATCTCTGAAAGCGCCTGTGTCAACGCAAAAATCGATCGAACGGGTCGTTCCGAGTCATCTCTTCGCCCTCGTGAAGGGGCATGGAGTTATTCGCAGGTGTGTCGCATTCATTCCGCGATCGCGTCGAGCGGGATCATGACAAAATCGCGCTTACACCTGGCTGGTCCGACCTCGACCAAAACTGGGATCTCGATACATCTGTTTGCCTCGCAGCACGTGGAAGGCGGCTTCGGCCAGATGCCGCGCCACCGCTCCAATCGCTTTGGGATGCCCTTTCTTTTGGCGCAGCCGCCGGTATAACTGGCTGACATGCCGCTCCGGGCAGCGCAGGTGATTCACCGCCACCGAATTGGCCGCTTCGGCAAAGGCCCATTTCAAATACCGGTTCACGTCCACGCGCAGCGATCCATAGCGCACTTTCCCGCCGCTGGCGTGCACGCGCGGTGTCGTTCCCGAGTAGCTGGCCAGGTGCATGGCGCTTGGGAATCGCTCCACCTCTCCGATCTCCAACGCGATCGTCGCCGCCAGAATTACGCCCACTCCCGGCATCGTCAGCAGCCACTGCATTTCCGGCGTGACTTGCACCAACTCGGCCAGCCGCTGTTCCAGTGGCTTCACTTGGGCACTCACAAAATCCAACTGCAACAGCAACTGCCCGCTCACCCAACGCGTCTGTTCGGGCAAGCCCTGCAGATGTTGGTCCAGCTCGGCGCGTCCGCGCTTGCCGTACGGATCACTGCATTCGCTCGCGGGCGTTCCATACTTGGCCAGCGTCGCCGAAAGACGATTCTTCAGCCGCGTGCGCTGCGCCACCAGCACCAGCCGCGTGCGAGTCAGCTCGCGCAAATCGCGCAGCGGCCCCGGCGGAATCCACACCGTCGGCAGCGTGCCGTTGCGCTGCAAACGATTCAGCCCTTGCGCATCCAGCTTATCGGTCTTGTTGGTCAGCCCCATCATCAGCTTGGCCTTGCGCGGATGCACCAACTGCGGCCGCAACCCGGCTTGCTCGATCTCGTCAATAATCCAATACCAGTTCCCGGTCGCTTCCACGGCCACGGCGGTTCCTGGTTCACTGCCGCTCAGATACTCTCGCACCGCTCCCGGAGCATGCTCCAATCGATGGCAACGATTTTTTCCGCCCGAGTGGTCTTGCCGGTCCACCCAGGTGTAGTGCTTATGCGAATCAAACGCGATATATTCACTCATGCGCGACTCCTTTCCTTAAAGGTTTCCCACCGACAGCGTATCGCTGAAGGCAGGAGTCGCGCTTTCATATTTTCATTCCGAACGAAGTGAGGAATCTCTCTTTGTTTGAAACGCAGGAAAAGAGAGATTTCTCGACCCTCGGAATTTGTTTCTCCTTCAATTCAGATAGCTGCGATCGCTAAGAGCGAAGTTATAGCGGCTAAGATGCGGATGCGGAACGGTCGGCGTCTGCCCGCGTGAAGCGAAGCGGGCTAAACGCCTCCCAATCGAGGCTAATCCTTCTCTCGGCGATCCACTCGCCGATGAGCTTTGCCGTGACGGGAGCGAGCAGAATTCCGTTGCGGTAGTGGCCGGTCGCGAAGACCAAACCATCGACATCCACAGGCCCAAGGATGGGCAATTGATCCGGCGAGCCGGGCCGCAAGCCGCACCAGGTCTCGATGATTTCCGCCTTCGCCAGTTCAGGCGTCAGTTCATTCGCCGCCGAAAGGATTTTTTCGATGCCGCCCGAAGTGACGCGCTTTTCAAATCCCGCGTTCTCGATCGTGCTGCCCACAACTACTGTCTGCGGGCTCTCCACGCCGCGGGGGACGAGGTAACCGCTCTCGGAGCGCAACACGTGTCGAATGGGCGTTCCGCAGTGCCGCAGAGCCAACATCTGGCCGCGCACGGGAAGAGTGGGCGCATACGGCGCGGCCTCTGGAATTTGCGATGACCAGCAGCCCGCGGCGAGCACCACCTGCGCCGCGTGAAAAATCTCGCCACTCGAAGTTTTCACGCCGGCGCACTTTTTCCCATCGAGCGCGAGCGAAGTCACTTCAACACCGGGGCACAGCGCCGCCCCAGCGGAAGCCGCGGCGGCGAGCACCGCGGACGTCAGTGCGCGCGGCTCGACCGAACATTCGTCCGGAAGAAGCGCCGCCGCGCGCGCATCCCGTCCAAGCGCAGGTTCCATGTTTCGAGCTTCATCCAACGGCAGAGGTTCACATGCGAGCCCAAGCCCGTGGTGCAGCGCCACCAGCGTGCTCAATTCGCGTTCCGCTTCGCCATGGCAAATAATCTCGATCGCGCCGCCCGTGCGAAAGCCGGTACGCAGGCCCGACGCATCTTCCACGGCATCCACAAATTTCGGATACAGCGCCAGGCTGGCGCGCCCCAGCGGAACCAGCGGTATTGCGGCCGGACAATCCGGAGCGGGAGACAACATGCCCGCAGCCGCCCAGGAGGCTTCGCGCATGAGTTCCTGGCGGTCCACCACGGCAACGTGCAGATCGCGTCGTGCCAGATCGAACGCAACCGATCCGCCGATGATGCCCCCGCCGACGATCACGACATCGTACATTTTCACGCCGATATCTTATCAGTTTGCAAGGAGGAGTTCAGTCACTCTACTCGCGTGAGGCGTGGACTTCACTTCAATCGCTGTCGTGAGATTTCCATGAGTCTGTTGAATAGAATTGGCAAACGATTTTGACTGCTAGTGTCCGGCAGGAGATAGCCTGGCAAAGCATCAACGAAGGCCGGCGTTTCGAGCAAAGTTCGGAATTGCTCGGCGATGTAGAATCGCACCTCACCCGCACGGGCGATCTCCTCGATGATTGCCTCGCGGCCGTCGATGACGGCCAACAGATCCTCCAGGTCATGGCTGCTCGCATAATCGCCCCGCCCACGACCTTTGAACGCGTCGATCTTTGTGGCGACGAAATACGGGGCAGTGATCACGGCGGATGCGGAGTGCGGGCTCGATCTCAATCTCTTTTGCCCCATCCATCGCAGCGCGATACCAGAGATTTGAAAACCCGAGTATTTTTTCATCAATAGGCATCACGTCCAATTTCATGCCATCGATCAGCCAGCGGCACCGTGGCGCGCCCTCGCTCGTATCCTCTCGAAAGCCAAGAGCTCGCAGACGCTCTGAAAAAACTTCATAGCCAGCATAAGAGGTAATTTCAGCGATCACGTCGACGTCGAATGTTGGACGAACTTCCGCCGCAGCCTCGTCGGTAATGAGCAAACCTGTAGCGCAACCCCCGACGAAGACAACCTCGTACAAGAGAGGGCCCAGGCGCCTGGCGACTCTCTTCAGAAGCTCAATGTTGGAGTTCGGCATGGCGCGGTGACCGCAATCTGACCTTGAGCTCTTCTTCGGCAATATGCCGCTCGCGAGTCCTCCCGTCCCGAATTGCGTCGATAAGGGCTAGCATTTCGTAGAGGAATGCGTCGCATAGCGCCGCCTGCGGAACGGTCTTGTACAAAGGAGCAAGTGAATACCCTCTCGTCATCCCCTCAGAGAAGGGCCAGACAGGCGGAGATTCGTTTCCGGCGGAAATCCGATTCTTAAGCGGTTCGGCTGCGAATCCGGTGGGGACCCCTCGTGTGAGTTCGCCGCGCTGTGGTGGGAAGGCATACTTCAACCCATGTATCAGAAATTCTTCCAGGGCAGATATATTGGGCGTCTCCTGCTTTTCCGCGCCACCGAGCAAGTGGGCCCGCTTGCAACGTTGTACCGAAGCGTGAACCTCAGACGCACTTAAGAAAAGTTCCTTGGCAATCTGAGCGTATGGGGGACGCTTAGGCCCGTATCCGAGGAGCTTTATGAGAACCACAACGTCCTGGGGTTTCAAAAGCATGAGCCCATTATACATACGCAATTCGCGAATAGCAAATAAACGGCAGGCTACAACGCCGACGCAGTGCACGAATTTGATGGGAGACTGCTCGCAGCGATGCGCGATAGATGGGGATCCCAGCTTAAAACGATTTCACGAGTTCCGCGGAAAGCACGCGCGCCTTTTCGGCAAGGTTCTGCGCGCGCACCCAGTCGTCGGCCATGATGGCCTCGTGAGACTGGCTGAGGAATCCTTTGATCTTTTCCGTCAGGTCTTTTTGCGCCGCGCTGAGCTGCTTGCCATTGGCGAGCTGTAGATTATGTTCCGCGGTTGTAATGTTCGCAGTCGTGCTTTTCTTCGTCGCATCCAGGTCCCTGGCGGAAAGCTGCGGCGAAATCTGCGGCGGTGCCGGCTTGGCCGGCGTTGATTCGGCCGTTTCCGCCGGGGCCGGGCGTCGAGGCGCGGCGGGGCGTTTGCCTGGTACGGGCGGCGGCGCGGGGGACGGCACCTCCGGCGCAGGTTCCTCCGTGGTGGTCACCGGCGGCGGCGTTTCCGGCGGCGGCATGGGCGAAGTCTCATCCGGCGGCGGCGCGCTCACCGACGGCGGCGCCGCGCGCACGATGTGCTTGTTCGCGCATCCCGCCATGGCGGCGGAGACCGCACAGAGCAGCGCGAAAATTTGAAATTTTCGCATCACAGACTCCTCGCGACGGCTGCGCCCGGTTCCCGAGGGCGGGACAGCGCGGATTCCATCTGGCGAGCCAGCGGCAAGGCGATCCGAAACGTCGTGCCGCGTCCAACTTCCGAATCGAACGCAATCGAACCATTATGTAATTGGATCGTTCTGAAGGCACTCGCGAGCCCGATCCCGCTTCCTCCCGGCCGCGTCGTAAAGAATAGCTGGAAGATTCGTTGCCGGTGTTCGGGTGCGATGCCGCGACCCGTGTCCCGAATTTCGATCTCGGCCATTTCTCCCTGCCGGCGCAACGAAACGAAAAGCTGGCCTCCGCCGGTCATGGCGTCGACGGCGTTTACCAATAAATTAATCAATGCCTGCTTCAGCAGCGGCTTGTCGACCAGGACGTAAGGCACGTCGGCAGCCAGGCGGGCATCGAGTTTGATATTTGCCCTGTCAAACGCGGGCCGCTCGACGGCCAAGACTTCTTCCAGAATTTCCTTGAGGCTGGATTCTTCCTGATGCATCTCTGGTGGACGCGTGAAATCCAGGAAGCGTTTCACCACACTGTCCAGCCGGTCAATCTCGCTGTCCAGAACGCGAACAGCCTGGAGCGGCAGCCCGTCGACATCCGGCAGGCTGGCTTTCAGATTTTCCAGCCAGATGCGCATCGAGTTCAGCGGATTTTTCACTTCGTGGGCCACGCCCGCGGTAATTCGTCCGAGATTGGCGAGGCGCTCGGAAACCTGCAGCTGCGTGCCGATACGTTCTCTCGACTCCAGATCCTTGAATTTTACGAGCGTGCCCATTCGCGCCGCGCCTTCGCCGATGGCCTCAACGCTGACGCCCACGCGCCGTGCCGGCCCATCAATGCCGGTCAACACGACCTCGGCGGAATCGACCGGGACGAGTTCGCCATTCCGAATCATCACGGCTTCGCGGACGTCATGGTCGGGCGGAAAAATATCTTCCGCGCGCCGCCCCAGAAGCTGATCCGACGGCGTGGAAAGAAACCGCTCCACCGCAGGACTCACCATAACCGCACGGCCATCGACGGAAAACAACAACAAGCCGTCGTCCAGCCCGCCGAGAACCTGGTCGATGTTTTCTCGCAAATTGCTGAAAATTTCCCTGACGCCGCGGAGTTGCATTCCGATCTGGCTGATCTTCGTGCTGACCTGGCCGAATTCGTCTCCGCGCTCGAGCGGCTTCTGATCGAATTCTCCTTTGGCGATGCGGTCGAGTTGCGCGGTAATGCGCTTGAGCGGCGCGAGAGATAGGCTGCTCACCAGCGCGGCAAGCAATACGGAAATTCCCACCGAGGCCAGCGCCAAGAGCGCTGCCGAACGCAACGCGGGAGTGATCGTGATTCGCAACAAACCTGTCTGCACCGCGACCCGCACGACTCCAAACGGAATCTGGTTGCCCGGAGGCCCGATCTGGAAAGCATAGTCCACTTCATACGTGCGCGGCGGCCCGTAGAGCACCTTAAGCTGTTGCGTGAAACTGCTGGAAACAAGTTGCGAAAGGTTAGTCCTGGAGGGCGTGGCATTCCCGGGCAGGGACTTGTCGCTGGAGACTAAAACCATGCCGTTGACATCGGTAACGGAGACTTCGTAAATCAGCGGGGAGTACCCTACTTCGGAGTCAATCGCGGAAGCCAGCGGCGCACTATCGTCAAAGGCTTGCTGAACGTAGGCGCGCAAGTCCTCTTGGCTATCCGACGCCGGCGACCCGCCCGCTTTGGCGGCGTCCACCAGCGCGTTTTGCGCCTCAAAAAAGATGTGCCGCGAAACCAGTTGAGCGCGCTCGTTCGCCTGCCGAATGACCTGCCGCGTCAGGTTCATGACGTAGAGCGTGGAGTTCACGCCTACGACGGCGAGAACCAGCGCCGCTGTCGTCAGCGTAATCTTCGTTTTCAGCCGGAGTTGCATGAGTTGCCCCGCCCCTCATTTCGAGGGAGCTTTTGCAGCCTCATATTCTTTCAGCTTATTGTGCAGGGTTTTCAGGCTGATTCCCAGTAATTCGGCGGCGCGTGTTTTGTTATTGGTAGAGGCTAAAGTCTGCAAGATGAGTTCCCGTTCGGCCGCTTCCACCGTGGTTCCCAGCGGAAAACGCAGCGAGGCCAGGTCGGATGCGGCTGCCGCGGGCGCGTGGCCGAAATCATTCGGCAAACTTGCGCGGCCGATCAGGTCGCGGTCGGAAACAATGGCGGCGCGTTCCAGCACGTTCCGAAGCTCGCGGACATTCCCCGGCCAGGAATAACTCGCGAACAGATCGAGCACGTCGGGATTGACGCCGCGAACGTGGCGCCCGTGCTTGGCGTTGATCTCGCGCAAAATGTGCTCCACCAGCAGCGGGATGTCTTCCTTATGATCGCGCAGCGGCGGCAGCAGAATATGAAACACGTTCAAGCGGAAATAGAGGTCTTGCCGCAATTCTCCCTTGGCCACGGCCTGCTCGGGCTCCTTATTCGTCGCGGCCAGCACGCGCACGTCGACTGGCGTTTCCACTTTGCTGCCGAGGCGGCGCACTTTGTGATCCTCGAGCACGCGAAGCAATTTCGCCTGCGTCGGCGCGGGCATCTCGCCGATTTCATCGAGCAACAGCGTGCCGCCGTCGGCGAGCTCGAAACAGCCGAGCCGCCGCTCCGCCGCGCCGGTGAAAGCCCCGCGCTCGTGGCCGAAAATCTCGCTCTCCATCAGGGATTCGGGAATCGCCGAACAATTGATCGCAATGAACGGACGGTCGGCGCGTGGCGAGAGCCGGTGAATCGTGCGCGCCAGAATTTCCTTGCCCGACCCGGTTTCCCCAGTGATCAACACGGATGCGGACGATGGCGCCACCTGCTCGACGATATGCATGACCTCTTGCATCGTTTTGGATTGGCCCACCAGATCGCCCAGTTTCCCGGATTCGCGCAGTTGCCGGGTGAGCGCCGCAACTTGTTTCTTGTCTCGAACGCGGCCGAGCGCCCTGTCCAGCAGCACGTGCAGGACCGCGCCCTTGAGCGGTTTTTCGATGTACCAGAACGCGCCGGCTTCGATGGCCGCCACGATGCGTTCTTCGCTCCCTTTGCCGGTGATGACGATCGCCGGAACGTTTTGCAACTCGTCGCCGAGCCGCGCCAAAAGATCCAGGCCGTTCATTCCGGGCAGCTCCACGTCGGCGATTAGCACGGCGGGCGCAAACTCGGAAAATTTTGCCAGGGCGTCCTCCGCGCTATTTACGCCCAGCACGTCATATCCCCATCGGCGTAAGAGCGCTTCGTATCCCAGGCGTGCATTCTCCTCGTCCTCGACAATTAGGACGCGATCTGGAGAGGGTTTCGTTGTTTCAAATCGGGTCGCTTCAGCCATTCGGTTTGTAAGCAGTCCCTGGGACGTAGGGGCGGCGCCTCCCTTCGAATCTACCAGTACCGCCCCGGTAATGCCAAGCTGAGATACAGGGCGTGCTCTTCTTTGCTTCAACCCTTGCTATTGAGTCAGATACAGGAGCCGGTCAAGGACAAGTTCGAACTCAGGTGGGTGGTTTTGACTCAGTTTCGAATCCCTATTTTCAAGTGGCCGCACCGATTCGAATCACTTCTCTGCGCGATTGACAGGTGTCGTCGCAACTCCGCAAATTTGGAGAGTTCTTCAAGGAGAGCTATGCCCGGCGCACTTCAGCACCCCAAGGTTTCTGCTCCAAGGGCCTACGGCCTCCCGATATTGGTGAGCCATGATCCTTGAGATTTGGTGAAGGTGAGTTAAGTCATGAGCGGCCCAGCTCGCCAGCAGCTCTGACAGAGTAACGACTCCGAGGGCAGGATGTTTTCCGCGCCGCTCGAGGTCCTCTTGCCGCAAATTCCAGGAACGAAGTTCGGCCAGGTTCTCCGACCGCAAACGGGCAAATTCATCCAATAACTGCCCGAGCGACTTCTCCTGGCTTTCTCGCACCTGTCCCCAACGATCGAATGGCTCAAACGCTTGAGTCTCGCCAAATTGCCGCAGCATTTTCGCCCGCGGGATCCAATTCGTGCGTTCGCTGTGAATCAGATGGCCGACGACATCGAACGAACTCCAAGTGTTTTCCCCTTCATTTCGTAGCGTCCACGTTTCCGGCAGATCGCGCAGCAGCGCATTGAGAGCAGCAGGAGTGCGAGTGAGAAGCGATATGGTGTGCTCCAAGTTATGTTCCATCGTGTTCCTCAATTCGTAAACGGCAAATTCGAGAGACTCCGATTGTATCTCTTCTGCGTTGCCTGCGTGGCTGTTGGCAGGTGTCCAAATCTTTGGGGTTTGCTTCTTGAAGTTCGGGCGTCCCACCTTTCCGCCTTTTGGAAGGGCAGGGATTTTGATTTCGCATTTGCGCCACTTGTAAAATCTTGGCCCCAAGTTGCTGTACGGGAGTAGTATTCTCCCGCGTTAAAATCACCAATATTTGGGAAACAAAAGAGCAGGCGAGGACTTAAAGAGCCCGCCGAGCAAACGAAGTTATGTAAGGGGGAGATCCATGCGAAATCGAACGGTAATGCTCGCACTTGTAGTGATGACTGCGTCCGGGTTCGTGGCCGGTTTGCTCGTCGAGAGCAGAATGCAGCGCGTGCAGGCGCAAGCGAGGCCCGAATCCGCGTTCCCCGCCGTTCCGGGACAAAAGGGCGGCGAAGACATCACCGGTCCTTACGAACCTGTCGCGGACTGGCCGAAGCCTTTGACTTCGTTGCCGGGGCATGAGAATTGGACGTGGGGCGCGGTGGAAGGCATTTTCGCGGAAAGCCCGAATCGAGTGTTCATCGCGCAGCGCGGCGAATTGCCCGCCTTGAAGCGGCCTGTGAACACTCCGATTCCCGCGTTTGGCCCGAGCCTTTCGTTCCCGACCGGCGAGGTGCCGTTCCGCAATGCGTCGCAAGGGCCGGTGGCCAGCTTGCCGGGAGGAGGCGCTCCGGGCGATCTGCCCGAGGACGCGGACAAAAAATGGAGCGGCAAGAAAGGCGTCGACGCGCGCTGGGAACACGCGCTGGTCGTCGTGGATGCAAGCGGAAAAATTTCCGAGGATTGGACGAAGTGGGACAACTTTTTCGAGCGCCCGCACGCCGTGTACATCAATCCGTACGACCCTGAGAAAAATGTCTGGGTGGTCGACGATTATAAAGAAGCGGTCTTCAAATTCAGCCACGACGGAAAGCAGCTTCTCCAGACCATCGGCACGATCGACAAATCCGGCGCGGACGGTACGCATTTCAACCGGCCCACATTTCTCACCTGGCTGCCCGACAGCACCATGTTCGTCTCGGACGGATACAACGGCACGCGCGTCGCGAAATTCGACAAGAACGGAAAATTCCTGCTCGCCTGGGGAGAAAAAGGCGTCCCGCCTAATGAAATGCGTCCGGGTTATTTTAATGTCGTGCACGGCATCGCCGCGGACCCGGTCACGCATCACGTGTACGTAGTCGACCGCAGCAATCACCGCATCCAGGTCTTCGATGAAAACGGAAAATTCGTGGACCAGTGGCCGGTCGACAAATATTCCTCCATAAATTTCCTGTACATGTCCGCCGACCGGAAGCTGTGGGCCGCCGACGACAGAAACTCGAAAATCGTGGAGTACGATCTCGAAGGACATTTGGTCTACGCGTGGGGCACGCTGGCCGACTGGCCCGGAGGTCTCTTCAACACCCACGGAATGACCGTCGATCAGGAAGGAAATTTCTACGTCGCCGAAGTCGGCAATGGCCGCGCCCAAAAATTCCGCCCGCGCCAGGGCGCGAATCCCGCGCTCTTAGTCGGCAAGCCTGTTTACGCCGCGTGGAAATAAAAGTAGCACAGGCTTCAGCCTGTGGGTTTCCACTCCGCGCGCCAAGTGTGTCCCTGTTGGCGGTCTTCGAAGGCTGGAATGTCTTGCAGTTGAAAGTTGAAAATATGTATCCCATAGGATACACTCATCCAAGTTTGAAGTTCGCAAAACGAAGATGGCAAAGAAAAAATCAAAGACTTCTCTCTACGACTCCGCGGAATATCTAGACAGCAGGAAAGCCATCAATGCCTATATGGAAGAAGCCCTGGAAACGGAGGATCCGGCCTTCATTGCCAAGGCGCTAGGCACCATCGCTCGCGCACGCGGCATGTCACAGATTGCCAAGAAAGCCGGGCTATCCCGCGAAAGCCTCTACAAAGCCCTGAGCATGGAAGGCAATCCGGAGTTTGGCACGATCATCCGCGTCATGCAGGCGCTAGGGTTGAAATTCTCCATCATGGCCACGCAAGCGCGCTAGCCTGTCACGCATGATACGATTCGGCCGCGATTGTTCGTCAACTGAAAGCATGAAAATTTCGGCCACTCGGCCGTGTGCCATCGGTTTCTAGGTCACCTATTGTGCGTGCTAGAATATGTTTGTCCCCACTACAGTCAAGCACCTAGAAGCAGGGTGAAATGATCCTTGACACAGAAGCCCTAACCACCTTAGTTGGGGTTGTTTACCTCTTTGGCGGGCTCTCTGCCTTCGTCTCCCCAGCAATATTCTTGATGATCGCTCCCAAGAGCGAACTGGCTACTGCTCCCTTCTTAGACTTTTTGGGCACGCAAATACTTATTTTCGGGCCGTGTTTCCTGATTGCTTATGCTTGGATCCGCAGAAGGAAATGGGGGCGGTATTTGCTGACTGCTTACAACGGGCTGTGGTTTGCGTTGATGGCCTACCTCTTTGTTGCCAGGATGATTGACTACTCGGAATCGCACTTAATTCTTGTAGTAATGTCGTTTCTCATTATCTTGATCGTTCTCGGAGGTTTAATTGCTTTCGCGTTTCAAAAAGATGTCCAGGCAATCATGAGTCACTAGCCAACGCCGTGGCCCGTAGCCGTTCACGTGGCTTTTTGCGCATCTTGCGCACTTTGGGTGAAGGCGGGCCGTCACTTCGTGCAATGTTAACAGCCAAGCGCATGGGAAGGCGGTAGGAACAGCCCTTGAAGTTTTGTTTTGGGGGCCCTTCGCTTCGTGATTTTCGATAGTCTGGTGTTCCTCGATATCCAGGTGCGCCCAGATACTTACTGATTCAGGTAAAGGGGCCGATCGAGGACGAGTTCGAGCTTCGTCCCTTTCGGCAAATCGATTTCCTGCCCAATTCCCGAGGACGCCAGGAAGGCGGCAGCGCCACCCGCCGCGGCACCCATTGCAGCCGCTTTGCCGTTGTGAGCGGCGGCTCCCGCGGCACTGCCCATCGCCGCGCCGGCGGCTGTTGCTTCGAGCACCTGCGTTCCCTTGCTGGTGCGCGCCTCGATTTCGCCTTCTTTGCTTTCGCCAGTGCGAACACTGAATTCGCCGGGAACGCTTGAAACTTCCGCCACGATGGGGAGCGTGCCGCGGCTGGTTTCGATATCGTCAAACGTCAGCCAAACCCGGGCATGCCCGGTCAACCCTCCCGGCTCGGTCCGGCTGATGTGCCCAAGTATCCTTGCGCCGGCAGGGAGCACATAACCGCTCGAAGTTTCCAGCGGTTCAAGAGTTTTAACCTCAAACTTCTTGTTCACTTTGTCTTTGCCCGTATTCATTTCCTGATCGAGGCGGACAAGGAAATGGGTTCCATTTTGTACGGAATCGGCCGCTGCATGTGAGGCCGCACTCCGGCCTTGCCCCGCTCCGGTCGGCACAGGGCAAACGAATATGCCGCTCAAAAGCAAAATGACGGAAGTTCCAAAAGCCCAAACTGGGAAAGTCTTCGGCATGTTTAAACCCTCCGGTCTTCTTGGTCTGTGCTACTCAGATGGCAAAGAGGCCTCCGGGGTGGCCTGCGAGCAACTTGGGCGAGCGGGGTCGCGCCAGGGATACAGCTTTTCAACTCCTTACTTACCAGATGCATAGGAGGAAAAAATCTCTAGGGACATGTACAGTCAAGATATAATGGCGACCGTTTGTGGTCCCAATCGATGAATTAGCTGGGGGACTCCGTGATGAGGGACTTTGCGCCCGCTAATGGAATCATACTTTGACGGTCCGATGCTAAGGCATATCACTGTCCCATATTGGTCAACACAATCTTGGAGGTCTGCGTTCATGCTGCGACTGATCATGCGTGGTACGGGACTATTGCTACTACTTTTCCTTCTCGTTCCGTCCGGCTTCTCAAAGAATCCGGCAAAGAAGACCAAAAGGGAACTTAGAAAGAACGCTGACACCACGTCTGCAACCTCTTCGGACACCACTGTCTCTTCCGATCCCGCAAAGGCCGGTGAAACCGTGGCTTCGGAATCAGCCTCGGCGGCTGCGCCTGCCGTCCCGGCACAAAAAGGCACAGACGATGACTACAAGCCCGCACCGAAATTTACTCCCATGCTGGCAACGACGGGAACGATTGGATTGTTCACACTGGAAACAGCCGACACCCTCCCGAAGCACGGCTTTGCGTTCTCCGCATTTGGAAATAAATTCGGCCGCATGCCGGGAAGCGTCACCATACTTGAATTCGGCGCGGATCTTAGCTATGGCATAACGGACACCTTGAATATCTACGCTGCTTTTGATCCCTATGGCCACGTGCACGTCGGATGTCCCGGCCAGTTGAGCTTGCGCTCGGTTCCATTGAATACTTGCGCGCCGATAGCTCTCGGAATTCCAGTCCCTAATTCATTCTTTCCCACGGCCCTCGGCAGCGCTCCCGGATATGTGGAGGATTATCCATTCGCCTCGAACAACAACGGCGGCATCGGGAATATAACTCTGGGACTCAAGTATGCATTCCTCTCCGAGCGGCAAGGCGCTCCCATCAGCTTTTCGGTCCGCAATGATCTGATTATTTCGACCAAAACGGATGTGAATAAGCTGCTTGCCAATGGCACACAGGGGAGTCCGATCAGCGACTTAGTTTCCGCGGCCGTCAGCAAGCAATGGAGCAACATCATTACGGCGACATTTAACGTGGGGTACTGGTTCGGGCGCGATCCGCGCGATGTCACTGGCAATCCTCTGTTTAACATGTCGAATCAAGTCCGAACCGGCGTGGGCTTTATCTCTTTCCCGGAAAGCCGATTTCAACCGATGACGGAATATTCAGCTGTGATCTTCACGGACGCCTTCAGTAACGGCACACCCGACACGTCGTTTGGCGCGCGCGATCCCGTCGACGGAGTTTGGGGACTGCGCATGTATCCTTGGAAGAACATTGGCATCGACGTCGGCTACCGGCGCATGCTGAATCTGAGGGATCTCAACGATCGGTCCGGATTTGTCGTGAAAATTGGGACCGCCTACTGGCCCGAGAAGGCTCCGCCTGTCAACCATCCGCCCACGGTTTCGTGTACCGCCGATAAGAGCATGGTGTACTTGGATTCGGGCGATGCGGTTGCAATTAAATGCACAGGCTCGGATCCCGATAACGACCCGTTGACTTACACGTGGACGTCAACCGGCGGCAAGGTGGACGGCACCGGATCCCAAGTTCGCTGGCTTTCCGCCGGCACGCCACTCGGATCGGACACAATTACGGCGAAAGTGGACGACGGCCGGGGCGGCTCCGCCAGCTCCAGCGTTGCAATCAGCGTCGAGCCCAAGCCAAATCATCCTCCGACGATTACGTGCTCGGCCGACCGCTCCTCGGTCTTTGCCGGTGAGAAAGTTCACATCAGCACGAATGCCAGCGACCCGGATGGCGACCCGCTGACGTACACATGGCGGGCCAACGCTGGGCAGATCGTGGGGAGTGGCGCCGCAGCAGACTTCGACACATCGGGCCTCGCGCCGGGGAATTACACGGTAACGGTGCGCGTGGACGACGGTCGCGGCGGAGCCGCGGATTGCTCGTCGACGGTCGAGGTGAAGACGGTGCCTCCGCCGCCGCAGGCCAGCAAAATCAGCGATTGCGCATTTGGCAAGTCGCTCAGCACGCGCATCGACAACGTTTGCAAGCGCATCCTCGATGACGTCGCGCTCCGCCTGCAGAATGAACCGCGGGGCAGCGCCGTGATCATCGGCTACTCCGATCCCAAGGAAGCCAAGCCCGAGAAAATCGCCGGCGACCGAGCCACCAACGGCGTGAAATATCTCGGCGAAAAGGGCATTGACGCCTCGCGGGTCGCCACTCGCAGCGGCGCCGGCCAGGCTGGCGCAACCGACAACCGGCGCATCGACGTCATCTGGGTCCCCGAAGGCGCGACCTATTAGCGCGCTCTTTGGCATCCGAAAACTCCGGGCCCCACGCCTTGCCGCACTTGCGGCAAGGCGTGGGGCTCGAACCATTTTGGCCCGTTCCAAACGGGGGATGATCGATCGCAACACGACAATTCGTCTGATCCCCTGACATATCTGTTTCGGAATGAGCCAAAAGTGCGAGTCGCCGTTCCTAAAAGACAATAGTGCACGCACACATTCGGTACACCCGTACTAGTGCACCCTTTCACTTCGAAGCGCTAAAACGGGGTGTACACACGAAACCCACGATTGAAACATGGAGCGCGATTTGGCATTTCTCCCTACATTTGAACCCGAGGCTTCATGAGGAACTTTCAGAGATTGCTTGTCCTTATAGGGGGGATGGCACTCTCGGCGGCGATCTCCGCGCCTTTACAGGCTCAGACCGTGTTTCTAGACGCTACGGTGTTAGAGTCGCTCAATGTGACCGTGACGGGAGGGGCGACAGTTAACTTTGCGCTCCGGCCCAACACGGCAGCCAATGCCGGCAGCACAACAAGCACGATTCGAACCACGTGGGTTTTAAGGCGTGGCCGCACCCAGGTCAGTGTGTGGGCGTGGGTACCGAACGGCGCCGCAGCCTTGACCAACGGCGCGGGTGGCAACATTCCGGCCAGTGCGGTAAGCGCGGCGGCGGCCGGCTCCGGCAGCGCGGGCGGGACGTTGAGCACGGTGGCGAGCGGGGGTGCGGGCGTTCCGGCCTTCGTTACGCCGGCGGCGGCCACAGGCGTACAGATCGGCCAAATCCGGATCAGACGCCCCAACAGAGCGAGCAACACTACGACGACGCTGACCTGGAATATCAACACCACAGGCGTTCCGCAGTTGCCCGCGGCAACTTACACGGGCACAGTGAACATTCAAGCTGAGGCCACGCCCTGAACATTCATGTTCTGACTTTGGTCCATCCAATCCGGATAAAACTTCGGGCTCCACGCCAGCCGCTTGGCGGTCAGGCATGGAGCCCGAACACTTTTTGAGGGCGAATGGTAGCTGTTTGCAATGAAGCACGAAACAAGGCTTCGCAACGAACTGAACGAATTTTACTGAAGAGCAATTTTGCACCGACTGTTCCAGAATAGTTCAAAGGTACCTAGCGCTGTTCCTAAATGACAATAGTGCGCTCGAGATTTCGGTACGCTCGTACTAGTGCCCAGTTTCACTTCGAAACGCTAAAACGGTAATGCGCAAACGAGAGCCAAACGATTGGAACACGGAGCGCGGTTTGGAAAGCCGAGAGGATCGCCCCTCTCAAATTCGATAACGGAGGCTTCATGAAGAACTTTCGCAAATTGCTGGTAATAGCAGCGGGGATAGTGCTCGCAACAAGTATCCCCCCGGCTGCCAATGCCCAGATCAGTTCCACTGCCGGCACCGTGACTCTAAACGCGACGTTGCCGGAATCGCTCACGGTAGGGGTGACGGGTGGCGCGGTAGTTAACTTTACGCTCGCCCCCAATACCGCGGCCAATGCGGGCAGCACCACGAGCACGATACTAACCTCATGGGCTCTGGCGCCTGGCCGCACCAAGGTCACGGTCTGGGCGTGGGTGGCGAATGGCGCCGCTGCCTTGACCGATGGCGCGGCTGACAACATCCCGGCCAGTGCAGTGACCGCAGCAGCGGCCGGCTCTGGCAGCGCGGGTGGGGCGTTGAACACCTCGGTCAGCGGCGGCGCGGGCGTTCCGGCCTTCGTTACTCCGGCTGCCGCCACGGGCGTGCAGATCGGCAACGTCGCGATCACTGCAGCCAACAAGGCCAGCAGCACCACGACGACCCTCACTTGGAACATCAACACGACCGGCATTCCGCAGTTGCCTGCGGCAAGCTACACGGGAACGGTGAACATTCAGGCTCAGGCCACGCCCTAAGGCTCATGTTTTAACATGGTCCATTCAATCCGAACCGCATTTTCGGGACATCGGGCCTGGAGATACGTTCTCCAGGCCGCGTGTCTTTTGCTGTGCGCATTGTCGCTTCATGCGCAGACGGTGCGTCCACTCATTGACGAAAACTTTGTTCAGGAACGCGACAAGAAGGCCAAAGGCAAGATCGAATACGTGAACGACACCTTGGAAACACTCACGGTAACCCTGGACACCCAGAGTTTCACCGTATCCGACACCGGGCAGATGTCGTACCGGCCGTTGGACAGCAATATCCACGTAAAATTTTCCGCCAGCAGCTTCCGTATCCTGCCCAAGCAGAGCTACCTGGTTTTTTACGAGTCCAGTGCGGATGCCATTCCTGCATGGTTCGTCGTCTACGCCACGTTTGCCGGGTACAAAGAGACGACTGCGGAAGGCCTTAAGATTCATCTCCTGCTGCCGCATACGATTTACCTTTTGCCGAAACAGGGAGTAAAAAAAGAGGACCTGGTCGTCAAGACGGCGAAGTTCGATCCTCAGGCCAAGATTGTCACGGTTAGGGTCCAGAACACCGGCCCCGCCTTTTGCCGCGTGCTCGAAGCTGACGTGACTTCCCTGCGTGACCAAGCTAGCAGTAACGGTTTTCCGGTTTTCCCTCACAGTGAGCGGGAAATCGAGATTCCTTGGACCGACACGTCAGGTCCCAATAAGGTCATCCTGCAGCTGGAGCCCTTTCACTTGGAACAAGCCATCCAGAGCACGACGCCGTGACGCGCAAGTTTTGCTACGCCCGCGCGTACCAAATCGCTTTTTGTGCGACCTTGCTTATTCTTGTGTGGGCGTTTGCCGGCACCGTTTCCGCCCAAGTGATCAAAGTGGAAGCCGGAGCTTCGGATATGGTTCCGACCATCGGCGGTTCCCTTAGCGTTCAGGGGCCGGGCTATGAGGGCTATCTCGGTGCGGGTGTACTCGGCGGGGCTTTTCGGCTGGGGACTTATGCGAAAATGGCGATCGGCCCCTATCAGTTCACGGCAGGGGACCAAAGTCTCGCGTTCAATCTTCCAACGGACATTTTTGGCGGAGAGGAATTCCTTACTACCAGGGGTGTGGGCGCAACGCTTCCGGGAAACAGCCACGTCTTTGTCTTCGCCGGAGTCACTACCTTGCCGGCAGGCACGCCGCTATTTCAAGCGTTTCAGAATCAAACGGCCCTGGCAATCGTTTTCATCGATAAGGCAATCACCCCGAGCTTTCACTTCTACTCCCGCAATATTATTTCCCATCAGCAAACCTGGATCGAGGGGTTCGATTGGCAGGTGCGCGAATGGTTGAAGACCGACTTCTCCGCCGGGATGGGTTCCAACAAGACTTACTTTGCCGCGAGTATAGACGCCGATCGCAACTGGTATGAAATCAAAGCGGCCTACATTGGGGCGGGTAGCGGGTTTCGCCGGATCACCACGCCCTCTCTTCTTGCCTCGGAACCGGACCGGGAGAATCTTCTGGTGACGGTAAAGCCGTATTCCAGCCTCGAGCTTACCGCCGGGCACGAGAATTTTCTTGCGCCACAGGACAATCTGAACGCTCCTTTCGAGCGGGCCAGCGTGGACCAGTTGCAGTCGAGCTTTGACCTAGCCAGGTTTCGGTTGGGCACCGGAGTGTTCGAATCGCACGGCCCTTCAGGACGCAACGTTTCTGACGGCTTTACTGTATCGCGCGATATTACCAGGAACATCAATGTCAGCATCAGCTATTACCAAAACCTGAATGGTCCCAAGCCTCGGGCCAGCTACCTCATCTCGACGGTTCACGAAACGATCTCACCCAAATTAAGCCTTTTGCAGGTGATCAATCGGACCCCGGGGAACACGAACTTCCTTTTCGGCGGCAGCTACACCACAAACCACTTCTCCGTCAGCGTCGACTACCAGACGCTGTACATGCCGTTCCTCGCCAATCCTCTGGTTACGGGTGTCGGCGTCACGCTCCATTTGAAGCTATGGGGAGGCCTCCAGGTGAACGGCGATACCTTCCGCTCGCCGGACGGCAAGCTTCGCTATACGGCTTCTCTCAGCACGCTCCTAACGCCCAACTTGCATCTCGCCGGAGACGGTGAAAAACGAGCACCTAAGTTTGGCGACTACGTTGTCCGCGGCCAGGTTCGCAGCGAGCGCGGATCGCCC
This sequence comes from uncultured Acidobacteriota bacterium, assembly GCA_963768275.1. GTDB lineage: Bacteria > Acidobacteriota > Terriglobia > Acidiferrales > UBA7541 > Palsa-360. The sequence goes on from CAVYHH010000017.1 coordinate 110,986, forward strand.
GTGGAAGGCGCCGCAATTCTTATTGGCGACCAAACGGTCTTCAGCAATGCGGCTGGTGAATTCCTGTTGCGCATGAAAAAACCGCAGCAAATGGCATTAACAGTTCTACCGGAAGAATTTCTCAGCCCGTTGCACTTCAGCCTAGTCTCCGCGCCATCAACGGTCACGCCAACCTCGGAGGAATCCGCAACGGATGTCCTGATCGTCCTCCGTCCAATTGCAAATAACCTGCGATAGAGAGGGAGAGCACCAGCCCCCAAAAAAAGATCGGGACAATTGCGCCTGCGCGCAACGAATCTGGTTGGCTTGGTAAATGCCATTCGCGCGTATAATGTCAGCCTACGGCGATAAGATATTTGCCGCTCTGTTTTATGACCATGCGCATCGCAGGTTCGATTCTTGCCTTGGCAACCCTGGTGTCGAGCGCTCAGGGCCAAACCTGGACGCCCTTGGGGCCTCCGGGAGGCGATGTCCGCGCCCTCGCCGCCGATCCTGCGCGGCCCGCCCGGATTTTTCTCGGCACCGCGGACGGCCACATTTTCGGTTCCGAGGATTCGGGCGCGCATTGGACGCTCGTCGGGCGCGCCAGCTCTCGGTTTGACGCCGTGATCACCGCCATCGTTTTGGACCCGCGAGACGGGAACGTGTTGTTCGCTTCCTCCTGGACGCGGGAATCTGCCGCGGGGGGCGGAGTGTTTCGCAGCGCCGATGGCGGACACACCTGGAGCGGCGCGGGACTTGAAGGCCAGGCCGTGCGCGCGCTGGCCATGGCGCCTTCCGATCCGAACGTGCTGGTGGCCGGAACTCTGGACGGCGTCTATCGTTCGCTCGACGCCTCCAAATCGTGGGAGCGTATTTCTCCCGAACATCATGAGGAATTGCGCAACCTCGATTCCCTGGCCATCGATCCGCGCGACCCGCAAACCATCTACGCCGGGACGTTTCACCTCCCTTGGAAGACGTCCGATGGCGGGCGCACCTGGCGGCCCATTCACGAAGGCATGATTGATGATTCGGATGTCATGAGCCTGCTCATCGACGGCTCCGACCCGAAGCGTATCTACGCCAGCGCCTGTTCGGGCATCTATCGCAGCGACGATAGCGCCTCGCAGTGGAGGAAGATCCAGGGCATTCCCTATACTGCGCGGCGCACGTACGCGATCGCGCAGGATCCGAAGCAACCGGCCAGCGTGTATGCGGCCACCTCCGAAGGCCTGTGGAAGACTGCGGACGGGGGAAAGACTTGGCGGCGCTCCACCCCCGAGTCCTGGGTGGTCAATACCGTGGTGGTTGCCGAAGGAAATCCAGGCCGAGTCCTGATCGGCACCGAGGAGTTGGGCGTCCTTGCGAGCGACGACGGAGGAGAGCATTTCCAGGACGCCAACGCGGGATTCGAACACCGGCAGATTCTTGCTCTGGGCCTGGATGCGAAACACCCCGGCCGCATTCTCGCCGTGCTGGCGCATGCCCCCGAAGCCATCGTCGCTACTGAGGATGATGGCCGGACGTGGTTTCCCCTCGGGCCTGGACTCCGTGCCGAGCAGGCCCTGCGCGTCTACGCCGCGCCGGATGATGCCTGGTGGGTTCCCTTGGCCCGCGGGGGCCTCATGCGGTATGACGCAGGGAAGAAGGCCTGGAAGCAAGCCGGAACGGTCGTTGGTGAGGCTGCGGAAGCCAAGACACACACTTCCAGGAGAGACCGCAACTCAGCAGGCAAGGCCATAAACGGTCTCCATCCCCTGTTGGATGTGGTCACGGACTTGGCCTTCAGTTCGAACGAGTGTTATGCCGCAACGGGCCGTGGCTTGCTGGTTTCCTCCGACCGGGGCGCGACCTGGACGCGGAAGGCGGTCGGCCCAATGACCTCGCTGCCCGTGCAATCCGTGCGTGTTTCTTCGAACGGCGAGCGGATCAGGGTGGTATCTCTGCGAGGGCTCGTGTTTTCCAACGACGGGGGGAGCACCTGGGCCTGGCATGATCTCCCTTTGAATTCCGGCGGCGCTGTCACTTTGGATGCCCAGCCCGGCGACGAAAATACGCTCGTCGCGACTGCCCGCGACGGTCTCTACATTTCGCGGGATGCTGGGAACACATGGCAGCAAGCGGCTGCGGGCCTGCCATCCACCCCCGTGCGGGACTTTGCCGCGACCGGCGGCGTATTTGTCGCCTCCATGCGCACCGGCGGGCTGTACGTTTCTTCCGACTCCGGCCGGACCTGGGATCGCGTCCAGGGCATGCTGGCTGACGGCTTTTTTGCGGCAGTGGCTCCGTCGAATGAGCCGGGGGTAATTTTCGCGGCATCCGCGACCGAGGGGCTGTACAAAGTGGAATGGCCCGGTTCCAGGGCGAGTTACGCTGGCTTGCCTGGCCGATCTCAGAAGGAAACCGCCCGCGAAGAGGCCAGTCCGGGCAATTGACGGGCCACCGAATAGGACTGCCAGGCGGTCCTGTTCCAAGAACTGTTCCGTTCTGAAACCCACGCGGTTCCCATTCTTGCTTTATCTTCTCGCAAAAGGAATTATCCAGCGCTGGGACAAAATTGGCTTGCATTAGTTCCCGATTCGGCAATAGAATCATCGGCAATTTGTCGGGCCTGTCATGATAAGTGACACGAATGGCCTGATTTATGACTTTCTCCTGATTTGGCACGCTTGTTGCTCCTGTTTTGAGAAGAGGTCCCAGCCATGGAAACTGAAACTAAATCGGAAGTGAAAGTCGATATCCCTGTCCCTCGAAGCACGACATTCAGCCTTCTGGTCGTCGATGACGAAGTCACCACACGGAATTTGTGCCGGGACGTCGCTGCCGACGCCGGGCTGCAAGTGTACGTGGCGCAGACGACCGAGGAGGCGCTGGAGATCCTGGACCAGTATCCGGTCGACATCGTGGTCACGGATTTGCAAGTCCCGCAACTGGGCGGCCTGGAGCTGCTCAAGCGAACCCACGCCAACAACCCCGAAATCGCCATTATCGTGCTGACGCAATATGGCACCATCGCGACGGCCATCGAGGCCACGCGGCTCGGCGCGACGGACTACGTGACGAAACCGTTTCATGTGGAGGAATTGCGCGCCAAGCTCGATCGCCTGATTCATTCCATTGAAGTGGACCAGGAGAACCGCCTGTTGCGAGAGGAATTGCGCAGCCGGCCCGGATTTGGCGGCCTCATCGGCATGTCGCCTCGGATGCAGCGGGTGTACAAGCTGATCCAGAAGGTGGCGCAACATACCTATCCGGTCTTGATCCTCGGAGAGAGCGGTACGGGGAAGGAACTGGTCGCGCGGTCGATCCACTTCTCGGGGCCGCGCAAGAATAAACCGTTCGCTCCGGTCGACTGTTCGTCGCTCGTGCCGACGCTCATCGAATCGGAGCTGTTCGGCTACGTCAAGGGCGCGTTCACCGGGGCGCAGCACACGAAGCAAGGATTGTTCGAAGCAGCGGGCGAAGGGACGCTCTTTCTCGACGAAATCGGCGATCTGCCCATCGACCTTCAGGCGAAGCTGCTCCGCGCGTTGCAGGAACGCGAAATCAAGCCGGTCGGGTCCAACGAGCGGATCGGCATCCGGGCGCGCGTGATCGCCGCGACCAACCGGGATCTGGAATCCGCCATTCGCACCGGAGGATTCCGCCAGGACCTGTATTTCCGATTAAATGTGGTGCAGATTAAGCTGCCGCCGCTTCGCGAGCGCAAGACGGACATTCCGCTTCTCGCCAACACGTTCCTGGAGAAATTTTCCGACCCCGCGCGTCCGATCCACACGATATCAGAAGACGCCATGCGCCGGATCATGGCCTACGACTGGCCGGGAAATATCCGCGAACTTGAGAACGCCATCGAGCGCGCCGTGGCGCTCGGTTCGGGGCCGATTCTGCACGTGACCGACTTGCCGTCGAATCTACAGTACACCACGTCGGAAAAACTTTCGGACGTGGACGAACTCGTGCCGCTGGAAATTCTCGAGCGGCGCGCCATCTTCCGCGCGCTGCAGGAAACGTCCGGGGACAAGCTGGCCGCCGCACGGCTGCTGGGCATCGGAAAAACCACGCTGTACAGAAAACTCAAGCAATATGAATCGGGCCGCGCGCACGCGTGAATTTTCCTGATTTACGTCCGCGTTACCACGAGGAGTGCGTGAACACTCAAGTTAAAAACCCCAAGTTTCGCGAAGCGTGAAGGATGGGCCTTCCCGCGCTCGCGTACCAGCACAGTATCAACCATGTGTGAATTGCCGTCTGGAGAAATAGAACGCGGGAGGGTGGGCCACCCCCAGCGGTGATTTGTACGGGTCGGCCTCAAGGGGTACCATACCGCGCACCAGTGATTATGAAATTTCGATTCGCTTCCTGGAACATCAACAACCGTAACTTCACGAGCAAGCACCTGAGGCTTCTCCGTGACATTCGAGCCGACCTCCTTGCCCTTCAAGAGGTTTCTGCAACCTTCCATACGGCACTTGCAGCAACTCAACTTTTTCTGTGGTCAACTTCTTCGCTTGCAATTCGACCTTCCAAAGTTGGCGAAGGGAAATCGAGACGTCTAGGATGCTCTATCTTTGGTCGTCAGCCCTTCTCGCTCGTGACGTCTGCTCTTGTCCCACGTCTCGCTTTTCCTGAACGCGCTCTTGTCGCGTCACTTGACGCGCCAGGACATCGACTGAGCGCCTGTTCATTCCACACGCCGCCGGGGGCCAGTTGGGACGAGGTGAAACCACGCACTCTGAAAATAATTGCGCGGTGGCTTCGATCGCAGCCGGTACCGCTCATCTTCGGCATAGACGCGAACACGCCGAAGACGGATCATCCCGACATCTCTCGCAACGAGTGGTGGTGGAAAGATGAGCCGTTACTCTTGGGCGCCGCGCCACTTCACGCTCTGAAGGACGCTTTCCGCCTCTTCCTGGAAGCCCATCCGGCTGAGAAGGCTCGAGTGGTCAGGAAGAGGCCGAACGGGCCGCTTGCCGTTTCCTATCTCCGGGGGGCCCGGGGAAAGAAGACCGAGTGCCGTTACGACTTCATCTACGTCAGTTCTGACATTCGAGTGAAATGCGTTCGGTACCGCTTCGACATGGCAGTTAAGAGGGCCAGCGACCATGCTCTGGCAATCGGTGATTTTGAAATCAAATTCCCTACTGACCGATACGATCTTGGTCATCGACTTGTGACTTAGAATATTGTGGGATGGCCCCGCCTTTCAATTCCTTTTCGCCAACGACTCGCACGAATTCGAGATGCCACTTACTTAAGTCAACTTCGAGTTCAGGCGCCGGGATCTCAGGCACTTCGTTCTTGCTTACTCCTGCGGAAAAGGGCGATTTTTGGGCATGAGCATTTAAGTCCAAATGCTCCCCGCGTGGCGATTGCGCGGTTTTCCTATCCGGGAATCGCACCCCAACTGAGTTTCGGGATGGGAACGCGGGGCCTCAACACGGTCTGCGTGCAATTCCCAGCATATTGATTCTAAGTATGTTAGTAAGTTTCTGATATTGGCCACTGTGGTGCAAGACAGGTGAATCACGGGAGGATGCCATGATCCATCGAACCTTGTTCTTGCACTATCGCGTGGTCAGCGAGGCGGCAATTACGGTGGTCACCATCGGGGTGGCGCTGCTGTTCAGCTATCTGATTCTGTGGGCTCGGCTGTAGGAGGGGGAAATGTCCGCGGTTGGGTGGATGCGAAGATGGCGGGGCGGCCGCGGCGTGGAGGAGCGGGCGAACGCGCCGGTCCTTGCCGCCGCGAGAGGTGAACCGCTCAGCCAGTTGCTCCAACTGTGCGCTCGCGCGCTGCTGGAGGCTGCGGACGCGGATCGCGCAGGGCTGTGGCTCTCGGGGGACCGCAGGGGAGAGGCTGGCACCGGGTGTGTGGCGGAAGCGGCGCCAGGCCCTATCCCGGAACAATGGAAGCGGCTGGATGTCTCGACGCCATTTTTGCGGGCGGCGCTGGAAAATTCCGAACCGCTGCACGTGGAATTCATCGCCGGGGAGACGGCTCCTCGCCCGGGCCCGCTGATCGGAATGCACAGCGCGGTCTGGATTCCGCTCCGCGAGCGCGGGCGGACGTTTGGGCTGGCGATGGTGGGTTACGCGCGGCCGCCGGGGCAGTTGGACCTGGACGCTCTGCGCGCTCGGGCCGATGAAATTACCCTGGCCGTTCAGTATCACCGCAGTTCCCGCCGCAACGAACTGGCCGCCGATGAACGGCGCGCCCAATTGCGTCTCTCCCGGGCGATTTTGTGCGGCGTTTCCGCTGACTCGATCCTTCCGCGAATTGCTCGCGCGGCCCGGCAGCACGCACAGGCGGAATTCATCGCCCTGGGCCGGGGAAACGCACCTCCCATGGCGTGGGAAGGGTGGGACGGCGCGGCCGTGTGGCTCACAGTCCTGCATCAGGAAAATCTCGCGCAACTCTGGCGCAACGTTCTCAAGGAAGGGCGGGAATCCGAAATTCCGGGAGAAGCGCTCGCAACTCTTTCCGGCGTTTCGGCGGATTCTCCGCCATTGGCTCTGGAACGCGTTGTGGCCGTTCCCATTGAGGTCCGCGGCGTGACGCGCGGCGTTCTGATGGCGGGACTTTTGCGATCGGAGGATTCCGCCGAGGATTTTTCCAGGCTGGAATCCTACGCGTTGCTGGCCGCCGCGGCGCTGGACCGCGAGGCCGCGCGAGAAGAACGAACGGCGTCCAACGAAAACCTGCGAAAGGTCATCGAGGACAGCCGGGAATGCCTGATCCTTCTCGATGGAGAGGGAAAGATTCTGGAAGCCAGCCGGGCCGCTGCCATGCTTCTGTTTGCGCCCTGGGACCGGACGGATGGAACGCTGCTTGAGGAACTGTTTTCTCCCGTGGCGCGCGATGCGGTCGCCGAGTGGCGAAAGCAGTTTCATTCGCTTGCCGCCGCGCCTTTGCAGAAGAAAGAGGCGCCCCCAACTGCGCTCGAGGCGGCGCTCGATCGTGGCGGCGTCGTTCGCATGCACCTGCGGGGCGCGATCGCTGGAATGGGAGGGGATCGGCCGAGGTGGCTCATTTGGGTGGAGGATCAAGAGGCGCAGGAGACGCTGCGCGAAGCCGAAGAGCGCCTCGAGGCGGAGATGGCCGGTCTTCTGGACTCCATCGAATCCGGCGTGTTGCTGCTCGATGCGGATGGACAGATTCTCATGGCCAGCGACCGGCTGGCAGCCATCTTTGGGTTTGAATCGCAGCGCCTAGTTGATTTCGGCACGATTGACGCGCTGATCGGCAGCCTGGCTTACCATTTCCTCCACCCTGCGGAAACCGCCGCGCGATGGCGCGAACATGTGCGCCAGGGTGACGCGGCCAGCTGGGATGAATTCGAGCTGGTCCACCCGTCGCGAAAAATCGTGGAGCGGTTCGCGCGGCCTCTCTACAAGTCCGACGGCGCGCGGCTCGGGTGGCTCGAGGTTTTCCGCGATATTACCGGGCAGCGGCTGATCCAGTCCAAGCTGATTCAGACGGAAAAAATGGCCGCGCTCGGGCAGCTCGTCTCCGGGATCGCCCACGAACTCAACAATCCCCTGACGAGCATTCAGGGGTACGCGCAGCTTCTCTTGACGCGGCGTTCCGCCACGGACCGCGCCGGGGACGCGCTGCGAATTTCGCAGGAAGCCGAGCGCGCCGCGCGCATTGTAAAGAACCTGCTGCTCTTCTCGCGAGAGGCCAAGCCCGAGCGGCGCGCCGTGCATCTGAACGAAGTGATCGAACGGACGCTTTCCCTGCGCTCCTACGAACTGAAACTCGAAAATATCGAAGTGGAGCTGGTATTGGATCCTGGACTGCCGCAAACACTGGCGGACGCGGCGCAACTCCAGCAAATGGTGCTGAACCTGATCGTGAACGCCGAGCAGGCTATCGTGCTGGCGCGGGGAGAGGAGTCCGGCACCGGACAAATCCTCATTCGCACGCGGCGCCTGGCCGGGGACCGTCTGGCCATGGAAGTGTCCGACAACGGCCCGGGGATTCCGGCTGAAATCGCGCCGCGCATTTTCGATCCATTCTTCACGACCAAGCCGCCGGGAGTTGGGACAGGCCTAGGGCTTTCAATTGTCTACGGGATTGTGCAGGAGCATGGCGGGGAAGTCAGCGTGGATAGCCTGCCGGGCCGTGGCGCTACACTGACCGTCGAACTTCCTGCACTGTCCGTTGCCGGCTTTGATTTTACGGGTGCAGAGCCCGCCGTCCAGCCTCGAGTGGCAGCCGCGGCGCCTCTCCAAGTTTTGGAGCGGGCGGCGGCGAGAGAGCGCATTTTGATTGTGGAAGACGAACCGACCGTCGCGGAGCTGATCGCGGACGTGCTCGCCGAGGAGGGACACTTGGTCGACACGCTGCTGGACAGCCGCGCGGCGCTCGGCAGGCTGGAAGAGAAGAGCTATTCGCTGGTGATCTGCGATTTGAAGATGCCGTACGTGGACGGGCCGGGGCTTTATCGCGCGCTGGTGCGCCGGGAGAATCCGATGCAACATCGCGTGCTGTTTGTCACGGGAGACACCATGGCGCCGCGGACGCTTGAATTTCTGAAATCAAGCGGCTTGCCTTACCTGGCCAAGCCGTTCCTGGTGGAGGAGCTGAAAGAGGCCGTACGGCAAGCCCTTGCCGCTGTCCCGGCGAGCGAGGAAATGGTTCCAGGAGCGGAACGGTCGCGCGCCGCGAGGGAACAATGAAGAGGGAACCATGAATTTGACGAGCCGGACCATTTTCATCATCAGCGGCGATCCTGTCCTGGCGCAGCGATGTTTCGAGGAACTGGCCGCATTCGGGGGCCGCTACCGGACAATCGCTGTCGGAACGGTGGAGCAGGCGCGGAGGAGGATCGGCCGCAGCGCTCCCGCGGCAGTGTTTCTGGACGAATCCGCGATTGAAATCATCCGCGGGGGAGAGACCGTGGAATCCGCGGTTGCCATGCTAACCGAAACTGCGCCTGTCGTCGTCGCGGCGGCGGCGGAGAAACAGGCGGGCATGGCCTTTCTGATCACTTCGGGCGCCGTGGATTTTGTGGCGCGCACGGGAAATTTTCTGCCGATTGTCGCGGGCATGCTGGACCGCCGGGTGCGGATGGCCGAGCGGGCCACGGGAATGATCCAATTTCCAAAAGACGAATTGTCGGGCGATTTCGGAGAAATCCTGCGCCACGAAGTGAACAATCCGCTGACCGGAATTCTCGGAAATACCGAACTTCTGCTCGCGCGGCGCGACCGGCTGCCGCCCGCCGCTGTCGAACGGCTGGAAACCATCGCGGGGCTGGCTGTGCGATTGCGCGAGACCGTCCGGCGCCTGTCGAATGCCTGGGACGAGCATCACGAGCATGCGCGGCCCGCGTGAGAGAAGGGGGCAGGGGGCAGGTCGCAGGGGGCAGGGAAATTCACGAACTAGACTACTTCTGCTTTCTATCAGCCATCACCTGCCACCTACGACCTTCCACCTTTTCCTAGGTTCTGAACAGCACGTCTTCGCGTTGAAATAATTTTACCGCGATGGCGATGGCCACTCCCGCATAAATGCTCGAGGACAGGAAGATCAGCGCGATCAAGCCCCAGTGAAAGGTGCCAGTGATGATTTCCTTGCTGACCAGGCTGGTGTTCAGCACGGGGACGAGCGCCAGAGCCGGGTTCAGCTCCACGCCGGGCAAAAGCGCGGCCACCGCAGGCAAGACCACGGTAATCATCAACGGAGAAATATAGCTCTGCGCTTCCTTGAAGCTCTTGGCGAAAAGAGAAAGGGCCAGCAGGGCCGCGGAAAAGAAGACGGCCAGCGGGAGCACGACGAAGAAGATGGAAAGCATGGCTTTCCCGGTGATGGTGATTTGCAAGGACGCATCCACCGCTCCGTGCGTGAGGCCGAATAGCATCTTCTTGCCCGCGCCAAAGGAAACCGCCATGGAAGCGATCGCCAGGACCGCCGTCGCGATCGAAGCCGTGAGCACCATCAGAAATTTTCCCAGGACGAGATGCGTGCGGGAGACCGGACTGCACAGAATCGTTTCGATGGTGCCGCGCTCTTTTTCGCCCGCGGTCAGGTCCATGGCCGGGTACATCGCCCCGGTCAGGCACAATAGAATGACGAAGTAGGGAACGAGGCCTCCCAGGATCGCGCCGCCTACTTTTTCGGGCGGAGCGACATTTTTTTCCACGATGTCGAACGGGTGCATCAGACTGTCCGGAAGCTGGCGCGCCTCGAGCTGCTCGCGAACGGTCCGGTCGCGCAATTCGCGGAAGAAACGCTGAAGGCGGTCGGCGCCGAAACCGGACCTCAGCTCGCCCTCGTACATGTAAATTTTCACGGTTGTCGATTCGCCGGCGGCGAGCCTCGCCTCGAAGCCCACCGGGATTTCCACGGCAGCGCGAATTTGTTTGTTGGAGATTTCCTCGACGAAGTCGGAATTCGCGGGAACAATGCGCACATCCTTCAGCTGCTGGAGCTCCTCTTTTACGTGCGGGGAATCCTGGCCGCCCAGGATCATGACTTTGGGGATTTCTCTCATGGCCAGGCCCACCAAGGTCAAGGAGAGGATGCCCATTCCAATCGTAAGCAGGGGCATGACGAGCAAGGGGACGACAATCATCGAGACCACCGTCCTGCGATCGCGCAGGGAATCGACAAGTTCCTTGCGATAAACGATGCCAATATTGCGGAGGCTCATGACTCGACAACTTTCACGAATAAGTCCTCGAGATCGTGTATGCCGAATCGCGCGCGAAGTTCGGGGAGAGTTCCTTCGGCGAGCAGCTTGCCGTCATGGATGATTCCAATGTGGTCGCAGAGCTTTTCCACTTCGCTCATGACGTGCGTGGAAAAAACCACCGTCTTGCCGTGGTCGCGGCATTCGCGGATGAATCCGGCGATCGTGCGGGCGGCCATGACATCCAGGCCCACCGTCGGCTCATCGAAAATCATCACCGATGGATCGTGCACCAAAGTGCGCGCGATGGAAACTTTCTGTTTCATTCCGGTGGAAAGCTTGTCGCAGCGGCGGTCGCGGAAATCGTTCATTTCCAGGCGCGCGAAAATTTCATCGATGCGGCGGCGCAGTGTGGATTCATCGAGGCCGTGCAGGCGGCCGAAATATTCAACCATCTCCTGCGCGGAAAGCCGCCCGTAGAGAGCGGTGGCCGTGGAAAGAAATCCCACGCGCGAGCGGACCATTTGCGGGTCTTTTGCGACGTCGTATCCCGCGACGATGGCGGTACCTTCCGAGGGAGCGAGAATTGTGGCGAGCATGCGCAGCGTGGTGGTTTTTCCGGCGCCGTTCGCTCCGAGGAGCCCATAAATTTCTCCGGGCCGGCAGGAAAAACTCACGCCGTTGACGGCGCAGACGCTGCCGCGTTTCTTGTCCCGGAACCGTTTTACCAGATGACGGGCTTCAATCATTCCATCTCATTTCGCGAGGACGCGGCGCAGATTGTATCTGATCGCCGGACTCCCATGCAGGGGGATGGAGTGTCAAATCGGATACAGACGGAAGGTCCTAGCCTTTGTGGCAATTGGGGCACTGCTTGGCGTCAAAATTCTCAGGCGTAACGCGGAACATGTTGTTACACTGGATGCAAACACGATGAAGCACTGGTTGCCCAGGCGTCGGGGATTCGTGTTTCGGGGCATGGGTTTGGGGTTGCGCGGGTTCGGTTGTCATAAACAAATTTTAGCATACCGGCGGGCATCGCAACACCTGTGCTGTGCGTGTGCTTCGGGCCTGCGGCATCCCCGGCGAAGGGAGGCCGCATCTTAACGGACGCATTCGGAGCCATGCAAGCCGCCGCCGGATATTCGTCTGCCGCCAGAAACTTTGTTAGAATGCCGAGTTTTAATCCCGCCAGTTAAGGCTGGCAGAATGAGGACGGAATGACATCGGCGCTCGGCCGAAGACTGTGGATACTTGTGGGCGGCGCGCTGGTGCTGACCGCGCTCCTGGTATTCCTCAGCGGGAGAGGATCCACGGCGCGCGTGGCGGTTGCCGACGTGGCGCGCGAAAATTTGAGTTCTATGGTGTCCACGAATGGAAAGGTTGAACCGGTGACGCCGCGTTCCTTTCGCGCGAGTTATCCGACATTTGTGGAACGCGTCTATGCGGTCGAGGGGCAACAGGTGAAGCGGGGCCAGATGCTCTTTGCCCTGGATGATACGGAGGTGCAAGCTGACCTCGCGCAGGCCCGCGCCGATCTTGCGACCCAGCAAGAAGCGCTCAGCGTGGCGAAGGCGGGTGGGCACGCGAGCCAGCTTGCGAAAGCCGCCGCCGATTTGCAGAAGGCGCAAGCCAGCCGGGATCAATTGCACCGCGACAACGAAATGTTGACGAAACTGGTGGCCGAGAAAGCCGCGACGCCCGAGGAATTGCAGCAGAACCGGCTGCAGTTGACCCAGGCGGAAGCCGACGTTCAATCTTTTGAAAAGACCAAACAAACGCTGGACCAGCAGGCAAAACTCGATGAGGGGCGCGTTGCTCTCCTGGTGGAACACGCGCGCGTGACCGTTCGCGATCTCGAGGAGCGGCTGGAGTCGGCTCACGGGACCGCTCCGGTCGACGGGACGCTGTATTCGCTGCCGATTCGCCAGGGCGATTTCGTGAAGGCCGGCGACCTTCTGGCCGAGCTTGCGGATTTGCACAAGGTGCGGATCAGGGCGTTCATCGATGAGCCCGAGCTCGGGCAGATTGACGTCAACCAGTCCGTCGAGATTCTCTGGGACGCGCATCCCGACCGTGTCTGGAATGGGCGAACGGAAGTGTTGCCGAAGCAAGTAGTCACCCGCGGCACACGCAGCGTCGGCGAATTGCTTTGCTCTGTAACGAATGACCGGCTGGACCTGCTTCCGAACACGACGGTCGACGTGCGAATTCATATCAGCGAACGGCCGGCGGCCCTGGTGGTTCCGCGCGGTGCTGTTTATATCGAGGGTGACAGACGATTTGTGTTTCGAGTGGAGGATAACCGCCTTCACCGCCGCTTTATCAAAGTGGGCATCGCGAACCCGACCAAGATCGAAGTTCTTTCCGGCTTGAACGATGGTGACGTGGTGGCGCTGCCCGGTGAAGTGTCTCTCAAAGAAAATTTGCGCATTGTACCGGTGCGCCCCGAATGATTCAGCGTTCCTTATTCGCAGCCGCCGCGGTGATTCTGGCCTGTGGATGGAGCGGGACGCCAGCCCTTGCGGGACAATCTTCTCTTGCCGATGCGCAACATGACTATAACGCCGGACGCTACAATCGCGCCATCGACGCGTTGAACAGCGCTATCGCCAAGTCTCCTGATGATGCGTCCCTGCATTTCCTTTTGGGGCAAAGCTATTATCAACTTGGGGATTTCCCGCGCGCCGTGGCTGGCTTTGAGCGCGCCGTCCAACTTTCCCCTAAAGATTCCGTATATCGCGACTGGCTCGCCAAGTCTTACGGCCGGAGGGCCGAGGAGAGCAAATTCCTGGGCGCGATGAGTTGGGCGCGAAAAACGCACCGGGAATTTGAAATTGCGGTTGAGCTGGATCCGGCGAATTTCGAGGCGCGGCGCGATCTGATCCGATACGAAATGAATGCTCCCAGCGTGATCGGGGGCGGCGACGATAAAGCAATGAAAAATATCGATGCGCTCGAAAAGATCGATCCCATTCAGGGGCAGCTTGCCCGCGGAGAGTTCTTCGCGACGAAAAAGCGGTTCCCCGAGGCGGATGCGGCGTTCGGCAAGATTTTGGAATCGAATTCCGACCGGGCGGGCGTTTATTTCGAGGTATGCGATTATTACCGCGACCGCCTGAACGCCGAAAAGATGGGCGAGGCCGTCGAGAAGGCCGAACACATCGATCCCGATGACCGCCGGCTGAAGTTTTATAAAGGGGTTCTCCTGGTGATGAAAGGAAAAAGCCCCAGCGAAGCCGAAATGCTGCTGAAGTCCTACGTGGCGACAGTCCCCGAAAATTCCGATCTCCCGCCGCATGCGACCGCGCTCGAATGGCTGGGCAAACTGTACGAATCCCAGGGACGGCTTTCCGAAGCGGCGGAACAGTACAAGCTCTCCCTTTCTCTCGATCCGCACAATAAGGGAGTAGAAGAGGAATTGAAGAAGGTGCAAAGGAAATAAAGGAAGTGCAGGAAGTAAAGGAAGTAAAAGAAACAGGGGAAGGTCGGATCGGCGTGCGAACGGTTTTCCAACAAGGTTTTTTTTAGTCCGCGGGAATCTCCATGATGCTACGCAACGAGACCTGGATGGTGGCGCTGGACGCTCTTTGGGCCAACAAAGTCCGCGCGTTTTTAACCACGCTGGGCGTGGTCATCGGCAGCGCCTGCATCGTTCTGGTCGTGACGGTGGCGCTCAGCGGGCGGCGCTACGTCATTCAGCAAATCGAAGGCGTCGGCTCCAATCTGGTCTACGCGCGGCTCGATATCGACCCGAACCGGCCGATTATGCTGCAGGACGAATTGTCGATCGAGGACATGAACGCCGCGAAAGCGGGGATCCCGGGAGTGGTGACCGTGGCGGGAACGCGCGGCGATCCGGCCACTGTGAATGTCGGATCCGTTGAGCGAAACGTGAATCTGGTGGGTGTGACCGAAGGGTTCCAGCAGATTCGCAATTTGCTGATTTTGCAAGGCCGGTTTCTGGATGCATATGATATTTCCCAGCGAAGCCGTGTTTGTCTGATCACGACGCAACTCGCAAAATTTGCTTTTCCGTTCGTGGACCCGATCGGACAGAGTTTGCGCGTCGGCGAACTTAGTTTTACGGTCATCGGGGTCTTTCGGGAGCGCGTGGAAACTTTCGGACTTTCCGAAATTCAGGATTACTCGGTCCTCGTTCCGTTTCCATTAATGAAATATTATCTGGGAGATTCCTCCCTCGAGATGCTGTACGTGCAGGCCAGCACACCCGAGGGCGTGATCCCCGTGACCCGCCAACTGGAAGCCCTGTTGAGCAGCCGCCATCCGACGCGCGCGCGTTATTCGGTGCAGAATCTCAGCTCCATTCTGGAAGCGGCGCGCAGAATCGCGCTGGCCCTCACCATCGTATTGGTGCTCATCGGGTTTATCGCGCTCCTGGTCAGCGGCATTGGAATCATGAACATCATGCTGGTGACCGTTCAGGAAAGAACGCGGGAGATCGGGATTCGGAAGGCGATCGGGGCAAAGCATCAGGAAATTTTGTATCAGTTCTTGCTGGAGGCATTCATGATCAGCGGATTCGGGTCGGTGCTGGGAATCCTGATCGCAGTTGCGATTCCTGTCCTAGTTCAGCCGTTGCTGCCGGGGAATCTTCGCGTACCGGTCCCGTGGGAATCCGTGGTCCTGGCTTTTCTAGTGTCCTGTTCCGTAGGCGTGTTCTTCGGTTATCTGCCTGCGGAGCGCGCGGCGCAATTGCAGCCAACGGAATCACTGCGGTATGAGTAGGCGTGGCGCAATGCGCTCCAACCAGAAATTGGCAAACAACGTTGGCTTCACAGGGGCATCGAAGAATATGTGCGCGAGGCCGATGGAAAGCAGGTGCAAGGAAATGGGCGTGCGAATTTACATGGGAAATATTCCGCGGTTTTGGCAGGCGGTCATTTGCATGGTGGGGTTGGCGATTTTCATTTTGGCGGGCGCAGGAACGAGCAGCGCACAAGACTCGGAACTTACGCGCAAGCTGACGTTGAAGGAAGCCGTGAATCTGGCCGTGGCAAACAGCCGCGATCTCGCCCTGGCGCGCCTGCAATATGGCGTGATGCAGCGCCAGATTGGCGTGGCGCGATCCGCGTTTCTTCCCAACCTGTATACCGGGACGGGCGTGGCCTATACCAGCGGCTTCCCGCTCCTGGAGGGAGGAGGCGCGCCCGCCATTTTCACGCTTTCCTATACGCAGCAAATTTTCAATCCGCCGCTGAAAGGGGAACAGCGCGCCGCCGAACAGCGAGCCGAGGAGCAGCGGCTTTCGATGGACGATGTACGGGACACGGTGATGTCGCGCGCGGCGCTTGATTATCTGGAGCTGGCGAAGGTGCGGCACGCCCTGGAGCTGATGCACGGCGAACGAACGAGCGCGGGACGTATTCTGGAGGCGACGCGGGAGCGCGCAGATACCGGGCGCGAGCTTCCCATTGAGGTGATCCGGGCGCAGCTCACCACGGCGCGAATCGAACAGCGAATCGCGCAGATGGAAGACCGAGACGATTCCCTGTCGGGCGAGCTTCGCGACATGATGGGCATGCCGTCGGACGAGATGATCGAGGTGTCCACCGAGGAAATCCCGGGAGTGGCCGTGGAAGCCTCGAAGGATGTCGTTTCGGAAGCCATGGCCAACAACGTGGAGCTGAAACAGGCGCAAACCGAGTTGCGCGCGCGTGAATTCAAACTCAAGGGCGAGCAGGGCGGGCGCTGGCCGTCTTTCGCCCTGACCGGCCAGTACAATGTGCTGAGCAAGATCAATAACTACACCGATTTTTTTGACAAGTTTCAGCGCAATAACGTCATCTTTGGCGTGCAGGTGCAAATCCCGATTTTCGCTTCGCGCACTTCTTCCGCTGTCGCTTTCGCGCAGGCGGATTTCAACGCCGCCACTCTGGCGCTGCAAGCGAAGCGCAGCGAGGTCTCTCGCGATGTTCGCCGCAAGGCTAGGCTGGTGCGGGAGGCGGAACTGAGCGGGGAAGTGGCGCGGCTGGAGTTACAGCTCGCGCAGGAGAATGTGCGCGTTTTGCAGGCGCAGTTTGACGGAGGGCGCGGCAGCTTGAAAGACCTGGAGGCTGCGCACATCGAGGAAAATGACAAGTGGCTGGCCTTTTTAGATGCCAACTACTCGCGGCAACAGGCACAGCTGGAACTCCTTCACACGACGGGGCAATTAGCCCAGGTGCTGCAGTAGCATAAGGATTGCACCCCTTCGCATACCGCACCCAGGCCCGCAACCCTTAGATTTGATCGCTCCATAACACGCTTTACCGTGCAACGGCCGCGTGCTTTGAGTATCATTCCGAGACCGATCACGACTCCAACCCGGATCACAATGCTAAGGCCTTTTCTAACTGCGCGCGAAGTTTAGCAATCCGCTGATATCGTTGTTGTTCGCGTCCGCTGCTTTCAAACAGCGGATGTATTCCGTGCGAGCTGGCCCCGTCTCTTTTAGATCTTTTAATCCCCATGAGAACCGCTCGCGACCGTTCTTCACGGCGATGACATCGGCTAGCAGGCGAGCGTGCCTTCCGTTTCCGTTAGGGAATGGATGAATCCATACCAGTCGATGATGGTAACGAATTGCGATTTCTTCGATGTCAAAAGTCCCATTTTCCAGCCAGTAGTGGATGTCTCCCAGAATGGCCGCAATCCCATTCATTATTTGGTGGAACGGAACGCCCAAGTTCTTGTCGGTCTTCCGATACCTTCCAGCCCATTTCCAGGTCTGATCGAACATCCTCCTATGGAGTTGGCGAAGATAGGGCTCGATAAATGGGTCTTCCCGTTTGAGCACACGAGGATTGAATGCCCATCGGTTCGCTTCAAGAATATTGGTGCGTTCGAACTGATCCAACTCACCTTTCGTCGTGAGGCTCGGTCGTAACCCATCTATTTCCTCAGGGGTGAGCGGCGTGTTCCCGGGGGCTTGATTCAAATTCGCGATTAGATCGGTCATGACCGTTTGTTCATTCGTTTGGTTTCTTTGTCGATCAACTCTTTCACGCCGCCCGACGCTTGGTCCTCCAGTGCCATTGTCTGTTCAACAGACAGAACACGTTTGGTCGCTTCACTGCGCGTCCGCTGTTCGGCAAGTTCCTGAATCGATCCAGACTTCGGCACGATCGCATAGATCAACTCGCAGCCCATCGCGTCAGCTACACGTCGAAGATTGCGGAGGGTGATCCGATCGCTTGCCTCGGCTTTCTCGAAACCGATGATACTTTGACGTTTTACCTTTGCGGCGCTTGCCACCTGCTGTTGGGATACACCTAGTGCCTCTCGAACCGCCCGGAGCCAGCCTCGCGCTGGGCGAACTATTTGCTTCGCGTTTGTAAACTCGTCGAGAGTAGCGGCCAGTTGTTTCAACCTCAATTCGCGATACTCGGACCTCATGTAGCCTCCAGGCTGCTTATATGATCTTAATAGTAGTATATACGCTGCATATACGATATAACTTGCAATCTATAAGCTGCTGGTCTAGCACTTCTCTTTATTGATTTGCCCCATACAAATTCGGACAAGAGACTCCCAATCCAACGGTGATCGTCCAACCCACCCTTCTTTCATCAAGGCAAGAAGGTCGGATCTATTCAAACTGTCTCTGGGGAATTTTCTGAATACGTGAACACTGCTTTCTGAGTTTTCTTCCGAGCCTGCCTGGGTTTCAGGTAAGATACTAGCTTCGGAAGGTTTGCGATCATGGGGGAAGTCCCGGATCAGGGGAAGAAGAGAATGCCTGAAGTGATGAAAACGCTGTTTCTGAATCCGCCGAGCTATGAGGGCTTTGACGGCGGAGCCGGCGCGCGTTATCAGGCGCGCCGCGAGATCAAATCGTTTTGGTATCCGACGTGGCTGGCGCAGCCCGCGGCCATGGTCCCGGGCAGCCGCTTGATTGACGCGCCGCCCGATGGGCTGACCGTGGATCAGGTAGCCCCGCTGGCGAAGGATTACGAGCTGGCCGTCCTGCATACGAGCACGCCGTCGTTTCCCAACGACGCGAAATTTGCCGCGCACCTCAAGGAAGTGAATCCGAAAATCATGATCGGAATGGTCGGTGCGCACGTCGGCGTTCTGCCGCTGCAATCCATGAATGCCGCGCCGGCTGTGGATTGGGTTTCGCTCGGTGAATTCGATTATATTTGCGCGGAAGTTGCGGCGCGAAAACCGCTCAAGGATGTTGGCGGGATTGCGTATCGCGACAATGGGCGCGTAACGCTCACGCCGCCGCGTCCCACGATTGAGAACATGGATGATCTTCCCTACGTCGTGGACGTTTATAAGCGCGATCTGACGATTGAGAACTATTTTATCGGCTACCTGCAGCATCCGTATGTCTCGCTGTATACGGGGCGGGGCTGCCGGTCGAAGTGCACGTTCTGCCTGTGGCCGCAGACGCTGGGCGGGCACCGGTATCGCGTGCGCAGTCCGGAAAATGTCGCCGCCGAAATGGCCCTGGCGAAAAAATATTTTCCGCAGGTGCGCGAATTCTTTTTTGACGATGACACTTTTACGGACGATTTGCCGCGCGCGGAGGAAATCGCGCGCCGCCTGGGCAAGCTGGGGCTGAACTGGTCGTGCAACGCCAAAGCCAACGTCCCGCGCAAGACGCTCGAAATCATGAAGGACAACGGACTTCGGCTGCTTTTGGTGGGCTACGAATCCGGGAACGATCAAATTTTGATCAACATCAAGAAGGGCGTGCGTATCGATATCGCGCGGGAATTTTCACGGAATGCGCGGGATCTCGGAATCAAGATTCACGGGACATTCATTTTGGGCCTTCCGGGCGAGACCACGGAAACGATCCAGCAGACCATCAAATTTGCCTGCGACATCGACCCCGAAACGATTCAGGTGTCGCTTGCCGCGCCCTACCCGGGCACGGAATTGTACCGGCAGGCGCAGGAGCAGGGCTGGCTGCAGATTCAATCCGGAGAACTCGTGGATGCGCATGGAATTCAGACGGCGGCCATGAATTATCCGAAGCTCAGCTCGACCGTGATTTTCAATTCTGTGGAAGAGCTGTACAGGAAATTTTATTTCCGGCCACGGAAGATGTTCTCGCTGTTCGGCGGAATGCTGCGCGATCCGGAAGTGATGAAGCGGCGGGCTCGCGAGGGCGTTGAATTCTTCAAGTTCCTGCACGAGCGCAAGGAAACGGCGCGCGAAATGGCGCAGTCCTCCGCGGCGGCCGCTTCGAGCGCCGGGGACTAAACTGAATTTCAGTGGCGCAGGCTTCAGCCTGTGGGGGTTCGTTGCGGCTCGGTCGATCGTGCATTAACTCAACCCCACAGACTGAAGTCTGTGCTACTTGATCTTCCTTCTGCAATGACCGCTCCAAAAACTCATCAAACTAAAACCTACGTGCTGCTTTTCCTGCTCGTCCTCCTCGGATCGGTTGGGAACACGCTTCTGAGCAAAGGCATGAAGGACGCGGGGGACCTGGACATTTCGCACTTTGCGTCCCTGGCGGCGGGAGCGGCGCGCGTCCTGACGAGCGGAACGATTTGGGCGGGGATCGCGTTGATGCTCGGTTTCATGGTCTGCCACATGCTCGTGCTCTCGTGGGCCGACTACAGTTTCGTGATGCCGTTTTCCGCCATTGCCTACGCGCTGGTCCCGCTGCTCGCGTATCTGTTTTTGCACGAACAGGTTTCCACGGCCCGCTGGATGGGAATCGTTCTGATCGTACTCGGCGTCGTCCTGATCAACCGCACGCCGCATCGCACGACCCCGCAGGGAACCGCTCCGGGAACGACGACCTGACATGCGCACGGCGTCCATCCTCTTCCTCGTGGTGCTGACCGGCACGGGCGGAGAAATTTGCCTGACGCACGCCATGAAGCTGCTGGGCGAAGTCCACGAATTTCATCCGCGCGCGATTCTGTCGTTTGTTCTGCGCTCGCTGCGTGTCGGCTGGCTCTGGCTCGCCGTGGTGTTGATGGCTGCGTCGTTCTTTTCGTTTCTGGCGATGCTGTCGTGGTTTCCCGTCAGTTTTGTGGTTCCCGCGACGTCGCTCGCGTACGTGGCCGGAGCGTTCGGCGCGAAACTATTTTTGGGGGAGCAGCTGAATGGGACGCGCTGGGCGGGAATTCTTTTGATCTGCCTCGGCGTGGGCATGGCGTGGGCGGATGATTTGCCCGCGTCACTTCATTACCCCTCCGCGGTTACGATGTTCCGGTGGGCGATTCTTGCGCTCGCGCTTGGCCCGCTGTTTTATTACCTCGTCGGAATTTACTCCGCGTGGCGATTCTTTCGTGTGGCGCATCGCGGAGCAGGCCAAACGCCGCTTGCGATAGATGAGACGCGTCCCATCAGCATTTTGAAACCGGTCCGTGGCCTCGATCCCGGCGCCTACGAAAATTTTGCGAGCTTTTGCCGCCAGGACTATCCGGAATTTGAAATTCTGTTTGCTGTGAACGATGCCGAAGATCCCGTTGTCCCGATCGTGCAAGAACTGATCGCGGATTTTCCCGGGCGATCCATTCGTCTGATTTTGGTTACGGAGCGGCTCGGCCCGAACACCAAGGTTTCCAATCTTTGCCGCCTGGTGCGTGAGGCGCGGCACGATCTCTTGGTCATCACCGATAGCGACGTGCAGGTCGAGCCGGGATATTTGCGAAGCGTCGCGGCAATGTTCCGCGATCCGGGCGTCGGCGGAGTGACCGCGCTTTATCGCGGGCGGGACAATCTGCAATTCGTCGCGGCCATGGATTGCGTGGGCTCGTCGGCGGCGTTTTGCGGCGCCGCACTCGTGGCGCGCGAACTCGAAGGGCTGAAATTCATGATGGGTTCGACGATGGCCACGACGAAAGAGCGGCTCGCCGAAATCGGCGGTTTCGAGGCCATGGTCGACTTGCACTCCGACGATTACGAACTCGGCCGCCGCATCGCCGCTCGCGGCTACCGGATCGAACTGTTGGCCGAGCCCGTCTGGATGGCATTCCCCTCGCAGACTCTAGGCGCGTACCTGCGGCACGAATTGCGGTGGGCCATCGGAATCCGCAACATTCGTCCGGGAGGGCATTTCGGCATGCTGTTCACGCACGGACTTCCCTGGGCGATCGCGGCGGCCTGGGTTGCGCCCTCAGCGGCGATTGGCGCGGCATATCTTGCGGCCTATTTTGTATTGCGGTTTGCGATGGCCTGGGTTGTTGGCGTTTGGGGATTGCACGATCCAGTCTTGCGCCGCCGGTTTTGGTTGTTGCCCTTGCGCGACCTGCTTTCATTTTTCGTTTGGCTCGCCAGCTTCGGAATGAACCGCATTGAGTGGAGGGGAAGTTCCTTCACGCTTGAAAAGGGACGAATGATTCCCGTCGCGCCGCGCGCCGGGCGCGGCTGAGGGATCGTAGTGGATTCACTTTCTCCTGGTAGTTGCGCGATGTTTGCGCCGTTTTTTCGCAAACGATGTATCGGCGGCGGCCTCGTCGTTCATGCGCCCATAGAGGGCCGCGCGGCAGGGTCACAAATCGCCGCGCGCGGGTAAAGCCCGCATGAATGTGAAGCCTCATTCTTGAAAGATGGAGGAATCGTCACACTCAATTCACAATAATTAACAATCGCAAAACTGTTCTGTAACATGCGCAGCGCATATTCCGCAGGCCGGATTTGAAATTCAAACCTTCCACCCGGCCTACGGAGGCAAGAATTCCATGAAGCAAGTTTGCGCGAAGTCGCTGCGATATCTGCGAATCAGTCTGGTTTCGATCGTATTGTTTCAACTCAGCTTCGGCGGATGGCTCGCCGTCCCTGCACGCGCGGATGATGACCACCGGCGCACAGAGACCCCCATCAAGCATGTCATCGTGATCATCGGCGAGAATCGAACCTTCGATCACCTGTTCGCTACGTACAAGCCGAAAGATGGACAGAGTGTTGACAATCTTCTATCCAAGGGGATCATCAACGAGGATGGCACGCCCGGCCCGCACTATTCGCGGGCGCACCAGTTTTCCGCGGACGTTACCGGCAGCAACTTATTCGAGTTGAGCCCGAAGAATAAGACTCTTTATTCCTTCCTTCCCGCGCCCATCAACGGAGGCCCGACAGACGTCTGCAAGAATAACGGCATCTGTTCCCTGGCAGACGCCATGTCGTCCGAGACCGCCTTGTCCGACAGCCCGGTGGACTACTATGAGTTCATGACGACAGGAGGAACGGGCCTGACGGGCAAGGTTCCCGACTCGCGTATCGACGGGGTTCACGCCTCGGCTCCATATACCACCCTGCCGCCGGGTCCTTTCCAACTCACCAATTCCACTACCTTTTCATACGATGCCTACGCGAACAGCCCAGTTCATCGTTTCTACCAGATGTGGCAGCAGGAGGACTGCAACGCCAATCACGCCACTCGGCGGAATCCCAGCGGCTGCAAGGCGGATTTGTTCACTTGGACCGAAGTGACTGTGGGCTCCAACGTCAATGGCGTGGCGCAACCGTCGAATTTCAGCACCGACTATTCGCCTACCGCAACGACAACTGGTGAGGGCGCGACGAGCATGGGCTTTTACAACGTCCTGCAAGGGGACATGCCCTACTTTAAGGAGCTGGCCGACCAATACTCGATGAGCGACAACTATCATCAAGCGGCCATGGGCGGCACCGGCGCGAACCATATCCTGCTGGGCTATGGGGACGGCATCTGGTTCAGCGATGGAAACGGAAATCCAGCTGTGCCACCGCACAACGAACTCGTCTATGGCGGCACGCCGGACGCAGGCACAGTGGACGAAATCGAGAACCCTAACCCGGTTTCCGGCACCAACAACTGGTGGACTGAGGACGGATACGGCGGCGGCGGTTTCGGATCCCCGGTTTATGGCGGCGGTTCCTACAGCAACTGCTCGGACCCGTCTCAGCCCGGCGTGGACCAGATCCGGGATTACCTGCGATCGCTGGAGCGTCCTATCGATCCGCGTTGCGAAGAGGGCCGCTACTATCTGTTGAACAACTACAATCCAGGTTACTTCGGCGATGGTTCGAACGCCTACACCGATCACTATGTATACAACACGCCGTTCACGATTCCTCCGACCAGCCAGCGGAACATCGGGGACGTAATGCTCGAAAACAACGTCTCGTGGAAATACTACGGCGATCAGTGGAACCAGTATCTCACGGACAAGTACCAGCTCAACTACGGAACGGTTGGCCCGAACAGCGACCAGTATTGCAACATTTGCAACCCGTTCCAGTATGCGACTTCCATCATGACGAATGACGCCGTTCGCACGGCTCATCTCGCCGATACCACCGATCTCTACACGGACATCCAGAACGGCACGCTTCCGGCAGTATCCTACGTCAAGCCGAGCGGATGGGCTGACGGACACCCGGCCTCGTCAAAGATGGATATTTTCGAAGGGTTCACGAGGAAAGTCATCCAAGCGGTGCA
Source organism: uncultured Acidobacteriota bacterium (assembly GCA_963768275.1). GTDB lineage: Bacteria > Acidobacteriota > Terriglobia > Acidiferrales > UBA7541 > Palsa-360. The sequence goes on from CAVYHH010000017.1 coordinate 135,010, forward strand.
GAGCAATCCTGAATTGTGGGAGAGCACCGCGATCTTTATCACCGTGGACGAAGGCGGGGGGTATTACGACTCGGGTTACGTTCAGCCACTGGATTTCTTCGGCGATGGCACGAGGATTCCAATGCTGGTGGTTTCTCCCTATAGCAGGGGCGGAAATATCTCCCACGTCTATTCCGACCACGTGTCCATCGCGAAGTTCATCGAGAAGAACTGGCACCTGGATCCAATCACAAAGAGAAGCCGGGATAATTTCCCCAATCCCAAAGTGGATGACGATAATCCCTACGTGCCGCAAAACAGTCCGGCCATCGGCGATCTAATGGACCTGTTCCATTTCGGCCACCACAACCGGGGCGACCACGATGGTGACAACTGACGGCAGGCGTCGTGCGATTCACCGCGTGTAGATTGTAGTGGTCTTGAGAGCGAGGCAATAAAGGACAGTGGCGCCGGTTCGGGCATTATCCCCGCCGGCGCCACTGCTCGTCTCACTTCTTGGGCCACGCGGCTTCGGTTTGGTTACGAAGCCTTGTAGATGAACTTTGCGGAAACGCCGCCCGCCAGAACCAGCGCGGAAAGAATCAGCCAGTTGTAACTCGCGCCATAGGTTGCTGTAGGAAAGTGGTTGCTAATCATAAGGAAAATCAGTGGGACTGTCATGTACGTGTTATGGATGGTGCGCCCTTTCGCTCTTTCCGACGCCTCGAGATCAACCGGCTTCCCCTCGCGAATGGTGTTCAGCATCTTGCGGGTCGCAGGCAGGATGCGCATCCATACATTGGCGACCATGATCGTGCCAAAGAGCGCGCCGATGTGCATGTAAGCCGCTCGGCCGCTGATCACATGCGTCAGCCCGTAAGCAACCGCGACGACGAGGAGATAGCAGATCGTCCCGGCGAGTAGCGGCTTTCGTCCGAGCGGCGACATCCAGATTCCCTCGTACACGGCAAATCCCACAATCAGCGTGCCGAGGCCGATCGCGATTCCTGTCCCCATTCCGATATTCGAGACGCTGTCATCCAGCAGCAGACCGCCGGAGTAGTACAACAGGCCGAGCAGCAAGAAGCCGGAAATCCAGGTGATCAACGCTTCCCAGCGGAACCAGTAGAATTTCGCAGGGACTGCCTTCGGGGAAGCCTGCTTCTCGACAAGCGAAAAGCTACCGCTGTGCACCAGCCAAACTTGGGGAAGTCTGCCGGAATTTCGCGCGGTCTCCTCATCCAAGGCCATGCGCCCATCCAGCTTGGTGAAGTAATACGTCTGCCCGATCCAGAAAATACCGGCGAGCACGTGGATCCAGCGGATTAAAAGGTTGCACCATTCGCTGACGACGGGGGGCATGGTGGGCGGCTCTCCTGTAAGTGTGCGTGTCCGCAACGGCGCGAAACACTGGCAGACGATGGTACTGGCCGGGACCTGCTAGCTCAAGAACAAAAGTCCGCTGGCCGGCATCGATTCGGTTGATCCATACAATCCACGTTCGTGCGCGGGACCGCAGACATTGGCGGGTCAGCCGGAACCGGGACAAAGCGCAAGAAGCCTGACGGGAGGATTGCATACCAGGGCGGTCAGGCTGTACATTACCCGTCAACCAAGAAGTCAAACAGAAATTCCTACAAATGAAGGCAATGCCGCGCTACGGGAGGCAGATATGAGGAAGAGAAAGATTAGTCGTATCCTCGGAATGCTTGCGTTGGCCCTGGCGTTTTGTTTTGCGTGGATCGTTGCAACGGAGAGCCGCGGCGGTGCGGCGGCGGGCTCAGCCGATTACATTGATGGCGTGGTCACGAGTTCGAAAGGTCCCGAAGCCGGCGTATGGGTGATTGCCGAAACTACAGACCTGCCGACGAAGTACGCCAAGATCGTCGTCACCGACGATCAAGGGCGCTATGCGCTGCCCGAGCTGCCAACGGCGAATTACCAGGTGTTTGTAAGAGGCTACGGGCTGGTGGATTCGGCGCGGGTACCAGCGAAGCCGGGGGAACACCTCGATCTAAAAGCTGTGGTGGCGCCCGACGGACGGGCGGCCGCGCAAATCTATCCGGCCAACTACTGGCTGAGCCTTGTGAAAATTCCGAGTGGCAAGCTAGCGCCCGTTGAGGTGGCCGGCAGAGTAAAGCTCTGTATGAACTGTCATCAGCTTGGGGACAAAGCCACACGCGAGATTCCCGCCACGACGAAGGACTTTGGCCCCTTCAACAATAGTACGGAAGCCTGGGACCGCCGGACGAAATCGGGGCCCGTGGGCGCAAACATGGCCGCTTCTTATCTTTCGATGGGGGAGCAGCGTTCACTCTTCGCAGACTGGACCGACCGCATTGCCGCGGGCGAATATCCGAAGGAAGCCCCGCCGCGGCCAAGCGGCGTGGAGCGCAACCTGGTGCTCACATTGTGGGACTGGGGCACGCAGACAAATTACATGCACGACGAAGCAGCCAGCGATTTGCGGAACCCCCTGGTCAACCCGAATGGTCCGGTATTCGGAGTCATGACCAGCGGTAATTCCCTGGTGTGGCTGGACCCGATCAAGAACACGGCCTCCGAAATAAAAATTCCATCTCAGGCAGTGCCGCTCGGGTCCATGGAGATGCCTTCTCCGTATTGGGGCGATGAGAACATTTGGCTGGCGGCCGCGCAGCCGCGCAGCGCGGCGGTCGACCAGGTGGGCCGCGTCTGGTTTGCGAGCAGGATGCGAGGCGGAGATAGCGCTTCGGACGGAGGCAAGCAGCCGGATTTTTGCAAGGCAGGATCGAGCAACAAGTTTGCCCAGTACTTCCCCATGCCGCGCGGCACCAAACAAGTTGCGGTGTACGATCCGGAGAAGAAGGAGGTTTCCGAGATCGACACTTGCTTTACGACGGACCACAACGAGTTCGGCGCCGACGGCAGTTTGTTCTTCGGCCAGAACGGTTCCGTTGGATGGGTCAATACGGCGGTGTGGGACAAAACCCACAATGACGAAGCCTCGCAAGGCTGGATCCCCGGCGTGCTGGATACCAACGGTGACGGCAAGATCACCAAGCCGTGGACCGAACCGAATGAGCCGATCGATCCCACGAAGGACCACCGCATCACGTTCGGTTGTTACTCGATTTCCGTCAGCCCGGTAGACGGCAGCGTGTGGTGTTCGGGGATTGGCATCAAAGAAAACACGCTGGTGCGCCTGGAGCGCGGCTCGAATCCCCCTGAAACCAGCAAGACGGAAGTGTATATGCCGCCGCAAAAAGATCCGCCGTTATTTAGCGCGGGCGGCGTTTCCGTGGATAGCAATGGCGTCGTATGGCAGAATTGGCGCGCGACCGACTACATCACCGCCTTCGATCGCCGCAAATGCAAGGTGTTGAATGGGCCGACCGCTACTGGACAGCATTGTCCGGAGGGCTGGACGATCTACCACAAGCCGGGCCCGGCCTTTCAGGGTGTGTCAGGAATCAATTCCGATCTGAACTACCTGATCTTCGTGGACCGCCACGGTGTTCTGGGCCTTGGGAACGATGTGCCGATGACGGGGGCCGTCAATTCCGACGCCATGGTGGCGCTGGTTCCGAAGACCGGTCAATTTGTGACCATCCGCATTCCGTATCCATTGGGATATTACACGCGGTCGATGCAGGGACGCATCGACAACCCGAAGACCGGGTGGAAGGGTCGCGGCTTCTGGACCAGTTACAACCCGAATACGCCGTGGCACATGGAAGGCGGCAAAGGCACCAAGGACAAAGTTGTGAAGGTGCAGATGCGGCCCGATCCCTTGGCGAGGTAGGACGTCGCATCGCATGGTATCGAACGCTCCGGTTCGCTCCAAACCGTTTGATATAAGACAGGTTCTTGAGCTATGAAGATCGGCGTGATCGCTGTCCGACTGTAGAACCATGGAAGGAGTTTCAAATTGCGAATTCGCTTTCTTAGCTTGTTCTTTTTCCTGCCGGCTCTTTCCACATTGACATTTCAACCGGTCCGCGCGCAGGGGACGGCGGCGGTCGCGCCGATGCATTTTCATCATGTCCACTTGAATTCGGTGGACCCAAAGGCCGCGGCCGAGTACTACCTGAAGCCGTTTCCGCTGTCGACCACCAAGACGACGTTCAACGGCTACGAGGCGGTCAAGACCGGCAACATCTATTTGCTTTTCACCAAGGTCGACAAACCACCTCTCACGGAGCTCAACGGACCCCAGTCCTCGGTGTGGCATTTCGGGTGGAATACCCCGGATTCGCGCAAGTACGACCAAGAATTCCGCGCGAAGGGCCTGAAAATCGCGCAGATGTGGGACGCCGCCGACGGCAAGCTCGTCGACATGTCCAGCGATACATTGCCAGGGCTGCCGACGCAGGAACAGATCCTCGAAATGCGAGCCAAAGGCGTGCAGCCGACCAGGGAAGGTGGATTCGGGTATCTGCGGGGTCCAGACGACGCGATGATTGAGAACGCGCAAAGCGGCAAGGTGGAACGCTTCAACCACGTGCACATGTACCACGAACACCCGCTATGCGCGATTCAGTGGTATGTCGCCCACCTCGGTGCGACCGACCCGCGCGGTACCGGTGGCGCGCCCGTGTCGCCGACCGCCGCGAATTGCAAGCAGCTGTACAGCCCGCCGACATGGCCGTCGTTCTTCAAGTTTCCTGGTTTTGTTCGCGAGCCATCCGGAAGCGTCCTGTTCGACGACATCAACATTTTGATCCGGCCGTGGCCAGGCGGGGGCCTCGTCAGCCCGCGCGGGTATATCGTCGATCACTGGTCCCTTAGCGTCGCAGATTTGGATTCGACGGTGGCCCGGTTGAAAAGCGAAGGGATCAAGTTCCTGGAAGGGATTCACGCGTGGGGCAACACACGCGCGGCCACGATTGAGGGACCCGATCGAGTGGCGATTGAGATCGTCGAAGTGAAATGATCGCGCGAATTGAATAAGGAGATACTCATGAAAAACAAGGCTCTGCAAGTGCTAGCCATGTTGCTTGCGGCGTGTCCGGCAGTTGGGTGGGCGCAAGCGCCAAAGGATGGCGTCTACATCAGTGATGAAGACGTGAAGGCCGTGTTGAAGCATTCGGCCGATACCAAGCGCGCGATCCCGGACAATACACTCCGGGTGATTGATATGGATAAGTACCAACTCGGGGTCGCTGTCATCCACCGCGGGGCGATGGGGGGCGGCGGTGGCAATGCCGGTGGCGGCACGACGGCCGCAAACCCCGCGCCGGCGTGCGGCGAGAAACGTCCCGGCGCGACAGGACCCACCGGTATATTCCATGATGATACGGCCGAAAGTTACGTGGTCATATCGGGTAGCGCGACCCTGATCACTGGGGGCACGGTCGTCAACGGGAGGCGCTCTGCGCCTGACGCGGAAGTGACAACAATTCTGAACGGTCCGTCCTGCAGCGGCACCATGGTGGGATACACGAGCCGTCAAATTAAGACGGGCGACATTATCATCATCCCGGAGGGCGTGCCTCATGGGTTTTCGGCCATTCCGGATCACATCACGTACCTGAGCATACGGCCGGATCTGAAAAAGGTCCTACAACACGGGTATGTGAATCCAGCGCTCGAGAAGTAAGGCTAGACCAGCGCGAACCGCAACATCCCGCACGCGTGAGCGACATTACCGTTGAGCTAGTATGGTTTGAAGAATGGAATCGCTGCGTGCCAACCGCGACGAAGTGAGTCCTGCGTAGTCGGCAATCACATCTCCCTCGTGGGCCAAGTCACGATAAGCGGAATGTGGCCCACTGCCCAGCCCCGGCGCGCGCAAATCATGTGGAGAGACGAGGGCTGTGTAGTGCAATCACATGGGAGCGAGTGCGCTGAATGATTCTCGAAAATTCCGGGCCGGTTGACGGATTCGAATTTCCTGTCTAAAGTAAACAAGCTGGGTCGTGAGGCTGGGAATAATTCCCGGCTCACCACGGCCCATTTCTTGCGTCTCCCTCGGCTGGGAGGTCGTACAATCGGTAGTACATCAGCCTCTGGATGTTTACCACACCAGTACTTGACACATTCTAAAGTGACTTATCTTAGGTGCGTGGTCGGATTTGAGGGTGTATTAGGTCTCGTCAGTGAGAGTTCAGTGAGAGTGCACTTGCGTTCGCGTCCTACTGCAAGTGCAACGCGTCAATTTCTCCAGCTTGCAAACTCCACAGGTTAACGACCTCTTCGCTTGGAGGAACGGTTCTGAGAACGCCGGTCTGAATGGATTGTCGAATTCGCTTTTCGAACACCGCTTCAACTTCTTTGGTTCCAAATCGACCGAAGTGCCCCTCGATCTTTCCATAGGTGCCAGGCGGAACCAATAGAAGGAATGTTCTTGACCGAGTCTCTCCGTCAATCACGACCGTAGCCTTGCATCTATACCCTTCGTGGGTCACTTCGACGTGAATATTGGAAATTGTGGGCGCTTTCCTGCGAGGTGCAGCCGAAGTGTTCATCAATGTTACGTCCTTGCCGCGGAGTCTGCCATAGAATCAACACCCTTTCTCTATAGCTATGTGCCATGCTCCGCGTTCCATTCCTTTACGGCTTTCTTAGTCGTGCTCACTGTTATCGTTTTTGCAGCGAATGTTTCGCGGTCAAATTTGATTGTGATTGAAAGAGACGGGGCGGCGGACACAAGCTGCTTGGAATCAAACTTGACTTGGAATGCTTCGTCTTCAGGCTGGCGCTCCAACCACGCGGCAAAATTGGTCAATATCTTCGCAAGAGCAGGACCAGTGATGACTGCGGGCTTGCGTTCCCGCTGCGGTGCGGCCATCGTGTCTTCCTCCTGGCCGAAGTCTACCATAAAGGCACGGCACCACTGAAACAAAACGGGGACTCTCTGGTGAAGGGAGTCCCCGGCTTGCTTCTTTACGGCAAGAGAGCGTCCGCTTGGTTTAGAAGCCCCTGGGAAAACTGAATGAGCTTCATCGCAATCGGAAGCAAAACTCTAGCCAAGTAGTATTCGCAACACGCTTCGCAGACGGCGGCTACGTGCTTTACGTTCTTCATTGTTTGGCCGCCACACGCAAAGAGTTTTTGGCAAACTTCACTGTTATTCGCCTACCCTTTTCGAAGGCCCGCCTCGCTTCTCGCCGGGCTTTTACGGGTTCAAACAATGTATGCGGATCTTGCCGATGGCACTCGACAAAGCCGTTGACGAAGCCGCGTTGAAACATCTTGCCTTCTGTATTTAATCGCTTTCTGTTGAAAATTCTCAATGCTTCTTTAGCTTGCATCATGATGGTTTCTTTCTAAGGTGGGAGAACTGTGCTTCGGGTGAGGTCTTGAAGCCGTAGTAACGGGCAGTTGTGGAACAACGACGGCCACTTCTCTGTGTGGCAATTTAGCCCGTGAACCAATGATAGCAAAAGCAGCAACAGAGTCAAGTCTTTATGCAGGCCACTAGAAGCGCCTAAGACCAGTCCTGTCAGTATGTTCGATGCCGGAGTAGTTAAGTTGCGGGAATTGGCGACAAGCCTTCAGGCGTTAATTTGCCGGAGAGTGTTCGCACGGCGGATGAAATCTACAGACGGCCGCTAGTTCTGGACGGGAAGAATTACTTCGGGCGGGATTTTAAGGCTACCTCGCGAACAAACGTGTCGAACTTCGCTGCAAACGCATCTGCTTGCCATTGAGCTGACAGTATGTTGTCGTCAAGGAATCTCGCAAGCTCCACAATTAACGGATCGTCGTTCAAACGATTCAATTGATTGCGAAGTTGAGCGTTGGCCAGTGTGTAGTCCTTAATGCCATCCACAGCTTGGATTGGCGACGGAATCCCAAGAGCGGCCATTTTAGCGGGCATCACAATATACTCCCGCTGCACTCGCAGATTGACCATCGCTTTGTGAATTTCGATCCAACCGTTTCGGGTGTCTAATTCCAGGTCGCGGCCACGCATGTACGTGAGCGTGATCTTTGCGATATGCCAGGCCAAGACAGCGAACAGGACCGACAAAGCAGCGAACAAAAGCGTGAGAACGTCCTTACTCACTATTGCGGACCACACATATCTTAGAAAGCAGGTTCCCATCAATCGTCATCATCCTGCCAATTTCGCCTCGCGCCTTTGGAGCGGTTCTTCTTCCTGTGAAGGACTTGAATGTTGTCCTCAGCGTTTCCACCACCGCGGGAGTGTGCAAGTACGTGGTCGAATTCGTGAATGCGTCGATTGAAAGTCTCTCCAGATTCCTTCTCGAATTTCGCTATTGCTTGTCGCTTCGTACGCGCTGAGACATGCCGTGACCGCCTCGGTGCCGCCCTTCTGAAAAGCACACCGATCACAAGGGCGGTAATGTAGGCGGCCAATTGCGAAAGACCAGCAATTTTCCACAAAAGCACAAAGGCAATCGCGGTAATGATGCACGCTATGACTGTGCCGCGGACCGCATGCAGTATCGCTTCCCTGCGACGGTACAAGAAGCCGAAGGCCACAATGCCAACGACGATATACAGCACAATTGTTTGATCCGAATTCATAATTAGTCGCGGAGCCTACCAAAGATCGATGATCGGGAAGTAATCTCTAGTTTGATACGTCGACCTTTGTCTGGTCAGTCATTTGCTTTTGTGCTTTCAAACGACGGGCAACGTCACCTAACGGTTCCTCTTGTGGGACTGAGGTCAGAGGCTGTGGCTGTGGCTGGACAGAGGGCGCCGCTGCAACAGGAGTTTGTACGGCTGGCGTTACAGCAGAGACCTGTGGTTGTGCTGCTGGAGTCACAACACTGTCCCAGTGTGCTGTGATAAATTCGCACGCCTTGCCTACCTTAGCTTTTACACTTGTGCCACCCAAGGAGAAGTTGTCCCGCCTTTAGTTGAAACCTGAAAGAGGAAGTAGCGGCTCTCGGCCCGGACTCGGATAGAGTCCGGGATGAGAACTTTTCTTTGGAAAAGGAGAGCCGCTATGGCCATGAGATACCAGAGCAGTGCGAAGAAGTCCAATCGGAAATTCGAGGTCGTGGGAGCAAGGCAGTTGGCGATGCATTTGCCACTGCCGCTCGTCGAGCTGTGGGAGGAACTGCAACCACAGGTCGAACACCTAGCTGGGCTGGCCGGGCTGCAGATCATCCGGGGAGTGATCGAAGAGGAAGTGACTCGGCGCGTGGGACCGCGCTACCAGCCGGACCCGGCGTCGAGTTGCGTGCGCTGGGGGCAGCAACCGGGCTATGTCGTGTTTGCCGGGCAGAAAGTGGCGGTGGAACGTCCCCGAGTGCGCATGCGGAAAGGCCAGGAAGTTTCCCTGGACAGTTACGCGCGGCTGCAACACGACGGGCGGCGGCAGCGAGCGGTGCAAGAAGGGATCGTCGCGGGGCTGACATCGCGGAGTTATCACCGGGCAGTCCAGAGCGTGCTCGATGGGTACGGGATCGAAAAGTCCAGCGTGAGCCGGGAGTTCGTGGCTGCCAGCGCGGCGCAGTTGAAACAACTCTGCGAGAAGAAATTGGGTGATCTCGATCTGGTGGCGCTGCTGATCGATGGCATCCATCTCGGCAAGCAAGTGCTGGTGGTGGCGCTGGGCATCGAAACCAGCGGGGAAAAGCACGTCTTGGGACTCTGGCAGGGGGCCACCGAGAACACCACCGTCGTCAAAGAGCTGCTGGAAGACCTGGTGGCTCGCGGCCTAAATCCGGAGCGACGCTATTTGTTCGTGATCGACGGGGCCAAAGCGCTGCGTGCCGCGATCGAACGAGTCTTCGGCGACCGCGCCGAGGTGCAGCGCTGCCAGATTCATAAGCGGAGGAATGTGAAAGAGCATCTGCCGAAACAGGCCCAGGGCGATACGGACCGGAGAATCCGCAATGCCTACACGTTAACCAGCTACGCGGAAGCCAAGGCCGAGTTGGAGAAAATCTTCCGCCAACTGGAGAGAGTGAATCCCAGCGCGGCGCGCAGTCTGGAAGAAGGCTTGGAAGAAACGCTCACCGTGCACCGGCTGAATGTGGGCACGCTGCTACGCAGAACTTTGGCCTCGACCAATCCCATCGAGTCGTGCCTTTCCACCGTCGAGCGTGTGGCACACAACGTAAAACGCTGGCGCGAAGGCGATCAGCCGCTGCGCTGGACCGCGACAGGTTTGTTGCAGGCCGAAAAGAAATTCCGGAGGGTTAAAGGCTACCGCGAATTGGAAGCTTTGCGTCACCGGTTGAATCCGTCGTTGACTCAACAGGTCCAGGTCGCGTAACGTGCAGTCCCACGAGAGCCCGCTACATCAACTAAGCTCGGGACAATTTCACCCAAGGAACCTGTCAGCAGGTTAGCCACTTTGGTATCTGTGAATAGAACTGAGCCATCTGCCCCGGCAATCATTAGTTGGCTGTGATTGTTTCTTTCGAAGTTGAGCAGTACGGTGAAATCGGCGGTGTCCTGCTTCAATGTCAGTGTCACGCCTGGGCACGCATCCGTGAAGTCTTTGGCCATTTCTATTGTTTGATCGTGCTGGGACGTACTGGAATTAACTGACCCAAACAGCCCTCGACTTGCCGTTGTATTGGTCGCGCCAGAGCCGGTTAGAAATACGGTTGGTTTGCTGTGCTTTATAGGCGTCGCAGCAATGCCTTGCACATTGGTCTTCGGCTGAGGAACTTGTTTGTCGACAGGATTGCTGTTCACGCCTTGTGCGAACGCTTCGGTTCCGTAAAGCGCTAGTGACAACGCCAAAACCGCTATGAATCGCTTGGTAGTTTTCATTTGATCCTGCTCTACACCGATGCTGCGGAAGATTCGCCGCACTCTAACCTCACTCTGACATAGGTCAACCGTGCCTGTGGCCTGTACGCACGTACAGGTATACCTCACGAGTTAATACCGCTCCAGCCGGGTCAGGATCCCATTCCTACCTAAGTGGCCATGTAGACGGCTAATAGGTCGCGCCAGTACGGCCCGCACCTCACGGTCGCCTTCTCTAGTACGATCTGGCCATTGCCGCTCCGACCACCTTTCAGGTGATCGTGTCCCCGTTGAGGGAATTCAAATCTAAACGAGGTGACACGATGGAAACCAAAGCATGTGGCAATGAACGCCAAGCAGCAGGAACAACTCGACCAGCTCCTACGCGACATATGCAAGGAACGCAAGGTCGCCGTCGAGGCCGACCTTGACAGCCGTTTGAGCTACCGTGAGAAAGACCCGAAGAATCCGAAGGCCGCATCCTGGGAAAGTTATTCTCGCTTTCTTCTCAGCGACGGACATACCGTGTACGTTGCCTTACGCACGATGAAGGCGAGCGTCAGCAAGGATGTTGATAAGTGGGCACAGGCGAAGGTGGCAAAGCGGCTTGCTCGGCAGAAGAAGGCGGCCGAGCGGAAGGCTGCCAAAGAAGCGAAGGCCAAAGCCGCGGAGCCGAAGGCCGCTACCGTGAAGGTCAAGGCCACAACAAAGAAGATGCCAGTCGTCAAATTCAACAAGGATTTATCAACGCTGGAGGGCACGTCGATGCGGCAGGTCAAGAAGTAACGCGCCTACATTACCGTGATCCACATGCCCGCCTCGTGTTTGAGGCGGGCGTTCCTTTTAGGACGTCTCAACTGCCGATTCGGTTTGGTACCTAACCACAGGCGAGTGCATCCTCTGTATCAAATACCAATGGCACCACGGGCGGTTCGTTGCCGTCAGGAAATAAGATGCACCGGCGATTGCCGTATTGTTTTTCGTCGGTCGCCCAGCGGCAGTTGCCGGGCTCGTAATGACCTTGAACATCGATACGATCCAAAGTGCAGCCCACAGGCCGCAGCTTTTTCATGTCGGCTAGAAAATTCAGGAAGCCGACGCCTCGAGGTTCCAACCAACGCGGGCAAATCTTGATGCCGCGCCCTCCCCAGAACTCATAGCCGGTTGTGGTCTTGTATAGGCAGCGGCAGCGCATTGACACGTAACTCAACCGCTCGCTCGATGTCTTCTGATGTCGCCGCCCGTCTCTTCCTTGATAGAAACGCACGTGGCCAAATGTCGTGCCCCGCCTACGAGCATTGCAACCGCAACTGCGTAGAACGCCCTTTGTGAGTTGAGAACGCCAGACCGTGATTGTGTTTTCACTCAGACTGCACGAGCAAACATAAACATCGCACCGCCGTTCACGAAGGACGCGGAGCGCTCCAAACTTACGGCCAACGAGGGATACGCCAGAAGGCATACCACTGCCGCAAATTGTGACGAAGGTTTGACGGGCCATCTATTCAGTGTCCGAATCGGTCTCCATAATCTCCTAATCGATACCGTGGTTCGGGCTGCCAAACCCCACATTCCGATAAGCGGTGCCGGCTCAACCGGTCGATGCAACACCCTATAACCAGTTGGTCTGACAATACTTCCCATCGAGAATCATTCAGTATGGCAGTACTCAATCAGAACCTAAACGGGGCTTTTGTTTTGTTTGAGTTGATGCCCGCAAACGAAATCAGCTTCCTGGGCTCCTACAAGAAGACTTTGAGCAAGTGTTGCATCGACCCATTGAGACCACCCGACTTCACGGGACTTGGACTAACTGCCCCACCTCTTGTTGAGGGGCTTTCCGCTGGAAGCGCATTGCATTGCGATCCCAATGGCTGGTCAGAAAGTTTATGCGACTCCCTTCACGAAAAGAGCCAGAAAATGAAAGAGTCTCCCGAGTCCCTCCTATCGTAACGGCCGAGCGACTAGCAAGTGAGTGTGATGAGGAAGCTGCTCTTCTTCAACCAATGCTAGTGCAGGACACAAACTACGCGGTGTCGTTTTCTTGTGGCGATTTGTGGAAGGCCAAAGCCCGGGCCACCAGTCATGAATTAGTAAAAAGAAGCGTAGCCCAGGGTTTCAGTTTGGGTTTGGAACCTTTTCGCAAGTACCAGCCCAACCGTGGTCGTTGCGTCCTGCGATCCTTTCCAGGTCGCCCAGCGGGACTCATTCTGGCCCGCGGAAAACACAATTAGCGTTTTCCGTATGGTTTGACGGGAACAAACTTTTGAATCCGTTTGCCGGTCTCCACCTCGCCCGTGTAAATGTTCCCATGGGAATCCGCGGCGACACCATCGATGTAATGGAATTGTCCGGCCATGCGTCCGTTATCTCCTATCGAGCCAACTGTAGTGCCTTCCTTGCGATTGACGATCCAGACCTTATTGTTCGCCATGTCCGCGATGAAGACGAACTTCTGCTCCGGGGCAGGCGAGAAGGCAATATTTAGGACGGTTCCGCAGGAAGCGAATTTGAGACTGCCAATTCCACATTCGGGACCGCGGGCCGGCGTCGAGGGATGGACGAAGAATTCCGTGACAAACTTACCCTGCTTTGTAAAAACCTGAACTCTGTCGCTGCCGCGTTCGCAGGCGTACACCAATCCGTCATGCGAGATGTGGATGCAGTGGAGGGTTGCAAGCCCCTGGATATCTGGAGGAGGGCCTGACCTCCAGTCATAGGGCGGAATAGGATCATTGTCGATCTCACTCAAGGGCATTCCGTGGCCACCCCAACCACGTTTGAATGCGCCGGTGTCCATGTCATAGACGAGGATGCGCTTGTTTATAACCTCGCCCTCGGCAATGTATAGCTCATGCGCATCCTCATCTAAATCAAAGCCTGCCATTCCACTCATAAGAGTGTCAGTTTGCTGGTTATTATCTTTCAGACGCTCCTGGGTTTGCCCCGGCACCGGGCCGGGTCCGCGATGACCAAAATCCCAGAGTAGCTTCCCGTCACTCGTGTATTTGAGGACCGTGTCTCCTCGTCCCATTCCGGATAGCCACACGTTCCCCTTTTTATCTACGAAAATGGTTTGTCCGGGCAAGGTCTCTGGGCCTCCGAAGCCCGGCCCTCCCCAACCCTTAAGAAGGTTGCCATCTGCGTCGAATTCAAGGACCCCGGGTCCCACGATGCAGCAATCCGTGCGCGGAGGTGTTGTCGATGCACCGTTCTCATCCGGCATGATCTGCCTCGAACGATTGAGCACCCAAATGTGATCGTCTTTATCCACCGTCAAGGTCGGGACTTGTTGCATGATCCATTTATTCGGCAACGGCTTGGGCCAATAGGGGTCCACCTTATAGATCGGTACATCCTTCTCTTGTTTATCTTGCGCTAGCGACCCCGGACCGGCAACCAACATCCAAAGACAGCACACGCCGATCGTTACGGCAAGCGCCTTCGCGTATCTCTTCCAAATGTGCATCGAATGCTTCCCCCTCTCTGACGTGATCGGGAGCCGACAGCAACTCAACCAAGCGTGAAAGACCCAAGATGAAAAATCTCCCGCATGAATAAGATCTGTTTTCTCAATTATCTGTCCGCTCTCATGCTCTCTAGCAGTCATCAATCCAGGGATCTACCCCCTGCGTTTTCACACGCCGTGACCGCTTTGAGGATCAGGGCATGTTTCTATCGACCCGGCATTCCAACGAGAATTTTCGATTGGGTGCTCTGACTCGCGCATCGTACGCTTCTCTTGCCCTCGGCACAACGATTTTGGCACTAGAGCAAAGCCCAAAGAAGAGTGCGGGTTCTGGCGGCCAAGTCCTTCCATGAGAAGGCCGGTTAGTGTCAAGCCGGTTTTTCTTTTTCTTATCAGGGGTTTTTGCCGTTTAAGCCGGTCCGCCTCTGTCGCCATCCTTCCATCCGCACTCTTTGGTGAGCGATTGTTTCGCTCGGTGCAAGTTGGGCGTCCTTCATTCAGTAGGTGCTGCTACCTGAGAATCGACCTTGGCTCTCATCTCTGAGAGTTGGGCCAGGACTTGGGCGCAGTCACCTGAACTCGGCGGTGAGCTCGGCTCTTTCGTTTCAACCTCTAGGCCACGGCGCGTACCCCTTGGTGGTTGTTGTTGCGCAGTGGTTCATACGCTTCTCCGCTCACCCACAACTTGTGCAGCAGGACCGACAACTTGCGTGCGACGGCAACCACCGCTCGCTTCTTGGCATTTTTTCCTCCGCGCTCGGCCAGCTTCCATCCCCAACGCCGCAGATCGCTGTCCTGTCCAAAAGGCCCGAGAATGTAATGCGCGCCTTGCACCATCAGCGTTCTCAGATAACGGTCGCCTTCCTTGCTGATGTGCAGTTGCGGCTCGCTCTTGCCGGAGTTCCTGCGCCCGGGACGCAGTCCCAGAAAACATCCCACATCGCGGCTGTGACGAAATCGGCGTGGATCGTCCAGCGTCAACACGTAGGTCAACGCAATCAGCGTCCCCACACCCTTCACTTGTTTCAGCCGCGCCACTTCAGGGTGAACTTCCTTGGCGATCTGTTCGATCCGCTGATCGTATTCCTTGATGCGCTCGTTGAGCGATTCGATCTCTCGCAACAGCGGATCCAGCGCCTCACGCAATTCCTGGCTCAACCCCTCGGAGCTGTCTCGATTCATTTGCTCCGTGCCGCATTTCTTCAGCCGCTCGCCATAGGATTTCGTCAACCCGCGCGCCGCATTCACTAGAGCCGTGCGCGAACTGACCAGCGCCGCTCGTGCGCGAATCACTGTCAGTTGAATTTGCGCCTGCGCACTGCGATGCCGCACTGGACCCAATAAGCCGGGATCGATCCGTGCGAGCCGCGCCAGCGTCCGCGCGTCGAGCTGATCATCCTTGCGACTGCTCTCGCCAATCAGCCGCACGTTGCGCGCATGCGCTACGATCACTTCGTGATCCATCCGTGCCAACTGCCGGCTCACCCACGGCGAGTGCGTTCCCGTTTCCAGTGCGATCCGGCAGCGCGGCATCTTACCGAACGCCTGGCGGATTCCGTTCGGTGTGGTCGGCACACTGCGTTCCAAAATCACATTCCCCATCTCATCCAAAACGCAGTAACAGCTGCTTCGATCTCCCAAGTCCAACCCGATGGTCAGTGCGGGCTGTTTGAAAATTTTGTTTCCGTTTTTCACCACAGTGCTATTCTTTCGCATAAGCCGGTCTCCTTTCCATTGCGCCTTGAGCGCGTCAATCGTTGGGAGCATATCGCATCCCGTCGGAGACCGGCCTTCTCATCCCATCTGATAAACGGGATTATCGGAATGTGGCCCAAATCGATCTGAGCGACAAACCCACGTTCCGAAAAGCAGGCTTTTCAGAACCTAGCCAGAATACTTTGGCAAATGGCACTTCCCACAATTCTTATTCAGAAAACTTAAACCGCGCCGTTCTGAATGAGAGAAAAACGGCTGTCCACACCGTGGGCACCGCCAATTGCGCAGACGATAGACGGTGAGAACGAAAAGAACCAGCCAAGTGACATTCACTAAGCGAAATGCAGAATCAAATTGTGAGACGGGTAGAACGATGAAGAGTGTGACCGCCAGAGGGACATAGGCAACCAGAACAAACAAGAGCTGGTTTCTGAGTTTTCTGTATACCGTCCATTCATGTATGTAGCCTGTTGTCACGCGCCCATACTATCAAAGCTCTCAAAATGAATCGTTTCTCTTTTTGCTGCGAGAACGGAGGCCAAGTCCTGATCGCGGGCCACATCCCAATATGAGGACTTGTCCCTAGTTGGCTTGGTGTCCATTCGCCCAGCGACCCCGGTGCCTACTGAGCCAAACATGTTCGTTAGCGGCTCTGTCTTGGCGTCGCTCGAAATTCTCACGGAACCATCGACTTGGATCGAGCCTTGAGTGCCCGCCAGACCTTCATCGCCCTATCTGGTATAGAATACGAAACGGTCTCTTCGCCTAGTTGGACAAACCATCCCGGTTCCGGATCGTGAACAACTAGCTTCCCAAGATCTGCCCAGCCGGAAGTCTCAAGACGATTGTTCAGCGCGCGGCGCAAGGTACTGGCGAGGATGTCGGCAAGCTGTAGTCCGAGCGAATCACGCGAATCTGTGAATTTCAGCTGTTCGGTTAGAAGACGCTTGGCATCAATTACCCGGCCTGTTCGGGATAGTCCGCGATCCGCATATGTCTTGCGCGCCCAAACGACGTGACGAGCCATCTCTTCGTCAGCGGCGAGATCGACTTGGTAGCGTGCGAAAAATGAGTAATCCGCTCCGATAAGCGCAAAAAAGGGTTCCTTCATGTAATGACTTTCGCCCATCGGAAGTATTATCGTGGTCCAAGTCTCTTCCATTTCCGTGATCGTGTGATTCTTACGATCAATAATCCAAGCGATATCACCGAGCTCCTTCGGTTGCCGTTGAACGAAATATAAGATCGCGTTTTGTATGACCTTTAGGACCAACTGAATTGTAAGTTGCGCTTGCACGAACAGCTGATTTGGCATTTCGCGGATGGTGCGTTCGATACCTACCATCTGGAGGATGAGCTCGGGGTGGTGATCGCGAGTGACGTGAGCCGTAGTACTGTTCGCCTGCCGTGCCTTGAAGTTGTCGATGACTGCATTCGGGTGAGTCAGCATGTCCACGGCGACAAAGTCCATCAAAATGTCGTAGGGGGCGAGAAGACTGACTACTTCTGCAGCTTGCTTCTCATCGAGGCTACTACCTTTTATTTCAATTCCCCGCGAAGGCCAGCTGTCCCGCAAGCGCAAGAATTCGTAGAACAATTCGTTCTCGCATGCTGCAGGAACGACGAGCGCCAGAACCAAGGAAAAAGAGCTTGCCGGATTCGGTGGCCCAATAAAGCCTCCGGCCTCATCGATATATATCCGCATATCAGGAAAGGATACGCCAGCGGTCAACATTCAGCTCATGCGAATGAAACCGACCGCCATTGGTCTGTTTTTGCACTTAACGTATGGTAGCCCCTGTCCATGATGGCGCGCTGTGAACCGAGACCAGATGGCGGAGGAATCGGGCTGCCTTCGGGCCAAGTCCTTCCATGAGAAGGCCGGTTAGTGTCAAGCCGGTTTTTCTTTTTCTTATCAGGGGTTTTTGCCGTTTAAGCCGGTCCGCCTCTGTCGCCATCCTTCCATCCGCACTCTTTGGTGAGCGATTGTTTCGCTCGGTGCAAGTTGGGCGTCCTTCATTCAGTAGGTGCTGCTACCTGAGAATCGACCTTGGCTCTCATCTCTGAGAGTTGGGCCAGGACTTGGGCGCAGTCACCTGAACTCGGCGGTGAGCTCGGCTCTTTCGTTTCAACCTCTAGGCCACGGCGCGTACCCCTTGGTGGTTGTTGTTGCGCAGTGGTTCATACGCTTCTCCGCTCACCCACAACTTGTGCAGCAGGACCGACAACTTGCGTGCGACGGCAACCACCGCTCGCTTCTTGGCATTTTTTCCTCCGCGCTCGGCCAGCTTCCATCCCCAACGCCGCAGATCGCTGTCCTGTCCAAAAGGCCCGAGAATGTAATGCGCGCCTTGCACCATCAGCGTTCTCAGATAACGGTCGCCTTCCTTGCTGATGTGCAGTTGCGGCTCGCTCTTGCCGGAGTTCCTGCGCCCGGGACGCAGTCCCAGAAAACATCCCACATCGCGGCTGTGACGAAATCGGCGTGGATCGTCCAGCGTCAACACGTAGGTCAACGCAATCAGCGTCCCCACACCCTTCACTTGTTTCAGCCGCGCCACTTCAGGGTGAACTTCCTTGGCGATCTGTTCGATCCGCTGATCGTATTCCTTGATGCGCTCGTTGAGCGATTCGATCTCTCGCAACAGCGGATCCAGCGCCTCACGCAATTCCTGGCTCAACCCCTCGGAGCTGTCTCGATTCATTTGCTCCGTGCCGCATTTCTTCAGCCGCTCGCCATAGGATTTCGTCAACCCGCGCGCCGCATTCACTAGAGCCGTGCGCGAACTGACCAGCGCCGCTCGTGCGCGAATCACTGTCAGTTGAATTTGCGCCTGCGCACTGCGATGCCGCACTGGACCCAATAAGCCGGGATCGATCCGTGCGAGCCGCGCCAGCGTCCGCGCGTCGAGCTGATCATCCTTGCGACTGCTCTCGCCAATCAGCCGCACGTTGCGCGCATGCGCTACGATCACTTCGTGATCCATCCGTGCCAACTGCCGGCTCACCCACGGCGAGTGCGTTCCCGTTTCCAGTGCGATCCGGCAGCGCGGCATCTTACCGAACGCCTGGCGGATTCCGTTCGGTGTGGTCGGCACACTGCGTTCCAAAATCACATTCCCCATCTCATCCAAAACGCAGTAACAGCTGCTTCGATCTCCCAAGTCCAACCCGATGGTCAGTGCGGGCTGTTTGAAAATTTTGTTTCCGTTTTTCACCACAGTGCTATTCTTTCGCATAAGCCGGTCTCCTTTCCATTGCGCCTTGAGCGCGTCAATCGTTGGGAGCATATCGCATCCCGTCGGAGACCGGCCTTCTCATCCCATCTGAGAAACGGGATTCTCGGTAACTGGGAATCTGGAAAATCCCACAATCCGAGAAGCGGACTTCACGGGACTTGGCGCGAGTTGTAACTTGGTGTGGGGGCCGAGGATTACTTACGGTTTGCCGACAACCCG
Organism: uncultured Acidobacteriota bacterium; assembly: GCA_963768275.1. Taxonomy (GTDB): domain Bacteria; phylum Acidobacteriota; class Terriglobia; order Acidiferrales; family UBA7541; genus Palsa-360. Next base: position 154,300 of record CAVYHH010000017.1, read on the forward strand.
GAAGTTATCGGTTCAAACCACGTCAAAAGGCCTGTTTTATTGGGGATTTGCAGGATTAAGCGCGATCGCAGTTACTTGCTGACCGGGACCTTGCGGCGCAGTTCGTCGGAGAAGTTTTCGAGGAAGATCACTTGGCTCTGCGCATTCTGCGCTTCCGCTGTCTCGACCGGCATTAAAGCGGCGATGTGCTTGCCTTCGGGCGAGAGAAACGCCGTGAATGCCGTGCTGGTGCGAGTAACGATCATCGTGTCCTCCAGATCGAAATCGGATCAAAGTCGGAAGCAAAGTTACTTCAAGTTTTGCATTCATCAATGAGTTGCGCGAGATATTTTTTCCAAACCGCGGCCTGGAGAAAAGCGGAATGGCCGCACGCCTTACTTCCTGGCCTCGTAGACCGGCTTGCCCACGCATGATGCGCGGAACCATCGCGCCGGAGACTGGACGAATCCTCGTGGCTCCGAAAAGCAACAGGCTACCGCTGCCGGTGGCCTGTTGCACTCTAAATCCGTCATGTTGCGGTCTAGCGATTGAAAGGAACGACCAGGGAATCGTGCCCGAGGATGTGGCCGTCCATGACCTTCATCACGTCCGCGCGCGTGGCCGTTTCCGGCAAGTCCACCTTAGTATCGAGTGCGAACATATCGAACGCGTAGTGGTGCAGCAGGGGAACATTTTGCGGCGGGCACGGCGGCAGATAGCCGATGATGCCACCCTGGCCCGGATTGCCGTTGGTCTGATGACTACCGTCCGGAAGATCGGCGGTATTGGACGGAACACCCTGCGGGAACTTGGTCGCTGTAGCGGGGATGTTCCACACCATCCAATGCAAAATGTCGTCGAGTTTCTTTTGCGGACGCGGTTCCATGTCGTGGACGATCAGAGCGAAGCTCACCGTGCCTCTCGGCGCGTTCATCCATTGCAGGGGCGGCGACACCGCCTCCGTACCGGCGGCGCAAGTGAATTGCTGCGGGAGCTGCGAGCCGTCAACCATATCAGGACTCATGATGCGGAACGGCGGCGGAGGAGCTCCCCCACGCCCTGGAGCACCCGCGCCCGGTCCGGTAGGCGGAGCGCCGGCAGCCGAAGGAGCCTGCTGTGCGAGCGAAAGACCCGCACTTGCGATCGGGAGAAGGACTGCCGCTGCGACCAATGAAGCTATCTTGCGCATGCCATTTTTCTCCTTCTCGTCAGTAATAGATGTAGGCGGCCCCGGCGCTGACCGCCGACGTATCCTCCTGCTTGCCGTTGACGCCCTTGGCGGCGCTATTTTCCATTGTCGCGCCGGCGGCGAGCACTTTGCCGTCGCCATTAAGCGCAACCGAAATGCCGAACTCCGCGGCGGGCTTGGTGTTGGAAGCCTTGACGTAGGCCGTGGGATTCCAGGTCGCGCCGCTGCGGCTGTAAACGTAGACCGCGCCGGAATCTTCCATGGAGGCGTCAGACTGATCCCCGTTGACGCCCTTGGCGCCGCTATCCTCAAGGTGCGAGCCGATAGCAATCGTGTTGCCGTCCCGGCTCATGGCCAAAGCCCATCCGAACTGGTCGTTCTCCCGCGCATTGAAGGCCTTCACATAAGCCTGTTGCGACCACTTGCCTGCCGCACGCACGAAAACGTAGGCCCCGCCGACGGAGTCCAAAAGGTCCTTCTGGCCGGCATTGATTTGGCTGAATTTATCTTCCACGGAGCCGGCGAGAATGGTGTTGCCGTCGTCACTGATGGCCAGCGAGCATCCGAGGTAATCGCCTACCTCGCCGTTCGTGGCGATGACTCGCATTTGCTGCGACCAGGTCCCCTTGTTGCGCGTGAAGACGTAAACGCCGCCCCTACGGCCATCGTCATTGTACGCGCCCACGCCGAGGGTGTCGCCGTTTCCGTTCAAGCCGACGGAGTAGCCGAACAGTAAACCGGGCGCGGTCGTGTTCCAGGGCTTGATGTAAGCCTGTTGCGTCCAGGTGTCGCCGCTGTGGTTGAAGATGAACACCGCGCCGGAATCCGGTGCACCTGTGTTCTTTTGGTCGCCGTTGATGCCCGTGGCGTTGCTGGGATCGCTGGTCTCGCTCACGGCGAGCGTGCTTCCGTCACTGCTGAGGGAGACCGCGTAGCCGAACTGGTAGCCTACATCCGGCCCGCCGGTGTTTGAGGATTTCAGGTAGGCCTGCTGCGACCAGGCAGCGCCGGCGCGCGCGAAGACATAGACGGCGCCCGCAGTCGGCATCGAACGGTCGCTCTGATTGCCATTAATGCCAGTGGCCGAACTAGCTTCTCCGGAAGAGCCGACGGCCAATAGGTTGCCATCGGCGCTCAGGCTCAGGGAGTTTCCGAATTGAGCGCCTTCCGCCGTGTTCGAGGCCTTAAGGTAGGCCTGCTGCTTCCAGCCCTTTTTGTCTCGAGTATAGACGTACACCGCGCCGGAATTTATCGCCCGGTCCTTGGAGACGCCGTTGACGCCTTTGGCGGCGCTGTCCTCGGCGATGGCGCTGACCGCGAGTGTGTTGCCGTCGGCGCTGAGCGCTATCGCGTCGCCGAACTGATTGTCCTTGCCGGTATTGGAAGCCTTGATGTAGGCGATCGATTTCGGCAGCCACGTTCCTGTCGGAGTTGTGGTGGCTTTCGGAGGTTGCGGCGGGCCGCTCATCCGAGTATGCGCTTGCCCGAAGCTGGAGTTGACCGGAGCACACAAGGCTGCCACCGTCAGGCCGGCCACCAGCACACCCTTCTTGCTGTCCCTCATCGCACAACTCCTTCAGGCAAGCGCCGGACAAAATAACAAACTACCGCAGGGCCCCGGCGGGAAAGGGAGCCACTCCGCGTCACGTCCCCCGCCGCAAAGCGAAAGCGCGATCTCGGAGACGACCCTAGTTCGCCGGTGCTGCCGGCGGGGCTTGCTCGGCCTTAATACTGTTGTGGATGACTTTCCCCGTGTCCGTCATGGTGATCTTGCTCTCGTGAGAAAGGTTCATGTCGTTGGAGCCGTTCTTGTTGCGGGGCCCAATGATCGTGATTTTGTCCCCGGGCTTCAGCGTGTCACGATCCCAGCCATCGGCCCTGCGCAGTGCGTTCGCACCGCCCAGTTCGGCATGCCACCGTTGCATGGCGCCGTTCTGATCCTTCGCTTCAAAAATAATTGCCGAATGCGGGTTCTCAAGCTGAAACTCCAGGACAGTCCCTTGCACGGTGTACGGGTGTTCCTCGTCATAGCGGCCTGCAAAACCATGGTGCGCCAGCGCGGGACTCGCGAGCAGCAGAGCCGCAAGCGATACGAAAAAAGACGCCATTCGCTTATTCTTCATTCGATTACCCCCCTCATGGGTGAGCGTTTCTCATGGGTGCGCGTCACGGCCATCACTCGGATATTCGCGCGGTCAAGTTCATACAAGCGCGATGATTTCACTTGGGCGATCCGGAACCTGCCTTCCTTCCAGACGTTACACCAAGCCCTTCGGTTTCTGCAATCTCAGCGCCCGCGCTTCTAACTCCTTCCTCATGTTCAAGCCGCCCTCTACGGTTTCCCGCCGGAAACGCCGGATTCGCTCCAAATCCGGACGGCTAGACCGTATGGCAGCTGAATCAGCCGGTCAACACGAAAGAAGTGGAACGAAAGTCGCTTGAGCGAACTCACAACAGCAAGGCCTTTTCTCTCGGCGCATGAAAGCGGCGCCACCTTGCATCTTACATATCGCCGCTAGGTTTTTGTTTTGAAACAGGTGTCGACCGTCAGCGTAATTTCCAGAAGCGCGTGAAGAGCGTGGTAACAGGCCTCGTACAATGACTCCTCCGGATACCGCCTGCGCCGATCAACCGGTAAAGCCGCGAAGCCAAGCGCCAATTGCGTTTACTACCATGCCGCCGCCAAGCGCAAGAGTCGCCAGTCCTGAGTACCACCAGGGCCGGACCGACCATCGACTCTTGAGCGCACCAATCAGGAAGGACATCAGGCCCGTTACGACACAAGAGGTCCAGAAGGCGCCTTTCAAGGCTGCCAAGAATGGAATCAGGGGGACCGGTCCGCAAAGAAGAAAGGCCGAAAACGTCAAAATAGACGAGCGCCAAGTTGAACGCACCGCGTCCGGCAGGCCGTATTCGTCGCGCAGCATGATGCGCACCCAGAGATTGCGGTCGACCGTGATCGCCCCGACAAACTGGTCGAGCAAGTCGCCAGGAATCCCCCGTGTCCGCAGAATCTCGCGTACCTCTTCGCGTTCGCCCTCAGGCTGGCGATGGGATGCCTCGCGCGCTCTTGCACTGCTTCGTTTTCAAGGCGGACGGCAGGTGTCTCCTCAAATTCAACGCATGCGCGCGGACGATCTTCTGGCCGCTGTATTTCCCGACGCCGCGGCATGCCAGGAAAACATCACGGGCGAAATGCAGATTCCGGATCATCCGCTGATTCGCGAGGTGATGAAGGACGCGCTTACCGAAGCGATGGACCTGGAAGGTCTGAAAGACCTTCTCCCGCAGATTCTGGATGGGCGCATTCGATGCCTGGCTGTCGATACGCCGGTCCCTTCGCAGTTCTCTCACGAAATACTCAACGCGAATCCATTTGCGTATCTGGACGATGCTCCGCTCGAGGAGCGCCGCGCGAGGGCCGTCGAAATGCGGCGCGTACTTCCCGAGACCGTCGCCTCGGATATCGGCCGCCTGGATCCCGCTGCGATCGAGGAAGTCCGCAAGGATGCATGGCCTGATGTGCGCGACGCCGAGGAACTTCATGATGCGCTGGAAACGCTTATCGCTCTGCCCGAACCGGGCGCGCCGGAACAATTCAACTCGGAATCGAACGCGGCGACCGCCTCTCCACAACACGATGCGCTGGAACTCGCAGTTGCCGAATCCATTCCTAAGTGGCAGGAATTTTTTGACGCGCTCGCCTCGCAAGGCCGAGCCGGAAGAGTGCGCATTTCCGGCCGCAATTATTGGGTGACAGCGGAACGAACAAAAATCGTCGCATCAATATTTCCTGGAATTATTTTTGATTCGTCGATCGCCGAAATTCATCAGCCCGACTCTTCAAAAGAGGACGGCCTGTCCGCGCTCCTGAGTGGCTGGCTGCAACATTCAGGCCCGGTTCACGCGCGGGTTCTAGCGCGTCTCTTCAGTTTGCCGGAATCGGACGTTTCCGATTCGCTTTTGCGAATCGAGGCGGCAGGCACCATCTTGCGCGGCCATTTCACTGGCTTTCGTTCTGACGGCATCGAGTGGTGCGAGCGAAGACTGCTTTCCCGAATTCATCGCCTGACGGTCGGAAAGCTCCGCAAGGAGATCGAACCGGTAACGGCAGCGCAGTTTATGCGATGGTTGGCGCGTTGGCAGCACGTTGCTCCCGGAACGCTGACTCTTGGAGAACGCGGAATGCTGGAAGTCCTGCGCCAATTGCAGGGCTACGAAGCGCCGGCCAATTCCTGGGAAAGTGAAATCCTCAAGCGGCGTGTTGCCGACTATGATCCCGCCACGTTGGACAATCTTTGCTTGAGGGGAGCCGTCGGATGGGGCCGCCTCTCTCCGCATCCCGCGATGTTGCACGAACGCGGAGAGCGCGGCCGCCGCATTGTCCCCAGCAGCATCGCTCCCATCACTTTTTTTGTGCGCGATGACGCCGATTGGATGGCCTGCCGCCACCATAGCTCCGGATCAGATGGTCGCAGTGGACTAAGCCGCGGCGCAAAGGAAGTTCTCGAACTGCTCGCAAGCCGGGGCGCCTTGTTTTTTGCGGACATCGTGCGGGGAACGCGAAAGCTGAAATCTGAAGTCGAAGCGGATCTCTGGGAACTCGTCGCCGCCGGCATGATCACCGCGGACGGCTTCGACAATCTGCGCGCGCTGATTGATCCTAAGCGCCGGGCAGGCCAGGGCAGGGGACGCACCGTGCGCCCTCGCGACAGCGGAGGACGCTGGTCGCTGCTCTTCACCGATCAGGTGGACGATCGAGCACCAGCCATCGAGTCCACGTGCTGGATGCTGCTGAGGCGCTACGGAATTGTATTCCGCGAGCTGCTCACGCGCGAATCGATTCAGCTTCCCTGGCGCGAAGTGCTCATCGCACTGCGCCGTCTCGAAGATCGCGGCGAAATACGCGGCGGCAGATTCGTCAGCGGCTTCCTCGGCGAGCAATTCGCGCTGCCGGTTGCAGCCGACTCGTTGCGAGCCTCACGATCGCAGGCGCCAACTCAGGAAGTGATTCGCATCGCGGCCGCGGACCCACTGAACCTGGTGGGCATCATTCTCCCCGGCGATCGAGTCCCCACCAATTCAGGCCGCTCCTTCGATCTGCGGGATGGCGTAGTTGTGGAAACAGATCCAACTCCAATGGAAAACCTGAGGAACGCCCGCGCCGGTTAGTTCGGAATAGGAATTGCTGAATTTCAGGCACGAATATCCATGAAACCGGCGCGTAATCGGGATTCATTTCGAGACGCGGCCGTTACCTCGACGCGGACGTGCGCGGGCTTCGCGCGGACAGAGATCTTTGCAGATACATACTCAATAAATTGGTTCTTATTATTTGTCATAATCCAGAACATTTCCACATTGCTGAGCGATAAACGGTTTTTTTTCTTGACACTTGAGGGGGTTAGGCTCAGTGTTCTCCCAATCAGAACTTGGGGTACCGGCCTGCTCTATCACGGAGAATGAAAAACAAGCCCAACTCGAAAATCAGTTGTCTGGATTTCGATAGTGACGTTTATTGGGGCTAACTTCCGCAGGAACGCGACCAATGTCGGGCGACTTCGCCCTGGGAGGCCAAATGGGTACTTATCGTAAAGGGTTGTGCCAGGTGGAATGGCAGGAAGAAAATCCTGGTTAAGGAGATGAGCTTGGCTTTGCCATTATTCTTGGAAACGATAGAAGAGACAGGCGTCAGCACCTGGCTGCGTGAATCCGAATCGCCGTTTGCGTTCTATTTCATTCTTCTCTTTCACACTTTCGGCCTGGCGCTATTAGTTGGCGCGAATACGGTGGTCGATCTGCGCCTCCTGGGTGTTGCACCCGGAATTCCGCTCGCGCCGCTCAAACGATTATTCCGCATTATGTGGATCGGCTTCACAGTGAATGCCGTAACCGGCGTTCTGCTGGTTTTTGCATACCCAACAAAGCAACTGACGAACCTGGATTTTTATATAAAATTGGCCATTATCGGGTTTGCCGTCTGGGTGATGCACAAAATGAAGACGCAGGTGTTTGACGACGCGAGCCTGAGTGAAGCGGACATGATGGAAAGAGGTGCGGCGCTGGCGAAATGGTCACTCGTATTATGGTTTGGAGCGATTGCCGCGGGCCGCTTGCTGGCATACACATACAAATTTCTGACGTATCCTTCGTGAAAGGGTTCCTAAAGGGGTCTGTTGATGAATTTCGTCTCTATTCACCTGTTCCTGAATCATTTTCCGATCATCGGTACTCTCGTAGGGCTTGGCCTGTTCCTGGTTTCCCTGTTTGGAAAAAACCGGGACCTGCGGCGTTCGAGCCTCATCATTTTTTCGGCCATGGCTCTCCTGGCAATTCCGACTTTTTTCAGCGGTGCTGGGGCGCAAGGGGCCATCAAGAAACTCCCAGGCGTTTCTGAAACCGTAATCGAAACGCACCAAGGAGCGGCGATGCTGGCGCTGCTGCTCATGGAAATCACCGGCGGCCTGTCCCTGGTTGCACTCTGGAAGACCCAGCGAGCGCCACGCCCGGGAGGCTGGAACTGGAGCTTATCCGCCGTGCTTCTTTTTTCGATCCTAACCACGGCTCAAATGGCTCGAGTCGGCACGACCGGAGGCGATATCCGCCACCCAGAGATTGGGACAGGCAATGAAGAAGTGACGGAAACGTCCACGATCTCGAAGATCGTCCATCGGTTTGAGCCCTCGCCCGGAAAATTTGCGGAACTCATGACTGTCAGCAAGTGGTGGTGGGCGTTCATGATGGACTTGCATTTCGTGGGACTGGCTCTGTTGATCGGGACGGTCGGCATCCTCGACTTGCGCATGCTGGGATTTGCCAAACAAATTCCGCTTGAGCCATTGCACCGGTTAGTGCCTTGGGCGATGGTGGGGTTCGGGATCAATCTTGTTACGGGAGTGCTGGCCTTTACCGGCATGGACCAGTACTACACCTATGACTGGGCTTTCTGGCTCAAGATGCTGGCCATTATGCTTCTTGGAATGAATGTGGCGGCGTTCTACTTGACCGGTGCATTCGAAGCCGTCGAAGGTTTGGGCCCCGGAGATGACGCGCCACCGCTCGCGAAATTTATTGCGGCAAGTTCTTTGTTCCTATGGTTTGCAGTCATTACTTTGGGCAGATACATTCAATCATTTTCCGATACGATTACGGTCCACAAATGAAATCAAATGTCTGGAAGATATTCGGTTGTGTCCATTCCGGGCAAAGAGTTAAAATGCGCGTAAACCATTCTCTCGCAACGAAAACAGTCATTTGCGCGTCGATAAGGCCAGGGAGGAAATATGATGCATGATAAGAACAACAATGCTTTGCTAATTGGCGCATTGTTGATTTTAGGCCTGTTTTCGGCCGTGCCGGTGTTCGCTCACCATTCCGTTCAAGCTCAGTTTGACATCCACAAGACGTTCACTGTCTCCGGGACTGTGGCCAAGGTAGAGTGGATTAATCCCCATTCCTACCTGACCATAAACGTCACAGGCGCGGACGGCAAAGCTCAAAAGTGGGCCTTCGAACTCGGCGGTCCTGGCGCGCTTCGCCGGGCCGGAATGAGCAGGGAAGATCGTGGCGGTTTGAAGCCTGGCGACGAAGTGACCGCCTCGGGTTTGGCTGCCAAGGATGGTTCGACTACCGGTTTTCTCCAGGAATTGAAGCTGGCGGATGGCCGTGTGTTTAAGTTCGCCGCGGACCCCAACGGCAACTGAGCGTGGAAAGGAGCTTCCGCATGACGCCTCACTTTCGATTCAACAGGTTCATTGTTACCGCTGCATTGCTGTGCCTGCTTCCAGCAGCGATTTTTGCGCAGAACAACGGCGGTCCGCGCATGGACCGTGACAACACATTGCCGCCGACGCCGACGGGTCCCACACCCAGGGCTCCGGATGGGCATCCAGATTTGACAGGGCTCTGGAATGGCTTGGCCGACAATTTGCTCGGCGTCCCCAATCAAATGAGCAATGTCGGCATCGAAGTGGGACGGGACTCGACGCGAGACGTCCACAGCGGTGTGCAGATTGCGACTTGGCCATTTCAGAAACGCGACCGGCAGAATAACGAGCAGAATGAGCGCGCCGCCACGCTGCTGCGGCGAATGGGTTCCAACCGGCCGATCTACAAGCCTCAATACTGGCAGCGAGTAAAAGACTTTGACGCGAATTCCAACGAGGAAGATCCATCGAATAATTGCATGCCGGCCGGGGTTCCCCGCATGGGCGTTCCGTCCTACATCGCCCAGACACCCACGTACCTGATCTTCGTTTATCCGGGCCAGGGTGGCTTGATTGCCACCGCCACGAGCTATCGCATGATTCCGACCGATGGCCGCAAGCACACAAACATCGAGGACCTCGATGGGACGTGGAATGGAGAATCGATTGGCCACTGGGAAGGAGACACGATGGTGGTCGACTCCATCGGTTTCAACAGCACCAGTTGGTTTGACCAGCTTGGCGGCTACTTCCACAGCGAAAACATGCACGTCATCGAACGGTTTCACCGTGACGGCAACACTCTTACTTGGACGGCGACAGTTGAGGATCCCGACGTGCTGCTCGAACCCTGGACGACGACTCCACGCGTAGCTCTCCTCAATCCCGATCCCAAGGCAATTCTGCCGGAATCGCTGCCTTGCAGCGAGAGGGATTTCGCTCACGTGGTCACCAAAGAACATCACTAGAAAAAATTGTCACTCTCGGTCCCCGGGGAATTGAGCCAGGAGGCAGCATGCCTATGCGAGCAACAGAGATCAAGATGTTGGGGAAAAGGGCGCTGATGATCGCGGCTCTTGCGGCGCTTGTTTCCCATTCTGCACGCGCGCAAAGCACCAATCCCAAAGCAAGCGCCGGCGCAAATACCTCCGAATCCGCCAAGACACTCAAGGTAGCAGCCGAAGCCGTGGGCCTTGCCCGGTGGTCGGGCGTCGGAGGGCAACGCCTCCCCGAAGTCGACGTGATCAACACGATGGAAATTTGGGGCAGCGGCACGACGTACGGCTCTGGCCAATCCACTAAACCTGGCGAACCAGGGCCGGCATTTAAAACCGACTATCACGTAGCTCTCGGTTACAACCCGCCCGCCATGCGCGTGGAAATGACTCGCACCGGTTCGGGCGGCGCCGCGCCACAGCACACGATCGAGGCGGTACGCGATACCTACGCCTGGGATGAATCCGAGATTGGCGGGGGTTTGGTCCCGGGTAAGGGAACCGCGACCCCTGCAATGGCCGCCGTCAATAATCGTCTGCTTCAACTCTGGATTCTTCCTTACGGTGTCATCAAGTCCGCCTTGGCTGCCGGCGATAAGACCAAAGTCACGACCGAGAATGGCGCCACGGTCATTGCGTTTCCCCTGAGCGGACCACTTGCTGGCGTGACCGTCAAGGCGACACTGGACGCCCAGAGCGAAGTCGCGAAGGTCGAGACCCATAGCGACAATCCCGCGCTCGCCGACCTGAATACCGAAACAGAATATTCCGACTACGCCGATCACGGAGAGATCTTGACCGACGTGAAATCTCCCGGTCATATCGTTCGGAAACAGAATGGGCATACGGTGCTGGACATCAAGGTCAAGACGCTGGACGCCAACAATCCCTATCTGGTCTTTCCAGTTCCCGGGGATATCAAGAAGGTGGCTGCGGACTAGCGTGCCACTTAAGAAGTTTCATACGCCAAAGTCAACTGTGCGACCCCGCCGGGATTTTCATGCGCCGGCGCTATGACCGAGGTAAGAGAAAATAAGTCTCGTCTGAAACCTACGAGAGAAGAAGCAAAGACCCAAGCCGTCGGCTGTCCCAAATGAGGGAAGGAATCTGACCGGAACTTGAATCGACTTGAGAGGAGCGGCCATGAAGCATCCCACTTCGGATAGGTTTGAAAACTCGCCTGCGGTTCTGTCACGGGAAAACCGCACCGTTTCTGGCGGTTCGCGCCGTGATTTTTTGAAATCGATTGCGGCGGTCGGAACAGGCGCGATGCTTCCGGCGAACGATTTGCTCGCCCAAGTGGCTTCGCCGGCCGGTGATAAAAAGAGCGGCCGGATCGATGTCCACAATCACATTACACCCCCGGCTTTAATCAAGGCGGTCGGTGCAGAGGCCCTCGGAGGATTCGCAAAATGGACTCCCGAGAGAGCGCTTGAGGAGATGGATGCGGCCGGCGTGACCGTGGCGATGGCTTCGATTCCACCCCACTTTGACGCCTCGATCGTGGATAACCTGGCGCACGATTGCAACGAATACGCGGCGCGCTTAGCGCATGACCATCCCGGCCGGTTCGGCGTATTTGCCATGATGCCCATGCCGCATATCGATGTGACTCTCCGCGAGATCGAGTATGTCTACGACAAGCTCAAGGTTGACGGCGTCGGCTTTTACACGAACTATGGCGACAAATGGCTCGGCGATCCCGCGTTCAATCCGGTTTTTGAGGAACTCAACCGGCGCAAGGCCGTGGTGTTTACCCACCCGATCACGGCGAACTGCTGCAAGGACTTGATCCCCGGCATCAATGACGGGGCGATTGAATGGCAGACCGACACCACCCGCGCGATCGCGCAGCTGATTTTTGGCGGGTCCCAGGAGCGCTATCCGAACGTGCGCATCATCTTTTCCCATGGCGGCGGCACGTTGCCGTTCCTGATGGGCCGGTTTACGGGCATGGCCAGGTCGCCGAAACTCGCGGCGAGGTTCCCGCAGGGGTTTGAGGGCGCGGCGGCTAAGTACTACTATGATACTGCACAGGTATATAATCCTCCGGCGATGTCGGCGCTGGCCAAAGCCGTGCCCATGTCGCAAATCGTGTTCGGCACCGATTACCCGGCCCGCACGATGGCGGAGCACGTCAAGGGGCTGAAAGAGTCCGGCGTCTTGACCCCCGAGGATCTCAAACTCATCGATCGTGAGAACGCTCTCGCGATTCTCCCTCAGTTCAAAACTTAGCCTGGTCGAAACTCCAACCAGGACCGCCCGTGTTGCTCGCGGCCCGAGTTCACCGCACGGCTGAACTCCTGCCGCGAGCCAACAAACTGGGAAGAATTCTTCTGGACTTTAAAGGCGCGGGTAAACTACTCAAGCGTTTCGACGGTGAGAGGGTATGTCCGTCTTCCACTCGAGCAACGAAACGGCGAGGCAATCCGGTCCGTTTCATGAAGGTGTTTAACGGTGGCGGGCACGCCGGGCGCACGAAGCGCGAGCGAGCGGCTTGGCGCGTTCTCGTCAGGCCTTAGTTTCCGGAAACTCTCCCGACCACTTTGGAGAGATCGTCCATGGTCACGAGGCGGCCGTGAATCGGCGTGATCTGCTGGACGCTGAGATTCAACTTCTTGATCTGCTCGTAAAGATTCACATTTTCTTTCGTTGCCGCGGCAGGCGGCGCATTCGGAGGCGCCGGGTTCCATACATCGGCTTCGATCAGAATTTTAGCCTTCGGCAGATAACCGATCAGCATAGTATCTGAATGGTTTGTTCCCGCGAGGTGGTAGAGTTCCAGGGTTTGCTTCCCATCCGTGAGGACCTTCTTTTCCGCCACCGCTTCGAACACCGGCTTCTTCTTAACCTGTGCTTCCCTGTCCGGCTTAATGGTGTGGGGGGATGCCAGGACCTCTTGAAAGTGAGGCAAGTTCCCGGCTTGGGTAAGAATCGTGGCGCCTTCGGACACGCAGGCGCGCATTCCGCCGGTGTGGTCGAAGTGGTTGTGCGTGACGATGGCATACTTAATCGGCTTGTTCGGAATGGCCTTCTTGACGGCTTCCAGCACGGCGAGTGAGCGATCGTCGTTCAGCGGACATTCGACGAGCGCAACATAATTATTGAACTCCACGGCCACGCTGTGATGCGTGCCACCGGTCAAGTAATAGACGCCATCCGCCACCTTGGCCGTATCCACCTTGACGGGGGGTAGCCCATCAGCGGCCGCTTTCATCACGTTATCGGGAACCGGAAAGACCAGATACGGATTGTCGAGATCCGCCTTATTAATCCGTATATCCAGCACGGGAAACCCGCCCTGTTTCTGGACGATGTGGCCGGGGAGTTGAACGTCGGTCGCGATCATTCCCAGATCGGCATATTCGGTATAATCCGCTTCCGTGACCATATCCCCGAGCACGGGGTCGTCGGTCCGGGTCTCGACCTTAGCCACCCGGTTCTTTTCGTCGAGCGTCCCCTTGGCTGTAATGCCGGCGAGTTCCCCCTGCAGGAGAGTAGTAATGACCGTGACCCCGTTCTCCTTCGATACTTTGGCCTCGCTGCCAGGAGCCAGGGCGGCCTTGACAAAACCGTAGGGAAGAATCGCGAGCTGGAGAAGCCGATCGTTCACCGCAGCCATGGCTGGGGTCGCGGTTCCCCGTCCCGGCTCCAGACCGGCGCCTAGTTCGGATTCATTCCAGGCATATTTCATGCTGACTGTCTGAATGGTGTGCTGCGGGGCCGCAAGGGGCAGGCCTCCGCCACCCTGGATGAGTCCGTCGGGGTTTGACCGAGTCATCTCCACGCGCATCGAGGGAGGGTTGTAACTCAGCTCGACGTGATATTCGGTCTTGAATGCGGGCCAGGGTCCACCGGCCTTGTATGCCTGGCCGAAAGCGTTCGTGGTGCCGCTGCCCCAAAACTCCAACGTGTTGATGGCATCGAATTGCGGAACCTGGCCGCGGATCATGCCCAAAGCGTTCGCCGCATTTCTGAGGGTTTTGGCGACGTCGGAGCTGTCGCCGGCCGTGTCTGGCTTAGCTTGCGCCGGCGACCGCTGCGCGCCGGCGTTCTGAAAGACAAGCGCCATCACCGCTGCGATCAACCACATCTTCATCCATTGCTCTTTAGTTGGCATGACGGCCGCTTGGCAACCTCCGGGCACAGGGTGTGGAAACAGAGCTCTAGTGATGCTCCATGGTAACCGTGTGAGCCAGATCTCTTTCGCTGCAAGGCGGCGATTCCGGCAGCACGGCTTTGGGATTCGGATTAAGGAGCGCTACGCGCGGATTCATTACCCAGGGCTTCAGAAGCACTTCCGGATCCTCGACGGTCGCTTGCCAGATCAAGGTGTTCCCGTGGCGTTCGATCCGTTCGATCACATGGATCTTGTTGCTATGAAAATAACCTCCAACCTGGTCCATCCAACTGATGCTGTTTATTCCGACGGTGTCGATGACCATCGTATCGCCTTCCCAGTGGCCAATGGATTCTCCGTTCCAGGTGTCGTCCAAGTCATCCGGGGCCGTATGCTGGCGGCCATCGGTAAGGATCTGGCGATAGGTGGTTTGAGTCGAAATTAAACCGCCCTGGCCCGGATAGAGGAAGACCATCAGTGTGGGGCTCTGGGTGATCTGGGCTGGAGTGCCCACGCGCGGCATTCCGGCTGCCATGCACATCATCATGGAAGGGTCTGCTGTATTGGTGTGGGCGTCCAAGTCCTTTACTTTGTCCCAGTATTCGGGCTTATAGAGAGGCTTGTTGGAGCCGATCCGGCGCAGAAGCGCATTGTCCCGTTCGCCGTTGGCAGCCGTGCCCCTGTCGGGACCAATACCGGTGCCACGTCCCTCCGGGGCGAAGGTCGCAATCATCGCGCCGCTGTGTACATCCTTGGAGAAACCCTTCTGAATATCGATACCGGCGTTGGTCATTTGGTTTCTGGTCCCGACTAGGCCGTCCCCCGCTCCATTCCAGAGGCCGGTGAAATCCGGATGTCCATCCGGTGTCCGCGGCGTGGGAGCAGAAGCGGCCTGTTTTGCGTAGTCTGACGCCGGCATTTGGGCGATAAGCGCCGCCGGGATCAGGCACAACACAGCTGCGACGGCAATCCTCCAGCTACAGCTCAAGTAATTGCTCATGAGGGAGCTCCTTCTCTGCCAATCTCTGGCTTAACTCAAACTTATCTCAGGACTATTTCGGCTTAATTGCCGTTGGGGTCCGCGCCGAACTTGAACACGCGGCCATCTCCAAACTTCATTTCACTGAGATGCCCGGTAGTGGAACCGTCTTTGGCAGCCAACCCCGTGATCGTGATTGGAAGCCCAGGCTTGAAGTCATCCCGGTCCTGCTTGGTCATGCCGGCCCTGCGGAAGGTGCCAACGCCACCCATCTCGAATGCCCAGTGTTGCACTGTGCCGTCGGCATCCTTCACATCCACGGTGAGGTACGAATGGGGATTAATAAACTCCACCTTCGCCACCGTCCCCGTGATGGTAATTACCTTGTGAACGTCGAACTCCGCTTGAACCGAGTGGTGCGCTAACGCGGGTCCAGCCATGACAAAGGCCAGAATCCACAAGGCACTGCCAAGCAAAGCAACTTTGAGTTTGGAATGTGCCATATTACCTCCTGGAGTATCTTGACGTCCAAATACTCGTTTCCGTTACAGATTTATCGCCGCCATGTGCCAAAAGCCCATGAGCGCTAAGCAGTGTTCTCACTGAACCAGCAAAAACGCAGATAGCACATCGACCCGCTTACTCCTTGCTCTGGAGGAATTTCAGGATTGGTCCGGACACGGTTTGGTCCGGAGAATCAATCGAAAAGACCTCTGACATGTGGCTCTCGTCCTTTTCGAACAGCAGCATCGGGCAATGCCCCTTGCCGTCCACAGCCTTGGGTCCATCGAGCTTGCATAGTTCGTCGTGCAAGGCTTGATTGAATGGGCTGATCTTCCCGTCAACGCCTGGGTCGAGTTCTGCCGAAGCCAAGAAGATTTTGACACTGGTCTTCTCGATCACGGGCAGGCTGGAGCGCTTGATTAACTCCTCCGGAGGGAGCTGCTGCGCAGCGACGGCCCCGCCGCCACCGCCTCCGGCACCAGGGCCACCTGGTCCACCCGGCCCGCCACCTGCTCCGCCGGGCGTAACGCCGCAGGCTTGCCCTGCCCTGGCCACAGGGTTTCCGCCGCCACCCGGACCTCCCGCGGGCGGCGTCACGGGATTGGTTCCATCTTCACGCAGGATGTTAAATTGGCCGGACATGAAGATGACGCGCTGGAAGCCGACGCCCTTCGGGCCGTAAAGTTCCGGATGGCCCAAGTAAATGCCCAGGGGGCCGTTGCCGGCCGAGTGGGCCCAGATGGACATGCGGTCGGGATTGCCGTGATATTTGGAGATGTTGGCTTCGACCCACTGGAGCATGGCCGAAACGTCCTTCGCGCCCGCATAATAGTCCGGAGGAGCGCCCGGGGCGAGCCCGTGGCGCTGCATCAGCACGCCAACCATGCCGTTTTCGGTAGCCCAGCGCACGATGTTGTCGAAGAACGCGTTGGCCTCTTTATCTCCCATTTCGATCTTGTTACCCCCGCCGCCGGGAACGTAAATCAAAACCGGGCGGGAGTCAGGTCCCTTGTCGGCGGTAAACACATCCACGACGTCCTTGGGATTGGGGCCAAAGGAGATGTCACGCGCGATGGTGATCCCTGGGTACAGAGGAGTTACGTCACTCATAATGTCATTTTTCGGCATCATCGGGCGGTAGAGCTTCGCCGTGCAGACGGGATCGACGATGTGACCGATTTTGATCAGTTGCGCTTCGATATCCGCCGGCACCTGCGCCTGCGCAGTCCCTGTTGCCAGAAATGCGGCGGCAAGAAGCATGCCTGGCACAAGCCACAAATAGTTTTTCATGTTCGCACCTTTCGGTTCACCCGCTCCGGGCTATATTCCGTTCCTGAGCGCTTTCTATCCAAATTATAAATTGCAAAGTTGAAGTGATGAGAGATGTACCGCTCGGGGAGGCCGGTGAGATTACGAGCGCGAGAATCAGAGCCAGAAAGAATACCGTTCATGCCGGATCCTGACCGAAAAGAAACAAGCCTGATGGAGCGCGATTCATTGGCGGCTGCTTTTCCCTGGAATTGGTTTGCAGGAGCCCCCGGCGGGCGAACCCGGCGAAGGCCCCTGCAGTCCACAAACATTAGAATTCAATTCTCAGCGAAAGTTGAATTTGCCGCGGAGTTTGAATCGTCGAGGTGATCGCGCCCGCCGATTTTCCCGCCTTTTCCGAGAACGGGCTCAAATCGCCGGGATCGCCAACGTAATTGAGGGAGTCGGCGTGGCGAAGTTTGGATGGTTCAGGATGTTGAACATTTCGGCGCGGAATTCCAGGTTGCCCGCTTCTCCGAGGAATCCCAACTTCGTATCCTTAACGACCGAAAAGTCCCAATTCCGCGTGTGCGGCCCGTACAGGATGTCGCGGCCGGAGGTGCCCAACTGGCCTATATTGGAAGAACATCCAGTCAAGCCGGGGCCGGTACAGTTCGGCGCCAGCGAGAACATCGCCGGGTTGTACCACTGGTTGATATTGTGTGTGATAACCGTGCTGGCATTGAAAGCAACCGGGGTGTAGTAAGGGCACGGATTGTTGCCGGCCGCTGGTTGTCCTGGCTGCGAGGTGCAAGGGTAGGCTGCCAGCAACGCCGGGGTGTTTATATTGACCCGGTCATTCTGGCCCTGCAAGACGCCCGAATTCGAGCGGTTGTCGGCGGTGATCACCGAGAATGGTACGCCGCTCTGGGCGCTCGCGATGGTGCCGACCCACCAACCGTTCGCCGCCTTCGGCAGAAAGCCGCTGCCGTTCATAGTTGGGAAGTGATACACGACGCTGAACTCCCAGTTGTTCGGAATGTTGAAGCAAGCGGGGCCGTTGTCCACACTCGGGTTCAACGGATAGACCCCTTGCAGGCCAGCCGCGGCATGGCAATCGCGGACGTTTTCCTGGCCTTGGGTATCGTCTGTCACCAAGCTGTGGGTGAAGGAGGTTTGAAATTCCAGTCCATGAGTGGTCCGCTTGTTCAGAACGATCTGGAGTGCATTGTAGCGAGACTGCGAAGCGGTACCGATGTTAATGGTACTGGGCATGTTCGGGTTGATGGGATGGTAGTTGGGGGAGGAGGTATCCCAGAACGGCACTTGGCCGTTAACGCAGAGGCTCGCGGGATCGCCGCAGGCACCAAACGAGGTGGGGATGATCGGATTCGACTCCCGGATAGTGGCCAAGTGAACTCCGTGGTTTCCGACATAACCCACCGAAAGCCCCATGTCCCACGGCAACTGCCGCTGCACGCTGACATTGTACTGGATCATGTACGGGCTCTTGTAGTCATAGTCGATGAATTGAGGAGTGACGTCTGACGGCGTGTTCAGCGTTGACGGGGGAAGCGGAAGCACGACAGGCCAGTACGATTTCACCGCAGGCGCGAAAATATCGCTCAGCCCCGAAAACGGCGGGCTGCCAATGACGTCCTGTTCCAGGGCGCCCCCGATATTCCCGATGTCGTAATAAATTCCGGCGCCTGCGCGCAGCGACGTCTTTCCATCTCCAAACACGTCCCAGGCCAGCCCGATTCTGGGGCTGAAGTCGTGCTTGGTGTTGTTTTCAATGATGGGCCCGATGGTGAATGGGTCGGTGAAGTCATTAATAACCCGGGATTGCCGCCCGTTAATTTCGCGCGGGACGGTCATGAATTCATAGCGCAAGCCCAGGTTCAAGGTTAACCGCGGACGAATGCGCCAGTCATCCTGGCCATAGAACCCAAAGGTGTCAAAGACGCTAAATCGGTTGCCATTGGCGCCCGGGGTTTGAAACTCGATCAGGGTGGCGTCGCTCAGCATGAAACCAGCGAGGTCGCCGTATTGGAGTTGCCCATCAATCCCGGCGCTTGACTCGACTCCCTCATTCCACCGGTTGATCAGCGTGCCGAACTTGAAGGCGTGCTTGCCCTTGGTCCAGGAAATGTCATCGCTCAGGGTGTAGATGTTCTGGAGATCGAATGTCGGTACGGTAGCGCCGGCTGTAACCTCGGTATACGAGCCACCGTTGACTCCGCCGATGGCATAGTTGCCCGCCGGCTCGCCCGGCGTGATGGATGGCCCCATGATCTTGTCGACACCCGCGGTATGCACATCGGTCCGGCTGAAGGAAAGCCGCGCGGTGTTCAGTACCGTTGGTGAGAAGATGTGGTTCTCGGACAACGTAAGGTATTGGTTCCGGTCGTTCGCCTGGCTGACGTTCACCGCTTGGCCGTTAAGGAGAATGTCGGGATTGGGCGTGTTGACCACGGCGTTATCGATTGTGAAGCGAGCAAAGAGCAAGTCGTTGGTCGTAAAATTCTGGTCGATGCGGATCTGCCCATAGTTCTGTCTCGTCGAGTTTTCGGTGGAGAACTGATAATGGGGAAGCCCGTTGCCGACCGCCGGGGAGTTGGGGTTCGGATACAGCGACAGAGCCTCAGCCGTGTATGGACTGAGCACCACCGATCCATCTGCTGAAGTAACATATGGAGAACCGACAATGTCCGGACAATTAGCCGGGAGAATCGTTTCACCAGCCCCCCAATTGTTTGCAGCAGACGCATCCGCCGGATGGCATCCCGTGTTAGGAACAGCATTGTTTTGTGTGACCCCGAGGTTTTGTCGCAAACCCTCGAAGTTGGCAAAGAAGAAGGTCTTATCCTTCTTGATCGGGCCGCCGAACGCGCCGCCAAACTGGTTCTTTTGGAATTCGGGAATATTCACGCCGGGCTTGTCGAAGAAGTTCTTGGCATCCATCGCGGAGTTCCGCAGGTATTCGAACGCGTCGCCATGGAACTGGTTGGTTCCGTTCTTGCTGACCACCACCACCTGGCTTCCCATGGCCAGTCCATACTCCGCGGAGAAATTGGAGGTGATGATCCTGTACTCTTTAATTCCGTCCACGCCCAAAGTGTTGCCGGCGTTGCCTGGGTTACGGCCCTCTTGAGTCGTGGTGACGGCGCCATCGAGTGTGAAATTGTTGGACCGCACACCAGCCCCGTTGACGCTGAACGTCGTGGCCCCGTTCCCGGCGCCGTTGCGGTCGTCGTTGACGCCCGCTTGCAACAAGCTCAGGTCTACATAGTTCCGGCCGTTCAGGGGCAGATCTTTTACGCTTTGCTCGTTCACTAGACCGCCCAACGTGGCGTCCTGTGTGTTCACGACGGATGCTTCCTCATTCACCACGACCTCTTGCGACGTGGAGCCCACTTCCAGAGTGAAATTGATCACCGCTTGTTCGGTAACCTCCAGGGTGATGCCCTTTCGAGTATCCGTCTTGAAGCCCATGCGCTCCGCTTTCACTTCATAGTGACCCACGGCCAGTTCCGGTGTGCGGTAGGCTCCGTCTTCCCCGGTCATCACGACCCGCGCCAAGCCTGTGTCCACGTTTGTGACCGTCACCGTAACATTCGCCACTGAGGCGCCGGATGCGTCCTTAGCCACACCCAGGATCGTCCCTGTCGGCAATTGGGCGGCCACGGAAATGGCAGCCAAAAGGAATGCCACGGCCCAGAACATGCTCGCATACATGCTCTTGCGATACGTACCCATGTTTCCTCCTTTAGCGGAACCACTCGGCGGCTTTCGCACCGTCGAGTTGCGCTTTCGTGAAATCCCGGATTACAAAGAACAACACAACCCCAGATAACCGGTTTTCCGGTTATGCGTGCGTTTTGCTCTTTCCCTTGACCACTCGAGGGATCGAACTCTAAAATCTTTTTCTCGGGTTCGTGCTTTGCTGGCCTGGTGCTACGGTTCCAATGTTTGAGGGGCAGCGCACCCTCGAAGTATCCCTATTTGGTCGCGGTTGTACTCTCTTCTGCATCAGAGTGTCAAGAAGATTTTTTTTCTGTTCATTTTCTTGAACCCTAAAACACAGTCCGCCTGTGACTTCAACACACTATAAGTTGCCATCCACAGGCGAAATGCGATAACACCTTGGCATGATAGATGTCATCGGAATTCCGGCAGGCGAGTTGCTTGGGCTGTACAGCAGAGAATTAATTTTGGGTGCGGGAAAGAAGTTTAGCGAGCCATAAAAGTTGTGACAGTGACATCTCAGCTCGCCTCGGGGTTGGTTTTGAGCAAGGGTCTGATCGACAACGGAGGATTCAGCGAGGGCAAGCTACGCGGCATCGATCGCGAGACCGCATTGGAATTCCGCCCGAGGCTGAAAACATAGGCGCCACTTGCGCATCCCCCGCGAACTTACGCGTGTGTTCAGCGCGGAAAATTTCACAACAATCGTCGCTCCGGCCCGGCGGTGATGACATCAAACGTCCAGCCCAGGCGGACACGGCTGTTCCTCCTTCTGGACAGATTTCCCGACCCGCTCGCGCCGGTTAGTCGTGGGGATGTGGCCGGGCCTTCCCGTCTCCATTTGTCAGGACGAATTTCTGAACGCGTTTTCCGGTGTCCACTTCACCGGTGTAAAGGTTTCCCTTGGAGTCCATGGCGATCGCGTCGATCCAATGGAACTGCCCCGCCATACGGCCGTTGTCGCCAATCGAGCCCGCTAAGGTGCCGTCCTTGCGGTTATGGATCCAGATTTTGTCATTCGTGCCGTCGGCGAGCAGCACGTACTTCTGCTGCGCGTCGTGCGAAAAGGTGAGGTTGTAGATGGTTCCGCACATGCCAAATGTTGTGCCGCCGGGACCGCCACACTCAGGGCCGCGAGCCGGTGTCGAGGGATGTACGAAGAAGCTAGTTACGAACTTGCCATCCTTGGTGAAAACCTGAACTCTGTCGTCGCCGCGCTCGCAGACATAGACGAGCCCGTCCACCGCGATGTGGACGCAGTGAAGCGCGGGCGCGAACTGCTTTTGATCCGGAGGCGGCCCCGATTTCCAGTCATAGGGCGGCGTAGGGTCATTGTCGATCTCGCTCAAGGGTATGCCGTGGCCGCCCCAGCCGCGTTTGAATGCGCCACTATCCATGTCGTATACCAAAACGCGCTTCGCGTCCACGATGTACAACTCATGAGCTTCTTCGTCCAAATCAAAGAAAAAAACCCCGTTCGGGAGAACGTCGGTTTGCTGGTTATTCTCGATTAAACGTCCCGCGTTTTGCCCTTCTTGCGGCGCCGGTCCCCGATGGCCAAAGTCCCACAGAAACTTTCCATCGCCGGTAAACTTCTGAATGCCGTTCCCACGCCCCGCTGATGATAGCCAGACGTTTCCTTGTTTATCCACAAGGAGGGCGTGTTCGTTGGGACTCGGCCAGCCGGGCACGTAGCCCGGGCCTCCCCAACCCTTCAGAAGATTACCCTCGGTGTCGAATTCCAACACTGCCGGTGCCGCAACGCAGCAGTCAGTCCGCGGCGGTGTCGTCGAAGCGCCTGATTCATCCGGTTTGATATCTCGCGGCCGGCTGATCGCCCAAATGTGATCGTCCTTATCCACCACCAGGACGGGCACCCCTTGCATGATCCATTTGTTTGGCAACGGCTTCGGCCAGAACGGATCGACTTTATAGACCGGGATTGATTGCGCTCGCAGGCTCGGTGGTCCAGCGAGGCCAGCATAGCAGAAGAGACCAATCCCTACCGCCAACGCCTTGGTCCATGTGAATGTCCCAATTTGCATCGAAGTCTCCTCCGTTTGATATGCGACTGAGTCCCAACTGGAAATTGCGCGGAGTATATTTGACGAGACAACTTTGTGTCAATGCGCCTAAACGATAAAAACTTTGTGCTTATCGGGTCGCTAGCCGAATGCCGGCGAACGCTAGCATTCCTCTACTCTAATGGATGCAGCTCCAATAGGCGATCTCCTACTTGCCCACCATCAGAATTGAGAACGAACCCGGCACCGGGGGGCCGAGGGGAACGCGTCCTACTGGTGGTGGCGGCGCGTTAGCCGGAATCGGCCCGTACTCGAACGCCATGGTCAGCACGTGATTCGTCTTTGTATCCAGGACCATTGTCCTTGCACCCACCATGGTTTGCAGCCGCTGCTCTACCGTGAAGCTGGTGGGGCTGTTTTCCTTGATGAACACCATCGTGCCGCCGCCCGCTGTGCTTATCGCTTCCATCGTGGCGGGATTGAACGCGACGGTATCCACATTCAGGGCAGTCGGTAGGGTAGTAATGATGTTGCCGTTGGTGGCGTTCACAATCAACACCATAGGTGTTGGCTGGCGGTAATACGCAAAAAGGACATGATTCTTGGCGTCAAATGACAGCCCGCTTCCGTTGCTGACGCCCTTCGAGCTGAGGTCATAGTGCGCCCAAACGGTGAGGTTCTTCGCGTCCACCACGGCAATGTTGGCCATGTCCGCAACGTTCACGTAGACCGTGCCCTTGCCGTCGCTGGCCGCCTGCTCCGGCATTCCTCCCAAGTCAAGCGTACCAACCACGCTACCTTCCTTCGCGTCGATCACCGTGACATGTGGGGGCGTGTGGCTCAGGACCCACACGCGTTCATTGTAGGAATCAAACATGATCCCATCGGGACGCCCATCTACATCAATCGTCTTGATCACTTGCAAAGTGGTCGAGTCCCACATGGTGATCGGTTTCGTTGTGGAGAATCCGTGGTGCGATGTGGGATCGACGGCGGCGCCGCCGGAGCTGACTTTAGCAATCGCGCCGGCCGGTTCAAGCGTATCCAGATTGTAGACCGTCAGTTGCCCCATCGGACCCGTACGCGGGACATACAAACGACGGGCTTCGACGTCCGCGGAAATATAGTCAAACCCGCCCTCGCCGCCAACTTTGGCTGTCTTCAACACCTTATAAGGACCCGCGGTTGGCGCATCCTGGGCCCATCCCATGGATGCCAACATTGCGATCCCTGCTGCAAGGACAAATGCTAGGCAAAATTGTCGCATGAATGTTTTCCTCCATTGGACTGGAAAGTCCATTTGGGCCACGAAGCTGCGCCCGAATATACACCACATTCAGGATGGATGATTACCCACTCTTCAGAAACCTGGCTGATAACTCTCGGAAGAGGAATGAGTTCCATATGGAGAGCGGCGGCCTG
This sequence comes from uncultured Acidobacteriota bacterium, assembly GCA_963768275.1. GTDB lineage: Bacteria > Acidobacteriota > Terriglobia > Acidiferrales > UBA7541 > Palsa-360. The sequence goes on from CAVYHH010000017.1 coordinate 178,213, forward strand.
TTTTCTGATTCGGTCTAATTGTTGGTGTTGGTATTTCGCTTCGTAGAATTCAACTCCCCGGTCCACATAGTCATGGCCAAACTTCAGCATCCGGTTCTCACTATCTTTGCGTTGTGCAAAAGCGCGGCAAAAAGGATAATGAAAGGAAATTTGGCAATCTGGAAACGGCCCACCTTTTAACCTCGCGGAACCCGCATTTTGAAAGGGTCTGTGGTGGACGGCCGGGGATTCGACGTGCCGATCGCGCGTTCTTCAGAGGTGTTTTCCCTGCGGTCGGTTTGCATCGGGAGATGCGGACAGCCTCTCTTTTGAGCCCGATTCCAGGTATGGCGGATGTAGGAACGCCACCTTTCTGAACTTCGTACCCTTCTAAAACCCAATGTTTTGGCGGGGCCGACGAGACTCGAACTCGCGACCTCCTGCGTGACTGTTCTAAAAGTATTGATGACAGGGAATGACCTGTGCGGTCACAAATGATGCCAACCTCTTGCTCCCGCACACGATTGTGTGTTGGCTCAGCCTGAAATGGAGAGGTGACGTTTTCCGTTAGTGAAGATTCCGCCCTTTCAGGGCGGGGATTTTCAAGGCATGAGGGCCTATCGTCCGATGCCTGTTTCTGGATGCTTAGCGCGAGAGGATCAGCTCCCGCGCTGATTTGCATCGGCTCGATGAGGCCTACCAAGTTATCCCTCAGCATGGTTGCATCCTGCAGAGCCCGCTTCTGTTTCACCTGGCGAGGTCATTGTAGTCGCGTTCGAAAAATGTGCAAGCGATTCTGCCGCCCGTCGTAGCTGCCGCTGGTGACGTGCTTGTTCGAGCTTGCGATCGCGCACCGCGTGGATCTCCGCCTGTCGCCCGGCAAGCATATCGTGCGGCGTCACATAACCGATGGCGCTGTGCAAGCGTACGGTGTTGTAGTGATCCACGTAGGTTTGAATCAAGCGCAGCGCATCTTCTCTGGTCAGCGGTGTGCCGGGTCGGATGCATTCGGATTTTAGCGATTTGTGCCAGCGCTCCAGCTTGCCATTCGATTGCGGATAGTAAGGCGACGTTCGCACGTGCGTCATTCCCGCGATGCGAATGAACTCTTTGAAATCCCGTGCGATGAATTGTGGCCCATTGTCAGAGATGATTCGCGGTTTTGCTTCGGGATATTTCTCCCAGCTCGTTGCAAGATGACTTCGATTTCCGCTTCGGTCATCGATTCCCGCAGATCCCAATGGACGATCGCACGGCTGTAGCCATCCAGAACGCTGCACAGGTAGTAGAACGTGCCGCTCACGTTGATGTAGGAAACATCGATGTGCCAGTGTTGATGCGGCTGCAGCGGCTGCTCGAAACCGGTCCCCTTGCGCGACGGCTTACTCTTCCATCGGGAGAGCAATCCGGCCTGTTGGAGTACGCGCCAAACGCTGGAGGGGCTGACGGCCACCACATCCGCGTCCAGCATCATGAACGTCAGTCGTCGATAGCCTTCCAAGGGATGTTCCTGGTGGAAGGCGATGATGGCTTGCTTTTCCCACGGCGCGAGCCAGAAATCCCGGGGGACCCAACCGTTGTGTTCATTGACGCGCCCGTAGCGCTCTCGCCAGTCGTAGAACTTGCTGGCACGCACACCCAACCAACGAATGAATCGTCCGGCGCCGATCTCGGTCTTTTCCGACCAACACCGGACGAAATCCACGACTACGTCCCGCACATCGTGCGGTACCCACACCTGGGTCAGAGCTCCCCAAGACTTTTTTTTAAGGCGATGTGCTCGGCCATCAGTTCGGCCAACACCTCGTCCTTGGTCTGGATCTTCTTTTCCAGAAATTCAATCCGTTGTTGTTCGGCTTGGTGGTCTGGACGGCTCTTGCCCTGGAAGGCGGCAGCACCGTTCTCAAAGAATTCTTTTTGCCAACGGTAGAACACCGTTGGCTGCAGGCCCAGTTCTTCACACAGATCAGAAACCGGCACTTTATCCAACAAGTGCCGTCGTAGAATGGCCACCTTCTCCTCTGCGGTGTAGTGTTTTCGCTCTTTTCGATGCGTCTCTCCGTTATCTTAACGGAAGAACGCTTCAGTTCCAGCTGAGGCAAGACAATTGCACTCAAGCCGAGTGACAGCACGGGACACCAGTGGACAGCCGCAGACCAGGGGGCTCAATGGGGGTTACGTCCCAACTTATGTCCCAATGATCGCGAGGGGTCGGGGCGGGGAAGCACCCGAAAACCCGGCACCCCCTTCGGCATGTGCATGGGACCCTGCGCACTTATGAGTGAATAATGGCGGAAGATTATTCCCGCCGGGGTCTGTTCGTCGTTGTTTGGGCATCCAGTCAGCGGCAAAGGGCCGAAAAGCCACATTCCGATAAGCCGACTTCACAGATGGGATGAGAAGGCCGGTCTCCGACGGGATGCGATATGCTCCCAACGATTGACGCGCTCAAGGCGCAATGGAAAGGAGACCGGCTTATGCGAAAGAATAGCACTGTGGTGAAAAACGGAAACAAAATTTTCAAACAGCCCGCACTGACCATCGGGTTGGACTTGGGAGATCGAAGCAGCTGTTACTGCGTTTTGGATGAGATGGGGAATGTGATTTTGGAACGCAGTGTGCCGACCACACCGAACGGAATCCGCCAGGCGTTCGGTAAGATGCCGCGCTGCCGGATCGCACTGGAAACGGGAACGCACTCGCCGTGGGTGAGCCGGCAGTTGGCACGGATGGATCACGAAGTGATCGTAGCGCATGCGCGCAACGTGCGGCTGATTGGCGAGAGCAGTCGCAAGGATGATCAGCTCGACGCGCGGACGCTGGCGCGGCTCGCACGGATCGATCCCGGCTTATTGGGTCCAGTGCGGCATCGCAGTGCGCAGGCGCAAATTCAACTGACAGTGATTCGCGCACGAGCGGCGCTGGTCAGTTCGCGCACGGCTCTAGTGAATGCGGCGCGCGGGTTGACGAAATCCTATGGCGAGCGGCTGAAGAAATGCGGCACGGAGCAAATGAATCGAGACAGCTCCGAGGGGTTGAGCCAGGAATTGCGTGAGGCGCTGGATCCGCTGTTGCGAGAGATCGAATCGCTCAACGAGCGCATCAAGGAATACGATCAGCGGATCGAACAGATCGCCAAGGAAGTTCACCCTGAAGTGGCGCGGCTGAAACAAGTGAAGGGTGTGGGGACGCTGATTGCGTTGACCTACGTGTTGACGCTGGACGATCCACGCCGATTTCGTCACAGCCGCGATGTGGGATGTTTTCTGGGACTGCGTCCCGGGCGCAGGAACTCCGGCAAGAGCGAGCCGCAACTGCACATCAGCAAGGAAGGCGACCGTTATCTGAGAACGCTGATGGTGCAAGGCGCGCATTACATTCTCGGGCCTTTTGGACAGGACAGCGATCTGCGGCGTTGGGGATGGAAGCTGGCCGAGCGCGGAGGAAAAAATGCCAAGAAGCGAGCGGTGGTTGCCGTCGCACGCAAGTTGTCGGTCCTGCTGCACAAGTTGTGGGTGAGCGGAGAAGCGTATGAACCACTGCGCAACAACAACCACCAAGGGGTACGCGCCGTGGCCTAGAGGTTGAAACGAAAGAGCCGAGCTCACCGCCGAGTTCAGGTGACTGCGCCCAAGTCCTGGCCCAACTCTCAGAGATGAGAGCCAAGGTCGATTCTCAGGTAGCAGCACCTACTGAATGAAGGACGCCCAACTTGCACCGAGCGAAACAATCGCTCACCAAAGAGTGCGGATGGAAGGATGGCGACAGAGGCGGACCGGCTTAAACGGCAAAAACCCCTGATAAGAAAAAGAAAAACCGGCTTGACACTAACCGGCCTTCTCATGGAAGGACTTGGCGGCTAGATCAACCGGCTATCACTCGGTGAACTCACATACCGCATTTTTAGCCAGACCAACACCGCGCCGCCTGCCAGAGCGCCAACGAAATGAATGGCATCAGGATAATTATCCAAAGGTCCTTGATATTGCCCATATACGATTGAGAAGATCGTACTTCCAACTAAGGCACCAACCACAAATGCAATTAGGTTAAGCAGGGTTACCCGTAAAGCTGGAACGCTTGCAAGGACAATTAACCCCACAAACCCGTAGATCACACACCAGAACACCACGATCATGAATGAAAGAAGCATCGGGCGAGAAATATAGCTCAACGATTAGTGGGTGACCACGAGCGTGTTTTGGTTTGTGCACTACTCTAACGGGGCCACATTCCGATAAGAGGTGGCCGAGGCACAACGACGTAGTTTAAGCGGTCATTTCGGGATTTGGCTCAGACTCTTCTTTGTTGGGGGGTGTGAAGTACAGCCACCGCAGCAGAAGATACCAGACTATCAGCAGCAAGATAAAACCGACGGCTGGGGACACCGAAGCTCGTAGTGGTGAACCTGAGAAAGCGGTGGTACCTGGTGACCTGCCCCCCAAATCCGCACAAACCTGAGTATGATTTCGCAGTTCGGAAAGGGGGAGGAGCATGTCCAGAACGAGGCACACAGAGGCGGAGATCATTGCCGTGTTGAAGCAGGTGGAGGCGGGACGGAAGGCGGAAGATGTGGCGCGGGAAGCGGGGGTGTCCAAGCATACGATCTATGCTTGGAAGGCGAAGTACGGCGGGATGGAAGTAAACGAGGCGCAAGAAGTGAAGCAGTTGCGGGAAGAGAATGGGCGACTGAAGAAGCTGGTGGCGGATCTAAGTTTGGACAAGGACGCGTTGCAATCGGTGATTCGAAAAAACGGATGGAGCTCGCAGTCTTGAAGGCGGCTGTGGGGCAAGTGCGCCAGGAGTATGCCTTCAGCCAGCGGCGGGCCTGCGGTCTGCTGACGATGGCGGTATCGAGTTACCGCTATCAGAGCAAGCGCAGCGATGAAGGGTTGCGAGGGCGGCTGGTGGAGTTGGCGCGGGAGAAGCCGCGGTTTGGCTATCGGCGCTTGCATGTTTTGTTGCGACGCAGCGGAGAAGCGGTGAACCACAAACGAGTGCATCGAGTGTATCGGGAGGCAGGATTGAGTATCCGGCGCAAGAAGCGCAAGCACTGCGTGCGAACGGGACAGCCGCTGCGAGCTTGCACAGCGGCGAATCAGGAATGGGCGCTGGACTTTGTGCACGACGCGGTGGAAAGCGGGCGAGCGATCCGGGTGCTGAGCGTGGTGGACGCGTACACACGAGAGTGCCTGGCACTGGAAGTGGACACCAGTTTTGCAAGTCGGCGCGTGACGCGGGTGTTGGAGAGGATCGTGGCGGAACGAGGGACGCCGCAGGCGATTCGCTGCGACAACGGGCCGGAGCTGACGAGCCGGCATTTTCTGGCATGGTGCATCGAGCAGAAGATCGAGTTGGTACACATTCAACCGGGACGTCCGATGCAGAACGGACGGGTGGAAAGTTTCAACGGGCGGATGCGGGAGGAGTGCTTGAACGTGAGCTGGTTCGGGAATCTGTTCCAGGCGCGGGAGAGGATCGCCGTGTGGCGGCGAGAGTACAACGAAGAGCGGCCACACAGCAGCCTGGGATACCGGACGCCGGCGGAATTTGCGCGGGAAGTGGGCGGGGAGAAGGGCTGTGGAAAAGGCGCTGCGTGGAAAAGTAAAGGCAACTTTTCCACTCCGCTTGGAAATCCCGCAGAAGGCGCGGGATTCCCACTTTCCCACAGCCCCGGCGGCGACGGCCTATCCACCGCCGAGCAGGCTAACTGTTCAGATGTCGTATTATGACGCGTGCGGAGTTCGGGGGCAGGTCACTGGGGCAAGCACTCGATATAGATTTCGTGTCGCCCAAGTTGAAACCGGTGAAGTAAACACACTCACAAAGTAAAGCACAACTTCCGCGAGCATGTATCCGAGGGCGATAGCACCAATGAAACTCTCCACCAGGATCCGTTTGAGGCGATCAACCATGATTCCTCCTTGCGAGCCTTGCGCGGCATTCAATTAAGCTACGGCACGGCCCCACTTTGTATACCCAACGTGACAATCCCCACGCCACGCCGAGACTAACAACGGCATTGAGAAATTGAGTGAAAGTGGGGACTTGCGAGAGCCAGTAGCGCCAAGTGTAACTGCCAAACCCGTAGGGAATATCACGGATCGCCACCCCGGTAATCAAGAAATCGACTACAGAGGAGATTGGCGGCCCTATAGCTCGAAACGCCATTCGTAGAGACCAAACGAGCAGCAGCAATATCGCAACGGCTGCAATGTGTGAGTCGGCCAAAACCTCTCGAAGGGTGGGTCTCACGGTTTCACTCACTGGCTGGCATTATCGCAGGATACTTTGATTCAACCAATCGGATAGGTCCTGACAAGCGAGGCGGGATGTGGGAATCCGCCAAAAAGCCACATTCCGGTAAGCCGACTTCACGGGCACTGGCGCGGGGAATCAAGAACTGGTCGTTGCCGAGCTTACAGGAGCAGCTGGTGAAAACAGGCGGACGTCTGATTACGCACGCCTGATATCACTGGCTGCTGGCGGAGAGTCACCTCACGCGGCGGCTGTTTGGAGTATGCTGCGAAGGATAGCGGCGCTCCCATCACCAGCCAGACAGGCGAGCCGTAAGCCGAAACAGATTTCGGCGCTGAGCGAGACTGGAGAAACAAAAGTGTTTGAGGAATGGGTGGAAGAAGCGCCAATTCTTGGCTTTGAGAATTTGCCGCAGCCGTCGGAAAGGCTCTGCACTCAAAAACCTGGCTGGAACATCGCGTACTAACGGGCGTGAGTGTCCGTTATCGGCCAGGAAGTCAAATGGAAATCCCGAATAAATTGTGAGAAAGATCCAGGAAGGAGAACTCCGATGCGCTCCACCTTGCTACTTTGTGTCCTGCTTCTCGCTGTCGGCGCCGCCCTCGCGCAGGCCAAGCCGAAGACCGATGAAGACCAGTTTCCGCCAAGCTTTATGCCTACCGGAAAGCAGATGTTCAAGCAATACTGCGCGGCTTGCCACGGCCTCGACGCCAAAGGCCACGGCCCTGCCCGGGCCGCGCTCAAAGTGCCGGCGGCCGACCTAACCACGCTCGCCAAACGTCACGGCGGAGAATTCCCGCAAGACTACGTCTCGGACGTTCTGATGTTTGGCCCGGATATACCCGCGCACGGCTCGTTCGACATGCCCACTTGGGGCCAGATTTTCCTATACAGGGACAACTTCAACCAAAAGGTCGTCCAGAAGCGCATTAAAAACCTCTGCGACTACCTAGCATCGCTACAGGAGAAGTGAGGGGGTTCGGTTGTGGTTACCACTGACCCGAGGAACGTGGTAGTTAGCGAACTTCGATCTTAGCCTTACGAAGAGACCTCCCCACCGATTGAACCGGATAGGTGCTGATAAACGGGATTCTCGTCATGTGGGAATCCCGCAAATCCCAGTTGACGATAAGAGGACTTCGCAGGACTTGCACTGGCTTGCAAGCGTCGGCACGATTTTAAAGCGTTCCACGCCAATAGATCGCATTGGGATCGTAACGCTGGGCCGTTGAGACCAAAGTCCTCCGAAGAGTTGCTATTCGTAATACCTAATCCTCGATCCCCCGGATAATGAGCAGCACAAATCCAACATTGACAACGATAAAAAGAATCCACCTTGCGCCCGCCGGAATTGAGCTGAAATTCAAATGAGGGTAAATCCATATAAAAAGCAATAAAGCGACAAAGGCGAGGAGGGTTGAGCGAGGCTTGGCAAAGCCGTCGTCAATTAAGAATCTCAAACCACAAACTACCGTAAATATTATAGGAAGTGCGACGTAGAGGACGAACGTCTCGGGAGCCATACTCTAGCGCGGTAGCTTAGCATGCAGCAGTTACTTTTCAGGTCGTAACATGAGGGCTAACGGCTTCGCTTTGTGTTCGCCGCGATTTGCAGGCGAATCTCCAGATGACGATAAGAGGACTTCACAGGACTTGGCTCTCTTGCGATCTGCGTACCGTTACCAATGCTGAAGTAGCCCAATAGAGATTGAAAAACGACCAAAAAATCCTACCAAAGGTAGGTTTTATAATTAACGCGGCAATGACGAATGGAACAATCGCCGCCAACAAGGGGCCTGCAACCCAAGCCGTCCAAACGTGGAAACGACGCCATCCACCCTCCACAAGTGGCACGATTTCTCCCTGACGAGCGAACGTCCAAGTGATCGCAAAGTTTGCGATGAGTAGGACGAATTCAATACCTAATATTGCAGCAGGAGTTGATAAAGTCGGAGTTTTCTTGGCAAGGTGACGCAACATGGACAGGTCCATTGGCAACATAACGGCCAAGTTAAGAATCACGAGGCGATAGAATAGCCGCATGCCTTTTGTCCAGTGGGCCACGTTTGACGAGGCCACGTTCTTACTGCCCGTTCGTAAAGCTACGTGAGCGTACCTTTCCGCTTTAGGTGCTCGCAATAGACGGAGAATGCCAATTGCGTCCCAATAGTGATTAAAATTCCCGATCTTCCTTGCCAAATTGAATTTGATCTTATTCCATCATTTAGCACGAAGTGATGGACATTCGAAATAATGCCGACTCCAAGGTTTGACCAAAATAAATAGGTCGCCTGTCTTCGGAGCAGAAAGAGAGCAACGGCGGCGGATTCCGCGAGCAGCGGTCCGACAATGCTGGTGACCCAGTCGAACGTGCTGAATTTTGGGATGGACGCCTTGGCTTGCGCGGTAAGCGGCCATGACCCTGAAAAGTATAGGTACCCCAACAGGGCGAAGATCACGAAGCCAGATGTGATCCAGATGCAGATGAACCAGACCCAACCCGGTCTTGTTTTCGTTGGCACGACTAGACGGCCTCTTGTCTAGTTAAAAGGCAGGCCGAATTCCATATTCAACTGAATGAGAATATACCACTTAGGTTCTATCCAATTTCAGTTGGATGCAATACTTTGCGCAATTAGGGACAGGGTTAACCATTATCTGATTCAAACTTTACGAACCACGGAGTGCCTCTTGCTAACTAATTGACGCATAGGGCCTGATAAACGGGATTATCGGAATATGGGAAGTCTGGTGTTTTACCATTGGCCTCTCTGAGAGATGAGAAGCGACACGTTTCCCTCGCGGGTGAGCCATTGGAAACCAGCGATATGGGAATCGCAAAAAGGATCAAGCAATCCCTCTACATTGCGCCAGCCGCCCGAACTCAGTACACATTCAAAATTCAGAGGGTCCACTTCGCGAACGCCATGATTTCGGGTGCCTCGCCGCAGAGTCAGTTTGCACCCACCGACCGACTCGGCCCACCCTTCACCTTGGAGCGCCACACTATCGGCCTCACCAGTGGCAAGCGACCTTACGAGATTCCTTAGGGAACGTGCTTCTGCTTGATTGAACTCGTACAGACGGATCAGCGGGCAATCTCGCGATCCATCAGCCAAGTATTCAAGTTTCATTCTCGTAGGGTACTACACTGTCGTCCGATTGATTCAAACCGGAGCCAAGTCCTTCCATGAGAAGGCCGGTTAGTGTCAAGCCGGTTTTTCTTTTTCTTATCAGGGGTTTTTGCCGTTTAAGCCGGTCCGCCTCTGTCGCCATCCTTCCATCCGCACTCTTTGGTGAGCGATTGTTTCGCTCGGTGCAAGTTGGGCGTCCTTCATTCAGTAGGTGCTGCTACCTGAGAATCGACCTTGGCTCTCATCTCTGAGAGTTGGGCCAGGACTTGGGCGCAGTCACCTGAACTCGGCGGTGAGCTCGGCTCTTTCGTTTCAACCTCTAGGCCACGGCGCGTACCCCTTGGTGGTTGTTGTTGCGCAGTGGTTCATACGCTTCTCCGCTCACCCACAACTTGTGCAGCAGGACCGACAACTTGCGTGCGACGGCAACCACCGCTCGCTTCTTGGCATTTTTTCCTCCGCGCTCGGCCAGCTTCCATCCCCAACGCCGCAGATCGCTGTCCTGTCCAAAAGGCCCGAGAATGTAATGCGCGCCTTGCACCATCAGCGTTCTCAGATAACGGTCGCCTTCCTTGCTGATGTGCAGTTGCGGCTCGCTCTTGCCGGAGTTCCTGCGCCCGGGACGCAGTCCCAGAAAACATCCCACATCGCGGCTGTGACGAAATCGGCGTGGATCGTCCAGCGTCAACACGTAGGTCAACGCAATCAGCGTCCCCACACCCTTCACTTGTTTCAGCCGCGCCACTTCAGGGTGAACTTCCTTGGCGATCTGTTCGATCCGCTGATCGTATTCCTTGATGCGCTCGTTGAGCGATTCGATCTCTCGCAACAGCGGATCCAGCGCCTCACGCAATTCCTGGCTCAACCCCTCGGAGCTGTCTCGATTCATTTGCTCCGTGCCGCATTTCTTCAGCCGCTCGCCATAGGATTTCGTCAACCCGCGCGCCGCATTCACTAGAGCCGTGCGCGAACTGACCAGCGCCGCTCGTGCGCGAATCACTGTCAGTTGAATTTGCGCCTGCGCACTGCGATGCCGCACTGGACCCAATAAGCCGGGATCGATCCGTGCGAGCCGCGCCAGCGTCCGCGCGTCGAGCTGATCATCCTTGCGACTGCTCTCGCCAATCAGCCGCACGTTGCGCGCATGCGCTACGATCACTTCGTGATCCATCCGTGCCAACTGCCGGCTCACCCACGGCGAGTGCGTTCCCGTTTCCAGTGCGATCCGGCAGCGCGGCATCTTACCGAACGCCTGGCGGATTCCGTTCGGTGTGGTCGGCACACTGCGTTCCAAAATCACATTCCCCATCTCATCCAAAACGCAGTAACAGCTGCTTCGATCTCCCAAGTCCAACCCGATGGTCAGTGCGGGCTGTTTGAAAATTTTGTTTCCGTTTTTCACCACAGTGCTATTCTTTCGCATAAGCCGGTCTCCTTTCCATTGCGCCTTGAGCGCGTCAATCGTTGGGAGCATATCGCATCCCGTCGGAGACCGGCCTTCTCATCCCATCTGAGAAACCCACTTTCCGATGAGGGGACTAGACAGCAAAGGGTAACTCGTATGCCGCGCGGGGCCCGCCGCAACGGCTACCGCCTAATCGTCATCAAGTACACCGTCAAAGACGTGGCGGCATTCCTGAAGAAGCGCCTGCAAGAGCTTGGCATCCTAGAAGCCGCAGACCTCGTCAATCAAGCCAACGCACGCCTTGTTCCTTGATATCCTGCGGCTTGGACGAATACGAAAGGCTCTCTTGAATTCGCAGCGGAGGCGTATCCACACGCCCGCAATGCTAGAATTTGAAGAGACGGTTCACTGCCTCGACCGCGGCGGCAATGTTTGACTCGATCGAATTGTGACACACATCGCAAGTAGCAACGATACGTGCCGTCGAACCAATCCCTAAGACTACCCAATCAACAGCCATTTGATGTCTCCTCATTTAGAAATGAAACTTCGGTAGCAGCACTGGTGCCCAGTTGCAATCGTCAGCCGGGTCGTTTCCGTCGGACGGCGGATGATGTTGGCGGCACGTCGGTCGGCAATTTGAAAAAGTGAATGCCAGATGCCGATGACTTCTAATACCTCTCAAATGGTGGATGATCTCCGAAGGCTGTTGGCAGCGTTTCCCATTCTCGATGCGGGCGCAGATGACATTGCCCGCTGCACGAAAAGCTAGCTTGAATCGCGCCCACTGGTCGGAGTGATAGATGCGATTCGCGAGATCGTTCTTCTTGCGGATGGCATCCCGCATCCGCGCGTCGTTCTTAATCGCGTTTTGCTGGCGATGTGCTTCACAGTAGCCAGAACGATCATTCGTACGTCCGTGGCAGCCATCTACCAATCCACTTGCGGCCTCTTATCACGTTCCTGTACTTCTGCGGAGTCCGCCTCGGTGAGGCCTTGCAGATTGAATGGTCACAGGTGGATTTGAAACGTGCCGTCATCCGGATTGAAGACGAGCAGGCCAAGACTGGCGAGGCCCGTACCGTGCCGCTGCCTGACGACCTGATCAAGATGCTGAAACAAGTGGAGGAAAAGACTGGCACCGTGTTCGACGGAACGAATCTCCGCAAAGCATGGAATAAAGCGTGCGACGCGGCCGGCCTCGGGAAGCTGGTGTCTGTAAGATTTCCTGTTGAAAATGTGGGGAGAAAAAGCAAGGGTGTCTCCAGAACCAACGACCCTAGCAGGGGGTCGAAGAGAGGAGACACCCTATGTGTATTTCGCCTAATGGGAGAGTAGCACTGCGGGAGTTGATGGAACAAGCCTGGCAACAGGTGGAAGGGCAAGCTCGGGGGATGCTGAAGCGAGCTGTGGAGGGATTACTGCAAGCCGAGCGAGACCGGCGGGTGAGCGAGGCGAAGCAGCGGGGCGAGAAAGTGTACCGTTGGGGTTACACGGTGCGGAAGTGTTGGACCACGCTGTGGGGAGGCCTAGAGCAGGTGCGCGTTCCCCGCCTCCGGCGGGCCGGGCGGGAAGAGATCGGGCTGGTGGAACGCTATGAGCGGCACGGGTTGGACCAGATGTTGTTCGCGCTGACGGTGGGCGGACTCAGTCAGCGCAAGGTGGTGGGTTGGGTGCGGCGGTTTCTGGGCGGGACGCTGTCGCCAGCAACCATCGGAGCGGTGCTGGAACAAGCGCGAGAGCAAGTCGAGCAGCGGCGCAGCGCAGCGATTGCGCCGGGACGATATCGAGCCATCGTGGTGGACGGAATCTACTTGCGCTATCGGCGGAGTGTTTCGCAACCCGGACGCCAAGGCGTGCTGCTGGTGGCGGTGGGGGTGCGCGAAGGCGGCGGATTTGAGGTGCTGGACTGGCGGGCGGCTTCGGCGGAAACCACCGAAGACTATGAAGAGTTGCTGACACGATTATGGAAACGCGGGCTGGAGAGGGTGGAATTGATCGTGAGTGATGGGCTGACCGCGATCGTCGGTGCGGCGCAGATGGTGTATCCCACGGCTGGGCATCAGCGTTGTCTGGCGCATTGGTTTCGGAACTTGGAAGCGCTGACGCCACGATTCACTTGGTGGGAGCGGCGGAAATTCCGGCGGGAGTTCTGGTGGATCTGGGACGCGGAGAACCAAGCGCAGGCGCGGGACTGGGCGCGGCGATTCTGCGCGCGTTGGCGGTGGTCGGCGCCAGAGATGGTGGAGAAATTCCAATTCGAGCTGGAAGAGGTGCTGGCGTTTTTCAACTTCCCAGCGCCGTGGCGCCATCGGCTGCGCACCACGAACCTGGGCGAAGGCTGGTTCAAACATTTGCGCCGCTATTTGAGCCGCTTCCCTGGATGTCGTAACGCCGAGCACAGCGAGCAGGTCCTAGGCTGCTTCCTGCTGGCAGCGGAATCCATGCATCGCTGAGGACTTTATGAACCGGAGCACCCTCCAACTCACTTTCAACAGGAATGCTGGACAATGCCGGAAGCTGGAACCGATTGATAAGCAAAACAATCGTCGGTATACTGGCTTGATTGTGCACGACCTTCGACGGTCAGCAATCAAGAACCTGATGAAGGCCGGAGTCAACGAGAGGGTGGCAATGGCGATTTCAGGCCACAAAACACGTGCAGTGTTCGACCGTTACCACATCGTTGACGAGACCGACGTGCTGGAAGCCATGCGGCGCGTACAGGCTGAAAAGTCTGATGGCCTGGCCGTCAGTGAGAGTTCAGTGAGAGTTGCACCGAAACGTCCCGCCTTGCAAAGTAAGTAGTGTGTTGTCAATCAGTTGGGAGGTCGTACAATCGGTAGTACATCAGCCTCTGGAGCTGACTATCCTGGTTCGAGTCCAGGCCTCCCAGCCAAACTAGCAAAAGCCCTGATAAATCGCTAAAACTCACCAACTGTTACCAGTACTGTTGCCACTTCCCTCAGATTAAGTCGGCTGAATTCCCACAGCGCTCAGTATTACCTACTGAGGATGAAGACATGGCACACCCCAAAGCAAGACTCTACCAGCGACTCCGCAGCAAAGGATTCCCTTGGGTGCTGGTTGAGTTTCACAAGAACGGGAGTCCGAAACCCCATACCGATGCTTTCCAGTTCGGTGTTCGCTACTCACTAAAAGGTAAGCGCAAACTCGATCCAGCGGCCACGCTAGACGAGGCGCTAGTGATCTTGAAAGACCGCAATGTCCGTCTGTATGCACAGCAAAACGGGGTTGCGCTGCCGGAGGCGGCCGGCAAACGGTCTGATTCCAGAACTGAGATTGCGGACGCAATAACGGAATACCTGACAACCGGAAAGGCGTACGAGAAGAAATGGAGCGAGGATCACGCTCCGCTGCTACCGCGATTCGACGGGCCTGTTCCTGAAGATACTGCTTGGCGGAAGGGGTCGAACACATTCAGGACATCGACAAGAAAGTCGTGCTTCGATTTAAGCCTTTCCTCCGCGAATCGAAAGATCGGTATGGGTTCCCAATCAGCGACCGCACTGTGTTCAATCACTTCCTCAACGCTGTCTCGTTTTTGAACGAATACAAAGTCGACCATGGCCTTAAAGAGAGCGATTGGCCGACGTTTGAGGAGAAGGAGGTTTCAGTCTATTCCGACTCCGAGTTCAACACACTGCTTGCCGCAGCGAATGTTGAGGAGCGAGACGTGCTGGAGTTCTTCTTCGGGGTGAACTTCCGCAATGGAGAAGGCGCTCATACCGAATGGCACGACATCGACTTTGACCAGAAGGAAGTGAGCATCTACTCGAAGGAACAGAAGTATGACTGGCGCGTGAAGGACAAGGAAAAACGAATCGTACCCATTTCGGACGCGCTCGTGGAGCGTCTGCGTGATCGGCGGCGGCGCCATCCCGACGACATATTGGTTTTCCAGAACCGGAACGGGAGACCGGATGTTCACTTGTTGCGAATCATCAAGCGCGTGGCATTGCGGGCCGGTCTGAATTGCGGACATTGCGTTGCCAAAACTAAAGGAAAGCGTCCCTGCAAACACCCGGCCTGCAAAGAGGGACTGTCCTGCAAGTACCATCCGGTGTGCAAGAAATGGATCATCCACACGTTGCGGAAAACATGGGCGACGAATCGAAGTCGGGCGGGAATGGATGTCGAGACGCTGCGCGATTTCCTCGGCCATTCCAGCCTTGCAACAACCCAGCGTTATCTCAAGGCTGCAAAGCGCAGCGACCCCAAAACGCGGGAGCAAATCAATGCCGCAGACAAGGTGCTCTCGGCGAAAGCCGCGTTGAAAGTCGTGGCGTGACCTGGTGAATTTCGAGTGAACCGCCTACTCGCCGCAGCCTTCTCGCGGGGAGAAGAGGAAGCTCAAAATAATTGAGAAGTAAATTGAAAACTATTCGTATTATGTCGAAGCAAGAGAAGTCAATGGAAGTCACCTGATGGAGAGCAGGCAAACTGCCATGACCGAAAAATGGAGCAAGACATGGCAGGAAACCTGTCCACCGTAACAGCCCGCGAAGCCTGCGCGATCCTTCGAGTTTCGCGGCCCAAATTGTACGACCTTATCCGGACCGGTCAGCTAGAGGCGTCCTTCGTCGCCCGCAAGTGGATCATTCGCGAGTCAGCAATAGAGAAGTATCTCGACAAGATGTCGGTCGGTTCCGCATCCAGCTAGAAGCCGACCTGCGGGCTTCCGCGCCGGGCGCATTGCATTCGGCGGGCAGCCGACCGAAGAACGGAAGCGGCCGATACTGCAGGACGTAGGCCTTGTGTTAGCGAGCCTGGCCAGGGGGGCCGAAAGCAGGAGGACCTCGAACACGCGCTGCAGCAAGGAAAGCATGACAACCGCGGGAAGAATGCGACGCACTCGCTTGGGTCCTCGTGGAATACGCGACGACGCGCAGCTTCGCTAGGATCTCGGACGGGCACGGCATCCACCGGCCGGAAATCAGGCGCGCCTTCCGGCACGCGGCCGAGAGGATGGAGGCCGGCGGAAGGGAGAAGCAGGCACTTGCCGCGTGGATACGTGCGCTGATTGACAAGGCCTCTGGTCGATGCTGACGCCATGACCCTGGTGAAGCTAAACGGGATCGAGACGCATGGCGTACGGACAGAAGCCGGGATCTCACGAATCAACTTATGGAGAAGTTCCACTCCTCAAGCTCGCACACGACACCATTCGATAAAGTGGACTTCAGCATCGCTTCCCTCGACTCGCTTTCGGAGCCGGTGTTCGGGTTGTGAAATAACAGACTCCCGGCACGGATCGGATGTTACGCCGATCTTGGTTTAGTCGAGTTGTGCGAGGATCGAAGCTTGTCCTCAAGCGAGCCACACGCTTGAAAGTGCATGGATTCGAAGTGCCGTAGCTCCCTTTTTAGTTGTGACCGATCCGCGCGCTCCCCAACGCACTTCATGAGCGTGGCGACTAGCTCATACCGGCCCATTGGATGTGGCGAGCGGTCGGAATTGGTTGCGACCTTAACATACACGGCCAGGGCGAGTCGGTTTACGCGCGAAATGAGGTCACGCCGCAGTTTTTGAGCAGCAAACTTCTCGGACCATCTCCTGTACATTCCTGCTCGTCGCTCAAGTGACTTGGGCAGGACTCTAAACCAGGCAGCATTCGCGCCCGAAGCGATTTCATCAAAGTCACCACAAAGTTCCTCTTCATCCAACGGATCAAGCACTCCGCTGCTTTCTATTCGATCTATGTCTTTAGCGATTTCTTCCATACGCCGGGCAAGCTTGTTTAGAGATGCAGTGCTAGGTAAATGCACTAGACGCCTGTCTTCCGGTGGAGATTTGAGCCTGCTTAGACAATAAAAGAGGACGTTTTCGCGGCACCCAAGGTCGCAGAGACTCCTGATCGTTCTATCAAACTTATCTTGTTTACCACGCACGACCATACCACTGGTGAAAGTCCGGGTTGGCGAGTCGCTCGCGATGAGCGCCATCACCGAATCCTCGACACCTGTCTTAAACCACTCTGGACGCGTCGTCGGATCCAAGCGACCTAGTTTCTTGGGGTTGCGTGTTCCCATCGATGCGACATTTTAGCCCGTTTTCAAGCCCCAAAGTACCCTTTTGAGGGCCTGTTTCAACTGTGGTTTCCTGAGAATAAGTCGGCAAGCAGCAGGCAGCGAGACTGAGCAGGCGAAAGCCGAATGCTGACGGTAGTAAGTTCGGTTGAAACCCCCGGGAGAGGGACTTTATGGACGAAAACAGCGGATTGATCGACCTCAAGACAGTGCATGAGAAGGCTACCATCATGCACGCAGAATTTGAACGCTACGGTGGCTTCACATATTCACCCCTGCTCGGCTTCGTCCAAGCAGGATTCGTAGTCTGCGTCAACAACATCGCGATGGAGTTCGCGGAGCCGCCGACCGTGATGGACCTCGTGGCCTTTATCGTGAAGAACAATGACCTCCTCCACCAGACAGGCAAGTACGTCGGCCTCTGGCACGACAAGAAAAAGGGCGTGTATCTGTTGGAGATCTCGACGGTCTTTACCCACATAGACGAAGCGTTGCGGTTGGGCCAGGCGCACGGCCAAACTTACATATATGACGTAGCGGCGCGCAAGGACATCTCTGTGGCCGAAGAGTACGACAAGATGTCCGCGACCGCAAAAACGGAAGCAGAGACTGAGGAGATATACCGCCTCGAGTTAACTGCTCCGTCGCTCACGCTCGTTGTGAGCGCGCTGATGGCCACGGGGGCCACGGACCTCGCGAACATCATCGCCGCCGCGCCGGCCAGCACGAGACCACGAGGTGAAAAATAAAAGCAGAGTGGCGCCTCCATCGAGGTGCTAATGCGGAGGGGGCCGTCACAATCCCGGCCCCAGGAGAACACAAGGATAACGCATGACAAGAGTCGCGAACTCGGGAGCCGAGGCATGATCGAGTTTCGCGCCGGCCGCTGGAAACTCGCGGCCGGCGGCGAAATCGAAGAGACGCCTGATGGCCTACGTAGCAATAGAGAAGAGAAAGAAGAAGGGTGCAACTGATGGTGATCGACGGTAACACGACATGCGCGGTGCCTGGGTGCGGCGCGCACATTTCAGGCCTAACAATCTCTGCGAGGAGCACCGGCTTCCAGGAATGAGCGTCCGCGTGGGCGGCAGCACGATGGTGATCGCAGCCTGGTACGCCGAGCACGGCGAAGAGGCCGGGGTGATTCTTCTCAACGACCTCGCGCTGGGTGAGATCTTTGGCGGCGCGGGGTTCGAGGCGAAGCTTCATGAACAAGCTTTTGTGAACGTGCGCAACTTGGCCACGCCGGAAGAGCTGGAGGCCGCGGCGAAGCCCGCAGAGGATACGAAGGTGGCGGCTGGGCCGGCCGTTCGCGCGGGAAGCAAGAAGCCAAGTTCAAATTCAAATCGCAACACCAAGGAGAAAAACGATGTGGGATCTGGATACGATCATCCGGATGAACAAGCCGGGAAGGCAACTGCCCGGTACGGTCGTCCGCACGGATAGCAGCAAGGCAGTGAAAACGGAAACGGACACGCAGCAGGATTTGGCCACGCGGTTCAACGAGCTACAAAAAGAGTACAGCGTGACCGTGGCCAACCTGAGCACAGACCTGGCCGAGGCTCGGGAGCGGATCAAGTTGCTCGAGATGTGCGTGCGGGATCTGGAAAAGAGCCGGGGCTTGAAGTCGCCGTTCCTGGAGGATCAGGAATGATCGACCGACCCTGCGGTTGCCCATTCTGCCAAATGCCGCGGGTGTTGAGTTTGGCTATCGAGAAGCGCGCGTTCGCGGCTCCGGTTCTCGCGCCAATGCCGACGCCCAAACCTGCCAGGGCGATTTCACTGGCCACAGCCGGCAGGCAACTGACCAACCTGGATTCGCTGCTTCGCCGCGGGCTCATCACGGCGGAAAGGCACGCGACCGAGGTTGCGGCGCTCAAAGCGAGGCTGGGGTAGGTGGGTTCGCGCGGTGGCAGTTCGCGCACGAGGGCTTTCCGCTGGCCGGCCGGTATTGCTTGGCGTGCCAGCCTGCTACGAGGAACACGCTGCGGAATGCCGCGCGTTTCGTGGTTTGTAACGGGAGGAATAGCAATTAATCTTGGTGAGGCGCAAAGTGCGCAGGGAGATCCTGCGACGCCTCTTCGCTGCGTCGTGGCCATGAAACACGCCGCGCTGAACGACCTTGTCCGAGAGGGGCTGCGGATTCGCTATCCACGGCTGGTGCCTGCTCCTTGGGCGCTTCAAGCGGAGGTGGTGGCACCTCTAGGCCACCCCCGATACGATTCTGGCATTACCATATAGGTTAAGACAGCCACGGAAAATCGCTCCTGGGGCTTCCTGACGCGAAATTTTTCGAAAAGACTGGGGAAACTGCAGGGTAGTGGTCGATTTTCCCAACAAAATGCCCTTTTCGGTTAAACCCCGCAGCGTCAGAGATTTAACCCATAAGGTACTTAGCAATATAAAAGAAAGAGAAAAGAAGGAAATATTTTTGCGTTTTTTGCTCGGGACACAGTAACAAAAAGAGAACACCTCAAAGCTCAACTTTGGGAAGGGGCAGGGTTCCACACCTTGCCCCGTTCGCGAAACCTGCGGACGGTTCGGTGGCGCGACCAAATTGAGTCTCACCTTCGATTCAACCAGGCACGAAAATCTCAAAGGAAAAACAGCAATTGGCAAAAGCATCGGCAGCAGCAGCACCTTTCCCGAACGAGGACGATCAAGTCCGAACCCTGGCGACGGTGAAGTCGCCAATAGAAGCTCTTCCGAATGACGACCCGTTTGCGGCAAGCAACTTTGCCGCGGATGGCGAAGCGGTGCCGGCCGGCATCGACGATGTCTCGATCGAAATCGGCGCGCCGTCCGACGAGGAGTTTATCTTTGTCAGTTCCGATTCGCGTCACACCTTGAAAGCGAATCTTCTCGTGGTCAAGCGGGAAGACGGCTACGGAAAATCCTACTTCTTGCTGACGCCGGCGGTTGCCGCGTTTTGCAAGTCGCAGTCGTCGCTCAAGAAGTTCGTGAAGGTGATGCGGATTTTTCTGTACGTCACCAGCGAGGGCGGCTACGGCCTGTGGCTGATCCGCGACTCGCTCGACAATTGGTCTGTTTCGGATCTCGGCGTCGTGCAACTGGCGAAGAAGAATTTCACTCGCCGCTACACGGACGGCAAGGTCCGCAAGGGCCACACCACAACCGCGATATCGATTGCCGAAGTTCAGTTTCCCGACAAGGCTTTGACCGGCTCGGACGGAATCCTGAAGCAGGCTTTCGGCGAAGCGTTCGTAATCAACTCCACCGACCACTCGGTCATCAATCGGCTCCTGGGTCGGCAATGATCGCAGCCTCCAACCAAACTGCTCGATTGACTCCTAAGCAACAGGAGTCAATCGGGCGTTTTTTCGCGCGCGTGCAATCCGCCAACCCTTCGATCAAGCATTTGTGGGTCGCGGACTCCGAGTTTCATTCCGGGTTCAAATCGCCTGGTTCCGACCTGATGAACGGCCAAGGCGGCCGACCCGTTCCGGTATGTTTTGTCTTCCATAATCCGATTACGGGCGAAACCCTCGAACAGTTCTATCGCACGGGCGATCCGATTCCTCCGTGCCCGATCGGCCTGGGCGCCGACACTTTGCTGGTCGCGTTTACTGCCATCGCGGAACTCACCACAATGCTCGCGCTGTGGGGCCGCATGTCCGCCCGCGTCCTGGATCTGGACATCGAGTGGCGCCACATCAATAACGAAGAATTCATCTTGAAGGATTTGAAGATCGAAGCGCGCAACGCTAAGGGCAGCGAGGATCTCTCGCCTTTGGGCTTGCTCGGCGTGTGCGCGTTGCACGGTATCGCATCGCGCGGCCAGCAATATAAGGACGAGATGCGTCAACTGATTCTGACCGGAGGCCCTTGGTCTGAAACGGACGAGCGAAGCATTTTGGATTACTGTGGCGAAGACGTTTGGGATACAACCGCGCTGCTCGCCGAGATGTGGGCCAAGTTTCCCGACGCGGTGTATTGCCGCGAAAAGATCGACGGCATCAAAGCCGCACTGCACCGCGGTCGTTCGATGACTGCGTTCGCCTGGATGGAGCACATCGGAATCCCGCTCGACGTTGAGATGAACGCGCGACTCTCTAAACATTTCACCGTGATCATGGAAGACCTTTACGCGGAGATACGCGACGAGTTCCCGATCTTCAATGAGGACAGCTTC
This sequence comes from uncultured Acidobacteriota bacterium, assembly GCA_963768275.1. Classification (GTDB taxonomy): domain Bacteria; phylum Acidobacteriota; class Terriglobia; order Acidiferrales; family UBA7541; genus Palsa-360. The sequence continues at coordinate 199,192 of CAVYHH010000017.1, forward strand.
GACATCGCGCCATCCAAATTCGTCGAGTTCTTGAAAGCGAAGGGATGGCTCGACAACAAGGATCATCCTTGGCCGAAGACGAAGGGCGGCAAGAAGCGTGACAAGAAGCAACCCAAGCGAGATTTGAAAGGCCCGGGCGGAAGCGAAGGCACGTTGCCGCAGATGGCCAACGTCTATCCCGAACTGAAAAAGCTGACGAGCGTTCTTGAGATTCGGTCGGCGACCAAGCTCGGGCTCAGGTTTCCGGTCGGGCTGGACAATCGCCATCGCGTCAACTTCTGGCCGTTCGGTACCATCACCAGCCGCTGTGCGCCGTCCTCGGCGACATACATGCTGGCCGGGGGGTCGCCAGCGTTCCGCCATCTCGCGAAACCCGCGATCGGCGAAGTTTTGATTGAGGCCGATTGGAGTGCGCAGGAAATTTGGATCGCCGCTTATTTGTCCGGTGACAAGGCAATGCAGAAGATGTTGCAGCAGGCCGATCCGTACATCGCGTTCGGTGAGATGTGCGGCATGATTCCGGTGGGCTCGCTGGAAAAGCTCGGCGTCGAGGAATGCAAGCACTGCTTCAAGCCGGAACGCGTCAGGCTGAAGGCTGTCGTGCTCGGCGTCCTGTACGGCAAGAGCGTTTACACCGTCGCCCGGGATTGCGGCACCACCGTCGCTGAGGCTAATGAGTTGCTGCGATTTCACAAGCGTCTGTTTCCGCAGTTCTGGCTTTGGATCGAGTGGGTCGTCAACGAATCGCTCGCCACCCGAAAGATCGCGACGAAGATGGGATGGACGCGGCAGCTTCCGAGCAAGAAGGAGCGCGACGCGCGCAAGGAAGACGGCGCCGTCAAGAAGATCGCGAACTCGTTGCAGAATTTTCCCGAGCAGTCGCATGGCGCCGAGATGCTGCGGTTGGCTTTGATCTACGCGACCGAAAAGGGCCTGGAGATATGCGCGCCGTTGCACGATGCGATCTTCGTTGTGGCGCCGGCGGACGCGGAAGAGTGGGCTGTTAAAACGCTGAGGGAATGCATGGAGCGGGCGGCCGTGGACATCATCGGCGTCAAGATTCCGATCGAGTTGTATATCGTCCGCTATCCCGATCGGTATGAGCCGGACAAGCCGATGGCCGTGACGGTCTGGGAAAAGATGATGGCCAGCCTGCAACGCGCGGAAAGTCCGGAACGCAGTATTACAAAAGAGGAGGCTCTCACGCGATGAAATCCAAGTGGATGCCCGTAGCGGGTCGGTATTTTCGGAAGAGAGGATAAAAAGATGGACAGAACAGAAGGCAACAACGGAGTGCAGGTCAGGACTGGAACGGAATACCTCGACGCGCTAAGCAAATCCCTGGGATCGAACCGCGACACCGAGGGCTTGGGCGCGATGGCGATCGCAGGCGGCGGCCTGATCATCGGGAGCGTTGACGCCATCAACGGCCAGGATGGCGAAGAAGTGGAATTTCCGGTTACGAAGCACGAACTCCGCGCGCTAGCCGCCTATTGGTGGACGGAGCGGCTCGACCACGACTTCGACTGGTTCGTCTATCAGCAAACGGGCAGCAGCGAATGGCGCTGGAGCGCATACATCAGCCGCCGCCTGAACCGACTGGGCCAAATCCTCGGCGAGGAGGCCATGGACAAGGCGTTCGACGACGCGGCCGCCCGTTGGCGCAAGCTCTACAAGATCGATGACGAGGCCTGGCGCGTGTTCACCGACGGGACCGAAGAGCAACAGGAGGCCTGGCGCGAGAAAAAGCTCACCGAGGTGCTGCAGCCGGAGGGCATGGCGCTGGCCGAGGCGTTCGGCGCCGAGGACGCGGCGAAAGCCGAGGAGATCCAATGAGCGCTGGATGCGCCTCCCCTACCACGGCGCCCCGTACGACAACGGAGCGACGGCTACCACCGCTCGCTGCGGGCCGCTGTGCGGGCAGTGCCGCGCGCACCTCTCGGAGGTGTGGCGCAGCATAGGCCTGGGCAAATGGATGCTCGACGTGAGGGACGACGGGACGGTGGCTGGCGGCAGGGAGATTTGGCGCCAGGGACGGAAAGCCTCGAACTGAGGAGGCGAGCGATGGGAAACGAGAGCAGGGAGAGCAGGTCTGTGACGGAAGCCAAGGCTGCTGCCTCACGCAAGCCCGAGTATCGGCAGGAATCGGGCAGGCGGGAGATTTTGAAGGGCGATATATGAAGACTAACAAGACCAGGATGCCGTACTCGTGCAGCAATTGCGGCGAGAAGCTGCTACCGAGGAGCCAACCGATAATGGTGAACGGTCTCGGCATGTGCTGCGACTGTGCGGAGACGCAGGCAAGGGTGGTCACCGTGGAAGCCGAGGCGAAGCCCGAGGCCAGGCAGTGCAGGGCGCTCCAAGAGTTCATCGCGTTGCTGCACGCTACCGGACTTTTTGACGAATACGGAAACTACATCGGAGGCTACAGATGAAAGACGAGACCGTGAGCCAGGCCCTAAAGCTGGCCGAAGAAATCCAAGACTTGATGGAGCAACGCGAGGACGGCATTTACATTAACGCGACGCGTAAGCAGGTGCGTCAGCTTCGTCGCCTTGCGATAGTAATGCTCCGTCTGTACGGCCCCATACCGGCGGTTGATTTCGGGGAGTACGACGACTAAAGATTCCGCACCTGGCTGTGGTGCCTGGGCAAATCCCAGGACGCCCTTGAACTTTTCCGGCCATGAATCACCAAATGCGGGGTTCCCACGGGCATGAATCACCTGCGCTCAATTCAATTAGGTGAACACATGAGCAGATCATTCAACTACGCAGTAGTGGCAGACGCAGCCCCGCTGCTTGGCCTGATGGACCGGCACGCAGACGAAGGACTGCCTTTCCTGTCCCTGGAGTACGACGACTACCAGTAGTGGACTCAAGAGGGCACGAGCACGATGCCCAGCCTTGACGCCATCGAAGCGTCGAACTTGGAGGGGACCAACGCCCTTAAGCCAGGGGCCCACCGCCACCTGCTGTCCATCGCAGCCAAGATCGTCGGACTCGACTTTGGCAACGGCAACTAGGGGTGTCCATCCGCACGTCAGACGTTCGAAACGTGTCCGTCGTTCCGACGACCCGTTCCATCGCTTATAGGCCGTTCAACGACATAGAGCGCAAAAAATTCGAGGCGGCCATGCGACCTTTGGTCGAAGGCGACGTGGACGAACTTTAGGAAGCGGGTCTTCAGGCCTGGTTACCTTGACGCCTTGGACGTCTGACGCTTCACCTCGGCGCGTGCGGCGCTGTCGGCCAGAATTTCCTCAATGAGCACTCCTTTGCATGGTGCCGGCCCAGGAGATGCTGCGGGTCATTTTCGTTTGCCAGCGGTTTTTGGTTTCCGAACTGCCGCGCCCTTTTGTAGATCAAGGAAAACAAGGAACGTAAATATGCACCGGACCAAACTACTTAAGCGCCAGCCCGTCCCTGTCCGCAGCGATGTGTTCCTGCACCGTTTGGAGCCCAGCACGCTGGAAGCGTTGCGCCGCGCTTTGGAGCAGGGGCTGACGCCCTCGGGTTTGGATTTTGGCGGGGATGATAACTCTATCGTGGTTCTCCGGTTCACCCGGCCCCATGTCGGGTAGGCTGCGCACCGGGCAGGGCTGGGACGAAGGCGGGACGGGCGACGTGCTGCGCGAAAATTTATGACGTCTACCCCGCGCACGTGAAGAAGGCACTCGCGATGGCGCTGCTGGCGGGGAAATTTTGAAGGAAAACTCCTCACGATATCTTAGTCGCCCACAAAAATGCGGTATTGGTCTCTCAGGGCGTACGACCGCCTTCCCAAACTCCTCGGCGTCCCGCGCCCGCCGCAATTTCCTCAGGCTCCTTGCCCGTCGTCCCGAAATTGCACGTCGATTGAATCTTGATCTCGGGTCCGCGCACGCACCCGCTTAGGGCAAAACGAGTTTCTCGGTGTCCCGAGCAGACGCTTCGTTTTCCTGTGAGGAACTTGCGGGTTCTTCCGCTGTCGCCGTGTCTATCCCAGAATCAGTTTTGTCCTGCACCCTCTGGATCACAATCTTCAATGCATCCATAGCCTTCTTGGTGAACTCCTTGTGCGACAGAGCCTCCGATGTTGGCACGTACCCATCGGTTGCCGTGTCGGACAGGGTCTTCTTGTGTTTAATAGTGGAATAACGCGACTCGTCCCATGACCATCGGCGCCCGTTCAGCGTGATGACCAATTGCGGGATGAGAACCTCTACCTCTGCAAAATGCGACCCTTGCCGATACACCCTGCCATATAGCTGCTCGAATGCAGCGTTAGTCCAGGGCAGGGACAATACGATGAGGCGGCTACAACGCCTCTGCAACCCATCCACTCCCAAGCTGACCGCTCGCGAGCCGACGAGCACGTCGAGTTCGCCCGCGATGAACTTCTTCAACACGGAGTCGCGCCCTTTTTTGTGAGTGCCGCCCACGTACTCGCCCACGGTCAGCCCCAGCGATGCCACGAACCGGTGCACGATCGGCACTGTCCCTTTTACGAACTCAAGGTAGATCAGCGTTCCCGGCTGGATCCTATCCCGCACCTGCTCCAGCTTGGCGGGCAGGATTGCACGTTCGATTGCGAGCACGACGCTGCCGCCTTTTTTAACGGCCTGCCGCAGCGGCGGCAGCGCCCGGCTCTCGAGGAAGGGTTCTGGCTTGATCGACAGGCTCTGCCGGTATTTGGGTTTGTATCGGAGTCCGTGTTTGAGAAGGGCGAAGTGGAGGTTGAGCCCGTCGCGCACCGCGCCCGCGCCCCTCCGTCTGGTGCTCAGGTTCTGCGGCTCGCCCGTCACGGCTTCGAGCAGCGAGACGCCCTCCATCAGGTCGTTGATGACCGGCGTCGCTGTCATTCCGAGCACGCGGGCGTCGGGGAGCAACCGCCGCATCTCTTGCAGCGTTTCCCGGCGAATGCTGCCCCGCTCCTGCTCCCGCTGCTTGATCAGCTGCACCTCGTCCAGTACCACCATGTCGGGGCGAAGCCCCACAATCGCCTGCACCAGCGCGGCTGAGCGCTTCTTGGATTGGAACTTCTCGTAGTTCAGGATCAGAAACGAGCCTTTGCCGCGCTCCGCCTTGGCTACGTCGGTGACGGGCCTGCTGCCCCTGAATGCGTCAGTCAGCTCGCGCACCCACTGGTTCACGGTTGAATTCGGGCACAGCACGACGGTCATCCGCGAGCCGATCACGTACGAAGCCAAGCCGGCAGAGCCCGTCTTGCCAGCGCCCGTGCCCGACCAGTTGCCCCAGCCGCGGTTGTGCTTGACCTTGTGCGCGACGTACCGCTGCATCAGGTTCGGCTCGGCAGGCTCGCCCGTTTTTCCGTCGCGCAGCTTCCAGCTCGAAATGTCGACTCCCTCGATTCCCCCCACTTCGGACTGGAAGCGCCCGCGGATCTGCCGGTAGTATTCCCCGCCCTCCTGTTTCAATATCTCGCGAACGTCCGGGTCGCCGTCGATGAACTTCACGATCAGCCCACTCACTTTTTCTTGGATCAAGTGCTCGATGAATTTGGGGCTGACTTTGCCTTTCAGACGGTCCGCGATGTGGATGTTGTCCTCGTTGACTTCCAGCTCGTCATGCGCGAAGTCCTCTTCCTCCTCTGCAATTGGGGGCTGCCACCGGGGATCGACCCGAACCTCTCTCACTGCCCTTAGCCGCAGTCGAATCTCGTCGCCGCCGTCGCGCAGGTCGGCAACCACCCTTCCCATGGAAACCCTGCCCAATAGTTCTCTCAGCGGGAGGTCTAGACCCGCTTCCGTTATCAACGCGACAAGGGAGGCGTCGCGCATATTGGGGATTTCCGGAGCTATGCTTTTCAGAAACGCATCGATTGCTTCTAACGTCCAGCGGTGGACGCCGAGACCCAAGATGCCGAGCCAATCCGCCCAGCAGATCCATTCGTTTTCATATACCTCGAAGGGTGTTGCAGGAATGTTCTCGGGTCTTTTTCCAGAGCCGCAGAAATCTACCCACTCACGTTGCGACTTCAACCCGAGGGTGCGGGCGAACTCGCGGGCTTTGTCGAATGTGAGGAACTCGCGGTTCTTGGGCGCGACATTCCCGCTTCCGAGCCAGTCGCCCCAACCTACCCAGTCGCTCTCATATATTTGCTCGGGGCGCGCCGGGATGTCCTCAGGCTTCTTTCCAGATTCACAGTATATACGCCAATCGGAGTACGACTTCAACCCGAGGGCGCGCACAAACTCGCGGGCTTGGCCGAACGGGAGGAACTCGCGTTGCCAGACATTCCCGGTTCCGAGCCAGTCTCCCCAACTTACCCAGTCGTTTTCATATAGATTTTGGGGAAGTGCCGGAATTTCCCCGGGTCTTTTTCCGGAGCGGCAGAAAGCCCGCCACTCCTCCGCCGATTTCAACCCGAGGGCGCGGGCAAACTCGCGGGCTTGGCCGAACGGGAGGAACTCGCGTTTCCAGACAATCCCAGTTCCGAGCCAGTCCCCATAACTTACCCACTCGCTCTCATATACTCCGTTGGGGTATGCCGGGATATCCTTAGGCTTCTTTCCGGATTCGCAGTATGCACGCCAATCGGAGTGAGACTTCAACCCAAGGGTGTGTACAAATTCACGGGCTTCCGCAAATGGGCGGAACGCGCTAAGCTTCATCGATGCGCTCCCGATTCCGAGAAAATCGCCCAGTCCAGCCCATTCTTTTTCTTTCCGATAGATTTGGGGCTCTGCTGGGATTTCATCAGGTCTATCGCCGGATTGGGAGTAAGCATTCCACTCCGCCCGCGACTTCAACCCGAGACTGTGGATAAATTCCCTCGCTTGCTTAAATGGCAAGAATTTTCGCCGGGTGCGATGACCGGGCAGAAAGCGATTAGGTTGACCCTTTATAACGCCCTTGCTCGCGTTGTCCCGCTTTGCACTCCCCGTTCTCTCCCCGCACCCGCACTGGCAGAAGCCTGGTTCAATAGCTTGTTTTGCCACGTCGAGTCTCCTTCGGGCTCCCACCCACAGAACCTCTGATGGCAGCGAGCTTTCGAGTTTGCCGCGTCCGCCTGGCAATGCGTACGCCCTAGCGGGCGCTTATTTCACACTCCTACGCTCCAAAAACCGCGCAACAATTGCACTCGAAATCCTCACAAGGCGGTGACCGCCGCTTGCCCTGAGTCGCTTCGCGTCGTCCGAGGTCAATAACTCCCGGTTCTTCCGAGAACAGGCGACGCACCGTGTCCCTGCTCATTCCCGACATTTCCGCCACTTCCGCGCCTGTTCGAAATTTCTCGTTCATGCTGCGATTTTGCCCCGCAAACGCGAAAACCGACCGTTAAAGCCCGCTTTTCATGGCTGCAACCACATTTTCCCGCTTACAGCAGAAACGCGGGCCGAATTTCGATCTTGGTGTTACTCAACTAGATACGTCTGGCGATCTTACGTGCAGATGGGTGCTCGTTTTGAGGAACGCGCACGACAAGAAAGCGTCGGTCGGGCACGCTCTTCAGAAGAGCGTCGAGGCCGTAAACGCCGCTCTCGCGTTTCTCAGCGAGCAACTGCGTCCGGGGTCGGTGGATAAACTCCAGAACACCTTCAACGCAGCGCTCAGTCTCAGCCAAGCAAAGGGGATGTATGACGGTCTGATACGCGAGCACCAGTTGCACAAGTTCTATTTAAACTTCCAAGTAAGCGAGCCTGCGCCTCGAACTCTGCTTCGTCGCATCCGCAAGTCTCCTAAAGGAGGCAAGAACGAGGAACTCACTGACAAGCGCCTCTACTTGTATCTCGAAATCGAGCGGTTGGACGAGAAAGAGGGGCAACCGTTTCCTCCCGCAAGTTGGGGAATCGACCCTCGTCAAATTGAGCCTTGGCAATTTGCGCTGCAAAAGACCCCCGACGTGCGGACGCGTACGTATATCTTGCGGTCCGATGGAACGGATCGCGATGAAACCTGTCCGACAGCTTTCGCAGATGAAATTGGGTCTGATCCAGATACGTTCGGAAAACCTCTTCGTCAGCCCCGCAGTAGGTCGCTGATCCCAAGAGGCGGAATTTGCCGATTTGCGAGTTCGGAATCTGTTTGATGAAGAGTCAGGTAAGATGACCTCATGGTTGGACTCTAGGCGGTCAGCCCGAGGTTCGTAGGGATTTGAACATGATAATGTATTTTATCATTCTGCAATTACATCGGTCCGAACCTGTGTCAATATCCTGGTTTCACGTCCTTTGTCGCTTTAGCTAGTCGGCCATGCCGATCTGCTCTAAGGGCTGAAGGTTTCGGACTACGATTCTTGTTAAGACCCTGTTTTTGTGGTGATATCTCCCGATGCCCTTAATCGATCGTGTCAATTGGGCCGGCCTCGACAAGGAAGTCATACGCCAGCAGCGCAACCGGTCTGCGCATGCGCCCGTAATCTCGCTCTATCGCTGGTGGGCAAGACGACCTCACAGTTTTGCTGGGGCCATGCTAGATGCCGCAAAGAAGGAGTTCCGTCGCAAAGGCTTTCTCGTGGCCGATCCCTTTAGCGGAGGAGGCACGGTTGCCTTCGAAGCGGCCCATCGAGGCTTCCCGATATACGCGCAAGACCTCTATCCCTGGCCCTCGCAGAGTCTCGCAACCGCGCTGACGCCCGCCGCGCCAGATGAGTTCAAAACGGCAGCAGCAGCAATTCTTGCGGCGCTCTCGGGATACCGAGAGGCTTACTGGACCCGAAAGGGCGCGCATACATGGGAAACCACCCACGTCATCCGCGTCCGTTCTTCTGCTTGCCCGGCTTGCTCAAAGCGCATTTTTCTTTTCCGCGAACCGCTCATCTCGGTTGCATCCCGACGAGCCGATGAATTACATGCTTTTTTCGGATGTTCTGCTTGTGGGGGCGTTACGCGCAAGCCAAAAGGGGTTCGTTCTTTTACATGTGATCACTGTCGTCGGCGCGAACTGCTGAAAGCTAGAAACATCAAGCCTCGCGCCACGGAAATGCATTGCCCACACTGCCTTGAGTCTCTTTCCCTTGCGAACCTCCTGCTCCCCGCTCTTGAATGGCACCCCGTGCTTCTCCGCGAACAGCGTGTTTTGAATGGAGATCCTTTGGCCCGACTGCGAACACCGGAAAAAGGAGACCTAACCAAGGATGCGCGAGGCAGTGAGCATCACGGTCTTCATATCAAGATTCCCGATGGAATTGAAACGGCCGCACTCAAACGATATGGCTTTTCGTTTTGGGATGAGCTCTATACCCAAAGACAGCTTGATGCCATCACAGCCGCACTTGCCATCGTTCCAACTCTCAAGGTCGGGGAATCCGTCAAGCAGCATCTTCGTCTGGCGATCCTCGGTACAACGGAAATGGCAGGTTATGTCTGCCGTTGGGAGCGTTACCACCCAAAGGCTCTCGAAGCCATCGCTAACCACCGATTCTCGCGTTCCACAATCACGGTTGAGACAAATCTCCTGTCCACCTCTGGCCGAGGCACGTTACCTCAGCGGTTCAAAGCTGCGGAAAAGGCACTAAGGTGGATGTGCGCCAGACGCTACCCGATGCGTACTACCCACGCGCACTCAATGGGGGCCCGGCGAATCGTAAGGGGCGCTCTTGTTGTCACCGGAAGCTCGGAGCGGCAACTCCTCAGAGACGGCGCAGCACATCTCGTTTTTACCGATCCCCCGTATCATGATGATGTTCAATACGGAGAACTCGCGCGCCTCTTCCATGCTTGGATGGCCTACGCTGGACAATGCGAAAAAAGCCCCAACGAACACGAGGAAGCCACTCCCAATACATCCCGTGGCATTACAACCAAAGACTACGAGAAAAAAGTCGGAGCATGTCTTCTCGAAAGCCGACGGACGCTCGCCTCAAGCGGACGGCTCGTTTTAACTTTTCATAACAAAAACCTCGACGCGTGGGACGCCCTCGCAGGAGCCCTGCTCCAAGCTAAGTTTGACGTTGTCGCGCTGGCGACCGTGGCCGCCGAGAATTCGGCCGACCATAGCAAACGGGGAAAGCAGAGTTTTCTCTCCGATCTCGTTATTGAATGTCGGGCACGCGCCTACAGGCGAAGACCGTGCCCAATCGAAGTCAGGGGACCGGCAGAGGGTACGGAGAGAAAGAATCTTCGCGCTATTGGGCTCGCACTCGCTGAACGCGTCAATAGTGCAGATGGAGACCTCGAAACCCTTTTCAAAAGGCACCTCAAGCGCCTCAAGACCAAGCGGACGCTTATCTCTCGCGGAGGAAGATAGCGTGGTTTGGCTCGACGCATTTAAAGCGTTAAAGCAAGAAGAGACATTCGAATCTCGCCTTCTTCGTGACCAATTGCCCCTGGTCGCAGCCGGAGAGCGACTATCCCCGAGCGTCACTGAGCGGGCCAGCGGGGCTCTTGCGTCATACCTACCCAGAAATCTTGCCACGGGAGAAAAGCGCAGACTTATCTTTGTGTTGCCAAACGCGACGCAAAGCCTCGGACGATTTCTTGCTGTGAGTTTGCTTCTTGCGGACTTCGTTAAGCGCCGGGAAGGAAGCGCGCCACTCTTGGGAGGCGACGTACTTCTTGTAACCCAGCACATTCGAAATTGCGTTAATCTTCTTCGCGATGTCGCGCTTCGCCTCCGTTCGGAACGGCTCCCAATCACCGAGTTTTGGCCTATCGAAGTTCTCTCCCAGTACTCCACGCCCCAAGATTCTAAGCCGCGCGTATTTGTCGCAAACCCAGGCTGGTTATCTGTCCTAAAGGAACAGAAAGCTTTTGGCTCGGTCGTCGTGGACGTATCTCATCCGAGAACCTCGGATCATCTCGAAGACCTTCTGAAGCAACCCAGCGTTGCTTCATCCCCAATCCAGATTCTTGTCATTCCACCTTGGGAGAAAGACCGCATAGCGGCGCTTTCTGAAAAAGGCAGGCCATCCGATCTCATCTGGGCTTGGGACCCTGCCGCGGTCGAGGCTGTCGAAGAGCTACTCGCAACCAAACCCTTCTCATCACCTCCAAGACTGGCGGAGCGATTCGTTTGGCTCTCGGACGACCCTGAGGTTGAGGATCATCTCGCTGACCTCCATGGCCTACTCGTAGGTGCAATGAAGGCCGGCAGTGGAAATGTTCCCGGCGCGGTGCTGGGAGCTTGGGGTACTTATCATAAGCTGCGGCAGTTGCCTGTTCCGCTTGTTGCGCTCGAAGAGGAGCGAAGAGAGGCCTATCACACCCTCACAATCCGTGAACGCATTCGCGAACTTGAAGAACAGCCCCCGGAAGCGCGCGGTGCTGTCGGAACATATCTAGAAGCGCGCTGGCCGACCATCGTGGCGACTCTGAAGGCTCTCTACGACGCTCTGCTTCGAAGAAAAGATCCGGCAAAGTTCTACACGCTCGCGAGCGTCGTCGATCAATTCATTGAGAATCGATTGCCTTCCGATAGTTTGCGAATCGTTGCACCCACACGGCACGAAGGCAACATGCTCGCTACACTTCTCGGCGATATCATAGGCTCATGGCCTGAAGCGCTTCAATCAGGCGCTGTTTCTATCACGACCGTTAAAGAAGAACCAAGAGTCATCGCGGAAGGTTCTTTACGACAAACCGTACTTCTCGGATTTCGAACCAGCGAGACGCGTTACTTGGACGTTTACCCAGGGGTTCCCGTGCACGTTGTCGCCTACCCTTACGAGGCTGAGGTTGATGACAAAATCCAGCACCGCATTCACGCCTCAATCGAAAGCTTTCAGGAGGATGCTCCCAGAACCGTCGTTTTGAAACAGCTCCAACTTGATGCGCTGGCTTCCTCGGGAAACGAAACATCGCAGAATGGACTGCCAAAAACGAAGCGCCCTCAAACCATGCGTCGATTTGAACCTCAACCCCGCCTCCAACAAAGGAAGTTTCTCGGAGATGATGCGGTAGAACCTCTCAACCTTCAAAAAATCATCGGCCAGAACTGGTTCGAGGAAATCGATGTGTCAGGCGAAACCCACGCGCCCGGCGACAAGGCTAAACAGTCGCTCGAATACTGCGAGATCGTCACGGCCGAAGGACGGTACCGTTTCCCCACAGGCCATCTCGTTAATGTCTTTCGACCCGCGACCGAGCAGAAAGAGCGCATTCCTGCGGGCGATCTTGAGCCCGGAATGCTCATGGTTGTTCTCGTTGATGATCCATATGAGGACATTTTTGACCGAACCCTTGAGGCTATTCGCCAGAACCAGGATATTGGCACACAGATGGCTCTTGAGTCTCTGGGACCACGCAAAGCCCGCCGCACTCACTAAATTTGGTGGAAACAGAATGAGACTCCATAACGCTCTCGAAGGGCATGGACTATCCGTTGACTATGGCGCTTTAGTTGGTTGGTACCGCGCGGGAGATGATGAGATTATGGCCCCAGACAGCCGAGAGGATTTTGAAATATTAGCCCGAGCTACCGGTTTATATTCTGATCCGACGCGAATCTCCGCGACGTTCAACTGCATTCGACATGAGCGGGCTGTCCGAAGAACCTGTGGACGACAGCTAAGTCGCCTTCTTTCCCATCTGGCAGCAGGAAAGAATTATGAGGCCGCACTCAAGAGCGCAGATGCTATCGGCACAGCGCTCGAACAGGTGGCTGCCGCGGTTAGTTTGCAGGAGGTTGAGTCCGTCCGAAAGCTCGGCAAGCGAGGATTCGCCTCTACCTTGGAGGAAGAGTGACATCCTCAAAACCCACCCAACAGTTCTCTTATCGCGACGAAGAAGCCTTGGTCCGTTATCTCGTGGGCGATCTTGAAAGGAAACTCGCTGGTCGCCACGAATCGCGGATGTTGCGCATCATTCCTAGTGATCACTGCCATCTCGGTGTGCTCGGACCTAGAGATCCGCTTGTGGTGCAGCCCGACCCTCTTGAACCTGGTGATGATGATCCGCCGCCAACGGCACAGACGGCTACGAAATCAGCCGAGGCGACGGGAAAAGACGCCCCCCAAAGCGAAGACGAGGAGCCATCTGAAGCAGCACCAAACGAGGCTGAACAGATTACGGCCGAACACCAGGGCGTAACTCGTGATTCGACGCGAAGACCACCCTCCTCACTCGGCTTTGAAATTGTCGTTTCGCCTCCGAACAACGGCGAGATCGAGCTTATTCTGCAACCCCGCTTTGCTATCTACACTCAGCATTTCCCGACCTTTGAAGAGCAAAGGGACGAGCTCGGTCGCGCCCAGCAAGATCAAACGAACCCTAATCAGCCCGCTCAGCCCAGGCAGAACGTTTCGTTACTCGAAATCTTTGAGCGCCGCCAAGTTGAGGTTCCTCCGATCACGCTCCGCATCAATCCACAACAGCGAACCGAGCGTATCGACGACGATGGAGCCGTGCAACGTGCACTTGACGCAGTACTGGTGGAAGCGGCAACTTCGGAGACGATTGCGCGCACGATCGCCGGCAATGCCGTAGTTCCCGTTCAAGCCTTGAGCGATGGCAATACATTTCAAAACTTCCTTCGCGGCATCGCCACTGGGCCCGTCCTTCTCCCTCCTCTCCAGGCGAGTCTCGACATACGGTCAAGCGCAATTTCCGATGGATCGGTCCGGGTAAGCTGCTATATCTGCAACAACACCCCAAGAAATGTGGCGCAGCGCTTTAGGGATCAGCACAACATCCTCGCGGATTGCCAACTTTCGGCAACGTTAGTTCATGGAGAGCTTAGGCCTGTTGAGCTTCTGCCAGTATCAAGAGACTACCAATTCGACCGCAGGGTTTGGGCTGTAGGTCATTCGGCAAGCGTTATTGTCTCCGAAGACCTAAAGGCCCTTCGAACGGAGACCCTCGCACGCTTCGACCAGCCGCGGCGAACCACAAACCAGACCCCGCGCGCGATCTTCGCTGACCTCGCGGCCAACCCGCTCGACACGCTCGAAGCGATCCGCATCGCGATGACCGTTTATGGCGACCATTGGCAGAACGAGATCCTTGGTAAGAATTCGCTGCAACTCTCGCCCGATGAAATCCGCCAGTGCGAAATTGACCTTCGAGGATTCCGCGATGAAGAAGCCCGTTTTTCCGCAGGAATGGCGGCGCTCGCAAAAGACGAGCGGCTCAGGCAAGCGTTTCAAGGGATGAACCGGGTTTTCCAACGAACTTCAAAATACGAGAGTTGGCACCTCTTTCAGATTGCCTTCATTGTTATGCAGCTCCCTGCCCTTGCCGTGCGCGAGGGGATCGTAAGCGGCGAATGGCCGAGCGGGACAGTTAGGAATTGGGATGATGTTCTCAACTGGGCTGACGTTCTTTGGTTCCCAACAGGTGGCGGAAAAACTGAAGCCTATCTTGGACTCATAAGCTGTGCGGCCTTGTACGACCGCCTTCGCGGAAAATCCTTCGGCGTCACCGCCTGGCTGCGCTTTCCTCTCCGCATGCTGAGCGTTCAACAACTCCAACGAGCCGTTCGGGTCGTTTGGGAAACGGAACAGGAACGCCGTGTTATACAGGGCTCCGATGCACATTCCGATCCAATTTCTCTTGGGTACTTCGTGGGTCCGAGTACACCCAACTATCTCAAATATGGCCAGTGGTCCATTGACCGCTTGGAGAACGATCCCGAGCTCCGAAAAAAACTTCTCCTCGTGAGCAACTGCCCAGCCTGTGGTGGCACGGGCACTGTTCAAATCGTTGTCGACCGCGAACGCCAAAGAATCCGCCATGTATGCTCACACTGCAACCAGCACCTCCCCGTCTATGTCTCGGACGACGAAGTCTATCGATTCCTTCCGACCGTTATCGTTGGCACGATCGACAAAATGGCAAGCGTCGCCTACAGGCCGCATTTCCCAATGATTTGGGGAGCCGCTGCCTGGCGCTGCCCCGAACACGAGGAGCACGGGTTTGGCATAGGGGATTGGTGCATCGAGAAATGTCCCACAAACCCAGGCGCGGGGCGGAGGGCCCGGCGACGAACAGCGGTCACTCCCTATGACCCATCTCCAGCGCTACATATCCAAGACGAACTCCATCTCTTGCAGCAGGAACTTGGAGCTTTTGCCGGCCATTATGAAACTCTCATCCGTTCATGCGAGGAGCATGTTGGCACGCGTCCTCCGAAAACGATTGCAGCAACCGCAACCATTGAGGGCTTCGAGCACCAGATTCGCCAAATCTACGGTGTTCCCTACGCACGCCGGTTTCCCACCCGCGGCTACGACCTCTTTCAGACGTTCTACACTTCGGCCGACGTGGACACCGACACGCCCGATCAGCGCGTCAAAACCGCCCGAGTCTACGTCGCATTTCGTCCGCCACATTTGCATGCGGCTGACGCAGCCTCCCTTTGTGTTCGTTATCTTCATGAGGAGCTCAATCGCCTTTACGCGAACCCGTACGACGCCGCAGCCTGGCTTCCAACCGCCCGTACAGAAGAGGCGGTGCGAGCGCTTCTCTACTTCTACACGACCACACTCACCTATGTAGGGTCCAAGTCTCGTGGCCTCCGCATTCGTCAGGCCCTTGATAAGGACGCCGGTCGTCTTAGGCCCGGAAACGCGCGTGACCTGAATACCGAATTTCTGTCAGGTGATTCGAGTCTATCCGTAATCGCCGAGGTCGTTCGTCGGGTCGAAGACCCACCGATGTGGGACGAGGAGAATTATCTCGATGCGACCGTGGCCACAAGCGTGATCAGTCACGGCGTTGACGTTGAGCGATTCAATCTCATGGTCATGGACGGCATTCCTGAGGAAACCGCGGATTATATTCAAGCCTCAAGCCGAAGTGGTCGAAGGCATGTCGGCTTGGTGATTGCGACCCTCGCCTCGTACTCTCTTCGCGCTTCAAGTATCTATCACAGATTTCCTGAATATCACCGCCACCTCGAACGTCTCATCTCGCCTGTCTCTGTAAATCGCTTTGCGAAGTTTGCCGCCCAGAGAACAAGTCCCGGCGTCTTTGTAGGGTTGCTATCAGGAAGGTACGGAGCCATTCTCCACAATCAGCAGATCGTCAAACGCCGGGTTGCATCGGAATTTCTCAATCCAAACACACGATCCCAACTACCACGGCAGATCGGACGCGACGAGATCGACCGATCGGTATGGGAAGCCTACGCCCTCGATAAAGGTATCTATCCCAAGGGCCTCGAACTCCGCATGAAGCAAATCCTCAGAGACCAGATCGACCAGTTTCTCTTTCTTATCAGTGGGAGTCAGCGAGAAAAGCTTACGGAAGTGCTTCAACCAACTCCGATGACCAGTTTGAGAGACGTTGATGTTGGCGTCAGGTTTAGGCCTGACGAGAACGCCGAATATCGCGATCTCCAGTGGTTCAATACGGAGAACACCTAAGATGGCGTTCACGCGTGGTCAAACTCAGGTCCTCTACCAGTTCTTACCCGGAGCCGTATTCGAGCATGACCAATACGGCTTCTGCCGTATCAGTGGTGTCGAACTGCAAGAAAAACCAGTCAATCAAGACGCAATTTTCAACGCGCTCGCCGACCTTCTCTTCCAGTGGCAAGATGATGCTTTTCGACCGGGGTTCCCCGATCCCCGCGTCCAAAACAATCGGCGTTTGTATGTGATTGGGACCCCGACCACGGTTCGGTTTCAGCCATTTCCCACACTCTTAGAATGCCGAAGATGCCGACGTGTCCACCGGCTGCGAGATTTGATACGCCGGCCAAACGCGCAACCACGCCAGTGCCCCGAATGTACCGGAATCCTCGGCCAGCTTCGTTACGTGCAGGCCCACAATTGCGGAAGAATGGAGGAACTCTACTATCCGCAAAACGCGTGCCCCAGACACGCCTCCCGTTTTCTTATGTTTTTGGACACCGGCCGTGTGCGCTCCGCCCGCTGGAGGTGCGGTGCCTGCGGCGACGCTGAGGTTGGTCGCCTCCGCATGACTCCCTGCACCTGCCAATACTCTCGGTCATTGGGCAACCAACAGGGCTCTATCTACGAACGCGGCCTCAAGACTCTCGCCTTGACCGATAGCGCCCTCTTCCTCCCTCACGTCGTACCCTTTATCAACTTCAACGAAGAGCAAGAGAGGGTCTTCTATCAGGACCCTGAAACCTACAATCTTATACTCGCGAGAACGTGGGGCATCCTCACAGAGGATTTGCCAACAACGATCCGTGAGCGCGCAAAGCGCTTGGGCACGAGCTCCGACGCCTCCGATGATGAAGGCAGGGCCGATGACCTTGCTCGCGCCCTTGAGGCCGTCGATCCAAACAATTCCCTGGTTCTGAAGTGGAAGCAGAGCAAGGCCCGAAGAGCACTTGTCCCCGGCCAGGAGGCCATTGAAAGAGTTCGGGCCCTCCTTGGTGCCAGAGCCCCTGCCCCGAATTCTCCAACACCTCGCCAGCTTGTGGAGCACTTGGCGATCCTCGACACGCTCCGCACGACTTCTATCGATGAGGCTGCCGCCGACCTTACGAGTATCGGCGACGCTCCGGGAGCCAACCAGCTGCGATCGGCGAGAGAGTTTGCGCTTCGTGACCTCGGTATCGGTGAATTGAAGATCGTTTCCGATTTCCCAATCGCCCTTTGCGCTGTCGGCTACACGAGAATAACCAGAGATCCAGGTCGCAGCATTCTCACACCATTCGAGACTTCGGATTCAGCGGGCCGCGTCCCTCTTTATATTGTGAGCAGCGAAACTGAAGGGATTTACTTTCAGCTTGACCCGTCGAGAGCCGTGACCTGGCTGATTGAGAACCGTTGGGTCCAGTCAACGGTTCCTGATTCCAAGGAGAGTGCTTGGGCGTGGCTCTACACCCAGGTGCCGGGATTGTTCGAGAACCGCTGGCAACCGAACTTCAATGAACATCTTGCCGTAGCTTTGAGAACCCTCCTCCACACGATGAGTCATGTCCTGCTTCGCCACGTGGAGTGGAGCGGGTTTAGCCAAAATAGCGTCGGCGAATACCTGATACCGGGGGCCCTGGCTGGAATCCTCTACGCTAACCGCTACGCCGAAACGAAGATAGGCGGACTGACAACGCTTTTCGAACACCAGCTAGGAGTATGGCTCGACGATTCAGCCCAAAGTGGCCGACAATGCGTCTACGATCCGTTTTGTACGGATGAAGGAGGCACTTGTGTTGGCTGCCTCCATCGAGAATACAACTGTCCCCAGTTCAACCGTGAACTGTCCCGAGCGGTTCTCTACGGCGGACCAACGCCGCCCCCTGAGCTTGGAGGCGCACTCGGAGTGCCAACGATCGAACGCGGGTTTTGGCACGGGCTACGCCCTGCACTTCAAAATGCCTAAAGACGAAACACATGCCCTCAAAACTCTCACGGCGTTACTGGCCGGAAGGGAGGACCTCGTTTCCCGGATCGCTGCGCCCCTCTGGGCCCGCGTCGGACGACGGGTTGATTCTGACCTCTCATGGGCCCGTCCGTTGCTTGGGGATAGTGGCCCCGAGATTCTCATTCAGGCGCTTGACGGTTTTAGTGCCCTCGACCACGAAAGTGGAGCCCTGAAAGCCCAGGGACTCGCGCGTTTCTTATCCACTCTCCTCGGCAATTCAGACTCGGCACCGTCCCTGCCGAATGCTCCGCCTGAACTCGTATGGACACTGCCAAATTCTCACCCCGCAAGCACCATTCGCGGCCAGAGCTACCTCGAACGTATCCTAGCTTTGATAAATGAAACTTCCGCGACGCTCACGCTCGTTTCGCCCTTCATCGATCCACCCGGTATCGGGGCGTTGCTTCTGCCTCTTACAAGTGCTCTAGCACGCGGGGTGAAAGTCCAACTCTTCGTTCATGACGCACTCAATTTGGCAACGCACACGAGTCGCGCTCTCGAAGACCTTCGTCGCGACGCGCAATCCCAAGATGGCGACCTGTCTGTATACTCAGCCGAGGCGGGAACCGGTCGCGATCGACCGTTGCATCCATTGTTCCACGCCAAACTCGTTGTTTCTGACGACCGCAAGCTTCTTCTTGGTTCTGCTAACCTCACCTCACCAGCGTTTGGTTCGAACTTTGAAGCCGGAGTTCTCCTCGGCAGCGATGCCGCGACCGAAACACTCTTCATCCTCGATGGTATTTTGCGAGCGAACACCGTTTATTTGGTGTTTCAGACGAAGCGAAAATCCTAATCCCTACTTAGCTCTTCGGTGCTTTGGCGAGCATTGTCCGAATTCGGCCAACGCGGAACAAAATCGTGTAAGCCGTAATCATGTCGGCTTCAAAAAGGTTGTGCATGTACTCGTTGCGAACAAGCTTGAACAACGCTCGCAATTCCTGCCGAAAGCTTCGAATATCGCTTTCCAGATACTGCTGGCCGTCCCTCAGGTTCTTTATATAGGACTCTGTCAATCGATCTCCGTACTGTGTGGATTTAATCTTTCGTTTAATCTCGTACTCCAACTGCACGCAAGCCTCACGTATGCACGTGTCGAAGAATCCCATGTCGAACAGTCGTGCGACTTTCGGTGAGACTGCCGCCGATAATCGCACGGGCTCGCGCTGGAGTTCTTCAAGAAGGAATTGTCGTCCCTTTTCCAGCACTCTTATTCGCCCATCGCGTGTCACGACATGTTCCGCCCAATCCTCCTCGCCTGCGTAATTCTCGACTGATGGTTCTTCCAAAACTCTAAAATTCTTTGTCACAGGGTCCTGATAACCAATTTCCGCCCCGGGCGGCAGACTCGATTGCAACTTTGCCCATCTCTGTAAATGCAACTCCTTTTCCGTAGCCCCTTCCACGCCTGTTATGAACCCGCGGTTACGCATTTCTAGCAGGTCCTTGTACCACACAGCGATGTGGAAATTGCAAGGATCAAACGGCTTATCCGGGGCCCCACATGGAACATCAGCGATCAACAACAACGACCGGTCGATATCATCAACGACCGGAAACTCTGTTCCAGCAGGGAAAGCAGTTAGTTGCAACAGTGGCGTGCAAAAGTCCTCGCCTTCAGGGTAGGCTGGCCAATCTGCATGATGCACAGTAAGAAGTGTGCCACGCGTGGGTCCAAGATTTCCTGGATGTTCAAATATGCCCATATTTATTCACAACCTTCTCATGAAACGTGAGGCGTTGTACGATCGCTCCGCCCCCGATCAGGTCTTACCACGATTTCCACATCCTGCGCTGGCTACTTGTTTATGTCTTTTTCGAGCGCGCCGAGACGATCCAGAATCCAGCCAAACGGAGGTTGCTCGCCAAAAATCATCACACCCATTTTCTTGTAGTCCTGTTCGAGCGCTGCTAACCGATTATCAGGTGGGACCAGCCGAAGACTTCCCGGCCGCGCCAGGTCATAACGAGCCCAGCCCATGGGATAAAACGTTTCCTTGTGCTTCACGACTTGTGCGAGCAGCTCTCTATCGGCCAAAGCCTCATCCCTGATCTTTCCCTCTGCCATCATGGCGACATCGTAGTAGTGTCGCGAGTACCTGTCAGGCAGCGCCTTAGCCACCCGATGATATTCGGCATGCAGAATCGTAACTTTTTCCCAGAATGTACGCCTGGCAAGCAGCGCGACAAGGGAAATGTCGCGATCCTTCACGACATTCGGAAATTCCTCACCTGCAAAGGAACGTATGGTAAACCGTTCATGCGGCACAAACTCCGCATGGGTACCCAGCTCAAGCACAACCCGTGGGTTCAGATACTCCATTCCCTCCATACTGGCCCCTGGATACTCGAAGTGCACGACATTTGGATCAACCCCGCTGACTTCAAGACGCCATCCGCCCTCGCCGAGCACCCCGGTGCAGTGGCCTCTCAACGTTTCCAGAAATTCGCCTCCGATATAGTGCTGGCATGCCCCCATCATCTCGTCGAGAATGGTGTTTCGCCTTGTCTTTGAAATGTTTTCCTGCCGCGGATCCTTCTCGCCCGTGAAGCCCAGAGCAACATAGTCCACGGCAAGATCGATGTCTTCCGAAAACCTGTTTATGGCGTGAAAAACCTTGGAGAGCGATGTTCCTCCCTTGAAGAGAAGCCGACCCTCGAATGCCTTGTGCGAGAAAAGCTGTTTGAGGACCCAGCACACCCAGAAGTCCTTCTCAATAACCGCTTCCGCTAACCCCATCTGGGCGGCTGTTTCTGCAAAGAGTTCAGCGCGCTCGAGTGGCTCCATCGTGGCCACCTTATTCACGCACTCTTCTCCGCAAGCTGTTTTGCAACGTCATAAATCCAGTCCACGGAAAAGCGTGTGTCCTTCAGGAGGCGACGTTTTTCCTGGGGAGATAGTTTAGCGCGCAGTGTTTCGATCTCGCGTGTCCCCACACCCTCTTTCCCAAGATGACGGAGTGCCTGGACCACAAGCGCGAGTTTGCCCTCAAGCCCCGCCATCGCTTTCGGACGAGCGTGCTTGAAATGAATGCTCCGTCGCCCGATCTCCACCTCTTTGCTCGGGCCATCGCTCAGATAGATGATCTTGGCTGGCACTTGCGTAGACAGTCCAAGGAGATTGGCCGCCCATGCACCTTCCGGAACGATTTTCCAGCGCTGTCGCCTTGCTATGGCTTGAGCGGCCTCGTCAATGTCAGGGCTCAGTTTTCCGCCAAGCGCCGGATTGGTTTTCGGCATGTCGTAAAGGCCGCGCCGGATGCGCCTGATCCTTCCATCCGTTGCCAGCTCCGCGAGCGCCACATCTATGGTCGTCCGGCTCGCAATATCGAGGAAGTCCTTTGCCGAGAAGGCCTTACCAGGTCCCAGTCGCTCAATCCTTTTAAGTATATGATTTCGCATGGTTTGCATGGCTTTTTGAGTCCAATCGATTAAGAAAAAACATACTACTTTTTCTTAATGCCTACAAGACGATTTATCGCTCCTAAAATGATGATGCTGGAGGGGGCAATCAAAAGCCCTAATCTTGAACTCGACGTATCAACCCGCGGCAGGCTCCGGGTCCTCCAAACCCGCAGGCCGCTTAGCCAACCCCGCTTTGATAATTTCTTGTAACTCCAACGCGACTTTCTGAGCAGCAGCCAGATGCGCCACAGCCGTACCAAAAACTCGCGGTATTACGACCAACGCTCCGGCCCAACAATCGCCGCATAGTCGATGCACACAGGTTTCCGCCAACTTTCGTATACTTCCAGTTTCGACACTGGCTCGCCGAGATCGGAAACACCGCGCCTTTTTGGCGAACGGGCAGCCGCACTGAGCATCCATTCTTTCCAGTTCTTGTTTCCCTTCGACTGGTTGCACTTGCCGCAAGCTGGCACCAGATTCGCGATTTCGGTGATGTACCCGGTAGGCTGCCGTCGCACATGCACGCTCCATTGGAATGGAAGTTGATCGTAGGGATGCATCCCAGCAAAGCGTGGCAGAGCCGGATTCACAGTTTCGAAATCAGCGAAGTAGAGCGGATACCTCAGCTTGCTCAATTCTTTTCCGATTTCCGGGCTATACCATGGCGTTCCGCTTTGCACGCTCGTACATACGCGTCGCAGCCGCCCTGTGAGCGGGTAGTCCTCGGGGATGTCGTGAATGGATTGGACGCCGAGAGTGACAAGCTTTGCGACCGTGCTGGCATGAATTCTGGGAAGACGCAGAATGTGAAAGTCAGGAATCGGCGGATTGCAATGATCTAAAAACTCGCACGTGAATGGGTTATTGCAATGCTTTCCGACGGGAACGTTCGGTGCCGCAGGCATGGCAAGAACACGAAATTCTGCGCGCAGTTGAACCGTAAGCTTGGACTGCAATCTCTCAACTCGCCGGGTCAGATTCCGAATCCTGAAGAAGTGATGCGCATTTATGGCTTTGCCGTCGTAAATGTATTCCCGGTTCACATGCGCGAAGCACGATGCCGCGAGATCTACTCCCGAGCGGGTCACGACCCGGTGCTGGATCGCAACGTCTTCGAGATGATGATCCTTAACCTCGGTTGTGGATTTGACTTCGATCAATCGCCAGCGCTCGTCTTTGCGACGATGGAGCACATCAACGCGCACGAGAACACCGCCGTGCTCGAACGCACCTTCGAAGATCGCCGGAACTTCCCGGTTCGCGATTAACTCCCGCGTGGCACGGATCGCTTTGTCCAGCCCGACCTCGCTGCTAACCGCGACTCCATCGGGAAAGAGCGTGCGGGCGAGTAGTCCGACTTCGCGTCCTTGCTCGATGATTGCTTGATCGGCGGAATCCGGCTAGGCTCTGAGTTCAGGGGAGTGGACTAGCAAATACAAACGCTTCAAACATTGCACGCCTGCGCAGAACTTGCTCTTGGAGATTTTCATGCTCACCGCATCACCTCCACAGTGTCCAGCCCGTCGCCCACTCTTCCCACGAAACCTCGCGCCGCTGCCCGCCGCGATGAATGCCGATGAGAACTCCGTCTTTGTCGCACATGCGTAAAACGACCTTGTGCCTATCCGGTTGACTCCACAGGCCCCAAGGGATAGTGTCGGGTGCGATGCGCCCGGAGTATCCTCGGTCATTGCACGAGTTTAGAAGGCTCTTTAACGATGAGGCCGCCTGTCGCCAGTACCTTGCGCGGAGCCGATGGCCCGAGGGCTTCCAGTGTCCACGGTGCCAGCAGGGCGAGGCCCTCGAACTACCAACCCGTCTCTTGTGGCGGTGTCGAGCGTGCAGGCACGACACCTCGGTCACGGCGGGGACCGTGCTCCACCGAACCAGAGTCCCGCTGACACAGTGGTTCTGGGCCGCCTACCTGGTCTCGACTCAGACCCCGGGCTTCTCAGCGCTCCAACTCCAGCGGCAGTTGGGACTCCGCCGATACGAGACGGCCTGGGCCATGCTGCAGAAGCTTCGTCGCGCCATGGTGCACCCGGATCGGGAGCCTCTCAAGGACAAGGTCGAGGTGGATGAGACCTACATCGGCGGGCGAGAAGTGGGCCTACGTGGGGGGCGCCACGTCCTTGACAAGGCGATCGTTGTGGGCGCGGTAGAGGTCAGGGGCGAAGCTTCCGGAAGGGTACGCCTCCAAGTGGTTCCCAACGTCTCGGCCCGGTCTCTGACCGGCTTCGTGAGAACGAACGTGGCTGCGGGAGCGATTGTAGTCACTGACGGCTGGGGAGGCTACGACCCCCTCCCGAAGCTGGGGTACCGGCACCGACCGCACACGCAGGGCGACCGTCGAAGGTCGACCCAGATTCTGCCGCGCATCCATCGTGTCTTTGGGAACCTCAAGACCTGGCTTCGTGGCACCCATCACGGCGTCGGCCACGCCCATCTTCAAGCCTACCTGGACGAGTTCGTTTTTCGGTTTAATCGCAGGCGAACACCGATGGCCGCCTTCCAGACGCTTCTCGGACTGGGTAGCCAGCAGCAACCCACCACATACAATCAGTTGTACCGAGTGGAGCTAAACGGATAGGCACGAACGACCTTATCGTCATCGACGCCGACCACGCACCACCGCTTGCCATCCGGCGACGTGACGATGCCGCCGTGCTTGACCGCGGGGTTTCTCATGCGTTTGCCCGGAACGGTCGCCCGTCGCACAGGCTGAGTCTCCATCTGTGATACTGCGCGATGCTCTTGGGGCTGCGGTCCGTTCCGAGGAATTGCTCCTTCAAATGGTCTTCAGCTAATGCCAAATGCACTAAGGCTTTCCACCACGCGTATCCCCAGACAGCAATTGGATAGTCCCCGTTCGCGACCTTGAAATCCTGCCACGCCTTGACCATGTCGGCGACGGAGGCTTCCATCTCCTGCGCGGGGTCTTCGACAAGGCTCGCTTCGACCGTGCCATCGGGTTTGGCTTCGGTGCGCACGATCTCGTCGAACAATGTCTCGTCATTCTCCATCGGTGTCCTCCTCGTACATGCTTTCGACTTGTCTGATTCCGTCCTCGATGAAAGGCGTCCTCAATGGTCGGGCGGCGCACGTTTCCGAATGGCGCTTGAAACCGCGATCCTCGTCGTTTGCGAGGCCTGTGGCTTGGTTTATTTCCCAACAAAGCGAATTGACGGACAGGAGCAGACCGCATCGACCCTCTTGGTCGTGGACGCAGCTGGCGTGGATGCGAAGGAGATCGTCGAGAAGCTGGGGCGTCAGCCTGCGCGGTTTGCGGTCCCTCTTCGAATGCACGCGCCCCTTCCCGCCGCACATGACCAGTATCCGGGTGGCGATCCTCTTCCTTTGCCGGGGCGTCGCGCACCACAGCAGGAGATCGACGCACTGGAGGGCTACGCGTCTGCGCGAGTCGATATGGATTACCTTGCAGCCCGAGAGATCGTCCATGCAGCCTCCTCCAGCATCTCCTTGAGCCACCGAATCCTCGCGGCACGCTCCTCCGTCCGGCGCGGATCCGTCCAGAAAGAAACTGAGCCAGTCCGGAGAACTCGTCGTGCGACTTCCTCGCGATAGGCGCCCCTCCCGAGTCTTTCCTATTCCCGAGACGCTGCGATGGCGGCATCCAGCTCCGGCGCGGCGGCGACGTTCGGTGCCGCAGCGGTGTCGCACAGTTCTCGCAACCGCTCCCGGTAGCGCACAACCAGCGCCGATACCGACTGGATCGCTTTCGCGGCCTTGCCCAGTTCCTTCTCCATCCGGTCGATCTCCGGGAAAGTGCGACGTATTTCCTCGCCGAGAACGGCATTCCTTTCCAGAAGGTCGAAACCCTGGACTCTCATGCGTTCGAAGATCGGCTTGATCAGGTCAAGGTCTCGGACGATCCATTGCCGGGTAGTTCGCAAGAGCCATACCCCATCCTTGCGGCACCACCGGGAGTCACGGTCAACTTGCCGAAGCTGGCTCTCTTCGCGGGCGACCAGCGCGGCGAATGGGATCGAGCGCTCTTTGGCGTCGCGCACCAGCTTCTCGATATCGCCCTCGGCAATTACGGCCTTGTCCTTGTTGTCAATGAGTATTCGCGGCTCGGTTGGCTCGCCGTTCGGAGCGCGGTAGGAGAGGATGAAGTCTCCGTTGCGCGGAAGCTTTTCGCTGATCCAAATGCCTGCCCACGCCCTTGCATCCTCCGCGAAGTCCATCTCTTCCCGCTTGCCGACGCGGGCGACCTTCGACATCTCGGCTTCGAGGATGTGATTCCGCTCGCGGAGCGCGGCGAGTTCGCGCAGCGAACCCTCGATTCGTTGGCTAAGATCGTCCCTTTCCGATTTCGCCATCCGCAGTTCTTCGCCGTGACGCTCCCTGATCTCAGCGGTGCGCTTAGAGAGTTCCGTTTCGAAGCGAGACCACGCGGCATGATATTCGTGGTTGCGCTCGTGGGTGAGCAGCCGAAAGGTTTCTTCCGCGCTGAGTTGTGCGACGCGGGCGAAGTCCTTCACGCCGAGGCGATCCAGAATTTCGGTTCGCTTCAGACTGCCCTCGCCTGAACACAACGGGCATTCGATGGTCTCGCCTGTGGTGCCGGCGTCGGGTTTAGCTGACAACACGTCCCCCTTGGCTATCGTGTGTTCTCACGTCAGTCCTCCACCCGGTTGGTTAGGTACGTGTAGACGACTGCTGCCATTGCCGCTTGGTGAAGTTCCGGGAGAAGTTCGTGTATACGCTTCACGAAAGCGGACGGCGTGAGCTGGTCGGCCTCTTCCGATAGCAAGCGGAACTGTCGGAGTTGCGCCTGCCACGCGGCGAGGGCGGTTTCCCGGTGCGCGTGTATCTCGCGGGTGACCGATTCGGCCTCTGCCAGGACGTCAGCAACGAATTGGTGCTCCTCGCCTGAACAGAGTGGTCGCCTTGAAATTGGGTTCGTCGCGTTGCTCATTTCCCAAAAGGCGACTCGCCGATTAGAGTCTCGGTCTTCACCTTTCCCGTATTTCGATCCCGCGTGGTAATGGTCGTGATGTTGCGAATTTCATGCACTGTCACTACCAGGTCTCTCGACACGCTCGTGTCGAGCCGACCGATCTTCTTACCGCTGTTGTCATTGATCTGCATGTTTCCTCCCATCGAGAACGTCTCCCGGCGTGGTAGCCGAATTTGTCGACCAGAACCAATAGAATGATCACGAATGGCATCGGTCGCCTCCGGGCGGCGATCATTTCCGGTGACGCTGCAAGTCGCGCAGGACGATACAGAGGCCGAAGCGGTTCCCGTTTCGCGTGCAGAACACCAGATCGTTCGCCATTTTGTCCCGCTGCGGTGTTGATTAGCATTCGCATTCTCCTTGGAGTGGATTCGGAACACCGCACGCCGGGCAATGGTCGGGACGACCATGGCTCCGGAAAGTAGCAAGGGGTTGGCTCTCACAAACGAAGGCGCACTGATTTCTGTCCAACCTGACAGCAAGAACGAAATGGAAATACTGAGGGGAGTCGCTACTCGGTGAGACTCGGGTCTTTGCAGCGAACAACGGCAGTGGTAGCTTGCGAATAGCCATGCAGCCTCCTTGTTAGGGTGCCTTGGTCAGGGGCGTCACGGTGCTCAAACACCGTGGCGCTCCGTTTTACTCTTCATATTTCTCGATTTAGGTCCAGCCTTATCGATTGTTGGAATCGATGGCTCGTGCCTCCATTACGAAAACGTTTCCACCAAAACCCTCTGAGCCTCGTGGCAGGCCAGTTTTTGTGAACCGTGCGCATACAAAAGTGTGCTCGAGAGGGAAGCATGTCCCGCGAGCAATTTGACAAGATATAAATCCATCTTGCCGACAATCGAAGTAACGCGGCTGTGCTTCAAAGCGTGAATGTGCCGGCACGATTCACTAATGGGTCTCTCGCCTCGAGCCACGCGAGCTTGGGACGCCAGCCGGCAGTACTTCGCAAAAATGCGGTTGACCGTGTTGCGGTTGAACCGACCTTTTTGCGAAACGAAAACAAAATCGGAACCCGAATCGCTTGGCCGCTCTTTCAACCAGATCCGCAAGGCAAAGACTTCATCCATGCACGGACGTCCCCGCATTCGAAAGAGAGGCTGAGTAGTCTTCAAGGATCCCTTGAGTCGCTGAATTGTGATTTCCATGTTGCGCCAATCGATGTCGCCCAGCTTGAGGGAAATCAATTCGCTTGCTCTCAGGGCGTGCTGAAAGCAAACGATCAACAGGGCGTGATCTCGTGGGCTCCGTCGTCGAGCAGTTTCAAAGACATCTAGCAATTCATCTTCGGTCAAATGTTTGAGCGAGTTTGACCGATTGGCCTGAGAATCTCGCTCAACTCCAGCCTTTTTCATTGTGCGTAGTATAACACAAAGCAGCTTTGAATGTCAAGTATATCAAAGCTGCTTTGCAAGTCAAGTAGAAGTCGCAATATCCCATAGAGAGCGACGTTTCGGCTTGTTATGGATGACCTAAGTCCATTGTTCCTGCGCCTGAATTGGCTAATCAGCTTAGAATCAATACGCGTTGCGTAATGCGACGTTCGCCTTCTACAGGGAGCCAGCGAATTAATGGTGAATACGAAGCGAAGATTTCTGCCAGCATGGTGGGGCTTGACGATGAAAGCGGCTTTCTGTAGCTTCAGCCCGTGCCTTCTGAAGTGACCAAATACCTATCGAGGATCGGTCGCCGAGGTGGACGCTCTAAATCTGCCGCGAAGTTAGCTGCCGTCCGTGCGAACCTTGAAAAGGCTCAGGAAGCCCGGCGCAAATACCCGCATTGCCCCCGCTACAAAAACCGGAGCCATCGATTTTCGCCTGTAACCGGACGCTGCCCATGCGGATACGTTAAACCGGTGACCCGAAATTGACTGCAGAGGCATTCACTCTCTTCCCGAGTGGACTGAAGCCGGGCGGTTAACTGATCCGGCTTGCTCATCAAATCCTTTTTGTACTTCCGGCACAATTCGTAGATCGAGAATAGTCACGGCAAACCGCACCGCCTGTATACTCGTTCGTTTCACACAACAAGATAAGAGGAACACCTTACGCGTCACATATATCGCGAATGGGAGACTTCTGTAGCGTAACTTTCAGATCGCTGACCCAAATGGGTTTCAGCCTTAGATCAGAATGGGCTGCTGCCGACGGTTTTTGCCTGTGCGCACCGGCGCAGAGACAAAGATGAGGTCATCAAGAACCTTTCGGATGGCCGGGATCAGATCAGTGGCAAGGCGCTGCTTGAGTACGTAGCCATTAGCCCCGACTGAAAGTGCCGCCTCAACAAGGACGGGATCTTCGTGCACGGTGAGGAATACCACTTTAGCTCTAGAACCGGACTCTTTAAGTTGGGAAGCTGCTTCGATACCGTTCAAGACCGGCATGGAGATGTCGAGCACAATTAGATCGGGAGCCATGCGAACGGCGGCCTCAATTGCGAGTTTTCCATTTGCGACGGCGGCGATTACATCAAACTCATCTTCGAGCAGTCGCGCAACAGTATCAAGTATTTCTCGCTGGTCATCAGCTAGCAAGATCCTTATCCTCGGATGTCCCATATACCCCCCTTGCGCCCGGAAAGCTCATCTGCGCTGCGCATGCCGCTAGCGCCTGTGCGACCGGAATGTGAACCCTGATTTCGGTGCCCGCCAATGGCTTCGAAGTAATCGAAATTGTGCCCTTCACCAAGCCAACTCGCTCCCGCATGCTGATCAGGCCAAGGCCGCCGTTCTTCATAGCCGCTTCGGGATCAAAACCAGCACCGGAATCGCGAATGAGGAGCAAGATCGCGCCGGGCATTCCCCTCAGTTCCACCTTGAAGTGCTGTGCGCCGCTGTGTTTGACGGCATTGCGCAAACCTTCCTGCAGTACACGGAAGAGGCAAAGTGAAATGTCTTGAGGCAAGGATCTTGGTACATCAGTGTGCTCAAAATCAATCTCCCGGCCCGTCTGCGCAGTCATCTCGCTGCAGAAACCCGCCATGGCGGCAACGGCACCCATATAATCCAGCTTCGAAGAATGTAACCGGTGCGACAGCGCATGGATATCGCTGGATATTTGTGAAGTGCGCTCCAATAAATGCTCGGCTCGGTCACGCAGCTCCGCTGACGATTTGGGGCGGACCTCCGTGAGTCCTTGTAGCTCGACGGACAGCAGCGCAAGCCGTTGGCTGATATCGTCATGAAGCTCTCTGGCGATGCGGTGACGCTCCTCCTCTTGCGCCTCAATCAAACGGCCGCTCACCGTGGCGAGGGTTTGCTCGGCTTCCTTGCGATCCGTAACATCGATCGCGGAGCCGATATAACCGGCAAAAGTACCATCTGCGTTGAATCTCGGTACACCGATATCGAGGACCCAGCGATATTCCCTATCATGCCTTCGGAGCCTATATTCCATTGTGAATCGCTCACGGCGATCAAAAGCCTCGGTGTAGGTTTCCAGGCACCGCTGTAAATCCTCGCGGTGAACCCCTTCCGCCCAGCCGTTTCCAAGTTCATCCTCGAGTGTGCGGCCGGTGAAGCCCAGCCAACCCTGATTGAAATAGGTGCAACGTTTGTCTGTCCCGGACATCCAGATCAGCACCGGAGCCGTATTTGCAACTAAGCGAAAACGGTCCTCGCTCTCGCGCCGGCGGGCTTCTGCGTGTTTGCGTCCCAGAGCGTTGGAGAATATCTCCGCCAGAATCTGGAGCCGCTGCACCAAGTCACCAGCCCACACGACTTGACGCGTCGTACTGGCAAACGTCATGACGCCGAAGACTTCGCCGCCAACTTCCAGGGGAATCGAAGCCAACGACAAGATATTCTTCGTCCGGAGATGCTCCTTTTCGGAAGAAGCCTCGACAGGTAGGGCGTTGACGTCCGAAGTAACCATCACATCGCCTTGCAGGGTGCGGTCAGCCCACCAAGGCAGCTGGTTGGTCTTCATGACGGCAAGAACATCCTGGGCTCCTTCCTGCGACCAGGCGAAGCTTAGGGCCAACTCTGTGCGATCTTCTGAAAATTCATAGAGCGTAATTCGATCCATTTGGAACAACGCGCCCATTCTACCTAGGCTTTCCTCAATGTTCGGAGGGACTCGCTCCTCAGGCAGGTTGATGAAGGTGGTTGAGAGATCGGAGAGCAGGGTTTCGAACGTTAACCGCTCGACAAGGGCCTCCTCAACCTTTCTCCTTCTTGTCCGTTGCCAGAGCAGGGCGAGAACGAGAAGCGTCTCGAGTACAAACAGAAAAGCGACGCCAGTAATGTATCGCTCGTTGGATTCCCAGACAGTTGGTTGACGGTCGAGCACGACGCTGCCGGGCGGGAGGTCTTTTTCTCTGAATCCCCAGCGATGCAGCGCTCGCCAGTCGAACATGTAGATGTTTGCGTCTCTCACGATGGGAATGTTCTGTGGCTTTTCCCCTTTGAGAATCCTAACGCCGATCCCACCGGCAACCCGGCCTTCGTCGCCATATGGAGTTACATAGCCACCAATCGTCCCCTGGCCAACAAAAGTATCCTCCATGACAAAAACCGGTGCATTCGCGGCGCCTACAACCATTGGAAGAGACTGAGTTTCGTCAATGAAGCGCGTTCCTGCAGCGTCTTGCGAGATCGCGGTATAGACGATAATGGTATGTTTGGGAAGTCGTTTCAGTTGCTCGAGGAGTGCGGGCATTTCCAGATTGGTGAGATAGGTGAACTCAAACCTGGATTCGTAATTGTACAGTTGCTTCCGGACAATAGCCTCGAGCCGCCTGTCATACCAAAATACCCCACCACCGACCACGACCACGTGCTTAGTGCCAGGCTGCAGTTGCAGCGCCGCGTCGAGTGTCTTTGCCGCGTCCAGGGTCCGCCACGTTCCGGTGAAGCGCGAGTCGAGTTTCAGATTGCCGAGTTGGTCTTCGGAGATCGCGCAAAAAACGATCGGAGTATTCGGACCAAATTCTTCGTGTGCCTCGACCATGAACATGGTCGGGGATGGTCCCACGGCGATGATTAAGTCAGGCCTGCGATCTCGGTATTTGAGGATGAATCCCTGACGAATTATCTTCTGGGAAGCCGAATCTGAAAAAAGGATTCCTTGCAGGGGCTCCGTATACAATTCAATTTGGTAAGGAGAGTTTTCGAGAGCCTCACGGATCTCGCGATCCACGAGAGCGGTGGCGGGCGACGAAAAACCCAAACTATGCACGATAAGGACGCGTCGGACTTCTTTGGCCGATGCCGCGGCGGTCGACTGCAATAATAGACTGCTGGCAGCCAGGACTAAGACAAGCTTTGCTGGTCCCCAATTTCCGCGTTGCCGTTGGCCGTTTCGCTCGGGTGGTGCATTCCAAAGTCTTCCAGACTTCGGCGGTGCGATGCGACGATTTATTCGAACTGCCAATGAATCACCTCAAACTGAGTCTCTGTACCCGGGGTCGTGATCAGACCGCAACGACTTGAAAGCAGAAACCTTTACTAAGTCTGAGAAGCGAAATTCCACCGTAATGCGCCCCGTCACCCGCCGTCGGCTACCAACGGAAGCGAGTCGCGAGCTGGATAATGCGCGGTGTCACTTCTCCGGACGGTCCTCCAAGTCCATTGAAATTCTTCGCCGCACTAAACGTGGCCCTCTGGAAGTTCGCCAATGTCAGCGGCTGTCCATTGGCGCCAAGATATAGACCTGTGAATGGGTTGAGACAGCTTGCAGTACAGTTGAAGTGGGGATTTGGAGTGCCGTTAACGGTTAGCTTCGGCAGCGAGAGAAGGTTCAGCGTGTCGAAGGAATTGTTGAAAATGAAGCCCGGGTGGTTGAACACGTTAAAGACGTCCATCTTCAACTCCAGGCTTGCAGATTCCCACTTCGGAATTTTGATGGTTTTCGTCAGTGAGATGTCGAAGCGGTATAGCGCCAGGCTTTGGCCCGCGTTCCGGGCAAGATTACCGTCGATTTGCTGAAAGTCGACAGGCGTCCCTGCAAAGCTATCCACCGGGCCTGACGTGCTGGCTCCTGCAGGCGCCGCAAACGTAGTCTGAAGGGCTGCGCAGTTGGCGAGGCCGGCCGCAACACAGGCAGACACGCCGGCAGGGCCTACTTCCAGATTCGTGCCAGAAATCGAGCCAATGTTCGTGGCCACCAGCGCGCCTATCGGTGCACCTCCACAACCGGGCACCGACGAGCCTGCCGTGCATATGTTCGGTCTCTGCATGGTTTCGCTACCCAGCGCCGAAAAATTTAGTCCTGTGAAGGAAGCGTCGCCGGTCGAAACAGGATACGGCCGCCCGGATTGGAGAGTACTTAGGACACCGAATGTCCAATTATTCAGAATCGTGCTGACAACCGGAGTGTGCAAGAGGTTGTTTGAATCCGCCACGAAGTTGAAGTTGACCAAATGACGGATATCATTTTGGGCGGAAGCATTGTCCAGATGCAAAGACGCAAGTGGATTCCCCGGTTCCGAAAGTCCGAAGAAATCCTCGCCGTCAGAGAGAGTGTGGGACCACGTGTAGCTGCACTGGAACTGGAAGTGGCTCGACATCCTCTTTATTGCCGTGATCACTAATGCGTTGTATCCCGACTCGCGATCGCTGGAGACCGTCCGGATAGGTCCAAAGGCTGGATTGGGAACGCCGGGCATATAGAAATAGCCCGTATGGGCCGGGTCGGCGATTGGCGTCGGGAAGTTAGTATCGGTTTCGCCAAACAGGCCGTGTGCAAAAACGCCTTGGTACCCGATGCTAAATGTAAAGGAAGATTTGATCTGTCGCTGGTACACCACTGAGGTCATAATTACTTGCGGGTTCTTGAGCATTGGCGATATAGGGCGGACTCGTCCGTAGAAGTCCGCCGGCTTGAAAAGGCCCAATAGAGCGGTGTTCGGTTCGTTCGGATAAACGTTGAGAACTTGTTGACCAGTGGTTAACCCATCATTACTTATCGATCCTGGTGTGATGGCTTGCGTGAAAAGTGTATTGCCGTTGAAAATCAACGAATTGACATCCACGTTGAGATCTACCATTTCCGTGATTCTCGCGCCCGCGGCGCGGATCACGGACCTGCCGGGATCTCCGAAGAGCCAGTGCGCGATCCCACGCTCAAAATTGGGGCTCCAGGCGATGCCCAGTCGCGGCTGCAAGTTGGTGTTGTCCGATCCGCAGGCTGGGATCAGACCGTTGGACTGGAAGCAGCCTCCTGGCACTTGTGGGTCGGAGATGGTTCCACCTCTGAACGCTCCATCTTCCCTGTCGTAACGCAATCCATAGTTCACGGTGATGTTGCGGCGCACCTGCCAGGTGTCCTGAGCGTAGAACCCATAAATATTGTCGGCTGTGTTCACGGCGCCCGGCCCCAGTCCGATTGTGAATTGCGACGGGCACTCGCCGTCGGCCTGAGGAAAGAAGGAGTTCGTGCAAGGGCCTGGCGCAAAGTTGGAATATTCGCCATAGTGAAACTGCTGAAACAAGGCATCGATCGAGAAGTGGCTGATGTTCGCTCCGAACTTAAAGGCATGTCTGCCCCGCATCCAGGACAGATTGTCGATGTACTGGAAGCGGTTCTGGTAATCGCCCTGCGGGCAGCAGAAGTCCGCGCCGACATATGCGTTAGGCAAAGCCTCGCCGGGCAAAGTGCTCGCTGTGGTCGTCGACAACAAGAAGCGGTGCCAGAAAAACCGCGCCTCGTTGACAGTGTTTAATGTCAGGGTGGAAATCAAGCCGATGTTCAAACCCGCGTCGTGAATGGCGGAGCCAACCAAGCCACTCGGGTCGGTGGTCCCTGGTGGCGTTTGTAACAGCACGTTGGACGAGGTATCGCGCTGTACGTTGTAGCGTGCCGTCAGTGTGTGTTTGTCGGTGAGTTTGGCGTCCACCTTCGCGGACCAAAGAAGCTCATTTGTTGGTTGATTCACGGTGACCGTAGCGCCGAAGGGCAAAACAGTTATCGGAGAACCCTGTGCCGTATGCTCCATGCTGATAAACCAGAACAAACGGTCTCTAGCAAATGGCCCGCCTGCCGTGAACCCATACTCGTGCTTGAAGAATGGCGCGCGGCTTGCCGGATCGCTCAGGTTATAGAAGAAATTCGACGCTCCTAGGTTGCGCCCGCGGAAGTATGCGTGGACGTCGCCGTGAAAGTCATTCGTTCCAGACTTGGTGACGACGTTCAGGATGATGCTTCCGGCCTGGCCGTATTCCGCATTGTAATTGTTCGTCAGAACCTGAAATTCCTTTACCTCCTCCACGGATGCGCCGAGCGCGTCGCGCGCGACGAGTATCTGTGCCTGGTCCCAGATATTCCCGCCGTCCACATTCACGACGATGCCGCGGTCGTTCACGTTGCCCGGGCCCACAAGGTCAGCGGAATCGTTTGTGTAGTCGTATCGCATTCCCGGGGCCGATACGGCCAAGCCTTCAAAATCGTTGGACACCCCACCCACACCTTCAAAGGACGTTGTAGTCGGAAGAGCCGCCACACCCTTGTCGTCGATCACCGAGGAAACGTCCGTCTTGGTAGTCTCGACGAGGGGCATTTCCGAGGTCACAACCATGGACTCCTGCTCGGAGGCAATTTGCAGGTTGAAGTTGATGTCGCGCTGCTCTCCGACTTGCAGTTTCACGTTCTTCGCTTCCGCTTTGGTAAACGAGTTGGTTTCAATCACGACATCGTAAATGCCAGGTGATAAGTAGTCCAATCGATAGAGCCCATCAGACGTTGTTTGGGCCGTCCGAACGATACCGGTTTCCAAATTGGACGCACTGATCTTCCCGCCTGGGACAGACGCTCCCTGCGGATCGAATGCGCGCCCTGTAACGGTCGCAAAGGCCCCGCTCTGGCCGTAAGCGCTGTGCGCTGTCAGCTGCAGCAAAACTGCCACGGCCACAATCGACACTATCCATTGCCACTTTGTGCGAACCAACCCAATCTTTAGTTTCAGTGGCCAGCCGATTTCATAGTCGTCCTGCACTCTGGTCCCTCACACACGCTGTACTCGCGATCGAACAATCCGAAATGATCAATTGAAACCAGTGACTCCATTCAAGAACTCGCGCGTGAAGACCTCCCGTGGAGTGCGCTCGGGCCCGTCAAGGCTGGCGAAGCTGCATCTTCTACCCTTAGTCGTGAACCGGGCGATACTAGTAGTTTTGACAGGGAGCGTTCGAGCTCCTCCAGCAACTTCAGCATTCAAGCTTGGATAGGGTTCAAACCACTGATAACGCAGCTGTTAGGCGCAGTCTATTGTAAGCTCATGCGGACCGGTGCGTGCTAGTGCTCAGGCAATCTGATGGAAGCCGATTTCAATATTGGGACAGGTATCGTCAGCGGTCCTGGACGAGTGAACTTAGATCCCGCACTTTGTAGAACGATTGCTTTCAACTGGCTATGTGAGAAAAGCAGTCTCGAATTTCTTGCCGAGTTCTACAATGCGCTCAACCACCAACAAATTGCGAATCCCGACTTCAACTTCACATCACCGACCTTCGGTGTCATAAGCGGTACGGCCGTGAACACGCGCGCTGGGAAATTGGCGCGAAAGTTTAGTTTCTAGCGGCAGCTATTGTGATGCGATGTAAGCGGTAGCAGGGGCTAGCATTACTGCCAGTGGCTGAAATATTGCTAAAGATTTAGAAACTATATGAACAGCGATTGGATGTGATTTCGAGGCCACTTGCACAGGAAGAGGTCGCGAGCGCAACGTGATCTAAACTGAAGTTTGCATGGATAGCGTCGGAGACTCTAGCAGCTAGGATCCGCAACTGTCTTGCCTCAGCTGGAACTGGAGAGGGCGTTCTTCCGTTAAGATAACGGAGAGGACGCATGCGAAAAGAGCGAAAACACTACACCGCAGAGGAGAAGGTGGCCATTCTACGACGGCACTTGTTGGATAAAGTGCCGGTTTCTGATCTGTGTGAAGAACTGGGCCTGCAGCCAACGGTGTTCTACCGTTGGCAAAAAGAATTCTTTGAGAACGGTGCTGCCGCCTTCCAGGGCAAGAGCCGTCCAGACCACCAAGCCGAACAACAACGGATTGAATTTCTGGAAAAGAAGATCCAGACCAAGGACGAGGTGTTGGCCGAACTGATGGCCGAGCACATCGCCTTAAAAAAAAGTCTTGGGGAGCTCTGACCCAGGTGTGGGTACCGCACGATGTGCGGGACGTAGTCGTGGATTTCGTCCGGTGTTGGTCGGAAAAGACCGAGATCGGCGCCGGACGATTCATTCGTTGGTTGGGTGTGCGTGCCAGCAAGTTCTACGACTGGCGAGAGCGCTACGGGCGCGTCAATGAACACAACGGTTGGGTCCCCCGGGATTTCTGGCTCGCGCCGTGGGAAAAGCAAGCCATCATCGCCTTCCACCAGGAACATCCCTTGGAAGGCTATCGACGACTGACGTTCATGATGCTGGACGCGGATGTGGTGGCCGTCAGCCCCTCCAGCGTTTGGCGCGTACTCCAACAGGCCGGATTGCTCTCCCGATGGAAGAGTAAGCCGTCGCGCAAGGGGACCGGTTTCGAGCAGCCGCTGCAGCCGCATCAACACTGGCACATCGATGTTTCCTACATCAACGTGAGCGGCACGTTCTACTACCTGTGCAGCGTTCTGGATGGCTACAGCCGTGCGATCGTCCATTGGGATCTGCGGGAATCGATGACCGAAGCGGAAATCGAAGTCATCTTGCAACGAGCTCGGGAGAAATATCCCGAAGCAAAACCGCGAATCATCTCTGACAATGGGCCACAATTCATCGCACGGGATTTCAAAGAGTTCATTCGCATCGCGGGAATGACGCACGTGCGAACGTCGCCTTACTATCCGCAATCGAATGGCAAGCTGGAGCGCTGGCACAAATCGCTAAAATCCGAATGCATCCGACCCGGCACACCGCTGACCAGAGAAGATGCGCTGCGCTTGATTCAAACCTACGTGGATCACTACAACACCGTACGCTTGCACAGCGCCATCGGTTATGTGACGCCGCACGATATGCTTGCCGGGCGACAGGCGGAGATCCACGCGGTGCGCGATCGCAAGCTCGAACAAGCACGTCACCAGCGGCAGCTACGACGGGCGGCAGAATCGCTTGCACATTTTTCGAACGCGACTACAATGACCTCGCCAGGTGAAACAGAAGCGGGCTCTGCAGGGATGCAACCATGCTGAGGGATAACTTGGTAGGCCTCATCGAGCCGATGCAAATCAGCGCGGGAGCTGATCCTCTCGCGCTAAGCATCCAGAAACAGGCATCGGACGATAGGCCCTCATGCCTTGAAAATCCCCGCCCTGAAAGGGCGGAATCTTCACTAACGGAAAACGTCACCTCTCCATTTCAGGCTGAGCCAACACACAACCGGATTCAGGATGCTGAGATCTGCGAGATCAAGTGGTTCCCAAGGAGGACCTATGGAGAAACAAGGTTCTGTACAAGACGCAACAATTCCAAACAATAGTCGAAATGAAGCGTTCGGGTACCTGATGGCCGGAATAGGGTTCGGCGTTGCGATGAGTATGATTCTTGCTCCGAGGTCCGGGACAGAGACTCGACTGCGGATTGCGGACAGGGTTCTGAACGGAATAGATACAACTGTATTGCTCCCCTCTAAAACTGGACACCTCATTTAGGTAGAATCAGGGCCTCCCAAACAGGAGGCAACATGGGCAGGAAACCGCGTGTCGATCGATCCCCCGAAGAGAAGTGGCAGATCGTGCAAGAAGGCATCAAGAGCGGGAATGTCTCGGAGACGTGTCGGCGTCATGGAGTCGCTCCGAATCTGTTCTATCGCTGGAAGGATGAAGCGGAACAGGGAGCAAAGGCAGCGCTTGGGGGGAGAAGCGCTGCCGCGGCCGAAACCGAGAAAGACCGGCGCATCCGGCAGTTGGAACGGACGCTGGGGCGGAAGTCGTTGGAGATTGAAATACTAAAAAACGTCGTGGGGGAGTGAGCTGCGGTGAAGTTCACTCCCAGGCACGCGAGTTGGTGGCACAGGGACGCACGGCGACCCTGGTGGCCACAACGCTGGCGATCAGCCGGTCGAGTTTGTATTACCAGAAAAAGGCACGAGGCAGTCGGGCCGACCGCCGTTACGATGAGCAGATCGTGGTGGCGTGCGGAGAGAAACTGGCCTTTGGCTACCGGCGCGTGGCTTGGTGGCTGCAGCGGAAACAAGGGCTTCGCGTGAATCGCAAGCGCGTGCTGCGGGTAATGCGGGAACGCGGGCTGCTGGTGCGCTCGCGCCGTCTGCGGGCACGACGCAAGAAAGAGTGGGGCCGCGTGGAAGCCGCCGAGCCAAATCAAATCTGGCAGACGGACATGACCAAAATCTGGGCGGGGCCAGCCGTGGGCTGGGCCTACCTGGTGTGCGTGATCGACTGCTGCACGCGGGAAATCGTGGGCTGGAATCTATCGCATCGCTGTCGAACCGAAGACGCACTGGCAGCGGTCGAGCAAGCGGTGCTGGCACGGCTGCCCGAGGGCAGCCGCATGGCCCGCGTGACGCTGACCACCGATAACGGAACGCAGTTCACTTCGTCGCGGTTCCTGCTGACACTGAACCGACTGGGCATCACGCACCGCCGCACGGCCTATCATCACCCGGAGGGCAACAGCTACATCGAACGATTCCATCGCAGCTTGAAGGAAGAAGAAGTCTGGACGGCGGAATATCGCAACGTGCAGGAAGCACGGGAGTCGATCGGTCGCTGGATCCAGGAGTACAATCACGACCGGCCTCATCACGGAGTCGGAAATCGAACTCCGCACGAGGCCTTCTTGGCTTTTGCAGCTGTACTAAAAAACGAGGCCCTGACTGTCTAAATTAGAGGGGAGCAATACACAACCAACGAAAAGGTTCGGAAGACTCGTCTGCGCGTGATGGACGTTCATGGATCGTGGCCAGCAAAAAATAAGTGAGGTAGTAGTCGCAGGCCGAGAGGCAGTAGGCAAGTTCAAGATGGCAGCAAATTAGGGCTGTATCCGAGTTAATAATCTAAGCGCGGGTGGACTCGAACGCCACGCGGACTCATCAAAGAAGCACGAATCGAACTTTCAGGACTCGGCGCTCACAGATTATTCAAACCCTCGCAAACTAGAAGACAATGCAAGAGCCATGCTGTTTAGAAAAGGCAGGGGGTCGCGGCCGCTTCTGATAACGCAGCCGCGACGGGCATCCCTTAGTGTGTGGGAGGGGTAGGCGAGGCTTGCGCCGAAACGGCGCCCAGTTCGGCCCGGCTGTACTTGGGTGCACTGACGTATCCGTGCACCCAGTTCTTCTCGATTTTGTTAATTACCACTTGCACCGGCTGCGTATCCTGAGTCTCGTAGATCCACACGGGCTCGTACAAGTTGACGCCCTTCTTACTGATCTGCTGATCGTTCACCATCAGCATCAAGTCAACGTTTGCGTGCTTGGTGTCCATCTTGCTGAGAGTAAGGTTCAGCGGGCCAGCATGGACGAACTGTTTGGACTTTGCGGCATCGAACTCAAAATAGTTCCGCTCGCCGCGTTTTTCGAGTGCGACTAGCTCCTCGTGAGTCCTGGCAATGGAGCCGTTCAGCTCATTGCGAGTCGAGTTCAAATTCCCTTCCAGATCGGTGCGTGTCCTGGCAATTTCGGCCTGGGTAGCTTGAAGTCTCGTCTGCTGATCGTTTACATCCGACTGTAGCATCCGCAAGCGGGCGGATTGCATGGTTGCCGCAGCAGCGGCGGCGCGCGCTTGGGACTGAGCGGCGGCGGCAACGCGCGCGTCCGATTGAGATGTCGTGGCCGCCGCGTTGGCCAGGGCTGACTGAACGGCAGTGATGTCGTTGATTTTCGTCGTGGCGTCTTGCAACTGGCTGTGCAATTGGGCGATGGCTGCGTTCAAATCCGATTCACGCGCAGAGACTTGGCGGGTCATGCTTTTCTGCTGGTAACTGCTGTGCACGCCCAATACCACCCCCGCGGCGGCCAAAATAAATAAGGTCACGAGCACGGGCAAGAGTGTCACTTGTCGCCAAGAAGGTCCCACTAGGTTGTTGTTTGCATTCGTTCCTTGAAATTCGTCCATGGTCATCCTCCTATGCATCTTTAGCAGCGGCACCACGAACAAATGTTGTCCCGCCAGCCTTCAGAAGCGCTCGACCCGCTTGAGGTGGACATCCCGCGGTAAGCAGGGCCGAAGTCGGCGCAGAACGCCGCACATATTTCTTATCGAAGGATTTGCCGGGAATGTCGACTGTCAGAACAGACAGGTTTCTCGCGGCCGCGCGAGCCGTTCCTGATGAACCACTTGTCAGCAGGTGGCGACGGCGTCTTGGAGAGGAAGCGGAGAATTGTCGCGAACAGTCCTCCACCGCAGTGGCTGGCACGTGATCTTGCCGGCCACTACTAGCGCGCATGCAAGGACTGGGAGAGGCTTGTGAGATTAACCGGGCGCACGCGAATGATGCCGTGACGCGGGCTGTCAATGTCTGCGATGAGAAAAAGCGAGATGGCCACAACAAGTGGAATAACGAGAAACATGATTCCTTTCGCTCCATCTCGGCGTGAACCATATCCGATCATCAGGTTGCAGAAGATGGCTATTACTTCCACCAGGATCCATGCCTCCCTTGGAATACGGTTTGACCATGCGGCCTGCGTGTATCCTTGAGAATTCAACACATCGTTCATGCCTGAAAGGGCCAGGGCGAAAACCGGTGTGGGATGCGCCGCAGTTGGAGCATTGACTGCAGACCACAGTTCGGTTTGCAGTTGACCAGTGTCGGCGTTGATTTGCAGAAGTTCATGCTCGTCGCGTGCTAAATAGAATGATATCCGCTGGTCGAGATAGTTCTTCAGCAATGCTCGCACTCTTGCTCCATCGGCAGCAGGCAGGAGGTCCACCCGGACATATTCCGTGCCAATCGCGTTGGCCTCAGCCTCTTCGCAGTTCTTACGTTGGTCATATCGGTTGACGGCCATCGAAAAGCTGAATCCGATGATGAGGGCAAGCAGCGTCAGGATCGCAGATATGATTACCCCGAAGTCTTTACCCCCATGCTCTTCCACATTCAGTTGCTTCTTGCAAATGAAGCCTCCGACTCTCGCCGAAAGCCACAACCCCACGAAAGAGAACGCAAAAACGAGGACCGGGAAGTCCTCAATTCTGTCCATATGCCATACCCTCCTGTCCCTGCCTAGACTGTTTGGGATAGTCAGAGAAAGGTAACTGGCATAACTAACAGTTCACCCTGGCCCAGATCCGGCCTAACGTGTGCTTTGGAAGAAAAAGGTTGGTGTTCGCGCGGGGAAGGCTGTGCGCCGACATGACGAACGCACCGGCTTAAGCCATACGATTGATAGTAAAGAATCTGACTGCAAGTCGCTCTGAGAGGGGGAAAAAGCATGCGTGTGCAATGGTTGGTTTATCTCGCAACCGCGATGCTTGCAGGTGCGACGGGAAGTGCTCTATTGGCGCCAGCACCCGTCGGGGCGGTAGCCCGCGAAATCGTTGAGTTACAGCAGGGCGTTCAGCAATTGATGCAGGGACAGAAAGATCTGCAGTCTGCCATAGCCCAAGAGAGCGCTGTACAGAAAACGCTGACCGAATTGTCGCTCGATTCTGTAAACAAGCTCAGTGGGACGATTGGCACGGTGCAAAAGTCCGTCCAGGAAATGCAAGCCAATTCCTTCGCTCGACTGGATACGATGTCCACACAGGTCCAGGGCCTATCCGAAAGTCTTCAGGATGTGCAGGCTCGGATGGGCAAACTCAACCAGCAGCTCACTGACGCTCAGAACTCCATCCAATCGATTGACGCCAAGCTGGATTGCAGCCAGTTGGCTCCCACGGGCGTCCCGGACGGCAAATATCCGAAGCACTGAAGCACACATGCGCAAGATGCCGTTCGGAAGTCGTATTATGACGTGTGCGGAATCTGGGCGCAGGTCAACCCAATCAACGCTAAGGAGGGAGATTAAGGGGCTGGGCTCATGGTTTTTCCCTATTATTCGTCTACAGCTCCCCGGCACTTTGCAAATGCTCACTCGCCGAACGTTAGATTAATACCGGCCGAATATCGGAAGTTGTTCTGGTTATGGTTACCTCCCGGAATGAGAGAGTTCCCAAAACGACTAAGCAAATAATCCATCTGGAACGGACGGATAGATATTGTTTTGTTTATTCTAATATCCAACCCCCCGCCAACAGCCATGGCAAAGGCATTGTTACTGGTATTCACGTTTGTGGTGTTCGCACCTGTGACTAAGTTCCCGTGAAAGTGAGTGAGCGCTCCACCAAAGAGAAATTCGGCGAAAGGTTTGAAAGTGTGTGTGGGAATTCTGATCTGTGGCCCAGCCATGTACGTGAATAGGTTGCTTTCAACTGCACCGGAATTGACTATCGTCGTCACTCCCTCCGGGTTTACGACAACAAAGTTGTTCACCGTACGAGTCGTACTACCGTAACCTTGAAAGTCCAGCTTGACTCCAATGAATCCATTGAAGTTATAGACCAAAGCACCCCCGCCGCCATTCAACGAAAATGGTTTTCCAATGTTGGCCGGATTCCCTCGAGCGAAACTATAATCAAGGGATTCTTCCCACTTGACATATTCCTGAGCGAATGCGGTCTCTCCCAGAAGCAACGCAATCCCCATCAACATTGCGATTCTGACCTTCATTCTCGTCTCCTCTTGGACTTCAAGATGGACCTCATAGTTCCCTGGCGGAATTGAGATCGGCAGAACACCGCTGTTTCTTCGGATACGGTGTTCTCTTCACTGGAGAGGACTTCAGGAACCAACAAATTGCGCACGCCCTTAGAAAGATTCTTCCGAAATGCGTGTAATCTAATCCCTCCCGAAGTTTTCCATACGTGCGAGCATAGGAAACGGACGAACTTTCGCGAACTGTCAAAACTGACAGTCCTCATGGAAAAACGCGGAGGAATCGTTCTCATACCCCATAAGGCAAGTGTGGAAGGTCCCTCCCGGCGCTGCCGCCGAACGCTTTATCACTGAGAATATTCTCGGCGATAGGTCCGGATAAGTGCCTCTTATCCGAATGTGGCCAGTGAGTCGAATTGGTCAAATTCCGACATTTCGATAGTCCTGGCGGAATGTGCGAATCTGCTCCCATTGGGCGAAAAAAGCCATATTCCGAGAAGAGGGGTGGTCTCAATGGGTCGATGCAACACTTCCTCAAAGTCTTCTTGTAGTGGCCTAGGAGGCTGATTTCGTTCACGGGCGCCAATTCAAACAAAACAAAAGCCCTGTTTAGGTTCTGATTGAGTCCTGTCGCACAGATTGATTCTCGATGGGAAGTATTGTCAGATGAACTGGTTATAGGGTGTTGCATCGACCGGTTGAGCTGGCAGGGCTTATCGGAATGTATGGTCCGCCGCAGAGTTGCAAGCGAAAAACGAACAATGGCAGTTGGTCTGCGCCAATGTATTCGGCCTTCAGTGGAGTCACTGACTCCGGGCCATGATGGATATCCGCTCGCCCTCGTCCGTATAATGTGGACGGTCTGGTAAAGACCTTTTCCGATATCAGGTTTCGAGAGCGTGGGAGAGACCCATTGCCATCTCTATTTTCCGCCAGCAGACCTGGCAGGAACTCTTTTTCCCTAAACAGGGATTTTATGCGGCCACAGCAAGAACGGGAGCGCGATAGCGTTCGTTCTTGCATAAGACCGCCCAAGCCATGCGAACCAGTTTGTTGGCCAAGGCCACGATGACCACATTCTGGTGCGCACGCGCCAGCAGTTGCGCTAACCAACTGCTCAGACCGGGAGCTTGCTTGTGTCGCTGCTGCACGACGCTGCGTGCACCTTGAATGAACAGGGTTCGTAAGTACTTATTGCCCCGTTTACTGATGCCCAGCAACTTCTGTTTGCCGCCGGTGGAGTACTCTCCCGGAACGATCCCCATCCAGGCCGCCAGATTTCGTCCTTTTCGAAATGTGCTGGC
This sequence comes from uncultured Acidobacteriota bacterium, assembly GCA_963768275.1. Classification (GTDB taxonomy): domain Bacteria; phylum Acidobacteriota; class Terriglobia; order Acidiferrales; family UBA7541; genus Palsa-360. Next base: position 243,706 of record CAVYHH010000017.1, read on the forward strand.
ATTGCCCACCGCAGCGATCAGGGCCGTCGCGGTGACCGGGCCGACTCCGGGAATCTCCGTGAGCCGTTGGCAGTCCTCATTCTCTTTCGCCGTTTTCTGAATGACCCGATCCATCTCCTCAATGCGTGCGGTGAGTTGTTCGAGTTCCAATTTGAGCTGCGCCAACAGAACACGAAAAGAACCCGACAGTCTCAACTCGGCGTCTTCCAAGATCCGGGGAAGTTGCTGATCCACATAACGTCGGCCTTTGGGCAGCGTGAGTCCACGTTCCAGCAGAAGGCTGCGAATCTGGTTGACCACCGCCGTGCGTCGCATCACCCAACGCTCGCGCACCCGATGCAGCGCTTGCAAGTCGAGCTGTTCCTCCGTCTTGATCGGCACAAAACGCATCCTCGGCCGTTGCACCGCTTCGGCAATGGCTTCCGCATCCAGGAAGTCACTCTTGTTGGTCTGCACATAAGGCTTCACGTATTGCGCCGGCATCAATCGCACTTCATGACCTTGTTCGCGCAGAGCCCGCCCGAGAAAGTGCGATCCACTACAGGACTCCATGCCGATCAACTCCACTTCCAAATTCGCGGTGAAAGCCAGCAGCTGTTTACGAGAACATTTCTTGCGGATCACCACCCTACCTGTTGAATCCAGTCCCACCAAATGAAAAACCGTCTTCCCAAATCAATACCGATCACGTGTAGTTTCATGGGATCCTCCGTCCTCGAACTCTACAACTTCTAGAATTCCGCGGCGGACCATCCCATTATGTGGCCTTTGCCCAGCTCTCATGCTTGCCCGGGGCCGATTATGAGTGCCCGGTCAGGTCTCATACTTGTTTGAGCCTAAGTAAACGCATCTCCTCGTTAGAAAACTTGGGTTGTACCACAAAGTTGCTGCAAGCAATTTGCCGCGCCTTCCTGGTTTTCCAATTCACCGGCACCATTCACCGCATATTGTACCGATCCGGGTCAGTTTAACGGCTGTTCGGTGCGCTGATCACGAGGCGTCTGATGTCCTACCGGTGTGAATGACTTGAGGAACGAGGTGGGTGGCATTTCTACAGGGTGGTCTTTGAGATAGTTACTTATTTCGGTCGCGTATTTCAACACAGCCTTCATGTAGTACTTATTCGTATCCGCGTCGTATTGGCCGCCATAGTAGGCATAGATGGCACGCTGCTGGTGCTGTGTTTCGTTATCCCAGCCACGTGTTACCAGGTAGTGCGCAACGCTCAAAATAGCGTCCTCAGGATCAAAGGGGTCAATTTTCCCGTCGCCATTACCGTCCACGGCAAACTTGAACGAAGACGGCTCGAATTGCACCAGGCCGATCGCACCGGTGGACGATCCTGGAATCTGGAACAAGTCCCAGCCAAATTTGCTAGAGGCATTGAGCAGGTCCTTCAATTCATCCAATGCAAATGCCTGCCTCTTGACAAAACGATTCCGCGGCTGTTCGCGACCGGGTCTACGAACGTACATCGTCACAAGCCGGTCGATTGCAGGAGTCGTACCCAATGGATGTGGCGACAATTTGGTAGAAATACCGAAGTCCGTTTCGATTCGCAGGTGTCCGCAAATGATTTCCTTGGGCACTCCGTAGATCTGGTAAGCGGCATCAAACGCGAGTAAATGCGCCTGAATGAATTCCTTGCACCGCTCCAGGGATTCAGACGTGAGCAGTCCGAATCTCTTAGTGAAATATGGATTTCGTTCATTCTCTTTCGGCACCGGAGCGGGAGGCGGAACCGCCGGTTCAGGGGGATGGTAAATTGTAAGGCGCGGGTCATTCAGTATTGCTGATACATAGGCACAACTCAGCTCTCTGTCTGCGCAAAGGCGATTTTGAAGTTGTGCCTTTCTGTGTTCTTCCTCAGTAGTACGAGCTGCCGACTTCGTCGTCGTGGCCGCCTCTAGCGCGCCAGGCGACACTAGGCACAACGCCAAAATCAGGGCTCGCATCATCGCACGTCCTCGCGCCTGAAAAATGCCAAAGGTTTGCGGATCTAGGAAGTGCAACTGTTGACGCAGTGACAATCGTTAATCCGGCAATACGTTTTACACTTTGCACCTGGATTGGCCGCGACGCCGTCGCATTTATCCTGCGTCTTCTCGCAGGTGCAAAGCGTTTGATTCTTAAACGAATTGTCGCATTGATCCGGCTGCACGGCTCCTGTGTCTGGATCGTGGAAGTGGCCGTCCGGCCCGCGGCTATCACTTTGCGGGGGCAGCGCTGATAACGACCCCGCGAGTAACAAGCACAAGCATAGTAACGTCGTTTTCATTGGACATCCCTCCGTCAATACCAAATCCATTTGACACGCGCCTGGTTGCACGCCCCCCTCTCCTGGCGGTAAGTTCGATGCAGGGCTCCAGGTTATTTCTCCGCACCCATGAATTATCGGAAGGTTTGCCAGGAAGTTCGACAGTCAGAATTAACAGGTCCCTCGCGACATCGCCAGTTATGCCTGATAAATGAACTTGTAGGAGGTTTGTTGCGCTTATCAGAGAACCAAAGCCAGAGATTACGAGATACTGGCATTGGAAGCCCTGCGGGCGATTCCGAATATTCCCTCTTATTGCTCCAGGACCGGTTTCCAGGATTTATCCGGGTTGAAGCTCTCCATCTTCTCGAACTCATCGAGCGTTGCAGGACCAAAATCCTTCTCGTAGACAACGCCTCCGTTGCTGACGATGAACGTTTTTACTCCGGTAATCCCGTACTCGGCCGGTGCAGCCACTAGTGCAAAGCCGCCTATCATCAGACCCTTCACTACGAAGTCCATTTGACCCATTGGCGCGGCGGGCCCCTGCCCCTTCAGAACCTTGAAGAAATACCCGTGGTACGGTTCTGACCGGCTCGTGTAGCCCTGTTCGATCACTTGGGCAATTTTTTCACCGACGGGCCCACTCCAGGTGCCGTCGGAGTTTTTCCACGCCAAGCCATCCTGTTTGCCAGGAGTGCTGATGACGCGCTGGGCATACTGGTTTACGTCGTAGCCATTGCGCTTCTGAAGTGCGTATTCGTTCTGCGCATCGACATAACCGTGGCAGATATTTATGGCGTCCAATTCATTGGCGCCAATTCGACGATAGAGCATTTCCCGCCGGCCGGCTTTGGCATCGAAGAACCATTTATCACCCAACTTCACGATCGGCACGGGGAAAGGCCAATCCTCTTTGCCGACGAGGAGAAACGCGCGGTTCCCTCCCTTCGGATCCACGGAAACGCTTTTCTTTTCGGCGGCTTCGGAAACGAAATCACTGGCTCGCTGGCGGTCTTGAGCTGTCTCCCCGCTAAATACAACGTCCTCGCCATCAGGGCCAAAAATTTGCACCAGAGCAACCTCGTCGAATTTCTGGGCCGCGTCGACCAGCGCATCAGCAGCCTGCTGCGGAGTGTCAAATTTTTTTGGGCCGGCGGCAGCGGGGGTGCTTGCAGCCGGAGGCTTTGTCGTCCCGGATTGCGGCGCAGCGAAAAGAAGCAGCGTGGAAAGATACGCCAAAGCTGCAACGCCAACTATCCACTGAAGTCTGAGGAGATATTTCGACGAAGATGTTGATTTCATATTACCGCTCCTATGATTTCGTTTCCGCTCTCGATTCCACTCATCTTATCTGCGCCTCCCGCCACCTCCACGACCACCGCCGCCGCCGCGCCCACCGCTAAAACCGCCTCCTCCTCTTGACCCCATGCTGGAGGAACCGCGGCTGCTGCTGGAGCGAGCGCTCGATCCGTTGTATCCCCTGGAACCTCCATCGAAGGCTTCTCGGTTGCCTCCTCCGCTGCGCGAGACATCCCGGCCTCCTATGCGGTCCGCTCCTGCGCCTGCGGGCCGATTGCCCGCACCGACTCCATTGCTGGGCCGATTGCCTGAACCAATTCCATTGGCGGCTCCATTGCCGGCTCGATTACCTCCGCCAATTCCTTCGCCGCGGTTGCTGGCCAGATTGCCGCCTTGTCTGCCAACCTGGTCCCGGGCCGTAGCCTGACGGTTGGCCAGCGAATCTCCGCGTGCTGTACCACCAAACCTGTTTGCGGTAGCTTGGTCGCGATACGGAGCGCCGCCGCGATGCTGCGGATTGTGCTTCCAGTTGGCGTTCCCGTTACCGATATTGTTGCGGTTGCCGCCGTTAATATTCGAGTTTCGAACGAAATTATTGTTGTTGTTGATGTTGATGTTGTTGTTCCCGCCCCACCCGCACCCCCAGCCCCAACCGCCGCCCCAAGCCGCTCCCATCGCCAGTCCAACTCCAAATGAGATCGCCATCCCCGCCGCGTAGTAGCCCGCAGGCGGATAGTAGATGGGTGGATAGGGATAAATCGGTGGGCCATAAACCACGACTGGATCATAGGAAGGGACGTAGACGACTTGTGGATTGGCCTGTTCGACCACAATCACACTCTTGTTCTCGATGATCTTGGTTTCCACCTTTTGTTGCTCGGTCGATTTTAAATTGCCGGTTTCCTGAGCCTTCTTGCGCATGCGCTGCACGGCATCCATCACGTCGTTTTGTTGGGCAAGGAACGCATTGCCCAAATCCGTGGTCCACTGAATGTCGTCGGCCAGGCGCTTTACCACATCGGGCAGCGCCGCCATAGCCTGGACGCTTGGATCCCAAGGCTGCTTTGCGACAGCATCGGCAAGGGCCTTGTCCTTCAACCCTGAGTTTTTCGCAAGCCACTGTTGGAGTTGGATAAGTTCAAGAGGATACGTGGATGCCGCCAGAGTTTGAGCTAGCAACGGATCGGGATAAAGGGCAATCGGCGCCACAAGCGAATCCAGCTGATCGGGCGGAATCTTCGAAGCCTGATCCTGAGGCGAAGATGTCTGCAAAGACGGAAGAGACGGCAAATCCGCCAGGGTGTCGCCAGGCATGAGGACAAGGGTACAAAGCACCGCTACCAGGCTTCGAATTCCCGCGCCAAATATTTTGGAGTTCGGATTCACGGCAACCTCCACCTTGAGTTCGGTTCGAAACTACATCGAATCACCGCTATCGAACCGCGCCAGTCCGTGGAGCGCACGATCGCATCCCGGACGGGAGTCAGTAGTGGCCGTATTGCACATATCGTCGGTAGCCGGCCGCATGCTGCATCTGGTTCGCACCGGCTCCTGGCGTCGCCAGCGATTACGAAGGCGGAATTTGCTTTCCCAGAAAAGACGACACGATCCCTCACCGTGACCTGCTCTCTTTCAAGTTAGCCCTTTCCCATGCTCGCACTTTCCTCCGAGCCTCATCGAAGAGCCGGATGTAGTTATCCTCCCGAACCTTCTTGCTGGCTTCCGGAGACAGCGCTTTCCACAATGGTTCGTATAGGTAGTAGACCCGGAGATACTTTTCCTGATTTGGAGGAGCAACTTCGTCGCTACCGAATAGGAAGCGTTCCGGATAACGATTAATGAGGTCGGCAGTGATTTGGACAGATTCCGGACTCGCGACGATGTATTTCGCAACTTCGTCCCAGGAAATATCGAAGTAGACGTTGCGCAAGGCGGGATCGCTGAGAATGCTTTCCAGCACGGCGGTGTGATGCTTTACCGGACGCACGATGCGCCCCACTCCGCAGTGCGCCCAAATGATCGGGACATTCGGATGACGCGTCAGGAGCGCTTTCATCTGTGTCAAATAGGCAGGTGGACTGTCCTCTTTGGGGAAAGGAACATCCATGTCGTTATGAATCAGGACGACAAGACCGGCTTCGGCTGCAAAATCGAGGATTCGATCAAGGGCAGGATTGGTTAAGCTGGCCGTTTCACCGGAAATCTTGGCGGAAACAAACTCCTTATGAATCGTGAATTCGCCGATGCCGGAGAAGACGCCTGGAAACGTGAACAGCACCCGCCGGATATGATCGGCGGCATACATGTCCGATGGATTAAAGCCTGTGATCATGGGGTCAAGCCGTGCCTGTTGGGCCGGCGTGAGTGAGCGGAAAGCCATGGCAATGTAGGCGTCAGTGAACGAGTAGTAGTAGAGAGGTGCGTCGGTCTGCAAATAGTAAGTTGGAGCGAAGTCTCCGGAATTCTGGTAGGACCATTGTTGCTGCAACGGAATGCCGAAAATAGCGACTCGCCCTACTTTATCTCCCATGATGGCGAGGAAATCGCGAATGTCGGTACCTTGCTGGATGTAGTTTGTGAGATGGAGATGGACATCGTTGATTTCGGGCTCGTCGGCCTTGGACTGAGGAGAAGCCGAGTGGAATGGGATCAAGAAGAGAACGGCAATTCCGGTCACAAATCTGATACTTCTGCGCTGCGTGTAACTGTGTCTGCCCCGCATATAAGTCCTTCTGGAACATCACCGGTGTGATGACACTCGGCTTAGTAAAAGCCGGTCATGCCGATGGTAAATACCTGGCCCTTCAGCTGCCCCAGATAGAAACCAAAGGTGCTACTAACAGGCGACCGATCCACATTTATTAACTGGATATTCAGGCGTGCGTTGCGTGTCTTCCAGGGGTAATAATTCCCGCCAGCGATGAATTCTTTCGGGTCTCCATATTGGCCGAAAATATAGGAAGTCGCTCCGTAGACTTCGATTCTTTTCGGCATGACCATGTATCCCAACTGAACGTAGAAGCCAGAGTCCCGGACTACGCTGACAGGCAACTTCCCGTCCGCAACGAAATCGTCCAATTCCCTACCGTAGCCCTCGCCCTGGAGGAACAAACCGCGGTACTTCATTCCCGCAGCCGCGGAAATCAATTGATAGCGCACCCTCTCTACCGTCACGCCATTGGCAAATGCGCCCGTATCAAACACGTTGAGGCTGTCAGAAAGACGGAGCGTTGTGTTACCTGCCGGAGAACCGATTGCTGCCTGGCGATCTTCGGGACTATAGGTGTAGGCCAGATTGAAGCGCGTGGCGAGCTTCTCATGGCCTTCGAAATCTCCAAAAGCTCCCCGAGGGCCAAACTCACCTGTTGTTGGCAACCACGTTATTGCAAAACCGCCGGAGAGATCCCGGTCAAGTTTGGATGCCGGTACGTCCAAGTTGCTGTTGTTATTACCGACCATCCACCTGTACTCAAGTCTTGGAAGTATGTTCCCTTTGGCGAACACCCCTTGCGAGAAGTACGGCCGGAAGAACTCATCCGCCATGACGCGATCGTAAGATAGCCAATACGGGTGAGAGCCCTGTAACGACATTGTTCCCGGATAGGCATTCCAACCTGCCCCGAGGGTCAGATACTTACCGAAGTTGTAGTACAGGGCACCGCCGACAGCCACCTGATTAGTGTCCTGCACCGTCCAAACAAACGTGGAGTATAGAAACTTAGGACTGAACAGCCATCCTTGCGAAAACAACATGACCCGATGGAATTGGAAGTCCTGTCGAGGATCTACAGGGACCGGACGGCCTAAGTGGTCGATGCCCGACTGTTCGCCTGGAAATTGGTTTAGATACCGAACAGCCATATAACCACTGAGATCAAGCTCCCCGTATTCGCCCTTGCCAACGATAAAGCCTCGGCCTGGGTTGAATTCTCCAAATATTGCGGGATTTCCTGGTGAAGATCGCGGAAGCTCGGTCTTGTCGTCTTGATTGCCCTGGTCCGGCGTGGAGACCTGTCCGGTCTGTCCAGCCGTTTGTTTGTTCGCAGTGTTTTCCTGCGCGATCATGGAGTTGGCAACGGCTGCCGATTCGCTTTTGGACGCGGTTGGCGACCCAGAGTTCTGCTGAGCGAGAATCCGGCGCAATGAGGTAACTTGCTCCATCAACTCGTTATTCTGTTTTTCGAGCTGGCGATTTTGCTCGATCAATTGATCCAGGGTCGTTAGCAACTCCGAGGCATTCTTAGTGGTGGTCGCTGGATTTTCTGTTTGCGGATTGGCGCTCTGAGCGTGAACGAGCTTTGGAAAGCAAATAACGACGATAAACAACAAACTAGACGATGCCGCCAGCCACTTAGAGCTCTTCATGCGTCACCCGCAAATTCTTCCCGCTTGGGGCAGAGAAGCGTAGTTTGCCCACAGTTCTGAACATCAATCCGCGACTGGATCAAACTCCTGCCGTTCGTTTTGCCGGCAGCCTTCACGGATTTCTAACTCTGTCGAGACTGTTTGCGAGAGTTGACAGCACTCACTTCCATCCGACAGAACTTGGCGAATAGAGGTTGTAATCCAGCTTGTTAGCAACGTATTCGATGACTTTTTGCGCTTTCACACTATTTCCCGCCTCATCGAGACGGGGAGCAAATACGGCTATGGCGCCCTTGCCCGGAACTACAGCGACGATTCCGCCGCCCACTCCGCTTTTTGCTGGAAGACCTACGTGCCACGCCCAGGAGCCGGAGCTGTCGTAAAGTCCAGCCATGGTCATGGTCGAGAGGATGTAGGGCACATCATCGGCCTTAATAACCTGCTCGCCCGTGACTAGATTTTTTCCGTTGTTGGCGAGCACCGCGCCCATGTGAGCGAGTTGGGTCGCATTCACGCCGACCGAGCACTGTTTTGTATAGATATCAACGGATTCGAACGGATCGGCATAGATGCGCTCGTATTTGGCGAGTAGCATTGCCAGCGCCTTGTTGCCTTCATTCGAGGCGGCTTCTGATTTGTAAACTTCATCAATGAGAACAAGCTTTTCGCCAGCAACCTTGCCGTAGAAATCGAGGATTTTGTTCCATTTCTCGTCCTCATTTTTGCCTGAGATTAGGCTTGTGGTGGCAATAGCACCCGCGTTCACAAGTGGGTTGCCCGTGTGCGTGGGCATGTCCACAACAGCCAGCACGGAGTTAAACGGGCGGCCGGTAGGTTCAGAACCTATGCGCAGGAACACCTTGTCGTATCCGAGTTCTTCCATCGCCAACGCCAGTGTGTAGACTTTGGAGATGGACTGGATTGAGAAGGAATACTTGACGTCCCCGACTTCAAAAACATGGTTGTCGGTCGTGACCACAGCTACACCGAAGAGTTTGGAATCAACGCCGGCCAGATACGGGATGTAGTCGGCATTTTTGCCCGTGGTGTCGCTCCGGAACTTATCGTATGCCTCACGTACGACTGCCTCGACACGGTCAGGAATGGGCGCTACGGGGCTGCGCTGCGCGGTCTTGGCCGCACTCTGAGTGTGGAGGACCTGCGGAATAGCGGTCGACATCAGGAAGATCGCGAAGGCTATGGTTGTGACAATCTTGTATTTCTTGTACGGAATCCTGCTGCCTGCAGAAGGAAAGTTCACTTGCCACCTCCAAGCGTATAGTTGAAGTTATATTTGAAGCTGAACTGCACGCGATAGTCGTTAAAGACGAAGCCGTCGAGGAAATTTGATCTGCGGCCCCATTGGAACTCGCCGCCCATCATCGCATTCTTGACCGGATAAAAAAGCAGATTGGCCAGACCATACTGGCCGCGATGAAAATCGCTGGCGTTCTGTAAGGGAACGTTCTGAATGTTCACCAGGGAATAGCCGACGCTGCTGCTCCAGCGATCACTCCAGTAGCGGTCATAGAACGCCACTACGCCGAGGACAGGCAGGGGGCTGCCATCGATTGGGGTTCTTGGGTTTAGCCTCGTGACCGGTGCGATGTCCACCGGAGCGTCATTCATGTAGTTCTCGACGCCATCCCCATAGACAACGCTCATCTTGACAGTGTCCTTCTTGCCCACACCAACGTTGGAACTCACATTCACGCCCCAACCGAAGGTATCACCGGAAAGGTCGAGGGCCGGCCCCGCCTTTAGGTCATCCCATGCTATATATCGGAAGATCCCGGCAAGCTGAAGATACGTGCGATCCCCACCTACGCGCACATGCCCGGTGACGTCTGGAGCTGGAAAGCGAGCTTGCACGCCAGAAAGTTCGATTCGATCTTGCACCTGGCCCAAGTCCGCGCTTGCGCCGGGGCGCTCCAGGGCGAACATCAGTTGCTTGTTGCCCTTGTTGATGGGCGACCAGCGGAATTGGACATTGCGGAAGAAAACCATGCCATTGGGTCCCCAGTACTCAAGAGAGTTGGGAAACACATCGGGATCCATGAACACACTCCAGGTCTGGCCGGCGCCGAACTGTCCCAGTTCGCCCCAGGCATGACGCAAGCGAAATGTAGTTTGGCCCGCCTGTGCTCCCACACCGAACAATTCATATTCGAAAATCGTTTTCAATACGCCCAACTTGGTGGGCAAGTATCCCTTTACGCCGAACCGTGATTGACGGACCCCGTCGAAGAGCCTCCCGTTCTGGCCGAACTCGTTTGTGAAGGCAGGTAGTCTGGTGGGACGCATGGTATCGAAGTAGTTCGGGTCGTTCTGACCAAAGTCATACCCCATATCCAGCATCGCGAATCCATAGATGTCCAGCCTTGGTTCTGAATCTTGGCTCTTGGAATCAGCAACGCCTTGCAACGTCATTTCCTTTACAGCACTGGCAACAATAGGCGTTGCTGCCTCTGTGCTGCCGCCCAAGGCACTTGCCACTACAGTTGGATCAGTCAATGGATATTGACCATCAGGGGGCTGAGTCAGGACAGCGTTCAATACATGCGGAGCGCCGGATTCCGCTCTTTCAAGGATAGCTATGCGGGTCTTCAATTCCTGTGTTAACTGTTCCAATTGCTGAACCTGGGCCTTTAGCTGCTGCTCGTCCGGGGTCTGAGCGCAGACAAGATTCGCAGCCAGCAAACAGAGCAGGACAAGCCCGCAGCAAAATCTGGCCCGCGTGATAAACGCCCAACTGGCAACCTCCCGGTTGTCGGCGGTGATGTTCTCGTTCCATCGACCAAAACGAATGGCGTCGTCAGTGATGTCGAGACTGCCGAGCTTTCGGGGAATTGCAATGATTTGTTCTGCTATCACGTGCGTCTCCTCATTCAATCAGCAGTATCTCTTTCCTTATATAGCCGATGCTGGAAATCTCAGACAGGGGCCTGACACATCCCAGGGAAATTTAGTTTTAGGATGAACTAAACTTGGTTCCAACTGTCATTTCTACTAGGCCTGATCTATCTGAAGGGAGTCTCGGGTTGGTGGAGAGCGGAAAGTCTATTGCGGCCGAACGCCTGGCCATGCCACGTCAGAGCAACACGCTTCTGTCGAGAAGGTGCACAACCTTTTCTAGTTGTGAGTACCTATATAGTACAATACTCATTATTAGAACATAATGAGACTGAATGGGATCGGTACACATCTACGTAGGCTGACCGCGACCTGCACATCCCGCCGGCTTCCATTTGTAAACGAACAACTGCCAATGTGAGCGCCAGAAAGTTCGATTCGTCAGAACACTGTGGCTTTTGACAGTGTTCCGGCATGACTGCCGTGACCTATTGTGGAAAAAGTGGTATCGACTTCGGTCCACTCGGCCCAGGAAAGAAGCCAATTTCAAATCCAAAAAGAACAATAGGAGAAGAGACCCATGCCAGTAAAAAACCCCAGGGAACTTTTCGTGATGCTTCTAAGTGACGTTCGGCAAAGCACTGAGCGGTCGGCAAAGATCATTCAGGAGATCAGCCAGCAAGCCCAGGATCCAGACGTGAAAGAAGCGCTGGAATCGAGGGCTTGGATTGCGGAAAAGGACTTGAACGCAATCGATCAGTGTTTCCAAATGATCGGCGAGCGGCCCGTACAACTCAGCGGCCGTCTTGAAGAAGTTTTCGTTGAGGACTTCCGCAAAGAACTGTCGGAAATACAGAATCCCGTCGCAAAGTCGGTCTTCCTCTTGAGCAAGGCTAGCCGCTTGAGCCATCTTCGGGTTGCCGAGTACGAAGTGCTGGTAGAGGCGGCTGATTTGTCCGGCCACTATGCCGTTGGCCTTCTGCTGGAAAGTTGTCTGGCAGACAAACTTGTATTTATCGAACGGACGCGGCGTCTCATTAGGGGCCTCGTAGCGACAAAAATAGCAGCAAGGGTTGGCGCTTAGTAGCGAATCCTCAAGACCTGAACTAACAGAACTATCGGAATGTGGCCCATAGCCGGTGAGTGGCAAAAGCCACATTCCGACAAGCTTATCAGGCACTGGAGAGGCGGGCGACAACCGTTAGTTCTGACAGTGTAACTGATTCAATTGCTTGTTCATGCTGCGAGTGGCCACAAGAAGACGGAGGTGAGTGACATGCAGCGAACTATTTGGGGAGCAACCAGTAAGCGCATTCGCAATATGAAAGTGTCTTTCTGTCTAGCAAGTCTGATCCTGATGATCTTGCCCGCGTGGGGTGGCGATAAAGAAAAGGACGAAGAGACGCTCCAGAACGCCGGCAAGGTGTTACAGGAAATGCTCATGAGCGACAGTGTGCCATCGGGTGTGCTGGCGAAAGCCGATTGCGTGATCGTGCTGCCCGACGTGAAGAAGGTCGGTTTCGGAATTGGGGGCAGCGGAGGCCGCGGACCGATGCTTTGCCGTTCAGGCAGTAAATTCGAGGGGACCTGGTCAGCACCCGCCATGTATACGATTGGCGGCGCAAGTTTCGGCCTGCAGATAGGCGGCTCGTCTACTGACTTTGTGCTCTTGCTTATGGATCCAAAGGCCGTGGACGCCCTCTTAAACGGCAAGACGAAGCTGGGCCGGGATGCAACTGCAGCAGCCGGTCCGACCGGCGCAACCTCGAGCGGCACGGTTGGCGGCAGCGATATTCTGACCTACGGTCGTGCCTCAGGGCTCTTCGCAGGCATGTCTCTGGGAGGAGCCACTTTGGACCCGGACGATGACGCAAATAAGCGCCTATACGGCAAGTCGATCACTGCACAGGAAATCGTGCGCGGGGGCGCGGTCCAATCGCCGGCTGGAGGCACCTCCCTGATCAGCTTGCTCAACGGTAAGGTTGTAAAGCACAGCAACTAAGAGCCGACATTTCTCAGCCCATGTGCCTTACGGTCCGCCACATCGCGAGAAACGTGGCGCTCTCAATGGGTCGGCGAAACACTTGCTCGAAATCTTATTGTAGGAGTCTACGAGGCTGATTTCGTTCGCGAGCGCCGATTCAAACGGAACACTGTCCAGTTTAAGTGCCGATTGAGTTCTGCCGTACAGATCGATTCTCGATGGGAAGTGATATCAGATCAACGGATTGGATGTTGTTGCATCGACCGGTTGAGCTGGCACCGTTTCTCGGGGAGCGCCGGGTTAAACCGGCATGTTGCAGGGAATGAAAGAGTCCTACAGGAAAGGAGCCAGCGACTCCATCTTGGCCCTCAGTCTTGCAGGCGTCATCGCGAGATGCCGCTTGAAGCGTAGACAGGGGTATCGGTGGGCCGGGCTATTGAGCTTCGAAAAACGGAACAACAGGACGCCGACTCTCTCCTGAGAAGAGGAAGGCAACACGGCTGTTTCGCGATAACGCGAGCGAGCAGTCGGTCCTGCGTAGTCTTAGAACCCGCGCACGCTGAGAAACAACATGCACGAGAACCGGGAGACCTCTGGAGCGCCTCGGCCCGAAAGGGAACGAGGCCGGTCCGCGAAGGCGCAAAGCCAGAAGGCGGACGCGCACGCTCTGGAGGAGTCGGACCGCACCATAGTATCGATGAACCAGACGAACAAAGAAGAGCGATCTTCGGCGGAGACTGGGGAGAAAAGGGTGCGGGCCAAGGAGAACATCGTTCTGTCCAACACCGACCCGACACAGAGCGGGGCACGAGTGTCCCAGGGACTGAGCGGTGTGCGAGAAGCAGCAAAGAAAAGGAGACGAGAACGGTTCACGGCTTTGCTCCACCATGTGAGCGTGGAACTACTCCGGGACAGCTACTACGCCTTAAAGCGGCAAGCAGCACCGGGAGTAGATGGCGTGACATGGCCGGAGTATGAAACCGGGTTGGAAGGACGGCTTACCGATCTGCACAACCGGGTACAGCGCGGAGCGTATCGGGCGCAACCCTCACGAAGAGTCTACATACCGAAGGCCGACGGGCGACAACGCCCGTTGGGCATCGCGGCGCTGGAAGACAAGATCGTCCAGCAAGCCGTGGTGACCATTCTCAACCAGATCTACGAGGTGGACTTCCAAGGATTCTCGTACGGGTTCCGTCCCGGTCGCAGCCCGCACCAAGCGCTGGACGCGCTGACGGTGGGCATCCAAAGGAAGCGCGTGAACTGGGTGCTCGACGCCGACATCCGAGGCTTCTTTGACAACGTGAGCCACGAATGGACGATGAAGTTCGTCGAGCACCGCGTAGCCGATCGCCGGATCCTGCGCCTGATTCAGAAATGGCTGAAGGCGGGGGTTTCGGAAGACGGCCAGTGGTCGGAGAGTAAGGTAGGAACGCCGCAAGGAGCCGTGGTTTCTCCAATCCTTGCGAACGTGTACCTGCATTACGTTTTCGATCTATGGATCGAGACCTGGCGCCAGAAAGTGGCTACGGGAGACGTGATTGTCGTCCGTTACGCCGATGACCTGGTGGTAGGTTTCGAAAACCGAATGGAAGCCGAGCGATTCCTGGAAGCATTTCGGGAGCGATTGGCCAAGTTTGGACTGGAACTCCATCCGGAGAAAACGCGACTGATCGAGTTTGGGCGGTTTGCCGCCCGAGATCGGGAGAAACGTGGTGAAGGGAAGCCGGAGACCTTTACATTCCTGGGCTTCACGCACTATTGCGGGAAGCTCCGGAGCAATGGAGCATTCACCGTCTGGCGGAAAACGGCGAAGAAGCGCATGGTGGCGAAGCTGCAGGCACTTAAAGCAGAACTACGCCGCCGCATGCACGAGCCGGTTGCCGACGTCGGTGCATGGCTGCGAAAGGTTGTGAACGGCTATTACCGCTACCATGCGGTCCCCGGCAACATCGATCGGTTGAGTGTCTTTGGACAACGCTTGCGACGATTGTGGTGGCTCATTCTACGCCGACGCAGTCAACGACGAAGGTCGTGGGACCGGGCCCTCCGGATCTTCAAGCGGTGGATTCCAGCCCCACGCGTTCTGCATCCCTATCCTGTCGCTCGCTTCCTCGCCACTCATCCAAGGTGGGAGCCGTATGCGTAGAAGCGCCCGTACGGATCTGTGCGGGGGGCGATCAGCGATGGTCGTCCCTACCGCGTCACTTGACTCGTGACGGTGTGCTTGTTTTTCGGGCGTATTTGCGTGGGACGTACTAAGAAATCAGCTTAATATCATTGCCGGGTCATGGCTCCGGGCAGCTTAACTCCCGAACTGCGTCCCGCACATTTCTTTCGAAGCTGCTTGAGCAAGATGTTGAGTGTCAGGCGATGCAGACGAGTGGACAAGCTGAATTCTCGGCAATGAGTGTGCATCTCGCGGAATAACCGCAAGAAAGTCTGCCGGGTCAAGTCTTCAGCTTCAGTTGGGTTACCTGCCATGCGTAGGAACAAACCATAGACTCGCTGGCTGTGCGCCATATAGAGGCACTTGAATGCATTGGCGTCGCCCTTCTGAGCCAAGCGGATGGCCTCGGCCTCGGACATATTAGTTGCTGGGACCTGCTTTGGTGTCAACCAATGCTCCATAGTGGTCATGACCTTTGTTCCCTCTAGTCTCCTCGCAATTTGTTCCTGGCAGCGCCTCAAACCATTCCGAAAGATAGTGCCATTTGACTGCAAGCACCAGTCGCCGTCATTGCGCTGGTGCAAGCTAGGGACGCTGGTCGTCAGCCGGTTACTGCAGAGTGATTAGAGGCCAACTAGGCCTGAACTATTCCCCTTCGGCACAACGTTTATTGCAACCGCCCGGCCAAGTCTTGGTAGGTCGTCTTAGTCGGAAGCTGGCTTTTGGCCCAATTCCGAGATACCGGAAACCCGTTTCTCAGACTTATCGCCTGTGAATGATGAAACTCATCGCTGCCGTCTTCGGCTTCTTATTAATTGATGAGGTGACGAATATCTGAGCTAATGCAATAACACTATCGGAACGCACCCCGAAGACCCGTCTGGTCAATCACCTGTAAGCGATCGTTGGCTCCTGTACGCCGCATGATTTCATGGATATGGTTTTTTACAGTTTGCTCGGAAATGTTCAAGTGGGACCCAATTTCCTTGTTCGTCAGTCCTTGAGAGATCAAGGGAATAAGCTGCTGTTGTCGCCGGGTCAGCCCAAAATCGACCTTCAATCGAGCGCTTGGAATCTCTGTCGATTGCCGCGAAAAAGCGTGAAATAAATGAGCGCATAGCTGAGAAGGACAAATGGCTTGCCCTTGGGCAACCGCCTGTACGCCGGACACGACCTCAGCGGCAGAGGCATCTCTCAGTATGTAACCTGTGGCTCCGGCTCGCACACTTCCCAGAAATACTTCTGGATCGCAATCCATATCAATCAGAACGACCTTGATGCTTGGAACTTGGCTGACAATTTCGGAAATGAATGCGAAGTCCGACTGTCCTTTGATATTTGAATCCAGAATCAGAATGTCGGCCCCCGATGTAGCAATGGAGGAAGCGGGATTAGGGACGCATGGTGAGACACCACACACATTAAAATCTCCCCTCTTATTGAGAAGCTTGGCAAGCGTTTCCCGCAACAAGCGATTTCCTGCCACTAGGAACACTGCGCGTTTATTGTTGAGCACGCTGCCCCCAATCCGTCAACTGCACATCACACGTCGATTCGTTGATTGCCATGCGCGCGTCAACTGAATATAGGCGTTCTCCTACCACGAGGCCGTCAGCCATTTTTCCCTCAGGACTCGACCGAGCGTTTCGCCCAGAAACCGGCTCCCGCTCAACACGAACACTCGAATTTCCATTGCCCTAATTTTACTTGCATGACAGCTCTAAGGAGGTGTCATGTTTATCGGAACCAGTTCTCGTTGGGACCTGTCAATTTTGACAGGGAAGAAAATTAGCGTGATTGGATTCAACAGCCAGGGCGGTGATTGTAATGGAGAGTGGGTTTCCTTGTGTTTCATTTCTCTAAGTCCCGATAAGTCGGGCTTATCAGAATGTGACTTTTCAATCATGACGAGGCTCAAGGCGTACTCGCCATCGGAGGGGCATATGAATAAGTGGGGCGGGACTAGCTAACTTTAGTGACCAGAGCGCTCTTAACAACCGGGGACTTTTCCTGCCGCTCTGCAAAAATAGTGGCTTTCTTACGATCTGTGTAAACGCGGGCAAACTGCTCTCCGTCTTTATAGGATACTGTGACCTGCCAATGATGGTGCTTCCGGCGTCCGTCTTTCGAGAATGACGTTGGTTTTCGAGTCTTCATTTTGAAGATACTATCACGTTGGTGCTGAGAGTTCACTTCTTCGGATTGACGGAGAGCCAAGCGTTCATGAACGCATCGACATCGCGCTTAATCTCCTCGCGGACACTTTGAGCGGTCGGGTTCGCAAGCAAATAACCCGCGTACCATGTCTTGACACTGAGTGCATTCTGGGCGTTCCGGTCCAAGACCGCATCCTGATCCAACTCAACTTGGATGCTTGCTGCCTCAGCGCGCTTCGTTAAAGTGAACCGGACGTAAACGTGGGGACGCCCGGGAAGATTGTGGCCGTCTTTCAGCGTCGCGACTCCCATACCAGCCAGCAGCAGCTTTAACTCGACATCGTTTTGAATACTTTCAGCGGTGAGACCTAATATCTTGGCCCCTTCTGGAACGTCTTCGACCAGCACGTAGACCACATTAATGCCTTTCAAGCCGTCAGGGTCTTGTGCATGAATAGACGGGGAAGTGGCCGCAATCATTAACACTGCCATCATGCATATCGTTGCCAGCCGTCTTTTCATGGAGGCACATCCTTCCCGGGCGCTGCGTCGCCGGAGGGCTCTGCTACTCTTCGTTTTTCTCCCAACGAACTATCACCTGCGGGCTTATAGAGGGAACTGTCTCATCAACCGTCCGAGTTTATCCACTGTCAAAAGAGACGTAATTGACCACACCAGTCAGGTTGGAATTGCCTCGCTTTACTTGTATGGCTCTGGGCGTGGGCTTCCGGTGCGACCACCGGGCGGTCATTGTGAACGAATTCGGGCAATGATTTGTGGCTTGGTCTACACTGCAGTTGCTGGGCAAACACATGACGAATGAAAATGCTCCTCTCGTTAACGAACCGGAATTTCGCGGAAAGCGTGGAAAGTCACGGAACCTGCACTCCTTGGTTCTGGGGGTGCTCTTCGGCGCGTCTCTTGCTGTCGTCTTGGTGGGGGCGCTCGTGTGGTTGTCCACTGGGATCGGGTTGTTGGGCCTTTTGCGCGGAGGAGGCACGCAGATCAATGTGGGTCAGCCAACTGTGGTTCGTCAAATTCAGCAACTCCAGCGGCTGGAAACCGTGAGCTATGCGATGGATAAGATTATTTCGGGTGATCACCCCAATGCGTACTTGCCGAAATTTCTGGCGGGTGACCGCCTGTTGCTGGTGGTGCACGGAGAAGTGGTTGCGGGGATTAATCTGACGGGTTTGCAGCCCGGCGATGTCCTAATTCAGGGGCTGAAGGTGTCGATTCATTTGCCCGCAGCGGAAGTCTTCAGCACGCGTATCGATAGTGCAAGGACGAAAGTATATTCCCGTGACACCGGCATATTCTCTTCCCCAGACCCCAACCTTGAAAGCGAAGTCCGCGAAGAAGCTGAGCGCCAGCTCCAGCAAGACGCACTGCAAGACGGCATCTTAAAGATCGCTGCCGACAACGCGCGAAGCACAATCTCAGGCATGTTAAAGGGCTTCGGCTTCCGCGAAGTAGATATTCGGTAGGTTCATCGCAAGAACTTTACTAAGAGCATCCGCTCTCGAAATACATACCAGCAGCGGCCAAGT
Organism: uncultured Acidobacteriota bacterium; assembly: GCA_963768275.1. Taxonomy (GTDB): domain Bacteria; phylum Acidobacteriota; class Terriglobia; order Acidiferrales; family UBA7541; genus Palsa-360. Next base: position 262,343 of record CAVYHH010000017.1, read on the forward strand.
CCCGAGAAGTCCGGTGGTCTCAATGGGTCGATGCAACACTTCCTCAAAGTCTGCTTCTAGTGGCCTAGGAGGCTGATTTCGTTCATGGGCGCCAATTCAAACAAAACAAAAGCCCAGTTTAGGTTCTGATTGAGTCCTGTCGCACAGATTGATTCTCGATTGGAAGTATTGTCAGATCAACTGATCAGAGGGTGTTGCATCGACCGGTTGAGCTGGCAGGACTTCTCATAACTTGTTAGCCAATGGTCTCGGCCCACATTCCGATAACGATGACAGGAAATCAATTTCGGCGTGAACTGATGACTTCAGAAACGGAAAAGGTGGGCCGGTGAGGACCCACCTTTCTTTCAGCTCTGTACTCGGCGAGATCAAGCAACTAGAAAACCAGTTTCAGTCCCAACTGCATCGCTCGTTCACCACCGGAACCAAGAACAGGATTTGAAGCAGCCACATCGGGTGTGACCGCATTAATTCCAAATCCCGGCCCTTGGGAGGGATCGGTCGAGGGGCTTGGACCGCCGCCAGGGCCGCCGAATGGATTGGTGAAAGTCGGATGGTTGAGAATGTTGAAGAACTCTACACGAAACTGGGCGCTGATTCGTTCCATGACCTTGAACTCCTTGCTCACGGAGAAATCCCAGTCTCTGAAGCCGGGGCCGGTGAAGAGGTTGCGGGCCGTCGAGCCGAGAGTTCCATAGGCTGATGGCACGAGAACCGAGCTGCCTACCGCATAGCAGCCGAGATTGGTGAGCGACGCAACCGCAAGCGGGCCCAATGCCGAGGATCTCGCTAAACACGTCGGGTTGCTGGTGCCGCCGAAGTAGGGTACTCCGCCGGCGCCACCGGCATTGACCCCTCCGTTCGTGTCGGTCCACCCGTGGACTGGAGTAAAGTCGTGGGGATTGCCGAAGAAATCCCATTGTTCAGCGATTCCGTTTCCTGCCGGAGCGCCAATCACGGGGTTGAAAATCTCGCCCGTTCCGCTGAAATCTGTGGTTTGGTCGTTCACGCCCCAGGGTTGACCACCCTGAATCGTCACAACTGTATTGATAGACCAGCCCTCCAGCATTTGGCCGTACCCTTTCTTGCCGGGAATGGAGTAAGTTCCGGAGAATGTGAAGCGATTCCGGATATCAAAGTTACTGCTCCCGTATACGGAACTGGCGGGATGCGCGAGGTCGGTCGGAGTCTCGAGGCCGCTGCCCCAGTTGTCGGAAGCATTATCGAGAGAATGAGAATATGTGTAGCCGGCAGTGAAGGAGAGGCCATGCGACGTTCGCTGCGTCACCGTTACCTGCAGCCCGTTGTAATTGGAGTGGTAATTATTTGAGAAAAGCATGATGTTGCTCAGGTACGAGAAACAATGGCCGGAAGTGCCAAGTCCGACGGGTGGAGCGCAGGGAGCCGTAAACGGCTGCGCCTGTATTTCGGCCGCCCGATTGGAGATGCAGGTAGCGCCGGCTGTATTAACACAGATTTGAGAGGCGGTCAATCCAACGTCAGAAACGGGAATTGTTCCAGGGGGCAAGGCCGCTATCTGGGCCGCTGTAAACGGAGTGTTCCAGCCAACCCCAATCGGCGGTTCGTTTGCATCGTTCAACGAAATCAACTTCGTGCCGTGGTTTCCGACATAGGTAACCTCCAAGGACAGGTTATTCGTAATGGCCCGCTGGATTCCGAGGGTCCACGTGCTGACATAGGGACTGCGCAGGTTCCGGTTCACGGCGACAATTTCGCACGGCTGAATTGGAGTCAAGAACCCCGCGGGTTTTACAAAACCATCGCCGCATGCCGGCGCATTGGAGAAGAGGGGAGTGGTGGGTGAATTAATTGGGAAATTCGAGGTGACAGTAGTGGATTGATTTGTGGAAACGGTATTGATATTTCCGGGAGTCGGGACTTGCACAACGGTGCCGCCCGGTCCGGACTCGAAAAGCTGAGCCCCAGTGGGTACGGTGCGCGACCCAAGGAAGTTCGCAATGTTATTAAACACGTCCAGACTGAGCTGCTCGTAGACGATGCCGGCGCCGCCGCGAATCACTGTCTTGCCTTTGCCGCCGATGTCATAGGCGAAACCCACTCGAGGTGCAAAGTTGTTGTGATCGCCGTTGTACAGGGAGGGGATCTGGTTGCCCACTTGTACCAACCCCAGAATGGGGTCGAAGTTGCCAAACAGGTTGTCGCGTTCTTTAGGAACCGTATTTATTTCGTAGCGAACACCGAGGTTCAAAGTCAGATTCGGTTTGATGCGCCAGTCATCCTGAACGAAGAGGGCGTATCCGTTATAGCTCATATGCCGCAGGATGTCCCCGGTAAGAAAATTCGCTGTCGCGGGCGCGCCGTTGAAGAAGTTCTGCAAGGAGTTGAATTGCATCGGTCCCTTGGTATTCGCGGTTACGTTGTTGGTGCTTTGATTGAGCAGAATTTCACCGCCGAATTTGAAGGCGTGACTGCCATGTAAATACGAAACGTGATCCAGGATCTGCAGGACGCTATCGGGTCCTACGACCTTGGGCCAGCCCAATCCGATTTGAAGGTTCAGGCCTCCTCCAATCCTGATCTGTGGCAACCCGAAATAAGCTGGATTCGTTTGACCGGTGTAGATGTTAAAGGTCTGACCGTTGAAAGAGTAGTCGGCCGGATTATTGGTGGAATCGTTGCTGGCGAAATTCTGGTAATAATGGGCATATCCCACGCGGAATTCATTTACCACGGTGGAATTGGGCGTGTATGTCCAGCTGGAGCTGAATGTTTGCGCCCGCGCATATTGAACCGTCAGCCATTGTTGGTTGAGCTCTCGTTGAGGGTTGTCAACAAAGAGTCCGTCGCCTGGACTGATGAAATACATTCCGCTTAAAGAGTTTTTGTTATTGATGTGGTAATCGATTCTCACCAACCCGGAATTGATCATATTGTTGGTGTTTAGTGCGGTATTCAAATTAACCGTTGATGTATCGTTTACGGGGAATAGGCCCGGGAAAACAGGTCCCCCCGGCGTGGCTGGCGTCGTGAGGGGGGCACAAGTCGTTGTGAGTCCCGCCATTTGTGCGCTCAGTGCAGTAACCCCACCGCCACCCGGCGCGAGCGCGGCCAGGCAAGCCCCTACCAGACTGTTCGTGCTAGTCGTGTTCGAAGGATTGGTAATGGGTACTTTATGCAAAGCAGGAGACCCGACGGTGTAGCGTTGTTGCTCGTAGCTCAGGAAGTAGAAGAGTTTGTCTTTCTTAATAGGGCCGCCAATGGTGGCGCCGAACTGCTGTAAGGAAAGATCTCCTACAGGCTCCGGCGCTGGGTTGTAGTAATTTCGCGCATCCCAGGAGCCGTCCCGTCCATACGCGTAGGCGCTGCCATGTAAATCGTTGGTGCCTGATTTGACACCGACATTGATGACCGCTCCGGGTTTCCAACCGTATTCCGCTTTGGGATTGATTTCGGTTTTGAACTCATCGATCGCATCAATAGGCAATATCGTGCCGGCATCGCCTCCGGCCATAGCCGCATTCATGATGCTTTGCGCCATCCAGGGATCGTTACTGTTTACGCGCTCCACCATATAAACGTTATCGTGTGCGCGGATTCCGTTGGTGCTTTGGGTCCAACCACCGCCGCCAGGGTAAATTGTGACTCCCGGGCGCAGAGTGAGCAGGTTCTCGAAGTTGCGGCCATTCAACGGCAGGTTTTCGATGATCGAGTGCTGGAGAGTTCCCCCCACTTCAGCGTTCGTGGTATCCACGATCGGGATTGCTTCAGTTACGGTGATCGTCTGCTTGATGTCGCCGGGCTGGAGTTTGAAGTCAATCCTGACCGATGCGTTTACTTCCAAAACGACATTCTCGCGATCGACGGCCTTGAAGCCCTTCGCCTCGGCGTGGACCTTATAGGTGCTGGGGGTCAGGCTGGGAGCGCTGTACTCTCCTGCGGTGTCCGTAACCAGGGTTCGTGACGTACCTCGCAATGCGTCAGTGACGACTATGGTTGCGCCCTCTACAGCGAGACCTTCTTGGTCCAAAACACTTCCCTGAATCCGGCCAGCGTCGCCCTGAGAAAATGAGGGAAGAGAAGTCAAGAATATCCCGAGGCATGCCACTGCAATCTGAATAACTGTCCTCATGCGCCTTCCTGAGTAATTCATACACACCCCTCCTCGTTAAGCAATTCACAGCCAATCGTTCTCTAGCGGCCAGCCGAATTCCCGAAGGTTCAAGGGGCGCAGTGCAACTGAACTTGCTTGAATTGCAATAAACCTGAAAAGCGTCTTTAGCGACCGGCTTCGAGGTTGCGAAGGCAACCCAATGAACCACACCACTGGTTCAGCGTCAAGATTTCCCCCTCAACGTCCTGAAGTAACCGGCTGATTAACCACTTTTCTGGCGCACCCTCTAGCAATGAAGGGCCGGGCTAGCAACATACCTATATCGATAGCGCCACTCCGCGCCGGCGGAAACTGTCAGTTTTGCCAGAGATCCCTAGCAGGCCGCGGTGACGGAAAGTGCGGACTTTCACGATTGAGTTCACCGCTTTGGCGGGTTCTTACTCATACATAGATTGAGCGGCTGAATCAGTGGGAAGGTCGAATCGCAGCAGTTTATGGCTCCTTCGGAGTTGTCCGCAACTTCTGGGAATGTGCCTCGCGTTCCTCCTCACGCGCAGTCGCCATGCAATCCTTTAGTGGAAATAGGGGCCGGTAATTAAAGATAAATCGTTTCTTTGAAATAGCGCTTCTCGAATCTCCCCTTCATCGAATTCTCCACCGGCCATTTTTCCCACGAAGACGTCAGCGCATTCAGAGGGTGCGAACTAGCGTCAATGCACTATTTTGAACCATCGCAATCGAAGTTTCCGAACCGCGACAGATTATTTGGGGAATCGACTGGCCTGGAATTAGAACCAGGTTGACCGCAAGCAGGATCGCCCAATTTTTCCTATTCCGGCAATGCCGTTTCTGGCGCGGAATCCGGCATAAGCCTCTTGAATTCGAGGGTTAACTGAAACACGAACTCGTTGCCCGATCGACCCTGATCTACTAGAATCCGCGTCAAGAATTCTTGCCTTAGGGGGAACTGTGCCTTGGAAAATGGATGTGCCGACCTTTGGCATTTCACTGGTCAGCAACATCGTGTTTCTCCTTATGCCGTTGACTGGACTGAACGCTCGGGTTCCACCACAGATTGATCGCCTGGCGGCACAGACCGCAAAGAAAGTTGCCAAAACGGATGGACGCAGAATTCTGACGACTCCGCTCTCAGGTTGTTTGGGAGCACCGCAGCTTTGCGCCGAATTCGACTCGGTTTTGCGTGCGAATCTGGAGAAATTGATTCCGGATGCAAAATTCATCCAGAGAGAAGAGGCGGTAAAGCATCTCTCGGATCACGGCTTCCTTGGCGTCGATGCATACATGGGCGCCCTCGACGATGTTGCTTCTGATGCAGGGGCCGAGGTGGTTATTGGTGAAGACTTCCAGCGGAGACGCGGAGTGTGTGTCCTGCGCACAACCCTCGCTGATGCCAAACACCTTTTTTCCTTGGGGGACTTTTCTACCGGCATCTCCTGCTCTTCGGTTCAAACCAAGACTGCGCTCTCGCTCTTGAGGGATCCATCGTCTGGAGTCTCGTTGATCGTTCCTTTGCCCGAGTTGCCTGACGATCCGCCGGGTGCTTCCCCTATCCAGTATCCGTCCTGTTTGAGCTGTCCCGATCCGCACTATACCGGGTATGCCAAAGAAAAACGGATTCAAGGATCCGTCCAAATTCTGATAACGGTCACCGAGCGCGGGACAGTGGAAAACGCCAGAGCTATAGGTGCCGTTGAAGTGGATTTGGAGCTGGCCTCGCTACGGGCGGTCAGCGGGTGGCAGCTCAAACCAGCCGTTGGTGCGGATGGAAAACCATTTCCGGTACGCATCCCGGTGGAGATGACTTTCCGCCTCCTTCTTTGAATATTTTCCGGTAATGCCGGAGCGGCTGAATTTGAATTTGACGATTGACAGACAGGGCGTTTCACGCGCTATGCACATAGGCAGGCGGCCGTTCACAAATTCAACTGCTTAGAATCCGATTTGTTATCTGATCCCTGCGTGTTGCGTTTAACCTTTTTAGGCGTTGCTTTCTCGCCGGTCTTCGATGTGATCTTCTGCCGCTGTGCGGC
>CAVYHH010000018.1:0-60396 GCA_963768275.1 uncultured Acidobacteriota bacterium
AACTCCCCCCGCCTCCACTCGCCTTCGCCAAAAAACGGCTACGGCGAGCTTGCTCGCCGTAGCCGTTTTTTGGCGAAGGCGAGTGCCCGCCGTAGCACCAAAAGCAAAGGCAACACATGCCCGTCGGCATCAGACCCATGCTACGATCCACCAATTCCAGTCCGGCAAGCGAAGGCGGGCTCCATGTACTACGTATACCTCTTGCGAAGTAAGGATCATCCCGACCAAACTTACGTCGGCTCGACCAGCGATCTGCGAAAGCGCCTCACCGAACACAACGCCGGAAAATCGATTCATACCAACAAATTCAAACCTTGGAACTTGATGGCGTATGTCGCGCTGCCTGAACAACACCTCGCGGAAGGATTGGAAAGATACCTGAAAAGCGGGTCAGGCCGCGCGTTTGCGAACAGGCACTTACTCACGCAGAACGCACGGAAATCCTGAAGCCACTTCCGGACCCACCCTTGCATGGCAGGAATGGGCCACCCACGAAGATTCCTTCTCTGGGCCGGATTTTGACGTCACCAGTCGTATTCAACTAGCGAAACGCCGGCCGAAATTCTGCTCGCTTGAGTGGGCGATCGAGGATACTTATGTGAGTGACCACGACCTCCTCAAGAAGCGTGAAGCGTTGGAGCACTGCCATTCTTTTCGCCGGCATAGTTCTCCTGGGTGGCTGCACGCGTATGGTTCGCATGTATGAAAGCTGGAATGCGAGCCGCTACGACGGTGAAATTCGCCGCGCCGGGCAAGCGATCGCAGCCTCCGGGAACACCGCGCAACGCTCCGCAGCATATGCCGACCGGGCTGACGCCTATTCCGAAAAGGCTCGGTACTTGCGACTCATGAAACTCATCGCAGACGAGGAATACGGCAAGCTCTTCGATTTGGCCATGCAGGATTACCAACAGGCGATCGCGCTGGAACCGGACAACGCGGACATGTATTACCGCCGGGGCGATGCTTACTATTCGCGCGCCGGCCTGGACATGATTTACCCGCCCTACATGTCCGTTTTTCTCGCTCCGGCCAAAGCTGATTTTTCCCGAGTCGTGGCAAAGAATCCCAGAGATGCCGACGCCCTCGACATGCTCGGCTTGACCGTTGGTTCGATGGGGGATTGGACCGCGGCCCTTGCTATTTTCGAGCAGGAGGCCGCACTGAAGCCGAAGATGGTCTTCCGTGTTTCCGACGCCTACTGCAATCGCGGCTCCCATTACCCCAGAGAGAAGTACGATCTGGCCATTTCGGATTTGAACCGGGCGATCCAGATGCGCGGCGCGTCTGATCCTTGTGAGTGCGAGCCTTACAATCGGTTGCTGGCGATCTATCTCAATACAGGGGAATACGACAAGGCGCGAGAAGTGGCCGCGCTTGCGCAGCGTTCGGGAAAGTGGATTGCTCCCGAATATCTGGAACAAATAAAAGCACCGAGCGCTAACCGATAGCTCTTGACCTGCGTCGTTTGCCATGGCACGTGTCGGCTGTAGCACCGCAAGCAAAGATTTCTTCTCGCTCAGCGCTTATTTGGACCACAATGGATTTGCCGAACGTCTTTAGTTTTACCCCCTTCCAATTGTCGGCGATTTGACGGCGGAGGTTTTTCCTTCCACTTCCGCGACTGCTCCTTGCGCCCTATTTTGATCGCCGGGCTCAGCAAATGCAGAAAATGCGACGAGCTGTTTTCATTTCCTATGACAGAAGTTTTCTCGGGGGCAATAGCCACGCCGCCGGGAAAACTCCCTCACACGCCGGAAGCGGGTATTTGCGAGGAAATCGCGCGGTGCGCCGGCTTCTCCTGTTCGCGATGCTCTGCGCTTGCCCCGTCGCGGCGCAGCAGCCAGGCCAGGACGACTTGAGCGGGCAGAGCATGGAAGAACTTGTGAAATTAAAAGTGGATTCAGTTTACGGTGCCGCCAAGTTTCTTCAAAAGACGGAGGATGCGGCAACCTCGATCACCGTGGTCACGGCCGAAGAGATTCAGAAGCACGGGTATCGAACCCTGGCGGATGTCCTGAGCGGCGTCCGCGGCTTCTACGTGATCAACGACCGTAACTACAGTTATGTAGGTGTCCGGGGATTGTCACTGCCGGGGGATTACAACGCGCGCATTCTCTTCCTGCTGGACGGCCATCGAGTCAACGACAACATTTTCGACGGAGCTTATGTCGGCACGGAATTCCCGGTCGATATCGATCTGATCGAGCGCATCGAGATTATTCGCGGACCTGATTCCTCGGCCTATGGCACGGGCGCATTTGCAGCCGTCATCAACGTGATCACCAAGCGGGGCCGCGATTTGAACGCGCTCGAATTTTCCGGCGAAGCGGGAAGCTGGAATTCCTACAAAGCCCGAATGAGCTACGGCGACCGCTTTGACAACGGACTGGAAACGCTGCTCTCCGGAACTTTCTACAACAGCCAGGGGCATAAACAACTTTTCTTTCCGGAGTTTGACAGCCCGGCCACAAACAACGGGATCGCTCAAAACGCCGACGGCGATCAGTCTTACAGCATATTCGGCGACATCATCTACCGGGATTTCAACATTCATGTCGTCGGATCCTCCCGTACCAAGAACGTTCCCACGGCCTCCTTCGGCACGGTTTTTGACGATCCACGAAACCAAACCACGGATGCCCGCCGATACGTCGATGCCCAGTACCACCACACGTTCGGATCCTGGGAGACGCTTGGACGGCTCTCCTACGATTGGTACGGCTATCACGGAATCTACGTTTACGACTATGCACACACAGGAATTCCACCCTACACCGAAAATTACGACGCCGCCAACGGAACCTGGTGGGACTTCCAGGGAGATGCTTCCAGGGTCTTTTTCAAACGACACAAGGTCACGTTCGGCACGGAATTTAGACAGGATATCCGGCAGCAGCAATTGAACTACGATATCCAGCCCTATCACTTGTATTTCGACAGCCATCTCTCCAACCGGGTCGGGGCATTGTATTTTCAAGATAAATATTCCATTCGCAAGAATCTTTCCTTCGTGTTAGGTCTTCGCAGCGACTGGTATGGAATCTATGGAAACACGCTGAGCCCACGAGCCGGTCTGCACTTCAACCCGACCCCAAACACGGACCTTAAAGTGAACTACAGTTGGGCGTTCCGCGCGCCAAACGATTACGAAGCCTTCTACGCGGGCAACAACAGCAATACCGCCAATCCTGCATTGAAGCCGGAGAAAATTCGGAGTTTGGAAGTGGACGTGGAGCGCCGTTTCGGGAAGACGTATTACGTGTCCGGCGCGGGTTTCTTGAATCAGATTGACGATTTGATTGAACAGAGCATCGATCCCCTTACCGGCAATCCGCTTTATTCCAATTCGACGCAAGTGCAGACGAAGGGAATTGAATACGAGGTGGGCGCCAGGTGGCCGGGCGGCCTGGAAGGATCCATATCACACTCCATACAACACACTCGCGATGTGCTGACCGGCGAAGATTTGCCCAATTCTCCTAGACAATTGGCCAAGGCAAATTTCAGCGTTCCTCTCTTCCAAAAAAAGCTCTTTGCCAGCGTCGATGCCCAGTATACGAGCAGGACCAGAACCGTCGCGCAAACGGATTTGGGCGGATTCTTCCTCGTGAACCTTACTGTTTTCAGCCGCAAAATTACGGAAAAGATCGATTTCTCCGGAGGTCTCTACAATCTCCTGGATAAGCGGTACGCCGACTCCGGCGGCCTCGAACATGTGGAAGTCTCGATTCCTCAAGACGGGCGAAGCTTTCGGTTAAAGCTGACCTATCGCCCTCACGTGGATTCGAAATAGGGACGGAATAGAAACCGTCCATTTGGCTAAACATGAATCTTCAACGCCGATCACGGAAGAAGCCGCCCGCCCGGACAAGGGGCAGGTTTCTTGCCCGTTTGATGCGTGGACTGCCCATTGTCCCCTTCGTTTTCTGCCTGGTGCACGTCCTTGTTCCCGGGACCGCCGCCGGGCAGGAGGACTCCGTGGATGAATACAAATTGAAGGCAGCTATGCTCTACAACCTATCGCATTTCGTCGAATGGCCAGACTCCGCTTACCCTGACCGGCAGGCGCCCATCTCTCTGTGCATTCTGGGGCAAGATCCATTCGCGATCTCTCTCGCTTCCACTATCCCCAGAGAAAGCGACAATGGCAGGCCCATGGTCGTTCGTCACCTTCAAAGTGATAAGGAAACCCAGGGCTGCCACATCCTTTACATCAGCTCCTCGGAGAGAAAAACCACAGCACACATCTTCTCGACTCTGAATGGGTCCTGCATCCTCACGGTCGGAGAAATGACGCAATTCGCCGCGCACGGCGGCATCATTCAATTCTCCCTCGAAGATCAACACGTCCGTTTCGACATCAACGTCAATGCGGCCTCCCGGGCGGGGCTCAAGATCAGCTCCAAACTGCTGGCGCTGGCGCAAATCGTGAATAACTAGTGCGGTCCACGGGACCTGGAGGGGCCTAGATGCGTTCGTACCTGGATTTATCGATTCGGCAGAAGCTTCAAACCATTGTCATGGCCACCTCTGCCGCGGCCCTGCTCGTAGCCTCTGTCGTGTTCGCCCTATTCGACCGGTCCACATTCCTGCGCGCGAAAACGCAAGACCTCAGCGCCGCGGCAAAAATGGTTGGATCGAACAGCACAGCGGCATTGAGCTTTGGTGACGCGCAATCGGCGGGGGAAATTCTATCCGCCTTGCAGGCCAAACAGAATGTGACCCACGCCTGCATTTATAACAAGGACGGTATTGTCTTCGCCAGCTATAGCCGCGACGAGGCGCGCAACGATTTCACTCCTCCCCCGGCGCAAATCCAGTCCAGTGCGATCGTCGGGGAAAACATGGTCCTGTTTCAACCCATCACCCTGAATGGCAAATCCATTGGGACGATTTTCATTGAGGCCGATCTTCTGGACCTCGATGCGCGTCTCACCAGGTTCCTGGAGATAGATCTCCTCGTCTTGCTTGCTTCCCTGGCAGTCGCGTTCTTATTGTCCTCCCGGCTTCAGCACGTAATCTCAGGCCCCATTCGGGAGCTGGCGGATACAGCTTTGTCGGTCTCCTCCAGAGAAAACTATTCCATCCGTGCAACAAAACGAGGCGAGGACGAGATAGGACTCCTTTTTGATCAATTCAACAGCATGCTCGATCGCATCCAGCAGAGAGATACCGAGTTGCAGGAGGCGCACAATGAATTAGAAAACAGGGTCCTCGAGCGGACGTCTTATCTCAACGCGCTGATTGAAAACAGCCCCCTTGCCATCCTGGTGTTGGACTCCGGGAAGAAAGTCCAATTGTGTAATCCCGCCTTCGAAATACTCTTTCAATGCGCCCGGCAGGAAACCATCGGGAAGGCTGTCGTCGAACTGTTTCCGAACGAGAAAACGCTGGCCGAAGCGAGTGGTGATTCCGGAACGATTTCCAATCGGATCTCCATCAGTCTGACCACGCGCCGAAAGCGAAAAGATGGCAGTTACGTCGATGTGGAGCTTCATCTGGTGCCATTGACGGTACATGGAAGAGTGCTCGGCTCGTTGGGTATCTATCAGGACGTGACGGAGCGAGGCGTGCTGGAGCGGCAGCTTCGCATGGCCCAGAAGATGGAGGCCGTCGGCCGGCTTTCCGGAGGAATCGCCCACGATTTCAACAATCTCCTCGGGGTTATCCTCGGCTACATCCAGGTCATAAAACGAAATCTGGTTTCCGGGAATTCCATGTACGAGTACGCCGAGGAAATTGAAAAAGCCAGTCAGCGCGCTGTGGCGTTGACTCGACAGCTTTTGGCATTCAGCCGTCAGCAGGTTCTGGAACCGGTGATTTTAAACTTGAACACGCTAGTTGCCGATATGCAAAAGATGTTGCCCCGTCTGATCGGAGAAGACATCGATCTGAACTTGATCCTCGACCCGGCTCTAGGCCAGGTCAAAGCGGACCCGGGACAACTGGAACAGGTCGTGATGAATCTGGCTGTCAACGCGCGGGACGCCATGCCGGATGGCGGCAAATTGACCATCCAGACCTCCGACGCCGAAATCGATGTGGCTTTTGCGAGGGAACATCCGGGTTCAGTCCCGGGCAAGTATGTGATGCTGGCCGTCACGGATATTGGCACAGGGATGGACCCGGAAACACAGGCGCAAATTTTCGAGCCGTTTTACACCACGAAAGGACGAGACAAAGGAACCGGATTGGGCCTCGCCACCGTTTATGGAGTGGTGAAACAAAGCAATGGGTATATCACTGTTGATTCAGAGAAAGGAAAAGGATCTTCCTTCACGATTTATTTGCCGCGGATCGAACAAAACATCCTCGCCCCATCCAAAAGCAGTCCTGAACCACACAATGTCCGCGGATCCGAGACCATCTTGCTGGTGGAAGATGCGGAGGCTCTGCGGAGGCTGGCGCAATTGTTCCTGAAGGAAAACGGATATCGGGTCGTGGCGGCCGTCGATGGATCGGAAGCTCAGCAGCTCGCCGCGCAAATCTCCGGCCCGATCGATCTGCTGCTCACCGACGTGGTGATGCCGGGAATCAACGGACGTGTTCTGGCGGAACGCCTGGCTCCCAGCCATCCCGGGATGAAAGTCCTTTACATGTCCGGATACACGGACAGCTTTATTGCCGGTCATGGAGTCCTTGAGGTGGGCACTCACTTGCTGCGTAAACCTTTCACGGAGGAAGTCCTGATACGCAAAGTGCGCGAGGTGTTGGATGGGAACGGTGAAACGAAGAAACCGGAAGGTGCGGCAGGCGCCGAATCCCCGGTGACTGCCGGACCTGACGTCAAATTGAACTGAGCAGATAGGAGAAAATCGCGCCATGCAAAAATTGTTGATCATCGATGATGAGGCGCCGATTCGGCGTCTGCTGCGAATCAATCTCGAAGATCGCTACCAGATCGTCGATACGGGAGACCCGGAACTCGCGCTTGCCGCGGCCCTGCAAAGCAAACCGAACGCGATCCTGCTCGATTTGAGAATGCCCAATTATTCCGGGTTTGAGCTTTGCCGGACGTTCAAATCCATAACTTCCACGCAGTTGATTCCGATCATCATCGTGACGGGGAAGCCGGCGCCAACACCAAACTATACTGCGAGGAACTCGGCGCCACGGCGTACTTCGAGAAACCGATCGACTTTGCGGCCTTGCGAGACGGCTTGGCGAAGGTTTTGCAAGCCGCTCAGCCCGAGCGGCGAAGTGAAGTGCGCATTCGCCTGCGAGTCACGGTGAAGATGCAAGGACACGATCTGCATGCGAAATTGTTCGAGGACCGGTTCGAGGAACTGTGCGCCACCGAGAACGTCAGCCGAAGCACATTCTACTGTGGCTGCAAGGCTAAACTGAAGAAGGATTCCGAGGTTGCGGTATCCCTGGTTAGTGGTGGGCCGAAATTCGTTGGAATGGCGCGCGTCACCAGGTGCGATGACTCCGACGCGAATCACCCGCGGTATGCGTTCCGATTTGTCGAGAAAGAAGTCAACTGGGTTTTGCAGTAGGATCGTGTTGCACTTGCCGCACGTTCCCGCCGGATCGTTCGTCTTTTGGATTTTTCCCACCAGGTCGTAGATGCAATCCACCAAAAATCCGCATCCTTCGGGAAGGACGTGAAGGATGCGCCACCCGAAGATTCAAACACGTCAAGAAAGGTGCGCCACCCGCCCTGGAAATAATCGTCAAAGCACTTCAAAATCTAAGGGGTCGCTTCCTTGCACGTGCACGTCCGACAATCCATAGGCGAGTAAAAGTTGTTCGCCCTCAAACTAAAATGGGCATCCGTGAGCGGCACGTGCATGAACCCGCCCGAGGTAACGCCATTGGGATCATCGTTAAGCGCCGAAATCGGTTTGTTGACCTGAATCAGAGTGGCAGGAGTGCTGCCATCAATCGGCGCCAGGGCAAAGTCGTTGGCAATGTCCACGTCGTAAAATTCGATGAAATCGACTTGCCGATAACAAGGGAGCATCTGCTTGGCCAGATTGACGGCTCCCTGGTCGTCGGCCTCGAAATCCTTGAACAGTAAATCTCCGGACTTGTAAAAATCGGCCGGTTGCCCCACCTCGAATCCGGCGAACAATTTCACGGGATTGAGCGGAGGTCCCTGGGCTGCCAAAGCCGTTTGCTTCCAAACTGGATGATTCGCCAATTGGGTCGGATCAGCGCTGAGAGAGTTATTCTGCACGCCTCCGTGCCAAAAATAGCGAGCTTCAATGTAGTCGATCAGATCCGTCCGCAATTTGCCGAAACAGTCACTGGAGTCGGCTGCGTCAATCGCTTTGCTCGTGGGTGGATAGGGATTGTCAGATACACGGCACCCGTCCGCGGTAAAAAACGGCATCTGCCGTTCGGTGAGGTCCACGGTCCAATAGGTGGCCGGGAAATGCCTGGCGTAGATATCGATGGCTTTTTTTTGGGCGTCCTCGATCGCGGCTTCCATGGAGAAGTCATCGGGTTCCAGAGACTGCCACAGGTTGACATTTGGCGCGTTGGCGGCAGTGTTCTCGCACTCGGTTTCCAACTGGCACAAGACGGACTCGTCATCATAAGACGACGGCCCCAGAACGGATACGTGCCCGATAATTTTATTCATCGTTCGGGTCGGGGCATTCGTGTGGACAAATCCTTCCCTGCCAGGCGCGGAGTCGTAATACAAATCGTCGTACGGAGCCAGGGGTTGCGGGTAGGGCGGCGTGACCGGGTAAAAATAGTCGCCCGTTTGTCCTAATTTGCGAACGACGTTGTCCAGAGCCGTGAGGAAACACGTGTTCGATCCAAACGGATTCGGCATGGAATGCGGGTTGCCTCCTATCGACCACGTATTCCAGATTGCGCCGGGAGCGCCGGCCATTGACGGGCCGCCGGCCGATGGGTCGCACATGCCGGGGCCAAAGGCGTCCGGGAAGATCACGCTCGGAAAAGAATTCGTTTCCAACCAGTCCGGGCTGCGTATACCCGTCAACACGCCCAGGCGAATCGACTGCCGTTCCGGGTGAACCATTGAGTAAATTATATTATCAATGTAGTAACTCTTCAGCGGTTCGTCATAGTAGTCGGGCTGGAGAGTTCTCCAATTCACCAGGACCACCAGGCCGTCGACGTTGTCTTCCTCGGTGGCCTTCGAGCAACTCCGCTCGCCTGCGGCATTCGACCACGGTTTGGGGTCCGCAGGGCCTCCCGGCCCGCTGCAGCCGACCGGGTATTGCTCAATGCCCACGCGGGAGAGAACGCCGGCGGTATGTTGACCCCAGTGGATGTCATCGCGATCGCGCGGATCGGAGTCCTGAGAGCGTGCGTTTGTTGTGAACAGCAATGCCGCGAGGAGAGTGATGCCAATCTGCGGCACCGATCCGAAAAGCCTAGCTCGCATCCGTATCCCCCCTCACTGCGTTCGCCAGCGGCGGAAAAGAATCTGCGCGGAGAGGGGGACACCACCCGGCAAGAGCCTTAATCTACATCAGAAAAACGCGTCTTGGCAATCCTTCAGAGGTCATGGTCTTCCGAATATTAGGGTCGTGAATTAGGTTCAGCAAGCCGCGTTGAATCTCAAGAATTGATCTGGATTGGATGTTCCGCCCCGTGTCTTCCGGTTCGGAACGGGCATGTTCCTGGTCAAACTGAGTCGCTACCCTCCCAAGTATATTGAGAACTCAGGCCAGATTTTAGTTTCGCTTTAGATTCGCCTTTGTGTATAATCTCCTTCCCATGCAGACCACCGTGATCAAGAAGCTTCTTTGGCTCGCTTTTTACTCCCTGCCCCTCATTGCGTTTGCGGCGCACGGTGCAGGGCCGAGCGATCGAGGTGTTGCTCCCCAAACCGCGCGTGCGCTTGATCTGCCGTTGAAGGTGACCATTTTTAAAAGCCATCGGGCGCAACTCGCGAGCCTGTCCCGCGTTCCGGCCAACCCTCCAGGGGTTCAAACCGGCAGACCTACGCCGCAAGAAGTGAAAGCTTACGTCCAGACCGAAGCCACAGAATTTGGCGTGAATCCGAGACTTGCCCTCTGGATCGTTAAGCACGAGTCAGAATTCAATCCCCGCGCGAAGGGTGACGGAGAGGCGAGCCGGGGCCTCTGGCAAATTTCCAAGATCTATCATCCCGAGGTATCGGACGCGATGGCCTTCAATGTCGCATCGAGCACGGAATGGAGCCTGGAGCGAATTCGATCCGGGAAGGCGAACGAATGGTCCACGTACCGGTTTTGCAGGACGCTCTACGAGGATTGTCCTTTTTAGTAGCACAGCCACTCCTGGCTGTGTGGTTCTTCCAGCACTTAGAAAAAGCACACAGCCAGGAGTGGCTGTGCTACTTACTGCGAAGCCTGACCAGTTTGGACCGGCAAGTTTGCGGATTCCCATCCCACAATGCCGCCGGCTATTTCGCCGACACGATCGAATCCGCCGCGCTGCAACAGGCTGGCGGCAATGGACGACCGGTAGCCGCCCGCGCAGTAAACCAAGAGAGAACGGTCCTTCGGAATTTTTCCCAGGTTTTCCACCAGATGATTGAGCGGGACGCCAAGGCTGCCTGCAATGTGCTTCTGTTCGCGCTCCTGCGGCGTGCGGACATCGATGGCGACCGGCGGCTCGGGAGATGACAAAAGCTCCGCCGCATACGGCGCGCTGACGCGTTCCGTCGCAACCGTCAGCTCCGGCCGCGATTTCAGGCTGTGCAATCCGTCTTTCAGATATCCAACCACGTGATCGAACCCGATGCGCCCGAGCCGGGTCGCCGCTTCGTTTTCCCGGCCGGGGTCCGCGATGATTACGATCGGATGATCCCGGTCCAGCACCGTCCCCGCCCACGTCGCATACTGGCCGCCGAGACCGATGTTGATGCTGCCTACCAGATGAGAAGCCGCAAATTCGCCGGGATCGCGGGTATCGAGGATCTGCGCGCCCACTTCTTGCAAAGCAAGCAAATCGTCGAGCGCCATGGGATTCACGCGCGCCAGCGTTTGATCGAGCGTGGGCCGCTCTTCGCTGTTCAGCACCGCGTCATAGGTGAAGTAGGCCGGCGCTTCCGGCTGGTCGGCTGTCACCACTTGAATGAACGATTCCTTGCTCATGGGCTGCAGGGCGTAGTTCGTGCGGCGCTGTTCTCCCAAGGTTGAAAACGTTTCCTTGCTGAGCGCCTTGCCGCAGAGCGAGCCCGCGCCGTGCGCCGGATACACCAGGCTTTGATCCGGCAGGGCGAGCAGCTTGGTGTGCAGCGAATCGAAGAGCATGCCGCCTAGTTCGGCTGCCGACCAACCGAGCGCCGCGCGCAGGTCGGGGCGCCCTACGTCGCCGATGAACAAAGTGTCCCCGGTGAGCACGGCGTGCGGTTGCACTTCGCTGACGTTCAGGTCATAGACCAGGATGGAGATCGACTCGGGAGTATGGCCCGGCGTTTCCAGCACCTTCAGGCGTACGCGTCCGAATTCGAGAATCTCGCCATCGTGCATGGGGGTAAATGGGTACGCCGCTTTCGCCGCGGCGCCGAGATAGATCGTAGCGCCCTCCCGGTCGCGCAATTCCAAATGGCCGGCGACAAAATCGGCGTGGAGATGCGTCAGAAATACGTGCTTAATCTTGAGGGCGTGCTCGGCGGCAAAGGCGATGTATTGGTCCGTGTCGCGTTGCGGGTCGACGACGGCAGCCGTGCCTGTGGCCTCGTCTCCGATCACGTAGGAAGCATGCGCCAGGCAGGGCAGATAGAATTGTTTGAAGACCACCTTCGATCACCTTCGCTTTAGGGCCGCTGCTTCGGCGGTCCGCGCATTTTACGCCCCTCCTGCCCTTGGCACAACGAACTTGCCGGCAAAATCTCCCAAATTAGGAAGGAAAGCCCGGCCTCCTGCCGCATTACGGGCAGGCCAGTAATGCAATAACCTATCAAGCACAACAAACTACAGTACTACTGCCCCGGAAGACCATTTTCGGCACTATCGCCAAGGGTATCCCCAAGTTGAAGATTCACTTTTCTGCAACAGGAGTTTCACAGTGAAACGCAATTGGATTTCGCGCCTCGGCGACATTAACAAAGAGCTTCTCCTGATCCTCTCGATCATTGCTGCCGCAGGAGTCGTCAATTTCTTCATAGCTGGGCAGCGCTTAGTTCTTACCTTTTACAATCTCCCCACACTCATGGCGGCGTATTATTTCGGCCGGCGTCGCGCGGTGGAAGCAGCCGTGGCCTCCATCCTCTTTGTCGTGTGGATGAACCTGATGAACCCGTCAGCCTTGGGCGGAGCGATTACGTGGAAGACGCAAGGGCTTTTGGCCTGGTCGGACTTGGCCGTCTGGGGCGGGTTCCTGTTGATTTCAGCCTATGCCACCGGGAGTCTTTACGAGCTTGGCGAGCGCAGGCTCAACGAACTGCGAGAGACGTATTACGGCGTGCTGCAAATCCTGAATCAATTCATAGGGAATGACAAGTTCACGCAGAATCATTCTTACCGGGTGTCCGTCTACGCGACCACCATTGCCGCTGAAATGCGCCTCCCGGAACAGCAAATCGAGGATGTGCGCGCCGCGGCCCTCTTGCACGATATCGGAAAACTCGAAATCAGCCGCGGAATCCTCTACAAAGCCGCGCGGCTCGACGAGGGCGAAACGGTAGAGATGAAGTCTCACGTGGAGAAAGGCATCAAGATCCTCCAGCCCGTCGGCGGCTCGCTTCGCCGCATTTTGCCCATCATCCTCGCGCATCACGACCGGTTTGACGGCACGGGCTACCATCCCTCGAAGGGCGAGGAGATTCCCATTGAGGCTCGCATCATCACGGTTGCCGATGCGTACGATGCAATGATCAGCGATCGCCCTTACCGCAAAGGTTTGTCGCCAATGGATGCACGCGACACCATCCTGAAGAGCGCGGGCGCAGACTTCGATCCCTCTGTCGTCAAAGCGTTTGAGTCCGCCTTCCGCAAACAAAGAATGGAAGTCCCTGAAGTTTTGGTGTAAGGCCCCTAAAAATTTCAATGGGAGGAAGCCGCTTCTCGCGCGGGCAATTGCCCGGAAATGCATTCGCGAGAAGCAGCCCCCGCCTTTCCTGCCTGATCATCGGAAGGAAACTTTTTTCATCCGTTTGTTCCCCGGCTGTCCTATTGCACCGTTACGTTGACGGTCGCCGTGTGAGTCAGCGGCCCGGATTGAGCGGTGACCGTCAGTACCGCCGGGCCTGAGTTCTGCGGAGGCGTGTAGGAGCTTCCGTATCCGCAGCCGCCAAGCGTGAGCGAAAGCGCGAAAATCGCCAGTGCCGCAGCCGTCCCCAAGACAGGAACGCGAGCTCTTGCAAACCTCCCGCCCCGCCAAATCATCAGGCCGAGCAGAGACAAAGCGGCGAGAAGGCCGCCGAGGCCGATGCTGCCGGGCGGCAGAAACCCGTAACGCGGGACGCCTGTAGTCGTGTTTATATTCATGGTGGTGCTCGCCACTCCATTGGTGGTCCCTAAAGTCGCAGAGCCAAAAGTGCATGTGACGCCGGGAACAGACGAGCAGGATAACGTGACATTGCTTGTGAACCCGCCGGTCGGCGTGACCGTCACCATCACCGGAGCCGACTGACCGGGTGAGACCATTACGCTCGTTGGGTTTGCGGCTACAGCGAAATCGGGAGCGGCGGACACGTCGGTGATCACGGTAGCAGACGTGCTGCCTGCAAATGTTCCGGCTCCGGCGAAGGAGGCGGTTAGCGAATGAGCGCCGGTGGCGAGAGTGCTGACCGTGAGGCTGGCCACTCCCATGGCGTTCATGGGGGCCGATCCGAGGCCGACGCTCCCGTCGTGAAACGCGATGTTTCCCGCGGGAGTGCCGCCCATGGAATTGATCGTGGCGGTTATTGACACCGGCGAGCCGTGGGCTGCCTTCACGGGCGCAGCAAGAGCCAGCGTCGTGCCGACGCCATTGACTTGCATTTCTGTTCGCGAACTGCTCGGCAGGAACGTGGCGTCACCACTGAATTGTACGTCGATGACGTGCATCCCCATTCCAGCAGGAGGCAGGGTGAATGTCGCGACGCCATCGACTAGCGGCGCGGTTGCTTGAAGCACGCCGCCATTGGCAATCGCTACCGTCCCGCTCGGCATACCCGGATTGCCTGGACCCGCGTCCACGGTGGCAGTCAACATGGCGCTTGTGGTGACAGTGGCCGCAGGGGTGGAAACTCTCGTTGTGCTGACCAAGCCGGTTGTAATCGTCCCGAACAATCCGCCCTGGCCATTTTCGATTTCTGCCGTGAAGAACAGCGTGTTCGGGTCCGTGCCTGCGTCCGCTCGAAATGCCAGACCCCGAATTCCGGGGTTCGCGATGACGCCGCCATCTCCGTCCTTGATCTGGCCGAGAAAATTTCCCGTCGCTGCATCGAAAGCGCTGATCGTTCCGTCGCCAAAGTTGCCTACCAGGATAGCGCCGCTGAATGGGCCGAAATTTCCGCTGGCAAGAGTGATTCCCCAGGGGGCATTCAAGCTGCCGCCTGTGGCAAACCGTCGCACGAAATTGCCCTGCATATCGAAGACATCGACCACGCCGTTTCCAGCCCCGATCACCGGGCCGCGCTTCGCTGCATCTTGCAAGGCATACGTAACGAATAGTTGGTTACCGATCGTCTGCATGCCGTAAGGTGCATAACCAGCGGGAAGATTCGGATCGCGGAACGAACCTGGTCCATTGAGCGGATCGAATGAGTTCGTGAACGTGTGGATCGACGCGTCGTTGAAATCGGCGGCCGCAACGAAGGGCGCGCAACAATCCGGGTGAAGCAGCGCCAGCGCCGTGTAGGCCGCGCCTGTCGCGGAATCATCCCTCACAAGCGTCGCCTGCGCGGGAAGGTTTCCGTTGCGGGATGCGAATCCCGAGATCGTTCCATTTTGCGTGACCAGGACGTACTGGAAAGGCGCGCTTGCCGGCCCGAAAACGCCACTCGCATCGGAAACGATGCCCGTGGGCATCGAGCGGCCCATGCTTCCAGGAGCGACCGGAACGGCGACGGCGCCCGCTGGAGCGCCGGAAGAATTCAGGGCGCTAACCGATCCAGAACTATTGTCCACGATGAAAAATGGCTGTCCCTGCAAGCCTGCGATTGCCCAGGGATTGACTAAATTCGGCGCATTGTTTGCGGCCACGCCCGGGACGCTGGATGCGAGATTCGTCTGGCGGTAAGCTTTCGTTTGGGCGGACGCGCTGTCAGCGATGAAGCCTGATCCGGCCTGAAGGACACACAAGAGAAACAACGCAAATTTGTGTTTCACTCTACCGCCTCCTTGTAGCGGTAGAGAGTAGGATGGCGGTTTGCGGCCAGGTTAGTGTCAAACCCGAGTCAAGAAATTGTCATGTTCGCAGGCACGAAATTGGACAAAACTTTGACGCGATCGCGCGCGCCACTGATATCTGAGGGCAGTTTTGCGGCCCCGGAGCGAAACGCGCCCGCGAAAAGGGAATAGAACGAGGAATGTCCTGACGGCCGTATTCGCACAGGCACGACCGGTCGCGAAGTTGTCTCTCCGCGGCTATTAGAAAAGCTCCGGATTATTCCCGGGGCTGGACGCGGACCAGGTAGCCGTTGTAATCAATATACCATACGGTTACTGGATGCGTGGAACTGTCAATGTAAGTTCTGCGGTCGTAGGTGAACGGCTCCGGCATCTCATACACCGTCCAGCCATCCGTCTTCTGGTTGTATCGCACCATCTGCCGCCCGTGCAGCACGCCGGCCCAGACTTCGCCGTTCTTGTCCGGCTGCGCTTCGTAGAAATCCGTCAGCGGGCTCGGGGCCAGCGGTGGGACGTGCTCTTCAATGAGGCCCGTCTTGGTGTTCAATTCGATCAAGGCGCCGTCGCCTCCGCCAAACCAGGGATTGTCGTAGGGATCGAAGCCGCCACGCTTACCGGTCATCATATGCACACCCGAGTTCTGCTTGATCCACTCTCCTGTGCTCAGGTCCATCCGCTCTATGGTGTTGCCCCAGGCTGGCAGCCCGCCGCCACCATAGTATTTTCCGTCCGCGGAAATCAGGTTGTCGTAACTGAAGCTTACCTGCAGGGGATAGCGCTGGACCACTTTGCCCGTTTCCGGATCGATTTTTCGCACATTAAAGTCGCGGCTGTCCCAGACGTAACCATCAGGCGTCATGGAAAAATTGCCAAACCCGGGCGCATTCAAAGGAACGGCGTCTTCGATCTTGACCTGCGTGACTTTTCCGGTTTGTGGATCGAGACGGTTCAGGTTGTGTCCCCAGTTTTCTGAAAACCACGGGACATCGTTCTTGTCGATCCTTACGGCATGCGTGCCGGGCATCGCTTTCGGCGTGAGCGGGATGGTATATTCCGTCACAATTCCCGTTTTCGGATCGAGTTTGCCGACCACATCGGTCTTGTGACTGGTGAACCACATCATCCCTTTCGAGTCGCCCTGGACATCATGCAAGGCGAGCAGCGACTGCGGCAGCTCGTATTCGGTAACGATGACCTTCGTGTCGGCACCTCGCGGGCGCGGGAACACGCGCAGCGGTTCATCTTGCGCGTTGGGTCCGCGGACGCGCGTCAGAAAGTTCACCAGCGTTTTCACTTCTTCGGCCGAGGTTCCGTCTTGGCGCGTGACCGAATTGTTTCCGCCGCCCGTGGATGAGGTTCCCTTGATGCGGATCACGAGAGAAGTGCCGGAATATTGCGTCATCCGGTCGACGATCAGTCCCCAGCTGTGTTCGTCGTAGCGGTTGCGGAAAATCTGCTGCCAGGAATGGCATGCGGAACAATTTTTCTGAAGGGTCGCTTTCTCCTGCGCCGTGCCCGGCATATTCCACAACAATTCCGCGCCGCTGAGCTGGCGTTCAATCTCCGGCGTGGCCGGCAGCGCATCCGAATCGGAAACTCTCTCCAAAACGATGTCGTCCAGCTTGGATGCTCCATCGATGTGAACCGAATTTACGACGTAAGGCTTGAACAGAAGCGGAGTCGGGATCCGCAAAGTGTAGTCCCCGGTTTGCATCTTGGGAAATTCGTAGTGTCCTTGCGCGTCGGTATACACCGTCGTCCGCACGCCATTTGGCGCGATGAGCTGCACTCCTACGCCCTCCGGCGAATCCCCGCTGGGAATCTTGACGGCTCCCGTGGCGCCGCCCGACAATCCGTTTTGGACCGTCCATTTTTGAGTGGCCGCGCGATACCAGGGATTCGGCCCGGGATTTTCTCCCTCGACGCAGCACTTCCCTTCCTTGATGTACGTGATGAGATCGGCGACATCGGCATCCTTCAGAGTCGTCCCGAACGCCGGCATTCCCGGACCGCCTTCCTTGATTTTTGCGGCGACATTCTCATCCGTCACGGGATCGCCGGACATCAATTGCGTATGCTTGAAAAGCTCCTTCAGATACGGGCCGGTCTTGGCATATTGGTTGTGGCACATCCAGCATTTGTAGAAGTAAATGTTCTCGCCGCGGCCCGCGCCGCTATCCGCGATCACCTTATAGGTATCGAGGCGCGCCGAGCGCTGGAAGTCGTCCGTGTGCATGACTTTGCTGGGGCTGGAAGCCGTCTGTGATTGCGGGGGCGCCGCGTGGGACCTGCTTACGTTTCCCACCACGAGAAGGGCTAACCCGATCGTGATTCCAGCCAGAATGGTGACGCGCGTATGGGTGCGGCTCTGATTTCTCATGGTGTCCCCTGTCGTCGGCAATCGCTGATCCGGGCGGACTGGTCCGCCGTCGCGGAACGCTGCAATTAGCTATAGTTCATTAATCAAAAACTGTCAAAATATTTTCGCTCGCGTTGGGCAAATGTCTAAGTTCATTGAAGGGCGCCGCGCATTGCATGCAATGTCCCTGTGGAGCATCTTGAAACGTCCGCCCGATGCAACGGCGGGTTGCCCGGTTTGACGGAGAATTGTGTCGCTTGTGTTATTCATCACTCCGGCAAAGATCAAATCCACCGTGCTTGACCCCTTCCGGACGACCCCTCAACATCATAAAAAACGTATAGCCGGGTGCAGACGGTTGTGGGGTTGCAGTGGTGGAAAATTTTGTTCGGCCGGTTTTCAAAGCCTATTGCGGACTTATGCCCACGGCGCGTGGGATGCGCCATAGTTCTTCATTTTCATTCCATCGTCGAATTTCATTGCTTGGCGCATTGTTGACTTTCCTTGCGCTTCCTATTCTCCACGCTCAGGACCAGCCCGATATCCCCAAGCCCGTGCCGGTCATCATCGGGGGAGCTGGATTCATCACCACTTTTGAGGGCGGACAACCCCATCTTGGGCCGCTGATCGCTCCTGTCCTTCTCGTCCCCATAGGAGACCGGTGGCTGATCGAATCCCGGACTACTTTTGAAGCGGATATGGCCCAGGAGCCGGGGAGCAGCGCGTTTCACGGCCAGGTTCTGAAAAGCATTGACTATGCCCAATTGGATTTCATAGCCAACCCCTTCGTGACCGTGACGGTGGGAAGGTTTCTTACCCCTTTCGGAATATTCAACGAGCGGCTCTACCCCATCTGGATCCGAAACCTTCAGACCGATCCATTGATCCTGCCGATAGGAACTGGGCCATCCCAAGCCAGCACCGGAGCCATGTTGCGCGGCGGCTTCCCGGCGACGTCCAAATTCAACATCAACTACGCCGTTTATTTCTCGGCGTTGAGCACGGTTACGTTGAGCAACGTGACTCCGCTCGACTCCGATCGCCTGGTGGGCGGACGCGCGGGGATCTTCATTCCAAGCGCACGGCTCGAAATCGGGGGCTCCTTTGAGCACCTGCTCCAGGATGAGCGGTCGAACTCCTTCGGTTTTCACGGCGGCTGGCAGCCGCCTGCGCTGCCGTTGGAATTCCGCGGGGAATATCAACGCTCGGCCAGAGGGAGCGGTTACTGGTTCGAACCTGCATACCGCCTGAGCCAGGTTCCGTTCTGGCAGTACGCCATGCGCCGAACGCAGCTCGTCGCGCGCATGCAACAGTATTTTGTAGGCCAGATCCCGAGCGATTCGCTGCCGCCTGTGAATACCCGCCAATTTGAATTCGGCGTGAATTACTACTTTCGGGACGGCCTGCGAGCGGTGAGCAGCTATGGCCGGCAGTTCAGCAAGCTGGGAAACATGAACGTTTGGACGGTTGGGCTGACCTATCGCTTCGCAATTCCGCTCGGCCCTGGAGGCGAAAATTGAAATTCAAACGAAATGTTCTCGCCTGCCTTTCGGTCCTGATACTGGGCGGAGTTTTGTGCGCCGCGGGACAGGAACAAACGAAGGTAGTGGACACGAAAGTTTCATCCACCGGCGCGGGAACGGCTTCCGCCTCGGCGCTGGGCTCTTCGAAGCCAGTGCAGCAAGCAGCCTATTCGCGCTTCCAAGGAGAGCAACGATATCGCGCCAACTGCGGCCGGTGCCACATGGCCCCGCATAAGTTTCCACCCCGCATGATGGCCACGATCGAGCGGCACATGAGGGTTCGCGCCACGTTAACCGACGAAGACATGAAATTCATCGTGCGGTACATGACTGAGTGACGATGAAACGCGAAATCCGAGGAGACCGGCCCGCCCCTGCTCCGTTTTTAGCGCGGGCATTTGCCGCTTTGCTGCTCTTGCTGCTGCTTCTGCCCGTAAAGGCCCAGCAGGCTCCACGCGTGATTGAAGTGCTTGCGGACCACGACAGCCGGTACAAAATTCAGGGCATGAGCAAGCCCAGCATCACGGTCACAGCCAACGAAAAAATACTTCTGCGGGTGACCGCGATTCGCGCCAAGCAGAACAACAGGGACGGCTCGATCCACGGATTTTCCCTGCTCCGCCCCAAGGACCACCAGCCCGTTCCCGGATGGGAGCTGCTGCTCAAGCCGGGTGTCCAGGAATTCTCGCTCACGGCCCCGGCGGAGCCGGGCGAGTATCAAGTCGTTTGCACGGTCATCTGCAGCGAAGGCCATGAGCAGATGAACATGAAATTTTTCGTGGAACCTGTGGTCAAGACGGCATCCGATTCTGAAATCAATAAGTGAGGGGGAGAAATGCGCCTTTGGAAACAATTTTCATTGTGTTTGACCGCTTTGGTTTTACTTTGTCTCACAAGTCCTTCGGTCTTTGGCGGGGACGAAAAGGTCTTCATCGGCGAAATCGGGGACACTCAGTGCGCCATGAATGTCCATTCCATGGACAAATCGCACAAGGAAATGCTCAAGGTCAAATCGGTCGGAAAAACCGCGGCGGACTGCACCTTATATTGCATCAAAAATCGCGGCGGCCGGTTTGTGCTCCAAAACAAGAACAAAGTGTACCACCTGGATAAACCTGAACTCGTCGAACCTTATGCCGGCCAAAAAGTGCGAGTTATCGGCGTCCTCGACCCACAAGCACAGACGATCGAAGTCCACCGAGTTGATCCGCTTCAGTAGGGCGTGGCCCGGCCTTTGAAGTTGAAGTCGTGCCCCGTCCCTCGTCTTTTGAAGGGCGGGGTTTTTGACTTAGTTCTCAAGGTTTACATCCGCATCCCGGATCGGTGCGGGCCAGCGTGGATTCCTTCTTCTCGAAAAACCATCGAATCAAAAGCCCCGCCCTTGAAACGGCGTCAAGGACGGGGCACCCAAGTTCACAATTTTAACTCACAGTGAACGTACGGGAGTAGTTTCAGAACGTGGAGAGTAGACAATCTTGTGGAATACAAAAGGCCGGGCCACCCGTCAGTTATAGGATCACTAATTCAAACTCTTAACTCTGAGTGGACGTACGGGAGTAGTATTAGTATGTGGAGAGGAGAGGATTTTGTGGAAAATAAAAGGGCGGGCCACCCGGCCTGGGGTTTCTCAAGGGAGTCAACGATTAGGATCGCTCCGGGATTTGCCAGACTTACCTCCTTGAACTACACCTCGGCCCAGGTTAAACAGTGGGAAACATGGTGGGGCGCGTGATGGGGTGCTGCGAAATCAGGAGCCTACTCCAGCTCTAACTGCCACCGTAAGAAATAGGTTTACGCGAGTAACACAGAGAGAGATCCTAAATCGAGCCATGAGGTCAAAGCTTGGCAACTTCGCCCGCTACTTTCTGCTTACCGTTTCAGTTCTCGGCATCGTGGTAGTGCTTGATGAATTGTACGTTGTTATTGGTCCGCAAGATCCCCTAGGAGAGGCCAGCGATAGTTGCATAAAGGAGGATCTTCCATCAGTCCCAAATGCGACGGGAATAGTCGCAACCGCGCATGTGACGTCCTGCTCGTTCGGCTTTGCCCACGGAGCAGAGACAACGTATGTTTACCTTCACAAGCCGGAAGAGAAAGATAGCAGGCAATCTCTTGTATTTCGGTTCGCCAATGCCGGCAATCTATACCGTCCCCAAATGAGTTGGAGTGACAACTCATCGCTTCACATTTCAGTTTCTGAAGTAGGTGAAATCACGGAAAAGATTGCATCTAAGGATGGCGTGAAAATTTCCTACTCGATCGGCAAAGAAGATATGTCGTGGGATGAGGACTTCCGATTAAGAATGCGCGAGGCGAAGACTACATCAATTTGGCTGATTTTCTGGGCGGGAATTTGCGTGTTAACCATCGTATCTATTCGAAGGCAAAGGCGCCGATCCCAGGCTTCAATATCTTAAGCCTGCGGATTCTTTGGCTGGGGTTTTGAGCAATTTTGACCCAACTCACCGTACGGCGGGTGGCACAGCCTTTGAGGCGGTTTTGATCTTCCGGGTGGCCCATCTGTCACGCTGCGTGACAGGTGGGGGTTTTTGACTTTCGGTTCTTCCTCGAACACTGCAATTCGAAATTTGAGAAGCGAAGATGACGGCACCCGTCCCGTCGACGCAGTCCTTTGGGCAACGCCAGTCGAACCAAAAGCCCCGCCTCGCCGCAGCGAGCATCAAGGACAAGGCGCCCTAAGTTCAGAATCTTAACTCGGAGTGGACGTATAGCAGTAGTATTAGAAGGTGGAGAGGAGACGACCCTGTGGAATGCGAAAGCCCGGGCCACCCACCCTATTTCAACGATGATGGCAGCCGGGCCAGCAACAAGGGCGGCGTTTTCCGTCTACAAGCTCGCTGCGCGTCCTTTCGATCCGGCGGCTCCTCGTCTCCGGCTTTTTGGCGGAGTCAATCCAACATAGCCACTCATTGCGAGCGAGCGGCGTAATATCCTCCCATGCTGCCAGCGTCTTCGGGTCAGACGTAAGGGCTTTTCGCAAATCCGCCGGCACTTTGTGTACGACACCGGCGGCGATCTCTTTTTGGGCCATAGATTTAGAAAACTCTACTCACAACAATACCTCTGATTGAGAGCGGAGCACACTTCCGCCGCTAAGTAAATCCATAAGTTAATGGGTGCTGAGCCTCGGTGGACCACACGCCGGCTGCCGGCCGGGCCGAAGTTTGGCGAAGCCGGCAGCCGGGGCGTCACCCCAATCGTCAAGTTAATTCCGGGAGTTATTCAGTTGCGCGTTTTCGTTCCCGGGAGATACCTTCGACGCCGTTTCCACTGTCTTGAGCGCGGGAACGGGCCGTTGCCACAGGACGCGCGCGTCAGGGGCATCGTTCGGATACGCTTGAGTTGATTCTTGTCCGGTCGGCTCGAGGATGACGTCCACTCGCCGGTTGTACGCCAGCCAGGTCGCCTTCTTTTTATTCTTCATCCAGTTTGGTTGCGGCTGCGAATCCTGCGACTGCAGGTTCATCACCTGCTGTTCGGTCAATTGGGCATCTTTTCCCTCAGCGCGAGTTTCAATTTTATCCGCCGGGACGCCCTGGGAAATCAGGTAATTCTTGGCAGCTTCCGCGCGCCTTTCGCTGAGCGCCTGGTTATATTTCTTTGGCCCTCGGACGTCGGCGTGCCCCACAACCATCAGCTTGTCTTGCTGGGCATACTGTTCGTTGTTCTTGAAAGTGGACGCGGCCTTTGTCAGAGTCTTCGCCTGGCTGGACACTAAGCCCACTTTTGGATGTTGGCGTTGCGGATAGGCCGTGGGATAAAAGAGGCTCGCGAGCGTCACGGCCGGAGCGGGATCGATGGAGCCGACCACGTGCAGGGTGGCGGT
Source organism: uncultured Acidobacteriota bacterium (assembly GCA_963768275.1). Classification (GTDB taxonomy): domain Bacteria; phylum Acidobacteriota; class Terriglobia; order Acidiferrales; family UBA7541; genus Palsa-360. The sequence continues at coordinate 22,984 of CAVYHH010000018.1, forward strand.
TCGGGTGGCCGTGCCGCCGCAGGCGTTCATCGCGCTCAGCGTATAGGTCACGTCCCGATCGATGGGCCCGTTTCCAGTTCGATCCGGCGCGGCTTGAATGTTGCTGCTTCCACTGGTTGCGACGCTGCCGAGCGGCTGGATCGTGACTCGGTTGGCGTTGGACGCCGACCAGTTCAGCGTGGTCGAATCCTGCTCGACCACCTTGTCGCCGATCTTGTGGTAGCGAATCTGCGGCTGGCTCAACGCAAGCGTGGCCGTGGGCTGCGCGTTCACATTCACGGTTACCGATTGTTCCGCGGTCCCGCCGGGTCCTTTCGCGGTGAGTTGATAAGTCGTCGGATGCGTCGGGCTAACGCCTTGCTCGCCGTTCGCCGAGACATTCCCGATATTGGAGATTGACGTTTCCACCGCGTCGGCTGATTTCCAGTTCAACTGCGTGGCTGCCCCGCAAGTCACTTGATTCGCCTGCGCGGAAAGCTCGGCTGTTACCGGAGCGATGGGCACCCTCGCGCTGGCCACGCCTGCTTCGAACCGCGGTTCCGGCCCGAGTTTCATGCCGGCTTTGAAATCCCTCGTTTTCATCGCGCCGTTATGGTTCAGATCGACGATGACTCGCTCGCCGGCCTTTACCGTGACCGGGCCCGACCATATGGTTTGTCCCTTTTCCGTGGCCGTCACCTGATAGTTGCCCGGCTTCACGAGCAGCCACTGGTGCCAAATAAAGTTATTGTCGAATTCATCGACGTGGCCCACAAAAAACGCCGGCGTCGTGCCATTGAGCAGCACCGCCGCGCGCGGGTGGCCCTTGAGTTCGATATCGCCGAAGGGCCCGTTTACTTTGTCGCCGGAGGCCTGGAGGGCGACGTCCAAGTCCGTCGTCTTCCCGGCGGTAATGTCCACATTTTTCGTTTGGGGAGTGTATCCGTAGTTGTCGACGCCGACGCTGTGGTTGCCGGCGGTCAGCTCGATGGTCTGGCTGCCGTCGCGAATCGCTTTCCCATCCACGAAGACGTAGGCTTGCTTTGGACTGACGTGAACTTTCAATTTTCCGGCCGCCTGGCTGGTTTGTGCGAATGCGGGAGCGCTTCCGAGCGCCAAGAGAGCCGCAGCGGCAAGAAGCAACCCCATGGGAATTTTGATCTTCATGACTCCGTTCTCCTTTTCAACCGTCGCTTTGCGATACTGCATCTGGGCCTTTCGAGGAATCTATCGCCTTCCGATGTAATAGAAGCTTCGCGGGCTCTGCGGGTTGTCCGCCGGCCGGCCCGCGGCGCGATTGACAGAGTATATCGCTTCACGATATAAAAGAGCAAGGGCGTGTCCTGCCTGTGGGGGCAGACATGACCCATCCCCAACCTGCCAGCTTACGAACCCGGGTACACCCAATTCACAGGAGGATTGCACTATGACCAAGCAGTGGAAGTATGCCGCGATAGCCGTTTCCTTCGCTTTCGTTTGGGCCGGCCTGGCCGCTCTTGCAGCCAGCGCCGCGCCGCCCTCCGACAGCGCCAAATCCACCGCCAAAACCAAATCCACAGCCACCATGATGTCGGATACGGATTTCGCCAAGACTGCCGCCGAAGGCGGGTTTGCCGAGGTCCGGTTCGGAGAACTAGCCGAGGATAAAGCTTCCAACAAAACCGTGAAGGAACTCGCTCAACGCATGGTGACCGATCACACCAAGGCCGACGACAGTCTGAAAACCGCCGCGTCGAAGGACAGCATTACCATCCCCTCTCAATTGAATGCCAAGGATCAGGCAACGTACGTCCGCCTGTCGCAATTGTCGGGGACTGCTTTCGACCGCGACTACGCGCGAGATATGGTCAGGGACCACGAAGCAGACATCGCCATGTTCCGCCACGAAGCCAACGACGGCAAAGACGCGTCGATCAAAGGCTTCGCCGCGCAAACCCTGCCCACTTTGGAAGATCACTTGAAACTGGCGCGGCAGGCGCTCGAAAGCGTCTCGCCAAAGACGAGCGCGAAGACGGCGAAAAAACAATCTTGAATGCGCGAAGATGATTCGTTCCGTCTCAGGGAAAACGAATCCATTGGAAGAATGCCGCTGAATTTTGCCGGTGATGCGGAGGCGGCGGGCTGAATGCAGGCCTGCCTCCTCTTGCGTCACACCTGAGGCTCGGGCACGGCAATCGGGCGAAGTGCGCCTTAATGAATCACGATGAGTGGAAAGCAGGAATTGCTTTGAGATCGCGAGATCATCATCGCTTCGCTGTCCATGACTGCGGGGAGCGCCGTGGAATTTCGCGCGGCCGCGCGGAAACAGAAACCGATCGCGCGGCCAAATTTTATTTTCATTTCAAATTCGGACAACGATCCTTCGCCCCCGTCGCATCCAAATAATTGCAGACGCCAAGTGCAGTTCCCCTTCGCGCCCTCGATTGGAAGTTCTTATGGGTCCGCAAATTCTGGAACAAAACGCAAAAAAAGCTGAAGCAAGAGATGCTCCTGTTCCGCATTCCGCATCAGGAGCCAAAAAGCACGATGGACAGCCCCTCGATAAAAACCGGCGGCGAATGATCTGGGGGCTTATTGGAGGATACCTGGGCATTAATTTGCTGATGTTCTTCCGCTTCTTCTTCCCGCGAGCTCTTTACGAACCGAATACCAGCGTGAATATAGGATTTCCCACCGCGTTTCAGCAGGGAGTGAATCAAGAGTTTCTGCAATCCAACCGCCTTTGGGTGATCCTGGAACCCGGCCGCTTGTTCGTGATTTTCGCGCGGTGCACTCACCTGGGATGCACGCCCGACTGGCTGCCGCAACAAAATATGTTTCATTGCCCCTGCCACGGCAGCGAATATGATCCGGAGGGCGTCAATTTCGCGGGCCCCGCGCCGAGGCCCATGGACCGCTGCAAGGTAACACTGCTGGGCAACGGAACGGTGCAAGTGGACTCGAGCCACCTCTTCATGCAGGATCGGCGCGCCGGAGTGAATCAGTTCAACGATCCCGACGCCTACGTTTCGATTTAATTCCATACGACAGGAGGTTGTACGCATGAAAAGCAGATTGATTGGTTTCGCGGCATTTTCCGTCTTCTTATCTTTCGCCATACTTGGTTGCGGAAAGAAACCGGCAACGAGTGAGACATCGGCCCCCGCAAGCAGTATGAACGGCATCTCCGTGGACGCCGCCACCGCAGGATCGATTACCGGCGTCGTGCAGCTGGACGGCGCGGCGCCAAAAATGAAAACGATCAATATGGCTGCCGAGCCCTCTTGCGCCAAGCAGCATTCCTCCCCGGCTACCAGCCAGGACGCGCTCGTCGGAAAAAATGGCGCGCTGGAAAATGTGGTGGTTTATTTGAAGGGAGATTTCAGCCACTACAAATTTGACGCGCCGCAGACTCCGGCGACCATCACGCAGAAGGGATGCATGTACGATCCACATGTGCTGGTCCTCGAGACCGGCCAGCCTCTTCAAGTCGTCAACGCGGATCCGGTCACGCACAACATCCATCCCCTCCCGAAAGACAACCGGGAGTGGAACGAATCTCAGCCGCCCGGCGCTCCGCCCCTCAACCAGAGTTTCGCTCACGAGGAAATCGCCATCCCGGTGAAGTGCAACATCCACCCGTGGATGAAGGGCTACATCGCCGTTTTCAATCAGCCATATTTCAGCGTGACCGGTAAGGATGGTTCGTTTGATTTGAAAACTGTTCCGCCGGGAACGTACACGCTGGTTGCCTGGCACGAACTCTACGGGACCAGCGAACAGCCCGTAACCATCGGCACGAAGGAATCCAAGACCGTGCATATCACCTTCCAGGCGGCTTCCGCCGCGCATGGAACATGACAACGAAAGTCCCCGCAGCGCATTTCTGCAAACTCGCTGCAACGGCCGTTCCTGTGGAGCGCAAGTTTTAGCGCTCCGCGGGAACGGCCGGCCCCTCGTTCCGCCTCCCAAAAATCATCTTGACAACCGGACTCGCGGCTATATACTCGTAACCGAGTATTCGGTTACGTATATCAGATGACGGATACCAAGCGCCCCTTCTCCAACCCCCTGGCCCTGGCCATTCTCGTCCTCCTCTACGAGCGGCCCATGCATCCCTACGAAATGGCCACCACCCTGCGCGAGCGGCGCAAGGAATCCAGCATCAAGTTGAATTACGGTTCGCTCTACACCGTCATCGAGCAGTTGCTGCGGGAACGTTTCATCGCCGTCCGCGAAGTCTTGAAGGAAGGCAAGCGCCCCGAGAAGACGGTCTACGAGCTCAGATCCGAGGGCGAGGCCGAATTGATCGACTGGATGCGGGAACTCGTGAGTTCCCCGGTCAAGGAGTATCCCATGTTTGAGGCCGCGCTCTCGCTGTTGCCCGTCCTGCCGCCCGAGGAAGTGATCGATCTGCTGGCGATTCGCATCGGCCTTCTCGAAAAAACGATCGAAGAGGTCGATGATCAAGAACGGATTTGCAGGGAGATGAAGTTGCCGCGCCTGTTTTCCCTCGAGAGCGAATACTACAAGGCCCTGACGCTTGCAGAATACGAATTCTCCAAGGATCTGCTGGAAGATCTGAAGCGCGATGCCGGCAAATTGCGGAGCAGCTGGACGGAAATGCGCAAGAAGCTTCTGGCCACAAAACCGGATGCCCGCAAGAAGAACAGTGCTCTCAATGCGGTTCGCAATACTCAGAAAAGGAAGGAAGGAAAACCATGAACGAAAAAACGCTGGAAGCCTACCGCCCGGAACTCGATCCCAAGATGATGAGGTATTGGATGCGGCAAGGACCGAAAACCGCTGCGTTCCTCCTCGTCATTCCCGGTTGCACCGCCATTGGCTACGGGGCCGGACTCCTCTCGACCCATTCCCTGCCCTATACCGTCATCGGCTTTGGCGCGGGTCTTTTGATTTGGGGATTGATCGTTTCCTTTAGCAATTAATCGGATTTGAAAGGAGAAATGAAAATGGAAGCACCGGCAAGAAAACCGTATCGCGGAATTTCAATGGAAGGAGGACTGGCCACCTGGTACGCCAAAATCACGCGGAAAGATCTCAATGAATTCGAGCGCCTGGCTCGGGAGTTGGCGGCGGATCTCCCAGCAAATGCCCGCGTCCTCGAGATCGCGCCCGGACCGGGCTATCTCTCCATCGCCCTGGCAAAACTCGGCCCTTTCAAAATCACGGGGCTGGATATCAGCGAATCGTTTGTGAAAATGGCTTCTCAATATGCGAAGCGGGAAGGCGTCGTGGCTCGCTTCATCCACGGCAGCGCGTCGGACATTCCTCTCGAGGATGGCCATTTCGACCTGATCGTATGCCGCGCGGCTTTCAAGAATTTTTCCGAACCACTGAAGGCGCTGAACGAAATGCACCGCGTGTTGAAACCGGGAGGCCGGGCCATCATCATCGATCTGCGCAAGGACGCTTCCTGGGATGAAATTGTTGCCTACGTGGATGGACTGCATATCAGCCGGACGAGCACGTGGATGACTAAATTCACATTCAAGCACATGCTGCTCAAGCGCGCATATACGGAAGAGCAAATGACGGCGCTCGCAAGCGAATCGGATTTCAAATCCTGCGAAATGATCACAACCGCCGTGGGCATGGAAGTCCGACTTCACCGCCGGCAACCACTCGCGGAGCAGGCGGCCTGAACTCCGGATAGTTGGCCCGGGGCGGGTGGCGGTCGGGTTCTATAAAAGGGGATGTCAAGAAAAAAGACTTCCCCCTCCGCCGGGTGGCCCATCTTTCACGCTGCGTGACGGGTGGAGTTGTTGACCTTCATTCCTTCATCGGAAAGTGCACATCACAATCACCGACGCGAACAGCAACCAGACGGCGACTTATGCGATAAACGAACTGTTTGTGTTCAGTGTGATGACGCTCTACGAAGCCAACTCTCGATTGTGTTGGCATCAGCTTCCGTCAGATCGGGGAGAGTTTTGTGAAGCATCGTCAGGAACCAATCAATTTCAACCGGGATGGCGGGATAGCCGATGTTTTCACCGGCCGGCTTTTGCTTGACGGGACGATTGGAATTGATGAGCAACTGACCTTGCGGATCAAGAACGACGAGGAACGGGACACGCATGGATTCGCCGCCAAAATCGGCGAGGAGTTTTTCACTGCCGGGGCTATTCAGTTCTGGATGCTTGCCGCGCTGTTCGAGAACATGGAGGGAGGCGAGGACAAAATACTTTTCAAGGATCGGACGAATTTTCCGGTCTCCCATGAAGGCATCCATTTGGTGGCAAGGCGGACACCAGGAGGCGCCGAAGACGAGGAAAATCGGTTTATGCTGCGCAACAGCGTCGGACTTGGCGGCGGCCAGGACCTGCTCGGCGCTTGGGGGTTGCTGGGCAGCATGGGCGGAGACGGACAGCATCAACGACAGCATGAGCAATGAGAGAATCCGTCGCATGGGCTGAGCATAGTGCAATCGGGTGCTGGGTGGCAACAATGGCCTGAACTCCGCGCGACCTTGCCTGTAACACCAGTCTCCCCGCCGGCAATATGCTCCCATGCCAATCGGGAGATTGGCGATCCCGGGACGTGACTAATAGCCTTTATTTGCAATTCCTTGGAGTGTTTACGGCCACTCTCAAACTGCCCTGGAACCTGCCTATGGCTTTCCAACATTTCAATCACCTCCTGCCACAATCCTAAGGTTCCCTTAAGGTTCGGAGAAATAGGCTGCGACGCGCAAAAGGCGGAATTTTCCCGAGTGCCTTCGTTTCCTGCAACTCTCAGCAAGGGGATGAGAAGAAGCGATGGGCATCGCCGTGAAATAAAGGCATAAGACCGTCGGCAAAAATCGAGGGCGTCCAAAAAATATTTATTCAGATAATTTTCATGTGGAATTGATATGCTTCCCGCGTCTGCTGAACAAGGGCTTGCAAATTAGCGTTAGTTTCTGCTATTTCAAAGCGGATGCTGGACGTTCGCTCCGGCTGGGTATCCAGCCAGAGGCAGCCGGGGGCGGGAGGAGACGGATTCCATGGGTCATTTATTCGGTCATGATATTGCCATGTCTGGAGGGCTCCTTGATGCCCGCGAACGTGGCTCGTTCCTATCGATCGGGCGTCTTTCCGTCATGGCGTTGGGTGTGGCCGTTGCGCTGGCGCTTCCAATCTCAAGAGCCGCGGCGCAGGCCACTTCTCCCGCGCCCAGTGGAGAATCAGAGGTCCAACTCCTGAAACCATCAGGACCGGGGCAGGCGGCGCCACCTACGACGGTGACCCTGCAGGACGCGCTGGAGAGAGCGCGGAAACTCGATCCGACGCCTACTGGGCGCGACCTCCGATGCAAGGAGCGCGCGCGAAGACCGGATCCAGGCCAGAAACGCGATGTTGCCGACGATTACCGCGTCTACGCAATACCTCAACGACCAAGGAAACGGCGGAAGAGTTTCCGACGGAAGATCCGTTACGCAAGATGGCGTCCACGTGTATCGCGCCTGGGCCATATACCACCAGGATCTCTCGCCGGGCCTTCTTATGGGAACGGCATATACGCGCACCAAAGCTGCGGAGGCTATAGCAAACGCAAAGGCCGAAATTGCTCGCCGCGGCCTGGCTGTGACCGTAACCAAAAACTATTACGGTATGGTGGTCGCGCAGCGCAAATACGCGACGGCGCAGGCCGGGCTGGACCAGGCCAAACATTTCATGGACATCACGCAGGATCTGGAACATCAGGGACAGGCTCCTCATAGTGATGGCTTGAAGGCGGAAATCCAATACCGGATCCAAAAGCAGGCATTCGACGAGGCCAAGTTTTCCATGGAAGACACCCGCCTGGGGCTTGCCGTAATCCTGTTCCCCGACTTTAATGAAAATTTCACCGTCGTGGATGATCTTGACTCCGCTCCCGCCTTGCCGCCGTTCCCGGAAGTCCAAGAGATGGCCGAAAAGCAAAACCCTGATATGCGCGTTGCCCGGGAGACCGCACGGGAGGCGGATCTAGACGTCAAATTGGCGCAAACTGCTTTCCTGCCGACACTGACGGTGGATACGGATTACGGCATTGAAGCGAATTGCTTTGCTCTTCATTGCACTCGTGCCGCATTTCCGGAAGTGGGCCCCCTTCCCAATCTTGGTTATTTCATGACGATAGACCTGACAGTGCCCGTCTGGGATTGGGGAACCTTGCGCAGCAAGCTGCACCAGGCGGAATACAAACAGCAGTCCGCCAAGGCGGCCTTGAGCCTGGCTACGCGGACCGATGTGAGCGAGCTCTATGCCACGTATGACGAGGCGCTGATTGCCCGGTCGGGCCTGGAGGAAGCGCGCACCACGGCGGAACTTGCGGCGGAGAGCCTGCGTCTTACTAATTTGAGATATTCTGGGGGAGCGGCTCCGGCGTCCGACGTGGTCGATGCGGAAACGGCTCTGGTAACGGCGCGCAATGCGTATGCGGACGCGCAAGTGCGCTATCGCATGCTCTTGGCGAATCTTCAAACATTTACGGGAAGTTTCTGAGGGATCGAAAACCATAACGGCAAATAGAATTGGAGCGAATCCATGCAATCTTCCTCGATGAATCAAATGAAAAAGGGCCAGCTGGCCCGCACTCTGGTTGTCCTTCTGGCCGGGGGATTGCTTTTCTCCGGCTGCGGAGCCAAGGGAGAAGTTGAAGCATCCCCGACCGTGACGGTGCAAGTGGACGCCGCGGAAAAGGGACCGATTCAGCGCAAGGTGGTTACGGACGCGGTCCTGTACCCACGCGATCAAGCGGCGATCGTGCCCAAGGTCGTCTCGTCGATCAAGAAATGGAATGTGGACAAAGGCAGCCACGTGAAAGCCGGGCAGTTGCTGGGGGAACTTGAAAACCAGGACTTGACCGGGGCCGCGATGAAGAGCCAGGGCGGTTACGCGCAAGCCGAGGTCACCTACCAAATGCAGGTCCAGAAAAGCGGACAGGATCTGAAGTTCGCCAAACAATCTTTGGATTCAGCGCAGAAGTTTTACGACGGCCGCGCGGCGCTGTACAAGGAAGGCGCGGTGTCGGCGAAGGATCTCGACGACGCTTCCGTTGCTTTGAGTCAGGCAAAGAATACGTACGACCTCGTGCAAAAACAATACGACCTCAAAGTGGCTGAGGGCGCGAAAGACGCGGCTAAGGGCGACACGGAAAACGCCAACGCCATGTTGAGCTACACCAAGATTACGAGCCCGATCGACGGTGTTGTTACCGACCGTCCCTACTATCCCGGGGAAACTCCGGCTACTGGCACTCCGGTCATCACGGTCATGGACCTTTCCCAAATCGTGGCCCGTTCGCACGTGGCGCAGCTCGAAGCGGCAACTCTGAAAGTGGGGGACCCTGCAACCATTACGGTGCCGGGCCTGGGCGCTCCGGTGAAAGGCAAAGTTACGCTGGTGAGTCCCGCGGTGGATCCCAGCAGCACGACGGTGGAGGTTTGGGTGCAAGCCCCGAATCCAAAAGGAAGCTTGCGGCCCGGAACAAGCGTGCGCGTTTCCATGGTTGCGCAAACGGTGCTTCAGGCCGTCGTAATCCCCCAAGCGGCCCTGCTCACGTCGCCGGATGGGGTCAACACGGTCATCGTCCTGGATAGCGACAACGCACCCAGCAAGAAGAAGGTGAAAGTCGGCATCCGGGATGCCGAGGCCAAAACCGTGCAAGTCACCGACGGGCTGCAAGGCGGGGAGCGCGTGGTCACGGTGGGAGCGTTCGAACTAGCCAACGAGGACGACCCGGTCCTGGCGAAAACCAAGATTCAGGTCCAGGCGCCGAAGATGCCGGAAGAGGACGAGGACGAATAATGGTCACGGCCAACAACATCGAAAACAGACGCGGTCCTAATAAACGTGCCGGAGTCCGCGCGGCCTTTGTTCTTGGTTTTTCAATCACGACTTTGCGACAGGTAGAATGCCATGCCAGATAAAACACCCAGCCGTTCCGCATCATCCGCTCAGCAGGAGTCGCAGTTTTGGTTTGCCCGACACTCCAAGTCCATCAACTTCCTGGTCTTGACGCTGGCGTTAGTCGGAATCTATGAGGCGCTCTCGATCCCCATTGCCGTGTTTCCGGCCACCAACTTTCCGCGCATCATCATTGGCGTGGACAACGGCGTCATGCCGATCGATCAAATGGGTGTAACGATCACCACCCCGATCGAAAACGCCGTCAATAGCGTGCCGGGTCTCGAAGACGTCCGCTCGACCACCAGCCGCGGATCGGCCGAAGTGGATTTGTCCTTTAACTGGACCGTGGATATGGTTCAGACGCTCCAGCAAGTCAATTCCGCCCTGGCGCGCATTCAGAGCACGCTGCCGACCACGGCTGTGATTGACACTCACCGGCTCGATTTCGCCAGCTTCCCCATCCTCGGCTATAGCATGACTTCCGAAAAAGTCCCTCAAACGCAATTGTGGGAGATTGCCACCTACGAGATCAAGCCGCGGTTGAACCGGCTCAGTGGCGTCGCGAGCGTCATCATCCAAGGAGGGCAGCAGCCGGAATTTCAGATCACGCCCGATCCGTCCAAGATGCTGCGGGCCCACGTCGCGGTGCAGGATATTCTGGACACGGCGACGCACACGAACATCGTTGATTCACCCGGCCTGCTGAGCCGCAATCACCAGTTGTTTCTTGGCCTGCTGGATTCCCAGGTTCACAGCGCGGATCAAATCGGGGATATGGTCATCAAGAACGTCAACGATACTCCCGTCCGAATCCGTGACGTTGGCACCGTGACGCCGTCCGCGGCGCCGGCTTATACAGTGGTCACGGCGAATGCGAAACCGGCAGTATTGCTCAGCATCAACCGCCAGCCGGACAGTAACACGGTGGAAGTCGCCAACGAAGTGAACCAGCAGATCGCCGCGATCCGGCCGAGCTTGCCCGCCGGCGTCGAGTTGAACGTTTTTTACGACCAATCCAACATCGTCCGCGAGTCGATCGGAAGCGTCCGCGACGCGATCATCATTGGGCTATTCCTCTCCGCCGTGATTATTTGGTTGTTTCTGCGAGACTGGGGCACGGCGCTGGCGACGGGACTTGTTGTTCCCGTAACCATCCTCGTGACATTCCTCGTGATGAAAATCATGGGGCAGACCTTCAACATGATGACATTAGGAGGCCTGGCCGCAGCGAGCGGATTGGTGGTCGATACCGCGATTGTGGTCGTCGAGAACATCGTTTTGCACCGCGACGGCGGCGAAGGACCCCTCGAGGCGGTCAGCAGCGCCATCAAGGAGCTGACGGTTCCACTCGTGGGCTCTACGCTGACTCCCATTGTCGTGTTCTTACCTTTGATCTCGATCACGGGCGTTACAGGGGTTTTCTTCCGCGCTCTGGCGATTGTCATGAGTGTTTCCTTGTTGATTTCCCTCGCGCTTGCTCTGGGTTGGACGACCAATCTGGGAACTTTCCTGATCAGCCGGAAGGAGACGCCTGAATTAGCGAGCGCAACCCAGGCACTCGCAGCTGACAAGGAATCCGCCGCGTTTTCACAAGAGGAACAGCTAAAACGCATGATGGCCGCTGAAGAGGCCTCCCTGGAAGGCGGATGGTTCGGGCGCATCATCGGGTTCTACGAGCGCTGGTTGCGCCGCGCGCTCGAGCATCCGGTCTGGCTCGGCGGCTTTTGCGTGATTTTGATCGCGGTTTCCTATCTCTGCTTTAAGCAGCTCGGCAGTGACTTGCTTCCCCACATGGATGAAGGCGGCTTCATCCTCGATTACGTCATGCCCCCCGGGAGTTCTCTGGCGGAAACCAATCGCGTCGTCACGCACGTGGAACAGATCATCCGGGCTGTTCCCGAGGTGGAAAACACGTCGCGCAGGACCGGATTGCAATTGGGGCTTGCGGCCGTCACGGAGCCCAACACCGGCGACATTTCGGTCAAGCTGAGGGACAAACGAAGCCGCGGGATTGACGATATTATCAGCGAAGTCCGAGGCAAAGTGACGACCCAGGAGCCGTCACTTGACGTGGAGTTCACGCAGGTTCTCCAGGACATGATCTCGGACCTCACCGGCGCTCCCGAACCCGTAGTGGTTCAGCTGTTTTCTCCCGACCCGGATGCCCTTACCACGTGGGCCCCCCGCGTGGCCGATGCCATGGGGCGGATTCAAATCAACTACAAGAAACCCGTGGTCGATATCGAGGACGGAATTGACAATACGACCAGCGGTCCGGCGGTCGTGTTTACCATCAACCCGGTCGCGGCAGCCAAGGCAGGGTTCACGACCGATCAGCTCACCACGATCGCTTCCGCCATCGTGGACGGCGAGCCCGCCACGACGCCGGTCATTATCAACGACCGGCCCTATCCGCTGCGCGTCCGATATCCGGCGGCGAACCGGGCTTCTCTGGAAGCCATGAGCAACACGATGATCGTCAATTCGAACGGCGGAACAGCCACCCTCGGGTCCATCTCGACGGTCAGCGAAGTGCCCGGCCAGACGGAAATTCTCCGCGACAATTTGCAGCGAGAGAAGGAAGCCACGGCACGGCTCCAAGGCATCGACCTGGGCTCCGGCGTGGCCGCCGTGCAAAAAGCGGTGAGCGATTTGCACTTGCCTCCGTCGATCCGCGTGGAATACGGCGGCACCTACCGGGAACAGCAGAAATCGTTCCACGACCTGGTTGTGGTGCTGCTGCTCGCCCTGGTGCTGATTTTCCTGGTGCTTCTGGTCGAGTTTCGGTCCTTCTCGGCGCCCCTCGCGATCCTTTCCTCCGCGGTTCTCTCGACGTCGGGCGTGTTTTTCGGATTGTATATTACGCGGACCGACTTCAATGTCGCGTCCTTCATGGGACTGATCATGGTGGTCGGCATCGTGGCCAAGAACGGTATCCTGCTGCTCGACGCCAACCAGAAATTCCGAGCAGTCGGATTCTCGGCGGAAGAGGCCATGGTTCAGGCGGGCCGCCGGCGTCTTCGCCCCATCGTCATGACGGCTATGGCTGCCGTGGCGGGTATGCTACCGTTGTCGCTGGCGCTGGGTGCGGGCGCGGAGATGCTGAAGCCCTTGGCGATCGCAGTCATCGGAGGAATCCTGATCTCCATGGTGCTGTCGCTGATTATCACCCCGGCGATCGAGTACTATATGACGCCGGATAGAGAAGTGGTGGTGGATACCAGCGCGCCCGTCGCTGTTCGGTAAGGCTGGACGGTGGCGGCGAAACTTATCACTGCGGCAAAACGTATTATTGGTTCAGAACCAGGTCTATGGATTTCTGCTCAAACGAAACGATAAGGAGATGTCTCGCATGTCACGAGAAAAGATTGCAGGGTGGTTCCGCCGGATAAGCCCAATGGTTTGTCTGGCATTAGTTGCTGCGGCCGTGATTTATGCGGCTCCGCAGGCATCGGGCTATCACGTCATCAAGAGGATGCCGGTGGGAGGCGAAGGCGGGTGGGACTACATGACGGTAGATCCGGACACGCATCGGCTCTATGTCGCCCGCGGATCGCATTTTCAGGTCGTGGACGATACGACAGGGAAGGTGATTGGCGACATTGAGATCGCCAACTCGAAAAACTCTCACGGCCTGGCTCTTGCGCTGGATCTCGGCAAGGGCTTCACGAGTAACGGAGACGCCAACACGGTTTCGGTCGTCGATTTGAAAACGTTGAAGGCTACTTCGGTCATCGACATCCCCGGAAAAGATCCCGATTCGATCCGCTACGATCCCGCGACCAAGCGCGTCTTCACCTTTAACGGCAAGAGCATGGACTCGACGGTGATTGACGCAACCTCCGGTAAAGTCATCGGCACCGTCAAGCTCGCCGGTAAGCCGGAAGAGGCCGTCCTCGACGGAAGTGGAAACATGTGGGTCAATATCGAGGACAAGAGTTCCATACAAGAATTCGACACGAAATCGTACGCCATCAAGGGAACGTGGCCGCTGGCGCCATGCGACGGGCCTTCCGCCATGGCGTATGACAGCGCGCACAAGCGAATTTTCGTGGCCTGCGACAAAGTGATGGTCGTCGTGAGCGCGGAAAATGGGAAAGTGGTTGCTTCTCCCCCGATTGGCGGTGATCCTGATGGCAACGGCTACGATCCTGGGACCGGAATGGCTTTCGCCTCTTGCCGTGACGGCTTCGTTTCCGTCATTCACCAGGATTCAGCTGACAAGTACACAACTGTCGGCAATATCACCACTCAGTTCGGCACCCGCACGATGGCGCTGGACACCAAAACACATCGCGTCTACACGGAGACCGCGGATTTCAAACCCGCGGGAACTCCAACGGCGGACAATCCTCGTCCGCGTCCTACGCCGATCGCTGGGTCGTTCGTGATCCTGGAAATCGGACAGTAGTCAATTTCATTTGAGAACGCGCCCTCGGCTCTGACGAGCCCGGGGCGCGTTTTTTTTGGAGTGGATGGCAACGCAATGAGTGGCGCGGGCTTTTTACCCTGAGTAATTCTGAAGGGCAGCCTGCGGGGGTTCGTCCTTGCAAGCACCAACCCCCACAGGCTGAAGCCTGTGCCACTGGCTCTTACAGCTTACTTCTTCCCCTTTGTAACTAGCTTCTGCACGCGCCAGTTGTTCATGTCGGCGATGTAAATCAGGTCCTCGGATGGACAGGCGAGGCCGTGCGCCCAGTTGAGCTCGCCCAGTTCGTGGCCGGATTCGCCCCACATGCCGAGAATTTTCCCTTCGGGTAATAGAAGCTTGTAGAGGCGGCCGGGTTCAGCGTCCGTCGTGTAGAGATATTGCGGCGTGGTGTTGGTAATGCAAATCGTCCACGGCGCGGTTTCATCCGGGCGGTCCACGGGCAGGTTGCCCAGGACGGGGTGGCGCATCTTGTCGTAGGGAACATTCAAGAAGATGAATTTCTTGAAATTTCCATCCAGGTCGAAAACCTGAATGCGGCGGTTGCCGCGATCGGCTACATACACGTTGCTGTCGCGATCGATGCCGATGTTGTGCGGATTTTTGATTTGGCCCGGATTTTCGTTGGCGTGAATTCCGCCCGTTCCCGGCCCTCCCCACTGCTTGATCCAGTTCCCGTGCTTGTCGAACTTGGCGATGCGCGAGTTGAAATAGCCGTCGCCGACGTAAATATTGTCGTCTTTGTCCCAGGCGACGTCGGTTGACCCGTTAAAATAGCCGTCCACAGGAGTGGGAGGGGGATCGGCATGGCGGTAGCGAGGCTGGTCCGGCCCTTCGTCGCGGCGCCCGAGGTTCATCAGAACGTATCCGGCAGGGTTGAACTTGATGACGGACATGGCCGCCTTGTCCACGACCCACAGGTTGTCGTACTTGTCGAACCGGACCGAGTGCGCGTAGGCAAGGCCGTACACGCCGTGGCCGATCTCGCGAACATACTTGCCGTCCGCATCGAAGTCGAAAATTTGCGTAGTTGCATTCCCGTAGACCGGGCCCGCTGTCGCCGTGCCGGGATGGTTCAGGACGATGATGTGGCCCTTGGAGTTCACGGCCACGCTGAGGACTTCTCCCAAATTCTGATCGACCGAGTACTTCAAGGGGTTTGGTACGGACTCGAATGGCAGAGCCGGGACGCTCGGTCCTTCCTGAGCGAAGACCGGCGCCGCCAGCAGGGCAAGCAAAGCGATCGCAGGGAGCGGTTTCATGGAGCCTCCAAGCCAGCCAAATGAATTCATCAGGCTGGACATTTGCATAAAGCGTGTTTGGTATATACTCTCGATCAGTAACCCAAGTCAAAATCGCATTTTCAATCAGGAGCAAACGCCAATGAAAATTTCATGGATTCGACGCGCCCTTGCTGTGCCGGCGGCCTTGTTGCTTGTGTCGCTCATGGTGGCGGCCTCGGCATTCGCCCAGGCGCCTGTCGACGACAGCAAGACGGTAGTCAAGACGAATAAGATTACGGACAGTTTCTACACCGTGGACGGCCGCGGCGGCACGATCGGCGTGCTGGTGGGTCCCCAAGGGACCTTCATGGTAGACACGCAATTCGCACCACTCACCGACCGGATCGTGGCGGAGATCAAGAAAATTTCGCCGAACCCGATTCGCTTCGTGGTCAATACGCACGTGCATCCCGATCATACCGGTGGCAACGTCAACATGGGCAAGATGGGCGCGACGATCTTCGCACGTGACGAATTGCGGGATCGGCTGATGAATCCCAACCCCGGCGCGAATGGCCAGCCGGGCACGCCCACTCCGGAGATCGGGCTTCCAATGATAACTTTCGAAAACAAAGTAACATTTCACATGGACGGAGAAACTGTGGACCTCCTGCCAATCCGCAAAGCTCACACCGACGGCGACACGATGGTCTACTTTCACAACGCGGACGTGATCATGACGGGCGATTTCTACCGCTCGATCGGATATCCGAACATCGATCGCGCCAACGGCGGCAGCCTCGACGGGATGCTCGCCGGCCTGGCCCAGATCGTCGCCATCGCGGGACCGAATACGAAGATTATTCCCGGTCATGGACCGACCGTCGACAGAAATGCCGTCGCCGCGCATCGGGATATGATCCTTGGGGTGCGGAACGAAGTTGCGAAGCTCATGCAGCAAGGGAAGACGTCGGACGATGTTGTTGCCGCGCATCCCTCTGCCCCTTTCGACGCCAATGTCCCGCCGGCCGCGCCGAACGGGGATAAGATGGCGGACCGGTTCGTCGCGCAGGTGTACGCCGAACTGAAACCGACCAAGTAACACGCCGCAGCGCGAAATGCGCTTGCGCCATGTGGATGTTCCAGTGGCACAGGCTTCAGCCTGTGGGGTTTGGTCCTTGCAAGAACAAACCCCACAGGCTGAAGCCTGTGCCACTTAAAACCACTCACTCCATGCCAACTGTCATACTTGATTCCTTGCAATCGCTGAAAGACTATGTGGGCCGCGAAATGGCCACGACCGATTGGCTGCCCGTGACGCAGGAGCGCATCCTGCAATTCGCGGACGCGACGGGAGACCGCCAGTGGATTCACGTCGATCCCGAACGCGCGCGGCGCGAATCGCCCTATGGCGCTGCGATCGCGCACGGCTTTCTGACGCTGTCCTTGATGAGCCATTTCATGAGGGAGGCAATCCAGTTGCCGGGCAACGTGCGGCAGACCATCAACTATGGCCTGAATCGCGTTCGCTTCCCTGCGCCTGTTCGCGCCGGCGAGAGGATTCGCGCGCGCGTTCGTTTGCAGACGTGTAGAGAGTTGCCCGACAGCGTTGAGGCGGTCTTCGACATCACGATCGAAACGGAGGGAGCCGAAAAACCGTGCTGCGCCGCCGAATGGATCTTGCGTTACTATTCCTAGCCGTGCCTGGCAGGGCCGTCTGCCGGGCTGTTTGCTGCATCGACGTCCAATGGTGCATGGCCGCATAGGCGCGCCACGGCCTATAACCCTCGAAAATGCGCGACACTTCCTCGGGTGAAACCGGGTTCCGGTGAGAGGCCAGGGCTCTGCGAAATGCGAGACTCTTGCAGGAAAACGCGTCCGGATCTCCCAAGGCTCGCATCGCAATGTAGGCGGAAGTGTCTTCATCCAGTCCCAGCAAGGTATGCAACTGTGTCGCGGTGTTCCTCGCACCCTTTACCGAATCGAACGTAAGCCTTTCTGCCAAAACAGCCTTCGCCAAGGCGGCGACTGTCTGTGCCTGCTGCGCAGGGATCCCGATCCCCTCAAGATTCGCTTCGGCCAAAATTTCGGGCTGCGGGAATAAATGAGAAAGTCCAGGAATGGACACCTGGAGCGGCCGGCCAAAAGTTTTTACAAGAAGCTCGACGGCGGGTGCCGGATCGGCTGCTGTCAGATTTTGTCCGAGAACAGCCAGTACGGCCAACTCGAAACCGTCCCATGAGCCCGGCACGCGGAGACCTGGCCGCTTCATCACCATCCCTGCCAGTCTTGTGTCGCGGGCCAGATAGGATCCGATATGCACGGCGTCCGCGCCAAGGTCGAACAGGCGCCGAGTTCGCTGGACTACCTGCATCAAGCGCTCGCACCCCGGTAAGAGGACGCGCATGGACATCCGAGATTCACTGGCTTCATGCCACACCTCGATCGCACCGGCGACCCCTCCGATTTCTACCGTCCTTCGATAGATTTCTTCTTCGACGGATTCCACACCGGGGGTAGCGCGGGACTTGAAAAATTGGATGAGCGACGCCCAGTCGAAAGGAGGGCGATACGGCAGATGAACGATGATTCCGGCTAAAGGATCTTGCACCGCGGCAGTTCCGTGAAGTCGTCGAAGCGCCGTGGGAGACTGCCCAAATGCTGTTCGCACCGAATGATTGAATTGGCGAATGCTCCGAAAACCTGTGCCTAGCGCAATTTCGGTGACCGGGAGTTGCGTTTCCACGATCAGGTTTCTTGCGACGAGCACGCGATGGGACCGCGCAATTTTCAGCGGAGAAGCGCCCATGTGCTGCTGAAAGAGCCGCCGAAGATGCCGCGATCCGATCCCCACGCGTTCGGCAAGCTGGTCCAAATTGCCGCCATCCAGCGCGCCCTCCGAAATCAGCTTGAGCGCGCGGGAAACCACTGCCCAGGTTCCAAACCAGGCGGAGCTCCCGGGTGAGGTGTCCGGGTGACAACGCCTGCACGGTCGAAAACCAGCCGCTTCCGCAGCCGCGGCGGATTGAAACCAGTGGACGCTCTCGGGATGACCGAAGGACACCGGGCAGATGGACCGGCAGTAGACACCAGTCGTGGCGATGCCAGCAAAGAAACGGCCGTCGAACCGCTGATCGCGGCTATAGACTGCTTGCCAGCAGAATGCAGGGTCGAGTTGCAAGTTCCCGATGGGGGAATCTGCCGTTGCGCGCGGCCGGACGGTATGCCTGGGGAAGTCCTTGGTCAAAATTGCATCCTTGAAACACTTCTTAAGATCCTGGTGACCCTACCTCCATGCAATTATGCAGCACTCCCGCCAGTTTATAAACCGTTCGACACTGAACTCTTATTTCCGGGGAGTGGGCCCGTTCGATGAGCTCTCCAATGGATTCAAAATCAATACAGGATTTTCGTCCAATCGCTCGAATCCGGAATTGCTGCGCCCATAGGCAAGGCCCATCGCTTTCAGTTTCATCCCGACCGACAAGCAGTTAGAGGTAAGGGCGTCAGCCCTCTTCACGACTCCGGCAATGATCGCGTTCTTCTTTCTGGGATCCAGCACTGTGATTTCCATTTCATCAATTTCCGGCATCGAACGAAAAAGCTTTGGAATTGCGGTGCTGACATCTTCGAGGCATTGCTGAACGAACAATTCACTCCGTTCACTCGCGGGCCGGTCGCGGTCCCACGGGTGGATCGCCCGAGCGAGCAACTGCACGCGCAATCTGGCGGACAAATTCCGCACGACCATTCCGTCATTCCCGATCGCACCGCGCGGCCTCAAAGACAAAGCCCGGCTGACCATCTGGCTGATCGGGCCTCCTTCGACACCATGCGTCGTTTCGCTTTCACTGGCGGGAAACAGATTCGTGCCAATCTCAGGCTTATATCTCGTCGCGGATTGCGCGTTGTTTGTTCGCATTGCCCATCCTAATGGAATCGAATTGAAATCAAATCAGCCGGAACGAAATCGTAAAGAATACCTGGCTTAATTTCTCTCCTTAGAAACCACCGTGCCAAGGGTCACCCAAGCCAGATCCAGCACGTAAAGGGCGATGACAACATTTCCCAGCCGGACCGATATCGCATTTTGCGGCATGAGCTGAACGATCCCCCAAAGCAAAAACGTCGCTGCAAGCAGCACGTTTTTCAGCAATTCTACCAATCGCGGGCGGATGATCGGTTGGACAATCAAGAACGATGTGCCCACAAGCAGCAATGGCGCGGCTGAAGTCGCCGCCGCCGATAGCCGAGGGAAGGTTCCTATTCCCAAATCGCCGATAAGCAAGCCAATGCTGGCAGCGAGTGCCAAGACAGCCAAGCCGTAGCTGATCCACCGAAAGAGACTATTTAAGATATTCAAAGACGCCATCCTCGCTTCGATTTGATTCCCAATTCGTTCTACCAACTTCTTGTGTAGCCGATGCTCGTGGTCGTGTACCACGGAACCGAGATGATTTTATTGAAGGTCTCTTGAATCCAGATCGAGTTGTGATCGTCGAAATGGACGACGGCTCCCAGGGATTCGCCATTGTAGAAATGATTCTGCAGAGTGGCGTTCCCGGTGAACGTGCTGATCCCGGCCTGAACCCAAGTATAGCCGGTGACTCGCTTCGTCTTCGGCAAGCCGAAATTTTTCATGACTCCAAAGCTCTCCGTGTGGGAACCGAATTGCGAATGCCAAAAACCGCCGCCTCCATCCTCATACGTGTAGGCGAACGTGAGCTCGTCGCCGATCGGATCCTTCTTCAGAAAACCGAAAGTGTGGCCGATGCCAATGTTGTAGTTCGCCTTGGGAAGAAGTCCGGGGCGAACGAAATCGGACCCCATCATGATGTACAGATCCGTGCTTGTTCCCGTTTCGGCCATCTTCCCCGCCGGGGGAGGATTGGACTGCCCCAGCGCCACGCTAGCCGGCGCAATTGCAAAGGCAAGAGCTGCGCCAAGGACGAGCTTTACAATTGCCGTTGAAAATCCAGAAGCGGCTTTCATCCAAGATTCTCCTCGAGGCAAAGATCAAATGGAAATAACGCGCTGTTTTCACGTCCGACGGTGCGTCTTTTTGAGAATATGGAGAACCGTGCGTAAATAAGTCGTGAGGAAAAGGAAATGAGATGCGATCACGTCCGAAATTTGCCACTCGATCGTATTGGCCGCGTTCGGGAGGCTGGTTCAGGATTTGTCCGGCCTTATCTCTCGCGGGCGGTCGGCTGGCACTTGGAACAAAAGGTCTTCGTGTATGCGAATAAGACAGTCGTCTTCGACTAGCCCGCGAAACAAATCAGGCGGTCGATGTCTCAGGATTGAAATGATTCTGGTATCCTCGTAGAAGTGCCCAGCAAACTGATTTGCTTGATTTTTGTGTGGTTGATCGCGGCCGCCCAGGTATTTTCGGCGCGCGCGCAATCGACGCAGACTCCGGGAGCGCCGGGGCTTCCTGCGCCACCAACATCCGCACCCGTCACGCAGCAAACGCCTCCGGCGCCGGCACAGCCAGCACTAGAACCAACAGTTCCCCCACAAAAAACTTTGGCCGTTGTCATCCTCGATCCGGCGCACGGCGGCGCGGACCTGGGGGCGCGCGGATCGTCGGGGCTGTCTGAGAGCGACGTAGTCCTCAGTTACGCGCGCCTTGTTCGCATTTCCCTGGAGGCGCAGGGAATCCGCGTCATCCTCACGCGCCAGGCAAATGACGACCCTTCTTTCGACGATCGTTCGAAACTGGCAAACGCGCAGCGCGGCGCTGTGTTTATCACGCTGCACGTTTCGTCCACGGGCCAGCCGGGAACGGTGCGCGTGTATTCCCTGCCGCAGATGACGGTGGCACAGGGCGTCGCTTTCCCGCCCCGCGGTGGACTTTTACCCTGGGACCGCGCGCAATTCAAATTTATCGATCAGAGCCGGAGGCTGGCCGAGTTGATCCAGATCCAAATGGCGCAGCGCTTTCGCGGCTCATCGGAAACTCCGTTCGAAGCCCCTGTGCGGCAATTGCGAACGGTGGGGGCGCCCGCGGTGGCCATCGAAGTATCGAGCGTCAGCGTGCCGGACCGCGGCCCGCTCGACCAGATGGGACCCGGTCTGGCGGATGGAGTGGCGCGCGCGGTCGCCGCGTTTCGAACAGTTTATGAATCGGGAGGCAAGTAGGGCCGTGTCGAAGGGACTCAAAACGACGATCGTGATCCTTGCCGCGATGGTGGCGCTGGGCCTCATCACGCTGCCGGGACTACGCGAGGCGGTCCAGCGGCTGCACAACACTCCCAAGACCGAGGAGCAGGCGCGGCGCGAAGTAATGCAGGAGCCGATCTCGACGCCGACCGACGTGGAAGTGCGGGCGCAAATGTATTGGCTAGCGGCAGGTTCCCCGCCTTCGCTGGAACCCACGGCCATTCAGCTTCCACTTTCCGCCGACCCAGTTGAGCGCTCCAAACAGCTTCTCAATGCGCTGATCGCGCGTGCGCCCGCTCCGGAGAAACAGACACTGCCTGCGGAAGCGAGCCTGTTGGCTTTCTACATTCAGCCGAACGGGACGGCCATTGCGGATTTTTCTGACGAAATTTCATCCGGTATGCCGTCGGGAATTCTCAGCGAGCAGTTGGCGGTGCAGTCGATCGCGCAGACGCTCGGCGCGAACGTGAGCGGAATCCGGCAATTGAAAATCCTCGTCCACGGTCAGGAAGCGGAAACGCTTGCGGGGCATCTGGACCTCTACGGATTGTTTCCCGTTCCCTCGCTCGCGCCAGCGGCTGCTCCTGTGTCTGCGGTTCCAGCCGCGGCTCCCCCGAAAACTCCTGCCGCAGCGGGCACAGCGCAAATGAAACCATCAGGGTCTGCGCCCACGGCTACTCCGCCCGCGCCAGGAAAACCAGCCTCGCATTAGTCCGGATTTCTTACCCCATCTGATCGTGCGATTGATGCTGACGCGTGGAGGCATTTAGTAGCACAGACTTCAGTCTGTGGGGTTCCACCAATTCGCCCAGTCCGCGCGCGCGAGCCAAGATCAGTTGGAAACCCAAAGACTGAAGTCTGTGCTACGTCAATGTCCACGACTTTTAGCGCGAACGGGAAACGCCGCTCTCTCCAACGCATCTGGGAGAAAGAAATGTGCGCGGCCAGTCGCTACACGAGCGGGCCGGGCCTGCTCTTGTAGCGCTTGCCGATGGCGTCGGCGCTCATGTAGGCGAGCGCCTGGATGGTGAGCGTCGGATTGAAGCCGCTCATGGATGGAAACGTGGAGCTGCCGATCACGAAGAGGTTCGGGATGTCCCACGTCTGGCCGTAGCGGTTCACCACCGAAGTCTTCGGATCGCTGCCCATGCGCGTGCCGCCTTCGTGGTGCGCTCCGGGGGCGCCAGGGCTGAGTGCTCCGCGCCACACTTTCGTCGCGCCCATGGCGTGGCCGATCCCTTCCATCTTCTGCATGAGGAATTCGACGCGCGCGCGCTCGTTCGGGCGCCGCCAGTCGTAGGTCACGCGCGGCGCCGGCATGCCGTACTGATCGCGCACGTTTGGATCGAGATCGATGGTCTGATCGGCATAGGCGAGATTCTCGGTCTGCGCGTTGATGGCGGCGTAGCGATTGAAATATTTCGCGAGGAAATCGCGATACGCGGCGCCCCACTTTGGCGTGCCGGGAGGCGGGTCCATGCTCATGGAGGTGCCAATCGGGCCGGCTTCGAGATCGGCGGGAGAAACCGAGATTTGCGCGCCGCGAATGAAGCCCACGCCGCTGTGATCGAAATTGTCGGCGTTGAAATCGTCGATCGTATGCTTCTGCGCGCTCGGGCCCATGTAGATGTTGACGAACCGGTCGTCGTACGCGACGAAAACTTTCGCCATGATGTGCGCCATGACGTGCTTGCCCAGATGGCCGCTCGAATTCGCCAGGCCATTCGGGAATTTATCCGTCTTGGAAAGCATCAGGAGGCGCGTGTTGTCGTAAATGAAGGGAGACAGGACGACAATCTCCGCTTCGATCGTGTTGTCCGAACCGTCGGGGCCGTAGTAAGACACGCCCGTCGCGCGCCCGCTGTTGTCCGTATTCACGTGGTAGCACATCGTGCCGGTCAGCAATTTGAAATTGCCGGTGGCATCCGCCTCGGGGAGCTTGGTCACGAGGATGCTCGATTTCGCGCCCACATGGCAGCCGAAGGATTGGCAAAAGCCGCAGTAGGTGCAGCTTGCGCGGTCGTGATACGGCTGGGAAATAATCGCGCGCGGCGAAGAGAATGGGTGGTAACCCAGCTTGCGGGCTCCCTCCGCGAAGAGGACGCCCGATTGATCGTCCAGCAACGGCGGGAGCGGGTAATCGCGCTTGCGCGGGGCCTCGAACACATTGCCGCCGTCGATCTTCTTGCCCTGCAAATTGCCAGCCTTGCCGGACACGCCGAGCTCATATTCGGCCTGATCGTAGAACGGCTCGAGGTCGGCGTACGAAAGCGGCCAATCGGCTAGCGAGGAATCTTCGGGAATGGCCGATGCGCCGTAGCGCTCGACCGTATGGGAACGCGCGCGGAAATCGTCCTCGTGCATGCGCCAGGAGAGCGTGCCGTAGTGGACCGTGCCGCCGCCCGCCTGATTGCCATAGTTCAGAACTGTCATCGGATGCGCGGTCGCGCTTGCATTTGGCCGCCAAGTGACGGGCTGGCGCTTCCAGTTCGGGCGAAGATCCTGCCGCTGGAAATAGCGCAATTCATCGTGCGGATTGAAGTCCGCGGTGGTGAGGCGCGGGCCGCGCTCCAGGCCAATGACTTTCATTCCCGATTTCCCTAGCTCGGCCGCGAGAATCCCGCCCACCGCTCCCATACCGACAATGACGACATCTGTTTTTTCGATTGCCATGGCTATCCCCTCCCCACTGGGCCCTTGGCCGTTATCTGCAGGCCGACGATAGGCGCGCGCGTAAATTCCTGTTTGCTCTGCAGATCCGTCGGCGTGAAAATCGCTTGCGCGCCGGGAAAGCCGACCAGACGCCAGCCGGCGAAGTCCTTGTTGCCGCCGTAGAGCGGATCGGCGAACATCCCTTCCATCGTGTGCGTCCGAAGGATGTTGAAGAACTCCCGGCCAGTGGGATAAGTGAAGCCGGTTGCCTTGTTGCTTTCGAGAGCCGCGATCACTTCGTCCTGTTGATCCGGGCTGAGCCGCACGAAGGGCTCTTTATGAGTTGCGCGACAGTACGCTTCGAGCTGGGCCAGGCCGCGCCGGTAGAAATCCTGCAGTTCGGCGTAGGCGCCGGAGAGAGCGAGATCAATGTAATTGAGCACATCCGCGTCGCGCGCTCCAGGTTTGCCGGGCGCGCTGGGCATGATCCGCTCGGTAATCGCCGCGATCGTGGCGGCGTCGGCGTGGTTGAAGAATGCGCCATGCTCGCTGCCGCTCGGATGCTGCGCTCCGGGAGTGGCGGCGCCACCTTCCATTTGCTCGTGATTCTGGGCGATCGCGTCCGGCACGAGACCCGCTCCCGCAGCGGCCCCCGCGCCAACCGCCGCGCGCACGAGAAATGCGCGGCGAGATGCATCGTGTTTGGTCATGGTTGTCGCACCCCTTCCGGGTCACAAACCAATATTCTGTGGATGACTTCCGAACTGAAGTGAACAATATCAATTTTTTGGAGCGATGTCATCGGCCGCGCTCAGGAAACTTGCATGCCGTCAACTCTTGTCTGTGGTTGACAGTCGCGCTGGCGGCGGGCAAACTCGTCGCCATGTCACGAGGAGGAAACTTGCGAAGCGACGGACGCGCGCACGATCAGATTCGCCCGGTCAAGATGACGCCAGACTTTATTACCAGCGCTGAAGGGAGCGTGCTGATCGAGATCGGCAACACGCGGGTGATTTGCACGGCGACCGTGGACGATGGCGTGCCTTCGTTCCTGAAGGGCCAGGGCAAGGGCTGGGTAACGGGCGAGTACGGAATGCTTCCGCGCGCGACCGAGCAGCGCACGGCGCGCGAGTCGATGCGCGGAAGGCCTTCGGGGCGCACGCTGGAAATTCAGCGGCTCATCGGGAGATCTTTGCGGGCGATTATCGACCAGGAAAAGTTGGGAGAAAAAACTGTGTGGCTCGATTGTGATGTGATCCAGGCCGACGGCGGTACGCGCACCGCTTCGATTACCGGTGCATATGTCGCGCTGACGCTGGCGATGGAGCGGCTCGTCGCGGCGGGCATCCTGAAGGCGGTTCCGCTGACCGATTCGGTCGCGGCGACGAGCGTCGGCGTGGTGGACGGCGTCGCGCTGCTGGACCTCGCGTATGAAGAAGATTCCCGCGCCGAGGTCGACATGAACGTGGTCATGACCGGAAGCGGTAAATTTGTGGAAGTTCAGGCCACCGCCGAAGGGCAGCCGTTTGGCGGCGCCGAGTTGCAGGACTTGCTGGCGCTCGCGGCGGCCGGAATCCGCCGCATGACTGAGTTTCAATCCAAGCTTGTTCAAACCGATTTCCGTGCACGCGCAAGGTAAAATTCTCCGATTGTACGTGGCTTCCTCGAATCCGGGGAAGCTGCGCGAATTTCGAGCGCTGGCCGAGCCGGCCGGCGCGGCCGTCGATCTTGCGTTCATTCCCATCTTCGATTCGCTGGACGTTTTTGAGGAAATTTGGCCGACCATCGCGGAAAACGCGGCAGGGAAAGCGCTGCACTACAGCCGGTTTGCCGAGGGAGTCGTGATCGCGGATGATTCAGGGCTGGTCGTGCCGGCGCTCGGCGGCGCGCCGGGTGTGCATTCCGCGCGCTATGCCGGGCCGGACGGTTCAGACGCGGACCGCATTCAGAAAGTGCTCGGCGAAATGCGCGGCAAAAAGGGAGAAGACCGGCGGGCCCGCTTTGTGTGCGTGGTGGCCGTGGCCGAATCGGGAAAACTGCGCGGGCTGTTTTCCGCATCCGCGGAAGGAACACTTTTGGAGGAGCCGCGGGGGCATGACGGATTCGGCTACGATCCGATTTTCTACTTCCCCGCTCTCGGAAAAACGTACGCGGAAATTTCACGCGAAGAGAAAAATCTGCACAGCCATCGGGGGAAGGCGTTTCACAAGGCGCTTGATTTCCTTTTGAATGCGCACACGGCCTGAAGATTTGCGCTTATGCTGCATTCATGCGCCAAATGACAATGAAAAAACGAAAAGTCAAGACCAGAAAGATTGCCGCTCGATCCGCGAAAGGATCGAAAACCGCCTCGCCCACTCGAAAGGCGAAAACCACCCGGTCGAGCGGCGCGAATCTGAAGGCTGCGGGAACGAATCCTCAGCGCGTGAACGCGATTCTGCAAAAGCTGGATGAAGCGTATCCGAACGTGACCTGCGCCCTCGAGCACCACACTCCATTTCAATTGCTGATTTCCACGATTCTATCGGCGCAATGCACCGACGAGCGCGTCAATCAGGTCACTAAAACGCTCTTCGCGAAATATCGCACGCCAAAGGATTTTGCCTACGCGAATCCGGCGGAACTCGAGCAGGACATCCGGCCCACGGGCTTTTTCCGGAATAAGACCAAGTCCATTATCGGCGCGGGCAAGAAAATCGTGGAAGAGTTCGGCGGCGAAGTGCCACGCACGATGGACGAGCTGCTGACGCTGCCGGGAGTGGCGCGCAAGACGGCGAACGTCGTCCTCGGAACGGCGTTCGGCATCGCCGTCGGCGTGGTTGTCGATACGCATGTGATCCGGCTCTCGAACCGGCTCGACCTTTCCCGCAACACCGATCCGAAAAAAATCGAGCAGGACTTGATGCAAGTGATTCCACCGGAAAAATGGGTTCTGTTTTCTCACCAACTGATCTGGCACGGCCGCAAAGTCTGCCAAGCGCGCAAACCAAGATGCGCTGCATGCAATATCGAACCTCTCTGCTACGCGAAAGACAAGACCGTTTGAGGGCTGTCCTTTTCGCCGCATGGCTGCGTCCATAGTGTGGACGGCCCGCGGCCGGTTGGTTATATTCGCTTTCATGCAGATCTTGTCGGGGAAGGACGCAGCAGAGCAAATCGCAGGCATCATCCACCCGAAATATCAAGTGCACGGATTTTCCGTTCATCTCACGGTGCGGAAGATTTGCGCCATTGATCCGGCGGGAAAGCTGGATTTCGGCGGCGGCGAATACGTCCCCGCCGGGCGGGTGGAAATCGCGCCGCGCCAGCTTCGCCCGGAGGATAATTATCTGTGGTGGGAATTGGACAGAGAAACCTATTTCGTCGAATGCAATGAAACGATCAGCCTCGCGTCGGACCAGATCGCTCTGATCGAGCCCGAAGACCGGCTGTTGCGGGCTGGAGCGTGGCACGCGCCGCTCTTCGTGCGCGGGCACGTGGACCCGGTGGAATTGCTGCTGACCGTCGGAGTCCTGCAATTGCGAGTGAAGGAAAACGCGCGGATCGCGCGCGTGCGCCTGTTTCGCATTGACGAAAAGCTGAAATCCAGACGAACGCCGCGCAAGAGAAGCTCCTCAAAACCCAGCCGGGCGAAACGCAAGTAGCCCTTATTTTCAGATCATCTGTTAAACCAGCTTCAATGGGGATGATTCCAGTAGCACAGGCTTCACAGGCTGCGAAAAACTTAAAGCGCTGTCATTCTGAGCGAAGCGAAGAATCTCTCCTTGTTTCTTTTCTTAAACTTAGATCGAAGAGAGATTCTTCGCTTCGCTCAGAATGACAAAACAAGACATTTTTTCCGCAGCCTGTTTAGCCTGTGGGGGTTCGTCTTTGCAAGGACCAAACCCCACAGGCTGAAGCCTGTGCTACTTGGCAACCCGCGCGGCTATCAGGGGTGGTTGTAAACCGGGCTGCTATTTGCGGGCGGGATGTAGTCTTGCCCGTATTTGTTTTTGTGTTCGAGGGTGAAATTGGGATTCTCAACGACGCGAACGGGTTCAAGAGACCGGGTTGCGTCGGAAATTGTCACCGTTCGGCTCGCGGCCTTCAACTCTTCCGGCAGGCTGCGCTCATACCATACATTCAACTGGTAACGGCCATCGGGAACATTCGGGATGGCCACCCGGCCATTTCGATCCGACATGCCAAAGTACGGCGTATCGACCGCAACGACCGCGCCGCTCATTTCCGGGTGAATGTTGCAGAAGAGAAAGCTCACGCCGGGACGGTCGAAATGAACGATCTTGCTGGACCCTGCCTCGTAAAATCCCAGGTCAAACCGCTTGCCGTCGAAAAGCGAGAAAACGTTGTGCAGGAACGGATCCTTGTTGGGAAATTGGACCGGCGTTCCCACCTGAATGACCAATACGTGAGGATCAAAACTCTTGTTGATCTGCGCGATTTGCGGCGAAGGACGGCCCGACATCGGCGGGGGAACGGCGCCTTCCCCCGATGCGAGCGGCGTGAGCCAAATCACGATGTTCGACAAATCGGCGGATTCCTTGGCCGCGGGCGGCTTTTTCGCTGCCTGGGGATTTACGATTTCCACCTTGACCGTGACGGGCGGCAATCCGTTCTGGGCGAGCAACGCGCATGCCCCGAAGCAAAAGAGACCGAGGATCGTGATCCGCCGAATTGGTTGAACCTGCCGCACTAAAAAATATACCCCAGGCTCAGATTGATCTGATTGGCGCTGTTCGAGCCGCTGTCGAGCACCGTCGAATTCAGGTAACGATATTCAGTAGAGAATAGTATGTCCGAGCGGATTTGGTATATGAAATTCACGAGCGGGCTCAGATTCCTGGTATACGATCCGGGATATTGGAAATTCGCATTGTACCGCCGGAAATCGTTGGCGAACGGATTATCGGAGCCAAATGCGCCATTGATTTCAAAATTGGATTTCACCTTGAATTTCAATTGCGCCCACCCTCCCATCGAATCCAAGCCGCGGAACGTCGTGGCCGGGGTATCAAACGGGCCGTTGATCAGAATGGTTTGTCCAATCCCGCCGCCAATTCCGCCCACGGCTCGGCCTCGATAGAACGCGCCGGTAAGTTCAAAGCGCTTCCCAAGAGGCAGCGTCAGATCGGCGGTACCTGCCCAGCCGTCGACATTCCGGCTGAATCCCCAGTCCTGGCGCCCATAGTATCCGCCGGCTCCGACTGTGAAATCCTGGCCAAACATCGGGTGGGTCCACGAGATCCGCGCGGCAAATGCCGGCTGGCCCGATTGCTCGCCCCAGCTGGGGTAGCGATCAGACTGATCGGGCGGGGTATCGCCCGTGAGGCTATCAAGAATTCCTCCCTGAAAGGAGAAACTCGAAGCGTCGGACAAAACGACGCGGTGCTCGAGGCGGACTTGTGGCGTCCAGCCCCACAAATTTCCCGAGTAGGCGAGCGCAGGGGTTGCGAGGGTCGCGAGCGAAGTGGGGGCCAGCGGGGCAAAAAACAAGCGGTCCTGGCCGGCGACGATGGAAGTGTTGTTCCAATCCAGCCGCACGACTGCGGTACGCATCCGAACGAGCCCCATCCAGGCGCCGTTTGGGGTATCTGGAAACCCGCCGGCGAAATCGAGATTCACATCTGCGCTGGTGCGCGCACCGGCGATATCCGGGCCAAAGGCTTGCAGCCTGATTTGCGATTGGCGAAGCGTTCCACCAAATGATCCCGCCGAAGCATTCGGCGCCTGCGACTGCTCCGATAAAGCAACTCCCGGGAAATCCAGGTTGTCCACGGTGCCGCGGTTCTCGAACAAATTCAGGAGGACGATGCCGGAAAGCCGCAACCGGTACTTCGATCCGCTTTCGACCTTCGTCTGATACTGGTCGTTGATCTTGCCTTCCATGACCTGCTGGTCTTCTTCCAATTTGGCGAGGCGATCCTCGGAAGTCTGCGATTGCGGCGGTGCAACAGAGGACGCCGATGCGGGCTGTCCCACAATTTCTTTGGCCGGGGGCGCGGAGTACGGATTCAGCCGTCCGCTCGCGGCAGGCGCACCTTGCGCTTTCACGAGGTCCAATTCCCGCCGAAGCTCGCGCGCCTCCGTGTTCGCACGCTCCTGCTCCATTCGCAGATCGCCGAGCTGCGAGTTGAGCGTCTGCACCTCGGCTTGGAGGCCGCGAACCAGGTCGGAGAGTTCGCGAACTTCCGCCGGCGCTTCCGAAGCGGATGGATTGGACGAGGCCGCGCTGCGGACTTCCTGCCCCTGAACTACAACCGAGGACAAAAATAGAAAAACGGCGGCCACAAAAATTCTCAGAGATAATTTCGGATAGCCCATGCCCTGCATTTCTGCCTCCTTGAATGCCCCGAATATAATGCCTCAAGGCGGCAAGCCCGAGCAGAAGCGGGGCATCTAGGTAACGTGGAGTTCGTTATTCTCGCGAGCCGGCGTGGCCAAGGGCCGCGCGAGCGCTTCGCGGACAATCTCAACCAGGGAAGCCGGAGAAAAGGGCTTTTGCAGAACAGGCGCTTCCGGAAATCCCTTGCCCAGGTCACCCCTTGAAAATTCGGAATAGCCGGACATGAACGCGATGCGGATCTCCGGCCGGATTGCATTCAGTTGCGCCGCGAGTTCGCCTCCGCTCATCTTGGGCATGACCATATCGCTCAAGAGGAGGTGAATCACGCCCGGATAGCGGCGGGCGACGTCCAATGCCGCGTCGCCCCCTTCGGCTTCGAGCACGTTATAACCTTTGACGCGCAGGAATTGGCAGGCCAGCTCCCGCACGCCCGCTTCATCCTCGACAACAAGAACCGTCTCGCTCCCGCACGGGATCGGAGAGGTTTTTTCCTCCGGGTCGGCGCTTGCTGCTTTTCCCGCGGCTTGCGGAAGGTAGATCTCAAACGTCGTGCCCGCGCCGGGAGAACTGTCCACCCAAATAAAGCCTCCGCTCTGCTTCACGATGCCGTAGACCGTTGCCAGACCCAGCCCCGTCCCTTTGCCGAGTTCCTTGGTCGTAAAGAAAGGTTCAAAAATGTGGGATTTGGTTGCCTCGTCCATTCCATGTCCCGTGTCGCTAACAGAGAGCAAGATGTACTGGCCGGGAGTCATCGGCTGTCGTTTCGCCGCCTCTGCCCCGTCCACCGAAACGTTTGCCGTCACCACCGAAAGCTTGCCGCCCCGCGGCATTGCGTCGCGCGCATTGGCGGCCAGATTTAAGATCACCTGTTCGATTTGTCCGGGATCGGCTTTTACCGAAGCGAGTTTCGGATCGGGCGAGAACGAGTACTCGATGTGCTCGCCGATCAGGCGCGGGATCATCTTGCCCAACTCTGAAACGACGCCGTTCAAGTCGATCACTCGCGGCTGCAAGACCTGCATGCGGCTGAAGGCCAGCAACTGGCGCGTCATGGAAACCGCGCGGCCCGACGCCCTCTGGATCTGTTCCACGCACTTCTGGTGAAAAGAGTCCGAGCCTTCGCGGTCCTTGAGCAGATCGCTGTTGCCACGGATGATCGTCAGCAAATTGTTGAAGTCGTGCGCGACGCCGCCCGCCAGCCTGCCCACGGCTTCCATTTTGTGGGCCTGCCGCAATCGTTCCTCAAGTTGCTTTTGTTCCTGCTGCGTACTTTCCAGCCTGGCGCGCATCCGGACAAAAGCGTCGGTGACTTCCGCGACTTCATCGCCGCCCCGCGTATCGAGCGGATAGCTGAAATCTCCTTGTCCCAGGGCGCGAACGCCGGCAACTAGGCCCGCCAGGGGCTTTGTATACGTATGCGAAATCCAGAAAACAAGCGCGCTGCCCGCCAAGATGCTGAATAAACCCAAGCCCATCAGGACATGGTTCAATTCGCCGAGGAACAACATGGCCTTGTCGAAGGATTTCAGGACGGTCAGAGAAACCAGAGGGCCGCCCTCCGGCGAAAGATTCACGGTCTTGGCGAGATACAGCTCGGAGCCGAGCTGAATTTCTTGCGAGTCACCGGAGGGACCTTGCGCGTGATCGTGGATCTGGCGCGCGAGTTCGGATTGCAGCGCGGGGCTCAGCGTGCTGGCGACAGGCGCGCCTTCAAAGTTGAACGCCACTTCGCTCGACGCGACGCTGGCAAATTCCTTCGCGGCGCGTGAATTGACTTCGTGGCCAACGGCAAGCAGCCCCACGGTCATATTCTGCGAAGGCGAACCAAAATAGATCGGCTGGATCCGTACCTCGTACAAATGGCCGCCGCCGAACCACCAGCCTTTCGATTCGCTGCGATCGAGGGACTGGCGCAAGAGTCCCTGCGCGGTGACGGAATCGAGACCCGATGCGCTCGCTCGCAGCGCAACGACGTTACCCGTGCGGTTCGCCAATACCAGCAAATCGCTGCCGCTCAATTTCCACACATCGGCGGAAGCATCCTCGATGGTCGCCGCGTCCTCGGTGGTCATCAGGGCGCGAACGTTCGGCAGATTGGCCAACAGCGCCGCGGAGCGGGTCAGGGCTTCTTCCTGCTGCGCCTGGAAGCTTTGATAGTTGGTTACGGAGTTACGGACGTCTTCGCGAATGTTTTCCCGAACTCGCTTCCGCACGCTATAGCTGACAATGAGGAGCGTAGCGGCGGTTAAACCGGCAGAAATCGCCAGGAGCGACATCAAGAATTTCGTTCGCAGACGAATATTGATCACGCGAGGCCCCCGGCTTTACGTCCGGCCTGGGCAGGAGAATCCCGACACATCCGAGATGAATGGACCCACCCGTACTTAATCTAACATTGCCGGACCTCACGTGCTCAGGCCGCAAATGCGGTTGTTGTCGAATGAAACAGCGCTTCGATAGTGAAAAAGGGACGGAATGGCCTTCGTTTTCACCGGGCAACGGTGGTCACAAAGTGAGGCCGACGCGGGATTCAGCTCTTCCGCGAAGCGGGCGTGGAGCCGATGGCGATACCGCTGCTAATCCTGTTCACCAAGAGTTTGAACGTAGGTTTTGCCGTACGGATAGAAGAGTTCCTTGCGGCCTTGCTGCCACGCCGCTTTAAGTTCGGGCGTTGTGATGTCCCAGTCCGGACGGCATTTTTTGGTCACGGCGCGCAGGTCCTGGCGGAGATCTTCCACAGTGGGCCGCCCTAGGAACCAGTAGCCGTTGTAGATCTTATGGATGACAAGACCGGGCTCGAGGACAATCACGTGAGGGATCATGGGATTGTGAACAGGATCCGTGTATTCAGCGATGTCGAGATCTTTCTGGACGATTCGCCCCACGTCGGAGAGGAAAGGCCAGTGAGCGCCGACTCCGCTGCGATATTCATTCGTCTCGGTGATGTTGTCCGTGCTGATGGTGACAAGGCGGCAATAGGCAACCTCCAGCTCACGATGGAGTTCCACAAGCCCTTCCGCCTGGCGGCGGTCCTTGGGGCAGTAGCCTCCGCGGCTGAGGACCAGAACCATGGGATGCTGTCCCTGCAATTCGGAGAGCTTCCGGCGTTTCGCGGTGTGGTCAGAGAGCTCGATAATCGGGGAACTTTGCTCCTGGAACAATGTCAGGTCGCATATGAAATCCTTTCCTAGTTAGATCCGCGCCGCTGGGCCGCGTCGCGCCGGCGTTCTCATAGCGGCCTCAGCCAGCGTGCTACGTTCGGACCTCTGAACGTGCAACTTCACATCGTCAGAACGACGCGGAACTGCGCCTTGCCGCTCATCATTCGCGCGTAGGCCTCGGCCGCTCTTTCAAGCGGATAGGTTTCAATCATCGGTCGGACGCCTGTGAGTACGGCGAACTGCAGAGTGTCCTCGGAATCGGCCGGTGTTCCAGAGGCGTAGCCCTGAATGACTCGGCTTCCGAAGATGAGCTGCGACGGCGTGGCTTCGATAGGATCAAACGCCGCGCCGACGACCATGAGCGTGCCGTTCGGCCCCAGCCCGTCGATGAGCTCGGACATCGCCTTCGAGCTCGGAGCCGTTGCCAGGATGACCTGCGCGCCGCCCAATTCTTGCAATGCCCTCGCCGCATTCGTCGCCTTGCTGTCGATGTAGACGCTGGCTCCCAGCTTTTTTGCAAGCGCCCCGTGTTCGGGGCCATGCCCGATGGCCGCGACCTTATAGCCAAATTTGTTCGCGAACTGAACTCCGAGGTGCCCCAGCCCCCCGATGCCCTCCACCGCGACCAGATCGCCCGGCATCGCGCCGCTGCGCCGCAGAGCGTCGTAGGTCGTAATTCCGGCGCAGAGCAGCGGAGCTGCCTCAACCTCGCTCAGACTCTCCGGTATCGACGCCAGGGCCTCCACGGGCGCCACCATGTATTGCTGGTATCCACCGTCATAACTGATGCCTGCGATTTTCCGATTGCGGCAATTGCGATAATCGCCGCGCCGGCACTGGAGACACGTGCCGTCATGGCCGCCGTGCCAACCGACACCGACGCGCTGCCCTTTCTTCCACGCGGAAACACCGGCACCCGGTTCATCGATGATACCGACGACCTCGTGTCCTGGGACGCGGGGATACTCAATTCCGGGCAAGGCGCCGTCCTTCGTGAGCACGTCGCTGTGGCAAACGCCACAGGCCTGCACCTTGATGAGTACGTGACCCGCACCCGGCTTTGGAATCTCGCGCTCGACGATCTCGAAATCTGCTCCTGCCTTAGGAATCTGGGCCGCCTTCATTGGTGCTATTGCGAATTTTGTATTTGCCATGATGCCTCCTTTGGATTTTCAAATATGGTGTTGCCGAGCGGCGCCGCCGCAGGCAAATGACGCCGGCAGCACGCCGCAGTGTTGCATGGTCGCGGCAGGCGAAGTAAGAGCGTTCGTCACGGGCTCACCCCTCGACGAGCTGCTGGCCGCCGTCGATATCGTACGTTGCTCCAGTGACCGCAGTGTTCGTCATGAGGTGGACGGCGAGCGCGGCGATGTCGTCCGGGCCGACCACGCGCCCGATCGGCAGCGTCGTGCGGAGTTGCTCGCGACGCGCGTCCAACTGATCGCCGAGCAGCGATGCCGACAGCGGCGTGTCGACGAAGCCGGGCGCGATAAGGTTGACGCGGACGGGTGCGAGCTCGAGTGCGAGCGCCTTGGTGAGCGCCGGTAACGCGGCGGTGAACGCAGCGATGAGTGCGCCCGCGGCCGGCCGGCGCCCGCCCGTTCCGCCGATGAACAGGAGCGTTCCGCCCGGGCGCACCTTGCCGACGGCCCGGCGAGCGATCTGGAGAGGCACCCAGAAGTGCTCGTCGACGTTGCGGCGCGCCCGCGCGAAGTCGATGTCGGCCAGTCGCGAGTAGTACGGGCCTCCGCCGCTGACCATGACGTGGTCGATCGGCGTCGGAAGTTCGTCGAAGAACCGATCGAGGCGCTCAAGGTCGGTAGCATCGAACGCCGCGCTGCTCAGCGCGCCGAGCTCGCGTGCGGCGTGCTCGAGGCGTTCCGGGTTGCGGCCGGTGAGAATCAGCTTGGCCCCGTCAGCGCGTGCTCGTCGGCCGGTTTCGAGCCCGATGCCGGCGCTACCGCCGATCACGACGACGGTCTGGCCGAGGAGTTGCGGTTCGCGCTGGATGGGAGAGGGGGCGGTTGCGGTGCTCATGAGTCCTCCGATCGGCATTCTAAGATTGTGTTCGTCTTAAGCATACATTCGCATTTACCCGATACCGGTGCACGTCGACTTCGGCTTTTGCCGCCGCCTGACGCGCACCGTGGACCGCCTCGCCGCGTCATCGCGTCATCGCCGGCGGCTCGACGGGCGAGCGCTGTGCCGACGCGCTCGTCGTCGTAGCCGCTTACGTCGGCAACTCCGACCCGGCCTGTTCCGCCGCCATATACTCGGCGTACCAGTCAGGCCAGTTTGGATCTGCCTGGCCGATGCGCTTCTCATGATCGCCATGGGCGGCCGCCGCGCGCCGAAGGGCGCTCGCCAGCTCGCTTGCGGAGTCGAACGCAGCCGCCCCTGCAACGACGCGACCGGGAAGCCGCATTGTGATCTCCTGCAGCACCCAACTATTGCCGTCGGGATCCTTGAACTCAGCCAGCGAGAAGTAGCTGCGATGCTCGGGATCCGGACCGCTGACCGGGCCGTTCGGGCCGAGGTGGAAGACTTCGCTCACCTCGATGCCGGCGGCGGCGAGCTTGTCCCGGGCGGCCTCAAGGTCAGAAACAATCAGGTACCCCTCGCCTGAACCGGGCGCGGCCGACGTGAGGTTCTTGCCGAAGATGACCGAGCACCAGGAGCCCGGCGGCGTGAATTGGGACACGCCGGGCGGCGTGACGTCCTGCCTCCACCCGACCCTCCTGTAGAATTCCTGGGAGCGGTCAACATCCGAGACGGGGAGGATGACGACCTCGAGCTTCATGTCGCCTTTCGCGATGCCCGCTTTGCTGGCTGCGTCGTCAATACGGACCGGTTTAGTGCTCACGGCTGCCTCCTGAGTCGTGTCATGTCTTTGTCTCCTTTTTGATCGAGCAGAGTAGCCGATAATTTCGTTCCTCGAAGTCTCTAACCAAACGTGAAGTCAACGGCCTGAACGCCCGGATCGAGGAATTCGATCTCGAAAGTTCGGTCTACGATTGGACCTTTTTGCCGGATGAGCTGATAGAGCCGGGGCTCCCGAATTTCGCCGGAGCCGTCCGGGGCGGTGTCAACGCCGTGATTTTCGCCAAGAGCGGCGCCGTCCAGCTTCACAATGCTTCAGCTGATCAAGATGGGCGCCTGCATCCTAATTTGTGCCCTCAATCTGATAGGACCTTCGCGTGCTTTTTTGGCCGCTGCTGCAGGTCGCCCAACACTTCCGGAGCTACGCCGATTATGAACGGACTGACCTGATCGTTATTGATGATGAGCCCCGGGGCGAGCAACCCTACGTAAACCAGTTCGGATTCAAAGGCAATACATGCTTCACCTTAGAAGAACTGTTTCGTGCTCCTGTTAACGGCACGTCACATTTCTAATAATTTATTGAAAAATGAGAGGCGTAGACTTCCTAGACCTTTGTGCCACAATTTCTGAATGGACCTAATTCTGACAAGGCTTTCGTATCCGACCTCAGTAACCCGTGCAGTCGAATGCGCAAGTTGCGCTAGAATAGGGTGCCGCATGTCGGGGCGTAGCGCAGCCTGGTAGCGCGCCTGCCTTGGGC
>CAVYHH010000019.1:0-217500 GCA_963768275.1 uncultured Acidobacteriota bacterium
CGCCGGGGGTAGTTTGCCCGATTTGTGAAACCGTAATGGTGGGGTCGAAAGTGTTGCGCGTGTGCTGCAGTGATCCCAGAGTGAATGGCGCCGCTCCGGCAAGCGTATTCGTGTCCGGTGTAACCTGCGCCGGGTCGTAGGACTGGGTATCAAATGGCATCTCCACGCCGCGAACCGCGCCAACCGGCGGTTTATTCGCGTTTCCGCCGGTCGGGGCCGTATCCAGCGGTTGCAGCGGAGCATTGGGATCGATCGGCGACGTGTCCTGCTTTTGGTCCTGCGCAAATGCCGCGGTAGCGCAAAGCACCAGAGCGGCAACGAGGGTCCAGTTTGTCATTCGCAATTTCATGGTTTCACCTATTACGGAACGACGACAGTGTCGCCCGGCTCCAGCTTGATATTTTGTTCCGGATTGCCGCCCTTGACGACTTCCCGGTAATTGAAAGGCAATTCCGTGGGCTTCCCGTTGACCATCCGCATCACGTGGATTTTTTTCACGTTGGCAAAGGTCGTAAATCCGCCGGCATTCGCGAGCGCCTGCAAAACGGTCGTGCCGGGAACTAGTGGGAACGCGCCGGCGCGAAGCACTTCGCCCATCACAAATACGCGCTGGCTGTTGATCTGCGTGACGATCACGGTGACCTGAGGTTCCGTTATGTACTTGCGCAATTTCTCGGTCACGCTCGCGGCCAGTTGCTGCGGCGTCGAGCCGGCTGCCTGCACGTCGTTGATGAGCGGCAACGTAATTTTCCCGTCAGGCCGTACCGGCACGATGCGCGTCATGTCCGGCTCTTTCCAGACATTAATGTCGAGCACGTCTTGCGATCCGATTACGTACGCCGGATCCGTCGTGGCGGGGGTGACTGTATGTTTGGCTTCGTCTTCCGTGGAAGCGTCGTTCTTCGCAGTAGCCACGGACGAATCCGGCTTCCCCGCCTTCTTGTCCTGGAACGCTGCCCGCGTGTTCGCTGCGCTTGCCAGCAAAATCAACGCGGCAAAAAATAGAATTGTTTTGTTCATTGCGGACCTCCTCATTGCTCCTCCGGGCGGTCGGAACCGTCCAGACCCAACTGCTTCAATTTATAGAGCAACGCTTTGTAGCTGATTTGCAGCTCTCGCGCCGCTCGTTTCCGGTTCCAGTGCGTTCGCTCGAGTTGGTTCAGAATCATGGCCCGCTCGGCCACCCGCGAAGCCGCCCGGGCCGCTTCCTTCAGTGAACCAGTCGGAATGTGCGCAGCGCCGTTCTCGGGAATTTTCAAGGCGTCAGGGAGAGGGTCGTGCGCCTTGGTCCCATTTTCAACCGTAAGGTCGTGAGTTGCAAGGTGTTCGTCTCCCAGCGCCACGATTTTTCGCGCGACATTTTCCAGCTCGCGGATATTTCCCGGCCAGGCATGCCGCAACAGCAAGCTCATTGTGGATTCGCTGAGGTTCGGCTCGGGGCGCTCAAAAAGAGATGCATATTTCTTGAAGAAAAATTCCAGCAACGCGGGAATATCTTCTTTTCGATCCCGCAGCGGCGGCAACCGCAAGTGAACTCCGTTGATCCGGTAGTAGAGCTCCTCCAGGAATCGCCCGCTCTTCATCTCCTCTTCCAGGTTTCGCGTGGTCGACGATATGACGCGCATGCTGTGGCAGCCTTGAGGCGGCGTGCCGCTGCTGTCGGGAAGGAGATGAAGCAGGCGTCCCTGTGCGGCCGCTTCCAGGTGATTGATCCCATCCAGAAACAAGGACCCGCTGCTCGCTTCCTCCGCTGCCGATTCATTTTCCGTGAGTTGCAAGCGCGCCAAGAGCGAATCTCCCGTCAATCCGGAACACCCGCATTTTACAAATGGCTCACTCCGGTGCCTGGAGAGCCGGTGAATTTCAAGGGCCGCAACTTCTTTGCCCGTGCCACTTTCCCCGACAAGGAGAACGGGAATGTCCGTTGAGGCGATGTCGGCAATCGTGCGCTCCAGTGCCCGCATGGCTGGACTGGCGCCATGGACGAAATACTGGTAGGTGCGAGCCCGAGAATCAGGCATCCCTACTGATATAAGATTTTCGTCCGCCCGAGTTGCCATTCGACCTCTTTAATCAGACCAAAGACTGATGATGCACGGTCCACACATGTGGCTCTTGTGTATAGAGCAAAGTACGGGCCATGCCCCAACCTGCCGGACCAGAATGTTCGGAATCTAATTAAGTCTTTGCATGAGTTTAAGTTAGCAGGGAGCAAGGGATGTGATCAGCGGCCTAGTTACAAATGGGATGTGATGTCTCAGGGTACCACAATGTGGCAATATATTTCCCTCATCAGTTCGAGGGTCAAACTCTCCATCCATAACATTCACATAATAAGAGAGATATGTTTTCGTCAGAAAGTCTTGCTTCATCCAACGGATATTGCGTGGATTTTTGGCCCGTGGAAGCCGATTTCCACAATATTCCCTTACTTTTCAACAATTCGCCAAACGAAGCCCCTACTCCGACGGCTTTCCTTCCTGGCGTGATAGATAGCGGGCCGAGCTTCTAAACGAGCTTTTCGCAAATTGGTTATTCGTCAGTCTCTGTAGGATCAACTATTTCGGCAGCGGGCTGACTCATTCCGCGCTTGCGGGGCAGGCCGGCACGGCGAATCTTATAGAGCAAGGCGCGGTAGCTGATTTTCAGCGCGCTGGCGGTTCGTTTGCGGTTCCAGCGATTGGCTTCCAAGACGCTCAAAATGATTTTCCGCTCGAGATCCTGCACCGCCTGGCGAGTCACTTTCTTGAGATGTATCTGCCCAT
Source organism: uncultured Acidobacteriota bacterium (assembly GCA_963768275.1). GTDB lineage: Bacteria > Acidobacteriota > Terriglobia > Acidiferrales > UBA7541 > Palsa-360. The sequence continues at coordinate 2,766 of CAVYHH010000019.1, forward strand.
CGAGCGGAATTTCAGGCGTCGCGTGAGTATTTTCCCAATTCAAGAGTTCGCTGGAAATGGCGTCTTCCGAGCCGAGGATTACGTATCGTTCAATCAGGTTCTCCAACTCCCGAATATTGCCCGGCCAAGAATGCCTGGAGAGCAACTGGAGAGCAGCTGGAGAAAGGGGCTTGGCCTGCATGTTATGCCGGGCTCTGTGAATCTGCAAAAAGTAGGCCACCAGTTCGGGAATATCTTCCGCCCGCGAACGGAGCGGTGGAAGTTCGATGCTGACCACATTGATCCGGTAGAATAAGTCCTCCCGGAACCGCCCATTCGCGATCTCCAGTTCGAGCCGGCGATTGGTTGCGCAGATGACTCGGAGTTGAACGTGCCGGTCTTCCTGCCCGCCAATTCTACAGAACTGCCCATCCTGCAGCAGTTGAAGCAATTTGGCCTGCAGCGACATGTCAATCTCGTCGATGCCATCGAGAAAGAGCGTCCCGCCATTGGCCAATTCCACTCGCCCTGGTTTAGCGGAGTGCGCGCCCGTGAACGCACCCTTCTCGTAGCCGAATAATTCACTTTCCAGCAGGGCCCCGGGAATCGCCGCGCAGTTTACCTTCACGAAGGCGGCGACGGGTTTTGGTGAAAGGTTGTGAATAAAGCTGGCCAGAAGGCCCTTCCCCGTGCCGTTGGCGCCTTGAATGAGAATCGGAACGCCGGATTGGGCCACTTTGTCGATCTTCTGCCTTGCCTTCTGCATCGAGGCTGAACGGCCGAAAATCAGGTCGGTCGGCGGGAGACTTCCCGTCCGGTCGCCAAACCCTGCCTTGGAGATAGATGTGGTCGCCATGTCACCCGGTTCTGGGTCAAATTGGGGAAGGGACACCCACCCCCATTGATCAATTGCACACAATGAGCCAAACTAGCTTTCGAAATGCTTTTAATCTTGCTCTCCAGGGTAAACCTCCAGAAGTATACATCCCATTATTTTTCAATAATTTAGATAGAATACGGGCCTTGCTGCTGCGGAGGATTCATACCCCAAATGCCTTTGGAGATTTCAAGAGGTGGGAAAATGTTTTCTCATACAGGACACCTACGTTCCGAAGGGTGATTCTTGTTGGTATGTTCAGTGGTGGTTGTCAGATCCAACCAGATTCGCCCGAAAGGCCTGAGACCACGAACAAATTGAGGCTATCTCCTGCGGTTTCAAGCGTATATCCTTATGCACCAGGCGGTACGAAAAAGGCGGCATGCCCTGCTTCTTGATTTCCTCGCATATATCGACCAGGCGATCATTCGCCTGTTTGGGGTCTTCCTGAGCTTCCCAATCTTCAAAATTCATGTGCCGACGGCCTTCGTTGACGTCATCGGTTATCACCCAGGACAAAGGGGCCACGTGGCTGTACCAGGGCCAACGAGTCTGGTTTGTATGGCAATCTCCGCAAGAATGGATCAAGGAAGCGACGACCTCTTCCGGGACTTGCACATGAGCGGCTAAGGATCTGGAAGGAACTGCGGGGGGATTGGTCTGCCGGGGCTGGAAAATTTGAATGACAACCAAGAAAACGACGAGCGCGACTAGGACCTTTTTCACGCGGGCCTTGTTCATCGCGCGTTCTCGGCAATTGGCATGGCACTCACTGTAAGTCTGCCCTGAATCGGGAATCCCTCCATCGGTTGGCGCAAGTGCCGAATCTCATCTTAGTTCAACTTGCATTTGGGAGTGCAGATGATCTGCGGCTTATTCCGAGCGTTTCAGAATGGTAGCACAACCGCGAATCCCTGTTGCGTGGGGCCGGGCATGCGCCTATATTCGGCTCAAGAAGTAGCCGCCCCGTCAGGAGGTCCTCGAATGCGAGTTGTGGACTTGATTCAATCCCGCGAGGAAGTGTATTCGATCCGAGACGAAACCACGGTGCATGACGCGGCGCGCTACCTGCGCGATCATCAGGTGCGATCTGTGGGCGTGCTGGACGGCGCGGGGAAACTGGCCGGAGTTGTATCGCAAAGCGATATATCGGACAAAGTGGCGGCGGAGAACAAATGCCCGGCCTGGATGCGGGTTTCGGAGATCATGTCGCGGGACCTGCTCGTCGTGCAGCCCGACTTTCCGCTCGACGAATGCCTGCGCCTGATGGAGAAGCACGGCGTGTTTCACCTGGTGGTCACGGAAGAATCGGGGCGTTTTCGCGGCATGATCTCGGTCGCAGACCTGCTGAAAATCATCGCTTCCGATCACAAAGCCCGCGCCGACATGTTTGAAGCCTTCGCCTTCCCGCAAAGATAGAATTAAAGATAGTCGGAGTCTTCCAGGAAAGAGCTAAGCGGCCGGATCATATCCTGGTAAGGGTCTTCATCAATTGTCCCAGGCGCGCGCGCGCCTCCTGCCCCATCACTTTGAATTCGATGCCCATGCCCTTGCCGGGCTGGCTATCGCACACCAGAGCGCGTGCGCGCACCTCGCCGCCAGGAACTTGCAGAACCAGTTGGATAAATTCTCCCTTAGGCGGAGGCTCCGGCGTCGAGATAAATAGCCCCCCAAGAGCTAAAACGCTGGCCGTGGATATCTTCCGCTTGCCCGCGTGTTCCCAGGCCACCAGCGCGCCTTTCGGCAACGGCACGCGCGCATATCTCCGAACTTTCTGGCTGGAGGACATACGACCCCGCTTACCTAGAGAGTAAACTATTCGGCATTCCCGAAGTAAAATTCCACGGGGAAGATTGTCCTAACAGGAACCCTGCCGGAAATTGAGTAGCTGTACTACGTGATTGTCCTCTTTATTTAATCAGGTTAATTTGTTTTAGCCTTCGGGGGCGAACCTGCCTTGAGAATTCGATAATTTTCCGCTTCGGCCTGCAGACCCAGAGCGCGTGAAGTTGACTCAAGCCATCCCCAAATCTCCTCGCCCAGATATCCCGGGTCAGCAGTCTTGACACTTAACTCAAACTCCCTTTTAGCCGCTCTCATATTAGAAAGATGATATTCAACTAATCCGAGGACATAATGGGCTTCGCCCTCCGTGGGGGTTTCGAGTCCAAGATTGATCGCTTCCGTCAACTTGTTTTTGGCCCGGTCATACTCCTTATTTTCATAATAACAACGCCCCAAGTAGTGGGAGTGCTGAGCCCTCCACGCCTCCGGTGGAGTCGCACCTTCGAGAAACAGCCTTGCGTCCCCCCATCGCCCCAAGCTACCCAGCAGGAATCCGCGTAACGTCGCTATTTCTTCGGCTAGACCTTTGAATTCTGGCAATGACAATTGTTTTGGATATGCACTTACGAGCTCCTCAATAAGATGCAATGCCTCGCTGTCCCTTCCTTCCTCATTTACCACCCGAATTTCGGCGTGGCGCGCCAGCATCGGCAGACTTACGGGAGCATCCAGCTCAGGTCCGTCGGATGTAGAGTGGGAGCCGACCAGCGAAATCAAAAGTTTTTGCAGGTCGTCGAGTTGATGCCTGGCTTCGGGTCCGTTATGCATGTCTACCAACATTCTGATTTCGTAGTACTTGAGCCACGCTTTGTCCCAAGGATCTCCCACCCGGCTGGCTAAGTTCCGGAGCTGCTGCAGAGCCCCCGAATCATCCTTCGCCTCAAACTTGCGCAAGGCTTCGTCGAGGGCAAGATCCTCATTCTCATTCATGATCATTATCCTCGTCCTCGCGCGTTGTACAGGCCCTCAATACACTGTATCAGAATTACATGAACCAGGATTCATTTGACACAAAAACTTTTTTTGTCCCGGAAACAAGATCGCGGGTGGCAAACCCTTTCGCACATGTTCTGTCGACGAATCCGCACCGTCGGATGATACCACTCAATTACGTTGAAGCCGAGGAACTGGTTTAGCCCTTCCGGGTGGCCGGCCCTTTCGGCTTCAAAAGGGCCGGGGTTTTGGGGTTCTCTCCGTGCGCCCCCTATTAGCCCCTCGCGTCTCCATTCAGTTACCGTTGTGCGTCTACGCAACTCGCCTCTGACCGAGCCTTGCTCCGTGTTCCTGGTTCCGATACTCTCGAAGTCTGTGAAAAAGACGGCCAAAAAGAACGCCTTGCAGGTTTGCCTGCTTTCGCCGCACCCGCTGGTGCTCAGCGAATTCGAGCGCGTGCTCGGAAATCCCGAGTTCAAAACGATTTCGAGGCATTTGGAATCGACGCTGGGGCCGGATTTGCGGCATTTGCCGATTCCCAAGGCCACCGTGTACGTGGTGGACGCGCATGTGGCCAAGCCCGCGGCCGGCGCGCTGCTTTCCAATATTCTCGACACGCACGCCGAGGCGCGCATCATCGTGGTCGCCGAAAAATTTGACTCCACGGAAAGTTATTCGCTGCTGCAGATGGGCGCCAAGGGACTGCTCAGCTACGCCGAGGCGCGGGAGCAATTGCCTCGCGCGCTTCCGCTGGTGGCCGCCGGAGGATTCTGGGTTCCCCGCTCCGTGCTATCGGGGTTTGTCGATTCAGTACTGGCCGGATCGCACAGCCGCCGCCTGAAAGTGGACACCGCTGCGGACTTGAGCCGCCGGGAACAGGAAGTTCTGAGTTCGCTGCTGGAGAATCTGGCCAACAAAGAGATCGGCAGCAAGCTCAATATTTCCGAGCGAACCGTGAAATTTCACGTTTCCAATTTGCTCAACAAGTTCGGCGTCCGCCGCCGGGCCGATCTGATCCTGCTGTGTTACCAGAAACGCAGCGTCACGACGCCTTGAGATTTGCATCCACCGCATGGATGTGCCCCATTCGTGATTAGCAACTGGGCACAGGGGCGCGGCGAGCGGGTATTGCGCCGATTGGAAAGTTGCTATATTCGGCTCGAGGATGACCGCCATGGAAACTCTACAGGAGTTGAAAAAAACAGCGATGCCTACCGATCGGAAACCGGAATACTTCAAGGGCGCGCAGCTCCGCGTCGGAATTATCGGGTGTGGATACGTGGGACTGCCGCTCGGACTGCGGTTTGCCGAAGCCGGGCATCGCGTGACCGGGTTTGACACTGACCCGGCGAAAGTCGAAAAGCTGAATCGCGGTCAAACCTACATCCAGCATATTCCGCAAAACAAAATTCAACAGTTCGTGCAATCCAAGCACTTTGGCGCAACCGCTGATTTTTCGCGGCTCGCCGAAGTCGACGCGATCATCATCTGCGTGCCAACGCCTCTGGACCAGCGGCGCGAGCCGGACCTTTCGTATGTGCAGGACACGGCCCAGGCGATTCGCCCGCATCTGCAGCGGGGCCAGTTGGTGGTGCTGGAATCGACGACCTATCCCGGAACGACCGAGGAACTCGTTCTGCCGGTGCTCGAAGAGACTGGGATGAAGTGCCCGGTGGCGCACGGTCCGGACAATGACCAGATCGGGACGGATTTCTTTCTGGCGTTTTCGCCCGAGCGCGAAGATCCGGGCAACAAGCAATACGGCCTGGCGCAAATTCCAAAGGTTGTGGGCGGAGTGAATCCTCCGTCGGGACGCGCAGCCTGCGCACTCTACGCCCAGATCGTGGCCAAGGTCGTGCCGGTAAGCTCGACGCAGGCAGCGGAGATGGCCAAGCTGCTCGAAAATATTTTCCGCTGCGTGAACATCGCCCTGGTCAACGAATTAAAAATGCTGGGCATGCGCATGGGAATCGACATCTGGGAAGTGATCGACGCGGCCGCGACGAAGCCCTTCGGATTCATGCCGTTTTATCCGGGGCCGGGCCTCGGCGGCCACTGCATTCCCGTGGATCCGTACTATCTGTCCTGGAAAGCGCGAGAATACGATTTTGCGACTCGGTTCATCGAGCTGGCCGGAGAAGTGAATACGGCGATGCCGTATCACGTGGTGGATTCCGTGGCGGCGGCGCTGAACGAACGGCAAAAATCCCTGAAGGGTTCGCGGGTCATGGTCCTGGGCGTGGCGTATAAGAAAGACGTGGACGACATGCGCGAGTCGCCGTCGTTAAAGATCATCGAACAGCTGACCGTCCGCGGCGCCAAGGTGGATTACAACGATCCGCATTTCCCGGAGATTCCCAAGCTGCGCCACTACAACTTCCAGGGAATGAAGTCCGTGCCGATCGACGCCAAGTCGCTGGCCGCTTACGACTGCGTGCTCATCGCCACCGATCACACCAGCTACGATTACCCGATGATCGTCGAGTCCTCGCAACTGGTGGTCGACTCGCGCAACGCCACACGCCGCATCGCGCGGCATCGCAATAAAATCGTTCTGGTATAAAGCGGCCAGCCGGTGCTTTCGGCTGCCCTTCCGATCCCGTTACTTATTGAAACCCATAATCTTTCCTATCATTGTCTGAATTCGGAAGCTCCCGTAGCATAGACTCACATGTCCAGTGGGGGTCCATTTCTAGGTGGCGCCGACTCGAGCCGCCGGCGCAGTCAACGGGTGATCCTGAGCCTGCGTGTCATTGTGCGCACCGATGACGGCCCAAAAGCTACGTCCTTCGAAGAAGAAACGCACACCCTCATCGTGAACGCGCACGGGGCGCTCATCGCCCTGAAGGCCAAAGTGGCAAAAGGTCAAAAGCTTCGGCTGACGAACCGCGCCACCAAGGCGGAGCAAGCGTGCCGGGTGGCGAGTTTGGGTCCGACGTCCGAAGGCAAAGCACAGGTGGGCGTCGAATTTCTAAAGCCTTGCCCGGATTTTTGGCAGATTTCTTTCCCGCCGGAAGATTGGGTCGTGCCGGAAACTTCGTCTGTCAATTCAGACAACGATTGAGGTTAGGGTAGCACAGCCACTCCTGGCTGTGCGTTTTTCTCTACTTCCACACATCCATACACTATCGACGATCGCAAAACCCGCACAGCCAGGAGTGGCTGTGCTACTCAAGGCAAATGCGTGAGTTCGATGCGCGCGGTGCCAAATGGAATCTCCGCCTCGACGAGGACCGGCGTGTGGGCCGCGTCCTTGGTAATCCACAGCCAAAACCGCGTGTCGGTCAGTTCCTTGCCGTGATCGAACAAACGAAGGGCGACGCGAAAAGCGGGGAAATTCCCGGCGGGCACGGTGACGGTTCCTTGCGGCGTATCGATCCGCGCAACGACATCGTAGAGACGCCGGCCGTCGAATACGGGCACGCGCAATTCCGGCGTGCGCTGCCAGTCCGCGGCGCGCAAAGTAAATAGAAAACTGATCGCGTCGCGCGTTCCAGGAACCACGCGAACCGCCGTGACATCCGGCGGGGCGGGATCGCTATCGCCCGTCATGCGGTACACATTCGTTTGCGCCTTCCCTTGCTCGTGGAGATACATCTCGTATTGCAGGGAAAACAAATTGGCGGCGGAGGTGTAGGAATCAAACTGGTCGTCGATTGCGAAAAGCGCGCGCGTGGTATCCATGGTGTGCGCGATGGCGCGAAAATGCCAGGCGGGGCGCCCGAAGAAATCGCGCCGCTCGACGACGCTGGTTTCGATCTTGGCCGCGTTCACCGCGTACTTCGAGAACAGGACCCGGTATTCGAGAATTTCTCCCGGGCGAAATGGAACGGCAACCGCAACCGGCGCCGCGGGAGCCGCGACAGGTTTAGCTTTTTTCTTGGAGGGCTTGGATTGCTGCGCCGATCCAAAAGACGCGAACGCCAGCACCGCCGCCAGCAGAGGCGCAACGGAAGCGAAACCAGCGAACTTTGCGCGTGTCCTCAACAATGAATTCGTTCGGAGCGGCGAAGCCGGGTCGCGCCGATCCTTTCCAGCATGCAAACTTAGACGCCGTGACGCCGCCCAGAGGCACGCTCTATTCAGAGTACAGAAAAAAACGCCCGGAAACCAGTTGCGTCGAGACAGGTGTTTAGATGCATGCCGCAACAAGGACGTGATTCGGAAACACCCGAAATCCGGCGATGGGATGTTCCGTATCGGTATGTGAGATTTGAAGAAGGATTGAATCGAACGTGGGTGATTTTGCGCCGCCCAGATGGCGCGGGCAGTAGCTTATTCCTTCCAGCCCGCGCTAATCTGCGCGATGACTTCGTAAGAGCCGAGACGCGTGCCGGAAGCCAGCGCCATTACTTGTTCCCTGCGGGAGCCTTCTGCTTCAATTCGTCCGGCCAATTGACCACGACGTTGATCTCCCCGGGCACTTGTTCCGCGGCTTTGAGCATCAAGAAGCGTTGGCCGTCAGGAGATACGTCATAGTCGGACGCTGACCTTGGAGTAGGTGTGTAGGGGCCCTGGAAAAGCATTCCCGGTTTACCGGCGGCAAACGTGGGCTGCGCCGTGTAATCCACTGCCATCATTTTCTGGCCATCACGGAAAAACAATTCGTGACCTTTGGGGTTCCACATCGGCTCGGTGCCGCCTCCGGTCGAAACTTGCCATTTTCCGCCGGGGCCGGGATAGGGCCGGACGTAAACCTCAGTGCGGCCGGACTCATTCGAAGTATAGGTGATCCAGCGCCCGTCCGGAGAAAACTCTGGCGCCGACTCGTACGATGGGCTCGCAACAAAGACGTGCGGAGTACGGTCCTTGAGGGGCAAAATCCATATGTTCCGAGCGACTTCACCTTGCAAATAAGCAAATTCCTGCCCGTCCGGAGACCACGAACTTGGAATGTTGTTCAGGCCAAGTTTGCCAGTCGTTAGTTCTTCTGCGCTGCCGCCCCCATCCGCAAGCTGCCAGAATAGGCGGTTCGCCTTCCCCTTATATGCGATCCGCTTGCCATCGGGTGTCCAGACGGGGTCAACATTGCTTGACCCTTCGAACGTCAACCGGCTCAACGCATCGCGGGAAATGTCATAAAGCCAGATTTGGCCTTCCCCTTCTTCAATCCCGGCGGCCACTCGCTTCCCATCCGGAGAAATCCGCGGGAATGTGTAATTGTGAGGAGGAGCGGCGAGGGGTTGCTCGGTGCCATCCCGGTTCACCCAGACAAGGTTCAAAGGAACCGTTCCACCTCCTGCACGGTAAGCCAGTACGCCATTTTCGGAAGCGGAAAAAACTGCCACGCTACCGAAGGGGTTAAACGCAACCCCTTCCACGATGGGAACTGCTTCGCCGGTTAGCTGCAGGCGGTCTGCGTCAAATGGTTGGGTCATCAATGTTCCCTGTCGATGGAAGAGCAGGTAGCCGGGAGGAACGTAAGCGGTATTGGAGGCAGCGTTCAAAAGCAATTTCTTTTCTTTGGAATCCAGCGAAGCCGCGTAAATCGCGTTATTTTCTGGTCTCGAGCTTTGCCCAAAATAGAGGAAGTGTTTTCCGTCGGGAAGAAATTGGGGCCAAATGTGGGCGGTTTCGGACCGCGAGGCGTCGAGCGTTGTAACCGCCGTGACATTGCCACCGGATTCGGGGACGCTATCAATCCTTCCATCATCGGCCACAAACAGAACAATGCCCTCACGGCTCCAGCTACCGGGCGTCGGCGAAACCTCGGCTAAGGTGTCAACGGGACCTCCTGAAACGGCTATTTTTTTTAGCTTGCCAACGGCGGAAAAGGCGACATACCGGCTATCGAGGGACCAGAAGGGATAACTTGCATTTTCCGTTCCCGGAAGCGCTCGGGCCGTCGGCGAGTCCAGGAAGCGAATCCAGAGTTGCGATCTGGTGGTACCGACGTCCGCAGCAAACACCAATTTGGTTCCGTCAGGAGAGACGCTGAAGGAGTTTTGGAATCCACCGGCGAAAGATCCCTTCTCCGGCGGGCCAACAGAAAAACGAATGGCTTGCTTTTCAGCGGGCGGCTGGGTGCGGCGCAGATAGAACGCCGCAGCCGCAATCACCACAACAGCTATGACGACTGCCGCGGCTCCCCACATTAGTTGTTTCTTTATTTTTTGCTCCGGCACGGCCGAGGGTGTCAGTCCCGCTTGCGGGCCGCTGTCGGAAATCCACCTCAATTGTTCACATATATCTTTAGCCGATTGCCAGCGCTCGTCCGGATCTTTTTCCATGCATCGCTTGACGACATGATCCAGCGCCGGCGGCGTCATCGGTTGAAGGGACGAGATCGCTGGGGGATTCGTCTCGAGAATCTTTGCGATCAGACTGGCCTGGGTCTTGCCCTCGAACGCTTTCTTGCCTGTCGCCATTTCGTAAACCACCGCGCCGAACGCGAAAATGTCGGTGCGCGCGTCCACTTCCTTGGCTTCGACTTGCTCCGGCGCCATGTACTGCAGAGTGCCGAGGATCATGCCTTGGGCCGTGACCGGTTCGGCGAGGGTGGGAAGTTGGGAAAGCGGAGTGACGGGCGCGGCTTCCTGCTTCAATTTCGCCAGGCCGAAGTCCAGCAGCTTCGTTCCCGACTTCGTGAGCATGATATTGCCGGGCTTCAGATCGCGGTGGGTGATGCCCGTGCGATGCGCTTTGTCCAGCGCGTCGGAAATTTCTATCGCATGCTGCAATACCTGTTGGATCGGCAGCGCACCTTTCTGCAAGCGCTGCGCGAGCGTTTCGCCTTCCAGGTATTCCATCACCAGAAAATCAATTCCGTCTTGGTGCCCTGTGTCGTAGAGCGTGCAGATGTGGGGATGGTTCAGGCTGGCGATCGTTTTTGCTTCGCGGTCGAACCGCTCGCGCAAATCCGCGCGGTCGGCGAGATGAGCGGGAAGAACCTTGATGGCGACGATGCGATCGAGGCGCGTGTCGCGCGCTTTGTAAACCTCTCCCATCCCGCCCGCGCCGATGGGGGAGATCACTTCATACGCACCCAGGCGTGTTCCTGCGGCTATCGTCATTACAAGTTTCTCCCGGGAATTCCGTGCTCCCTTTCTACTGCTTCGCCGGCGCAGACCTCTGCTTCAACTCTTCCGGCCAATTCACTACCACGCTGATTTCCGCCCGGGACTCGTCACCCGTATTCAAAAACAGGAAGCGCTGGGCGTCCGGGGTTACGTCGTAATCGGGAAGACTTTGATAGGTGGCATAACGCCCCTCGAAGAGCAGTTTCGGAGTCCCCGCGGAGAATGTCGGCGACGTCATTGTCTGGACCACCATCACTTTTTCCCCGTTCCTGTAAAAAAGTTCACCGTTGCGAGCCCATACGGGTTCGGTACCGCCCTCCGTCGAAACCTGCCACTTACCTCCAGGGCCGGGGTACGGCTGCACGTAAACCTCATAGCGGCCCGATTCGTCCGAGGCGTAGGCCATCCAATGGGCATCCGGGGAAAATCGCGGACCGATTTCATTGAATCGCGAGTTGAGAAATGGCTGCGACTTGCGGTCGCTTGTCCGGTAAGTCCAGACGTCGAATCCCGTCCCGGGGCCGGTCTGTTCGAACAGAAGCGCTTGTCCATCGGGGGACCACGAACTGGCGACCTGCGTATGATCATTGGTCATGAGACGCTCGGCGGCTCCGCTACCGTCCGCCGGTTGCCAGAACAGGTTTCGCGGTCCGGCACGGTCCGATCCGAACGTGATGCGCTTGCCGTCCGGCGTCCAGGCCGTGCCTCCGTTGTAGTTGCCCTCGAAAGTCAGGCGACTCAGCGTGCCTCGGCTGATGTCGAGCAGCCACTCCTGGCTTCCGCCTTCGTCGATGGTGACGGCGATGCGTTGCCCGTCCGGAGAAAGCCTCGGATTGCGATACGCATGCGGCGGAGCAGCGAGTTGCTGCTCCGCTCCTTTTCGGTCCGCGAAAACCAGCCGCAGTTGACCCGCCGAGGGAACCAATCGGTACGCCAGGACTCCATTGTCGGAGACGGCGACGGCCGCCCTTCCGTTCAGGGCGCTGAATTGCACGCCCTGAGCGATCGGAACGGCGTCGCCCTTGAACTCCAGCCGATCCGCATCGAAAGGTTGAGCCATGAGCGTTCCGGCGCGTGCAAACAACAGGTAGCCCGGCGGGGCGTACAGAGCGAAGGTGGTAAGGTTGAGGATCTGCTTCGTCTCTTTCGAATCGAGCGATCCCACATGGATTTCGCCGCTGGTTGGGTTCGGACTGCGGGTGAGATAGAGGAAGTGCTTTCCGTCCGGCAGGAAACTTGGCCAAGTGTCCGCATTCTCCCTCTGGGGATCGAGTACGGTAACAGGCGTCGGCGAGCCGCCCGCGGCTGAAACCCGGAAGATACGTTCTCCCAGCGTCGCTGGGGCGAATAAGATTACCCCGTCACGATTCCAGGTTCCCCCGCCGAGGGCCTGCGAAGTACTGATGGTTTGAACGGGCCCTCCGGAAACGGAAATCTTTTTGAGCGAAGAGTTATCGGAGAAGGCGATGAAGCGACTGTCTGGCGACCAGAACGGCGCTTGGGCGTCATCGGTTCCCGGAATCGGTTGCGCGGTCTGCGAATCGAGGTCGCGCACCCAGAGCATGGAATGTTCCGAAGGGTCCACCACCACGAACGCCAGCTTGGTTCCGTCAGGCGACATGGAAAGGAAGCTCGGCGTGTTGGACAGCACCGGGAACGTATGTTTCTCCGGAGGAGCGACAGCAAAGCGGAACGACCTCTGCTCCCCAGGCGCGCGTCGCAAATAGAAGACACCCGCAACAGCGACAGCAGCCACGAGGGCGACTACCGCCGCGATCCAGAAAAATTTAGGGCGCGTGGTTTGTGGAACAGGCGCAGGCGTCGCCACGGCCGACTGTGGCGGATGCGACTGCTCAGCGATCCATTTCAATTCATCAGTCAGGTCTTTGGCCGATTGCCAGCGGTCATCGCGGTCTTTGGCCAGGCATTTCCGCACCAGGCGTTCGAGCGCCGGCGGCGTCATTGGCTGAAGCGTGGAAATCGGGGCGGGCTCGGTTTCCAAAATCTTGGCAATCAGGCTCGCCTGGCTCTTGCCCTCGAAGGCCTTCTTGCCTGTGGCCATTTCGTACACCACCAGGCCGAAGGCGAAGATGTCCGTCCGCGCGTCCGCTTCCCTGCCTTCGACCTGCTCCGGCGCCATATATTGCAGCGTGCCGAGGATCGTGCCTTCCGCTGTGATCGCGTCTTTCTGCGTCGGCAATTCGGTGTAGGGAGTCGCGGGCTTTTCTCCCTGGGTCAACTTCGCCAGGCCGAAATCCAGCAGCTTGGTGCCGGATTTGGTCATCATGATGTTGCCCGGCTTCAGATCCCGATGCGTAATTCCCTTGCGGTGGGCCTTGTCCAGCGCGTCGGCAATCTCGGTGGCGTATTGCAGCATCTGCTCCAGCAGCAGTGGCCCTTTCGCGAGGCGATGCGCCAGCGTCTCCCCTTCGAGGTACTCCATCACCAGATAATCTGTGCCATCCTGATGGCCCACGTCATAGAGCGCGCATATATGCGGATGGTTCAGGCTGGCGATGGTTTTGGCTTCGCGGTCGAAGCGTTCCCGGAGATTGGTGCGGTCGGCGAGATGACCGGGCAGTATTTTGATGGCCACGGTGCGGTCGAGGCGCGTGTCGCGGGCTTTGTACACCTCGCCCATTCCACCCGCGCCAACTGCAGAGAGAATTTCATAGGGCCCTAGACGTGTGCCAGGAAGAATCGACATGGGCTCCCGCCTGACTGGAATGGGGCCGAGTATAACTCACTAAAAGCGAGCGGGAATTTATTTTGTGATTAACCAAGGCCGAGGAGGCGCTGGGGAGCCGTACCTAGCGGGGTCCCCGCACGGGGGCTCGGGAAAGATGGGGGACAAGGTCGGTGAGATTGTCGACCACCAGGTCCGGGGGATACTTCGTGAAGTGGTGGCTGCCAAATCCGTAGGTGACGCCGCAAACCCAGGTGCCGGCATTGCGCGCGGTTTGGACATCGACTTCGGAATCGCCGACAATCATCACCTGCGCGGGCGCGGCACCGAATTCACGCAGGATCGATTCGACGCCCATCGGGTCCGGCTTCTTGCGCTCGAAGCTGTTGCCGCCATACACATGGCGAAAATGGCCGGCCACGCCCAGCTCCTGGATAATGCTGCGGCTGACGCGCACGGGTTTATTGGTGTAGACAGCCATGGGCATTCCTTGAAGCGCGTCGAGCGTTTCGCGGACGCCGGGATACAAAACGGTGTGGTCGAGTTTGTGCGCGGAATAATACTTGATGAAGAATTCCAGGCCGAGCAAGCAATCTTGTTCGGAGGCGTCGCTGCCCAGGGCTCGCGCGATCAGTGCCGGGGCGCCTTGCCCCACGTAGCTGAAAATCTGGTTGTGCGGCAACGGACTTCGGCCCAGCTCCGCAAGGGTTGCGTTGACGGAGAGGGCGAGATCGAGTTTGGAATCGATCAGCGTGCCGTCCAGATCGAAGATCAGGGCGCGGACTTCGGAAAAACGGGTGATGGGGTCCCCCATGAGTTTTTTGTGACGATTCAATTTTTTGCCACCGGGCGATCGTCGCTCTTTATCCCGCTCACTTGCGACGGGTTGGTTGTCGGGCGCCACTTTGCTGCTACAAAAGCGGACAGCCAAGAGTGGCTGTCCTACTAAAATCTTTAGCGGCCTTCCGCGAAATATTAATTGTAATATAGGCGGTTGCGTTTTCCGCGGGCAAAGTCTCCGTGTGAATTGAATCGGGAACGTGCGGCGGCGAGTTTTTCAAACAGGGGGGAAGTGCGAATGGCAGAGATTTTTCCGTTTCGAGCGTACCGGTACAACACGGAACTCGTGGAGCCGGCGAAGGTGCTGACGCAGCCCTATGACAAGATCACGCCGGCCATGGCGGAAAAATACGCGGCGGCAAGCCCATACAATCTGATACCGATTGAGAAAGGAAAATCGCGAGCCGAAGACACAGCTACGGACAACGTGTACACGCGCGCCGCGAAAACTCTGGATGAGTGGATTCGGGACAAAGTGATCGTGAAGGATGCGACGCCATCGCTCTACGCGTATTTTCAGGAGTACACGGTGCCGGGGACGAGCGAGCGGCGCGTCCGCAAGGGTTTTATAGCCGTCGGGCGGATCGAAGATTACTCGGCGGGCGTTGTTTTCCGGCACGAACAGACTTTGTCGGGACCGAAGGCGGACCGGCTGGAATTGTTGCGTCACACGCAGACGCATACGGGGCAGCTTTTCATGCTCTACAGCGATCCGGCGGCGCGCGTCGATGCCCTGCTTGCCGCGGCTGCGCAATCGAAGCCGCAAGTCGAACTTCGCGACGAGTACGACGTGGTGCACAAATTGTGGCCCGTGAGCAGCGCGCAAACCCTCGAGGCGATCCAGCGCGAAATGGCGGACAAGAAACTGGTGATCGCCGACGGGCACCATCGCTACGAAACGGCGCTGGCCTATCGGGACGAGTGCCGCGTGCGCGCCGGCCGCGTGGATGCGAACGCGCCCTACGAAAAAGTGATGATGACGCTGTTCAATACGGCCGGTGAGGGACTGACGATCCTGCCGACGCACCGCGTTGTCGCCAATGTTCCGAATTTTTCCTTCGCTGGATTCCGCGCCGCGCTGGCGGATGCGTTCGATGTGCACTCCTATCCATTTAGCGGGAGCGCGGACCGTGCGCGAGCCTACGAACAGTTTCGGCGCGATTTGGTGCGCGGCCGGGAGCAGCGGGCTATCGGCGCGTATGCGGGCGACGGAGCGTTCCACATTTTTGTGTTGAAGAAGGAAGCAAATCTTGAAGCTCTCTTGCAAGGGGTTTCACCGGCGCAGCGGCGGCTGGATATCGTCCTGCTGCACCGGCTGATTCTGGAGCGCGGCCTGAAAATCACGCAGGACGCTGTCAAGACGGAAAAAAACATTACTTACGAACGCGAAATGGATACGGCCATCGGCGAGGTGGACTCCGGCCGCGCGCAGATTTGCTTTCTATTGAACCCGGTCAGCGTGGAAACCGTGGCGGAGATGGCCATGGGCGGCGAAGTCCTGCCGCAAAAATCCACGGATTTTTTCCCCAAGCTGATGAGTGGAATCACGATGTACCGCTTGAAAGACTGAAATCGAAATTAGGCTAGAAATGCAGGAATCACTGCAGGCCGTGACTGGCCTTCTCTCTTGCCCCTGTCATTTCAGATAGACCTACGTCAACACAGGACGTCCCTGTTGCATCCAATTGTCTTTTTTTATGGCCTGACATTTTATGGCGCAGTTTCATTGTCGAAACAAGTAGCTTTTATGGTGTTGACCTAAAAGACTTTAGTTCCTATCGTGGTACTGTCCTGTTTCGGTGTGGTCATTCGTCTATTGGGCCGATTGTCTCTTGGCATGCCCAATTCGTGAGGACAATTTGGGACAAGACCTCTCCCAATCCTGCTTTGCTGCACGCTTTCGCGGCTCGACTGGCGTTGCGGGCTCGGACGAGCCGCCTCAGAGGTGTATCCATCAGGGAAATCCGCAGAGATTCACAGCAGGGGGAAAAATGAAGGCGGCAAAGAGTCTGGTGCGGGCCGCAGTGTTGCTTCTGATTCTCTTCATTTCTGGATCCGCGTGGGCGCAGACAAGCAATGGCACGCTCGTTGGGTCGGTCGTTGATCCCACTGGGGCCGTGGTGACGAAAGCGACTGTATCAGCCGTGAGTTCACAGTACGGCCAGCCCCATGAAGCGCGCACGGACTCAGTCGGGACTTACCGCATGGAAGGTCTGCAACCCGGAGTCTATGCCGTCACCGTAAATGCGCCGGGGTTTGAAGCCCTGACGGTCACCGGAGTCGTCATCAATGGGTCGCTGACAACAACGATCAATGGCAGATTGAAACTTGCGGCGGCCGTGCAAACAATCGAGGTGCAAGCAACCGCGGGGCAAGTAATTGACACGCAGTCGGGGCAGCTTGGCGAGAATATCAGCCATCTGGAAGTAGCCGAACTGCCGTACCTTAGCCTGAATCCAGCCGAGTTGGCGTTTACGCTGCCGGGAGTTCAGGACTCGCCAGTTGGAAAGGGTGCGATCCTGCCTGATGCTCAAACAGACGGAATCGGTTTCTCCGTGGATGGCAGCCGTCCGCGGGCCAACAACTTTCTGATCGATGGCCAGGATGACAACGATTACGGCGCAACCGGGCAGGCCTACCAGCCAATGAACGTTGGCGCGATCCAGGAAGTCGCGATCTTGACGAACTCCTATAGCGCCGAGTACGGCCGCGGGGGCGGGTCTGTTACCAATTACATCTACAAAAGCGGCACGAACAATTTTCATGGAGACGTGTGGGAAATCAACCGAAACTCCGCGGTCGCGGCCATCCCCGCTCAAGACACGGTCGCGAATACCGTCACGAAGAATCCGTATGACAATCAGAATGTATTTGGCTTTGACGTGGGCGGGCCGTTGAAAAAGGACAAGCTCTTCGTTTTCGGGACGGCGCAGTGGGACCGGGAACGCCAGGCGGCGACCGGCCAATTGTATGATTTGCCGACGGCGGCTGGAATTGCGACCCTGAAGTCTCTGGAGCCGAATGCAAATATCTCGCTTCTCCTGAACTCGATCGGATCCCTGGTTTCTCCTGGCTTGGCGGGCGTGCAGGATATCCCGCTCGGGAACGACCCCGTTACGAACAACCCTCGTCCCAGCGTGGAAATCGGATTTTTTCAATTACAGAATATCAACACGGCTACCAACTTCGTGGATTGGAACTACCGGATGGATTGGCAATTCACGGACCACGACACACTGACTGGCAGCGCTATTCGGGACACTGGGACAATATCTCCAGAATCAGCAGCGGCTCTGCCCGCCTTCGAAACGCAATTCAGCGGACCGACGGAGATTTTCCGCGGACAGTGGGTACATACGATTTCTTCAAAGCTCGTGAACGAATTGCGGTTGTCGTATACCAACATTAATTTCTCATTTCTGCAGACGCCGGCGACGCTTGCGGAACCTCTAGCCAATATTCCTTTCATCAGTTTCGGTACCGACATCAATTTCCCCTCCATTGGAGTCGATAGCAACTTCCCGCAAGGACGAACCCACAATGCCTGGCAGGTCCAGGAGGCGCTGAGCTATGCGGCCGGCCGCCACACGATCAAGGGCGGGGTGGACATCACGGTCCTCAGCCTTAACGATACGAACCCGCTGAATACGCGCGGCTCGATTTTTTACAATTCCGGTGGAACAGACAGTTCCGGCGCGACATATACTTCGCTTGGAAATTTTATTGACGACTTTACCGGCGCAGATCCGGGCGGCCTTTCCAAAGGGTTCGGGAATCCAAACCTCAATACCGCTGCGACAATGTTCGCTCCTTTCATCGAAGATACCTGGAGAATCAAGAGCAACCTTACGCTGAACATGGGCCTGCGCTATGAATACTGGGGCGCTCTGGCGAATGGCCTGGCCTTCCCGGCATTCAATCTGAATGCGGGGTTTGGCTTGCCGAATGCGACAAATCCGGAGTACTCAAACCCAGCCACTCCGGCCTTCTTCGACAGTTTGTTCTCGTTCAAAGAGATTCCAGACAAGAGGAATTTTGCTCCCCGCCTCGGCCTTGCCTACGCACCGCGTTGGGGCAGGTTCCTATTCGGGGACGGCAAGACCGTGCTTCGCGCCGGTTACGGAATTTTTTATGACGGACTGTTTACGAATATCACCGACCAAACTGCAGAAACGCAGCCAAACACTTTTGGCGGAGGCCTCCCCTCCCAGACAGGGCGCGGCGCGCCGAATGCGTCCACTTTCCCGGGCATTACCCTATTCAACTCCACGCTCTTAATAAAAACGATGGCCAGCAATCTGCACAATCCCCTGACGCAGCAATGGAACGTGGATGTGCAGCGGGAATTGCCGCTGGGGCTCGTTCTAACGCTGGCATACGTGGGAACAAGAGGAGAACATCTTTTCGCAAACCAGGATTTCAATCCTGAGGTGAATTTCTCGCCCATGAATCCCAATTTCGGAGAAATCGAAGTTCGCACAAACGCCGGGGACTCCTGGTATAGCTCCGGTCAGGTCGAGGTGGAACGGAGAATTCACACTTTGGTCTTGCGCGCGGCTTATACTTATTCGAAGTTCCTGGACGACGCTTCGGACGTGAACCAGACGACGGGTACGAGCAATTTCTCGCAAATTCTGACCAACCAGCGCTCGGATTGGGGACCGTCTGCATTCGACCGGCGCCATCGATTTACCGCGGCGTATGTCTGGCAGGTTCCTCACTCTCATCAAAATGCGTTTCTACGAGCCTTGACCGACGCGTGGCAGTGGTCGGGCATGGCCACGATTGAGAGTGGGACGCCTAACACTGTGTCACTCGGCTTCGACAATATCGGGAACGGCCACCCGAATTCGCGGCCGGATCTGGTCAATGTGTCGGCACCGCTGACTTCCATTGGAATCGACGGCCAATTTATCGGAGACGTTGCCGGGACGACCTACGATCTAGCTTGCGTTGAGACCTCAAGTTCTTGTAGCGCGGAGCCCATCACCACATTTCATTTCGTGATCCCATTTCAACGGCCTGGGAATGCAGGCCGCAATTCGGTCTTCGGACCTGGACAAATTTACTTCGACACAGCCATTCAGCGCGATTTCCCGATTCACCTAGGGAAACTCGAAAATCAAACGCTTTCTTTCCGGACGGAAATGTTCAATGCCTTCAACCATCCAAATCTCTTTACGCCGACTTACGCAATAAATGATCCAAATTACGACAATACGGCGATCACAATTAACGGAGGACGACAAATAAGATTCTGGTTGAAATATTCGTTCTAGCTGGCTTCTCCAAACTCCGTTGCACCCGAGCGTTTTCCATGCCGAGGCGTGTTCTTTCGCACGATCACAATAAAATCCCACCGGAAGAGGGACTTGATCCGGAAGACACTCAAAGAAAAATGTCTCCGCTGGTTCAGAACCAGCGGAGACATGGAGATTTTGATGGCGGATTTACTTGGAAAAGCTGGCGATGGCCGCCGATTCCGTGGGATAGACTTCAAACACGGTGACTAGCTTTGTCACCTGGAGAATTTCCTGAAATTTCGCGCCGAGATGGCACAGCTTCAGAAGCGCGCCTTGCGATCGCGCGCTGCTGTGCGCGGCGACCAGAGCGCCCAGTCCCGAGCTATCGATATAGGTCACGTTGTTCATGTTGAGTACGATCTTTTTTTGGCCGGAGGCCAGCAGCGATTTCACCTTTTCGCGCAGCGAGGTGCTCTCTTCCCCGAGCACGATGCGCCCCTCCATCGCCACCACTGCTACTCCATCCACCACGCGGTCCGTCATTTTCAGTGCCACGATCTATCCTCCTGACTTAAGCTTATTTGTGAACTTGAGTTTCCAGCGCCGCGAAAAGAGGGCCTCAATAATAGTCCGAGCATGACAGGTAATACCCGCACTTACTGCAAACCAGCTTGCATCGCTTCGGCTCGAGCCGCTCGGAACAAACCGGGCAGAAACTTATGGGGTGCTCCTCAGCACGCTGTAGCTCGCCGGAATCCGCGCCAAGAACGCCACGATCTGTCTCTACACGCATAGTTCGCTCCACGGCCCGAAGGTTATAGCACAACCTGAGTGAGGTGGGAAGAAACAAACAGCTGCCCGCCCCTAAGGCGGGCAGCCGCTACAAAACCGGCCAGCATGGAGGGAGAACGGTTTTGTAGCGGCCATTCCGTCCCGCGTTTTCCGGGACGGAATGGGCAGATTCGCAATCAATTGGAATCACTCCCACCCGTAAAGAACATGGGGTCAACAGTGCGGCAGGGTTAGGCGAACAATCCACACCCCGCGCATAGATACCTGCAACCGCGGCAACCGCAAGGGCATCTGAATTAGTAAGGAAGCGGGGCATGACCTTAAAATTCCACATACTCGTAGCGGCAGTGGCAGGGCTTTTAGTCAGCTCCGTAGCAGGGGCCCAGATGCGCGACGGATCAGCCTCAATTAGGCAGCCGACCGTGCACGCGAGGCCTGGCGCAAGGGCAACAGCAAATTCGACGGGCAATGCCGGGACTGCGGTTCCATCCGTACGGCACGCCAGCATGATTCAAATTTCACCGAGTGGACGGATCACTTCGGGATTTGTTCCCTTCCCAAATTCGTTCGATTTCGACAACACCTCCGGCGTACCAGGTTTGGGATTTGATTTCCCGCACCTGGCAGCTATCAGCGGAGGGCACGGCAACAATCATTTTTCGCACTTCGGCCACAATGGCCGTCGCGGGCAGGGTTCTTTCGAGCCAATTCTATTTGGCGGATATCCTTACTACTATGATGATCTGGGCTACGATCAACCGGAGCAGCAAGTGGTTTCGCAACCGCAGCCTCAGCCGCAAATTATCGTGATTCAGCAGCCGGTTCCGGCGCAGCAGAGCGCGGACTCGGGGAGTGACACGGGGAATCTTCCCGCCTCCGTATCGGCGCCTGAAGCAGACGTGCCAATCCGCGATGTGGGCGATTTCATACTCGTCCGGCGAGATGGGCGCATTCTGTTCGCGTCTGTATTCTCGGCCGTCGGTACGCAATTGCAGTACGTCACGCCTGAAGGGATTCGCCACACACTGGCGTTGTCTGACCTCGATGCCGACGCCACCCAGCAGATGAATGAAGCTCGCGGAACTAAGGTACAGATTCGCAACTAACCTGCCTGAATCGAATTTCATGATTAATTTACTCGTGTAGAAGTGCGGAGTTTTTTGGTAGCACAGGCTTCAGCCTGTGGGGGTTTGTCCCTGAAAGGATAAAAACCCACAGGCTGAAGCCTGTGCTACCAAACCCAGGACTATTTCGAGGTTTGTAACGGGTGCGGCATGATGTAGCTGGTTTCTTGCGGCAGGCCGGCGCGCTCGAATTGCACGGTGATGTGCGTGATGTGGAAATCCTTTTCGAGCTTGGCGCAAACCGCCTGCAGAATTTTTTCGCTTTCGTCCATGTGCATGTCCGGGATGCGCACGTGGCAGGAGAGCGCCACCATGTCCGTCCCAATCGTCCAGACGTGAATGTCGTGGACTTCCTGCACGCCCTTGTTGGTCAGGATGGAACGCGCCACGGTCTCAAGTTGGATCCCCTTTGGCAAACCCTCAAGCAGGATGTTGCCAGCTTCTTGCAGGAGGCTCTTCGTAGACCAGAGCACCATCGCGGCGATGGCCACGCCGATCAACGGATCGAGC
Source organism: uncultured Acidobacteriota bacterium (assembly GCA_963768275.1). Classification (GTDB taxonomy): domain Bacteria; phylum Acidobacteriota; class Terriglobia; order Acidiferrales; family UBA7541; genus Palsa-360. The sequence goes on from CAVYHH010000019.1 coordinate 24,614, forward strand.
CATTGCGCTCCCGTCGTTCGAATGGCGATGGCTCCCGCCAGAATTCCGATGTTCGAAATCGCGTCACCGAAGTTATGTATCAGCAGGCTGCGAAGATTCAAATCGCGCCGGCTGCGGACGAGGGCGAGCGTGATCCCGCCGTTGATGGCCAGGGCCAAGAGCGAGACGCCGATCATCCAGCTTTCGTGGACGGCGACAGGATGAAGAAAGCGTTCGAACGCTTCATAGAAAAGACCGAGCGAAACCAGGACCAATAAAATTGCATTGGTAAACGCGGCCAGAACACCGGCGCGCTGATAGCCATAGGTGCGTTCGTGGTCCGCGGGGCGCGCGGCCCAGTGCAAGGCGATCCAGGAAATCAGCAGCGTGGGAATGTCGGAAAGATTGTGGAGCGCGTCGCTGACCAGGGAAATGGAATGGCCCAGGTATCCGCCCAGGAGTTCAGCAACCACCAGCAAAAGGGTCGCGGCTACCGCGCCGGCAAGCACCCCGCTGGTCATTTGCTGGGAAGGGTGCGAATGGCCGGTGGAATGATCGTGGCCATGCGCGTGGACATGCATCGGCCCCATTGTACCGGGAGTCGCGCCCGGAGGGACAGTTGAACGTTGGGAGGCGCCATTTAGTCACACATATAGTTTTCACGCACATCTGCGCCGGAAGGTAATTGACTTACCCCCAAGCCCTCCCTAGTATGAAAAAGATCATCGATTCGAGCCTCCGTGCCTTCTACCCAATCCATCGCAGCCGAACCAGCGGCCAAGCCATCGCGCAAGGTTGCCCAAGACCGTGTCGCCACGCTGCGTTTCTGGGGTGTGCGCGGATCGACTCCCACGGTGGATAAGGCCACGTGGCGCTACGGCGGCAATACGGCTTGCGTCGAGCTGACAACCCCCGCCGGGGCGCGCGTCATTCTGGATTGCGGAACCGGACTGCGCATGCTGGGCCGTCATTTGGAAGCGGCCCAGGAACCTCAGAAGCACGAGCCGCACATTTTTGTGACGCACTATCACTGGGATCACATCCAGGGCATCCCGTTTTTCTCTCCCTTGTACGCGGAACAAAACCGCTTCCATTTTTACAGTTTCCGGTCGGAGTATCTGGGCGCGGGCAGCCTGAAGCGCGTATTTGAAGCGCAGATGGCGTATCCGTATTTCCCGGTGGACCTGAACGCGATGTGCGCGAAGCGGGAATTTACCGAAGTGAGCGGCGGGGACCAAATTAGCGTAGCGGGCGCGCAAGTAACGGCGCGCTGGCTGCATCATCCGCAAGGGTGTCTCGGCTTTCGATTTGAGACTTCCGCCGGCACCGTTGTGTACGCGACGGACAACGAGCCGGGCAATGCGAAGCTGGACAAAAGTTTGCTGGAACTTGCCGCGGGCGCGGATATCTTTATCAACGACGCGCAGTTTACTCCCGAACTGCTGGCGACGACGCGCAAGGGATGGGGCCATTCGTCATGGCTCGAAGGCGTGAAAATCGCGGAGGAAGTAGGAGTCAAGAACCTGGTGCTGTTTCACCACGATCCCGATTCCACCGATAAGGCCGTGGACAGCATCCTGCGCGAGGCGCGCGGAAAGTTCGCGAATGTCTGGGCCGCAGCCGAAGGCATGGTGATGACGCTCGGCGATGGCGATCTCGACGTCGTGATCCCAGCCTCGCGCGAAGGACTGCGGCGCGACGCGCATTTCCGCGCGCGCGTCAGCGGACAAACCGACGCGGGCCACGCCTTTGAAGAAGAAACCGTGATCAGCGATTTAACCTTGCACGGCGCGCTCATCTACCTGGACCACAGCCCGAAGCTGCAATCCGAACTGCAAGTGCAGCTCGACAATCCCGGCATCGACGGCTCCTCCAACAGCCCGCTGCGCCTGCGCGGCTACGTCGTGCGCATCGAAGCGCAAGAGGATAAAGAGCGCACCGCGGTTGGGATTGTGTTTACGGAATAGGCGAGATGTTCGGCAAATCCCCCACCCTTGCAAAAATCGCAAGGATGGGGCACTCGTCTCGGATTTACACCGGTCACGAGTCACCAGTCGCGATTTTTCCTCCCTGTTTTGAATGCTTGACAATTTATCGAGGCGCGTTCTAATAGCTCCGAACGCAAATCAAATCTGAAATTTCAAATTTGAAATTTTGAGAAAACCGTTCCTGGGAGCGTGTGATGAGAACGATTTGGAAACTCACTGCGGTATTTATTGTGCTGGGATTCATTTGGGCCGCCAATGGCGGTGCACAGCAAGCGGCGAAAGATGCGCCGGTGGTTCCTCCTTTGACTTCGGTTCCGACATTTTCTACGGCTAATATCGCGCGGCAAGGGCATTTTTATGTGGGCGGGAAATGGGTGGGCAAGCCCGGCGAGGAAGTCATGCGCGGGGCCATGTACGTGGAAACGTGGGTGCCGAAAAAGATTCGGTACAAGTATCCGATCCTGTTCATTCAAGCGGGAGGTGGAGAAACCAATGTCGCTTTGCTGCAAACGCCGGATGGCCGGCCGGGCTGGGCCTATGACTTTGTCAACCGGGGCTACACAGTTTACATGATGGATCTTCCGGCTAGAGGGCGGTCAGCCTTTGTCCCCGGCGCGGACGGCGACTTGCTTCCGCCGCGCTCCGGCCCATTGATGGAGGAAGTCTGGTCGGGTGCGCGCCCGCCCTCGACTCCGCAAAGCAGCTGGCCGCAGGCTACCAAGCATACGCAATGGCCGGGCGACGGGCCGAACAAAGGAAAAATGGGCGACCCGGTGTTCGATTATTTTGCCAAGACCGATACGCAAAGTCCGACGGGCAAGGATATGGAAGAACTTTCCGCCAAGGACATCGAGGAATTGGTGGATTTGATCCACGAGCCGGTCATTTTGTTGCTGCACTCGGGAGTGGCGCCCGCCGGCTGGCTGGTGGCGGACGCGCGGCCGAAACTTGTCAAGGGGATCATCGCGGCGGAACCCATCGCGCCGCCCATCGAGAACGCGGAAAGAGGCGCGACAGGACCGGGGCGTCTGTGGGGTCTGACGAATATGCCGCTGACCTACGATCCTCCAATTAAAGACGCCGCTGAATTGCATCCCGTCAGGCAGGACAAGGCGGACGGGGCGGACCTCATCCCGTGCTGGGTCCAGAAGGAGCCTGCGCATAAGCTCGTCAACCTGGAGGGCATCCCGGTTCTCAATGTGTCCGGCGAGGCGAGCTACCACCGTCCCTACGCTCACTGCATAGCCAAGTGGCTCAATCAGGCAGGCGTAAAGACCAAGTTCGTGAACCTTGAAGATGTGGGGATACGCGGGAACGGGCACCAGTTCATGTCCGAAAAAAACAGCGCAGAAATTTCCAAGTTCTTCATGGACTGGCTCGAGAAGAACGTGCCCTGAACTTTAGGAAGCGCGTCCACGGAACTACGAGAAGGAATTTTTTCTCGGGCTTTTGGAGGTTCGCCATGCCAAAACTTTGGTGGCTACTCTTCACCATTCTGTTCTCCATTTGTCCAAACCTTTCGGCGCAGTCCTACGACGTCATCATTCGAGGCGGGCATGTCATCGACGGGGCAGGAAATCCTTGGATCAAAGCCGATGTGGGAATTCGCGCAGGACACATAGCGCGAATTGGGCGTCTCGACGGCGCGCAGGCCGCGCGCGTCATCGACGCCACCGGCCAAGTGGTCACACCGGGTTTCATCGACATGCATACTCACTCCGAGTACACGCTGCTCTACGACGGAAACGCGCAGAGCAAGATTCGGCAAGGCGTCACAACGGAAGTGGCTGGCGAAGCTACGTCGCCGGGCCCGATTGAGGGACAAGGCGTCGGGCCAAACCTGGAGCTCCTCAAGCCGCTTCATATCAATTTGACATGGAACAATCTCGACGGATATTTTCAGCGGCTCATGAAAACCGGAAGCTCCGTCAATCTCGCTTCCTACGTATCGGCGTGCCAGGTGCGTTATGACGTGGTCGGCTTCGAGAACCGTCCTCCGACGGCGGAAGAGATGGAAAAGATGCGCCGGTTGGTCGCCTCGACAATGGAACAAGGCGCCGTGGGCCTGGCAGACGCTCTCGAAGCGACTTGCGGATACGCAAAAACAGACGAGCTGATCGAGGAGGCGAAGGTCGTCTCGAGCTACGGCGGTATTTATGGTACGCACCTGCGCGGCGAAGGCGACACCGTGCTGGACTCGATTCGCGAAGCTATCGAAATTGGGGAAAAGGCAAATGTTCCCGTGGAAATTTTCCATATCAAGGTGGCGGGTTCCAACAACTGGGGACGGATGCCGGAGCTCGTCGCGCTCATCAATTCCGCTCGCGCCCGCGGCGTGGACATTAATGCCAATCAATACCCTTACATCGCGGCGAACCATCCCACGCTTCCGCTCCTGCCTCCGTGGTCTCTGGAAGGCGGCCTCGACAAGACCATGGAGCGCTTGCGTGATCCGCAACTTCGCGTTCGCATCAAGCACGACATCGAAAACGGCCTGCCCGACTGGTACTCGAACTACGTCCGGCAATCCGGCGGATGGCAGGGGATCGTCATCGGGGCCACGCACGCGGAGAAAAATGCATCGCTCCCCGGCAAGACGGTCGAAGAAATCGGGCGCATCCGCGAGAAGGATCCGGCCGACGCATTTTTCGATTTGCTCCTGGAAGAGCATGGCCAGGTGACGTGCATGCCCTTCATGATGAATGAAAAGGATGTGCAGACAGCGCTGCGTGAACCTTGGGTGGACATTGCCTCGGATGGCTCGTCGCTAAGCACCGAGGGGGTGTTCTCCGCAGGCCATCCCCATCCACGAAATTTTGGAACGTTTCCGAGAATCCTGGGCCACTACGTGCGCGAAGAAAAAGTGTTGACACTGGAGGATGCGGTGCGCCGGATGACTTCGCTCCCCGCCCAACGACTCGGCTTGAAGGACCGCGGCTTGCTACGGGAAGGATACTGGGCCGACGTCGTCGTGTTCGATCCCGCCCGAATCAGCGATACGGCTACGTTCGCAAGTCCGAAACAATATCCTGCGGGGATCAACTACGTCGTGGTAAACGGCCGAATTGTGATTGACCAAGGAAATCATACTGGCGAGCGGCCCGGCATGGCGCTGCGTGGACCGGGATACAGGGATCGATTTGAGAAGAATGTGCCATGAATAAAGGAAACCACCAGGCGTATAATGAAATAAGGCTAGGATGGAAGAATGGAAGTCACTATAAAAGTTCCTGACCAGTTGGCGGCAGAGGCTCGGTCTCGCGGCGTGTCGGTCGAGGTCTACGTGCAAGACATCCTTGCGCGAAAGGCGCTAGATACTCATGGTGAGGGGCGCCTCCAATCGGTTCAAGCGGCTATCGAACGAATCTTCGAGTTACGCAAGGGGAACAAGCTCGGAGGCCTTCGGACGAAGGACCTCATCCACGAAGGCCACAAATTCTGATGGCCGTTTTCGTTGTGGACGCCTCAGCAGCCCTGGCTTGGTGCTTTGAGGACGAAGCCAGCAGTTGGACCGACGGGCTTCTGGAACGCTTGCGGCAAGGCGATCATGTTGTAGTCCCTGCCCACTGGCCCACTGAAATCTTGAACGGTCTTCTCGTCGCTTCCCGCAGAAAACGCATCAAGGCAGGTCAACCGGCACTCTTCTGGGACGAGGTGACGCGCTTGCCCATCGAGACTGAGCTAGCGCTTACAGCCATTCAAGCTAGAGCGGTCCTGGCTCTCGGCGAAAAACACGGCCTCACGATCTACGACGCGGCGTACTTGGAGTTGGCTCATCGCCGCCAATTACCGTTGGGAACGCTGGATACGGACCTACGTAAAGCGGCGCAAGCAGAGGGCGTAACTTTGCTTTAGGATCGGCCAAAGGCAGGAACACATCGTCGCGTTAACTTCCCTCCACTTTGACTTGCCTTTCTTCAAGCGCGACCGCCACCTTCAATCCCCAGGAATTCAGACCTTGTGGTAACCACTAGTAACGTGTCGGCCCGTTGTGTTGTATATTGCCCAACAAGTAGAGGTACTTGTGTATTGCCCATCGTGCGGGACAAAAAACCCGGAAGAGGCGAGTTTCTGTGTGAAGTGTGGAAAGCAGGTCGCTCGTACTTCGGAGGCAGCGGCAACTCCCACTAAGCATCTTTTTGATTCGCAGTTGGTTGGATATGATCTTCTTCGGCGGCTAATCTCTGGGAGACCTCCTTTTAATCCGGTCGAAGAGTGGCATCCCAAAGCAAAGAAAATTCCGGCAGATTTTGAAGCCGACGTAGATGTAGCAGTTCACACCTACCAACTATTCGCTTTCCTCGAGATGGCCAAAGACCCCTATGGCCTAGCTATTTCCGAAAAAATTCGAACCCATATCTTGCTGCTATCCAGCTTTGACGCAGATTTTGTGTCTCGGCTTCCCACCCTCTTCGAAGCGTTTAGGGCTGGCATTGCGATACATGATCCGGAGTCCCCGCGGTGGCACCCTGTCCATGATCCTCGGGCCAAGTTCCACATCGATTTAGCCGTGTCCGTGATGCATCCGCCCAGTTGGCCTGAGAAACGAAAGGCTGAGCTGTTGATGCCACTCGCTGAACGTCTCGACACTGGGCGCCTTTGGGCGGAAGAGATTTTTGGGTCCGAGTTGAAGACTCCGGTTCAGGTCGCAGATACGTTCCAGTGGAGTGAATCACCGGGCCCGTTTGAGCGACAATTGCAGCGACAGCGGAACAATCCGCTTTTCCCTGCAACGGTCCGCACTGTTTCCGCGCATCAGGTCGCGGACGCCAGGGTGGCTGACCTTAAGCAAATTTTCGCTTTTATGCAGGACTACAAGCCATTTGTCCGGCGAGGGCTCTCTCTATCCGGCGAATGGACGATCAAAGAGGCGTCAGATTTCCTAAAGGAAGCAATTGATCTGTCGGAAAGGTGCTCCGTTCTCGGCGACTATTTCACACCAGAGGCAAAGGTACTTAGATCCGCTGCCGAAGCGACCGAGCAGCAAATATTTGAAACGACGAACGACCCTTCTCTGCGGGATATGTTCAGGCGCTACCGAGCCGTGTCAGACGTCGGTGCATCTTTGCAGAAGGTAGGAACTGAATTTCCGCCAGGCTGCGATAGGGAGGACTATACCGTGCGTGCCGTTCTGTCAGAGGATTTGGAAACGATACGAAATTATGCAGCCATCTACAAGGTTAGCGGTGCCCTAGCCGAAAACGTCAGAGACAGCGCCAGAAAAATAGTGGCGGAGGCAATACGGGACGGAATGCCCCCTGATGTGGCGAACACCAGGCTGGCTGCTTTCCTGTCTGGATTGGACGAAGGTCGGCCCAAGAAGCCCCCAGGAATCTGGAGCAAGTTGAAGGGGACCGTCCGACGATGATTAACGTGCGCTGGTCCACTGAGTGTGACCAAAAAAGGGCGGATAGCGCAAGCTTTGAACGGTCTCGACGTTGCGTGTAGTCGACCCCTTTCGGTTTTCGAGGGGTCGAAGGGTTTGGTTCTTTATTTTTGCGTGCTGACTAGTCGAGCGGCTCGATCTTCACGATCGCTGCGCCGTGGTTGCTGCCCGTCCAGATGGTGGCGGGGGTTGTGGAATCGTCAGCGAAGACGCGGCGCATGTTGGTGTCGCGCGGCATGAGATATTCGGTGTCCTGGCCGGTTTTGGGATCGATCTTCGCAAGGCGATCAGTGGTCATGCCTCCGGTATACAGGTTCCCGCTCTTGTCCCACGTGACGTAGTATGGCCCGGACCACGGAATCGACAGAGGCCATTCCGTAATCTTCTTCGTCTCTGGATCGAGCATTCCGATCCGGTTGGCCTGATATTCACCGAAGAATGCGCGGTCCTGGGCGTCCGTGCGGATGCGGCGCGGACGGGAATTCGCGGTCGGCGTCTGGAACCAATCGACTTTTCCAGTCTTGGCATCGATGCGGCCGATGTAGTCGGTCGCAAAGTCAGTGATGTAGAGGTTGTTGTGCGAGTCGGAATCGATCCCGTAGATCGTGCCGCGGCGGCTGTCGGGCAGCTGCTTCATCGGCTCGAAGCGCTCGTAGTTTCCTGTCTTGATGTCCAGCCGGAAAATGTCATAGTGCCCGGCGCTGTCTGTCCAGATTTTTCCGTCCACGTCGTAGCGCATGCCGAGCATGTTGGGCTGGGCTGCGTCATCGTTCCATTGCGCGGGCAGGCTGTACGTTTTGATCTGTTCTGTCTTGCGGTCGAAATGGGCAAGCGCGCCTTGATACATCATGCCCGCCCACATGTCGCCGGACTTGTCCTCTTCAATGTCGAGCAGGCCTTCCGGATACCCCTGCTTGAGCTTCGGCACGGGAAATTCCTTTAGCGCGCCAGTCTTGGGATCGAGTTCACCGAGGAACATTTCGCCGAAGTCGGTGTACCAGACCATGCCGTGTTCGTCGACGATCACGTCATGCGGCTCGATCGTGGGGCGAGGGAGATCGTATTCGGTGATGATCACGTGCGTGGCTTTGCCTGTGGGGCGCGGGAGGGTCTTGAGATGATATTCCCACTGTGCCACCGAACTCAGGTTGACCGACGAGAGAAATTCGGCGTTCTTGCGATACTGCTCGGGATCTCCGCCTCGATTTGCTTCGACGCGCCGTTGCGGCTTGATCGGCTGGCTCACCTGCGCGTAGCCCATCATTCGAGTGATGACCTGCGTGAATTCGTCGGCATCATGCGTCGACGTAACGATGCGCTGTAGAGTGTGGCAACTCACGCAGTTCATGAGGAAATCTTTCTGTTCGTCCGTGCCGGGCATGCTCATGATCCATTCCGCATTGGTCATCTGCGGGATCATGTTTTTTGCTTTCACGAGCTTGAGGTCGGCAGTCGCGGGTTTCTGCGCGGCAAGATCCGCCGTTGCAGGGGCTTCGAGGTTGTAGCCGACCGCGCGAATCTTGAGCGTGTAATGGCCGGGCTCGAGTCGGTTTGCCGGGAAACTGAAATGCCCTTTGTTATCGCTGATCACGCTGACCGTGATCGTCGATCCGTCCTTCTTGGCGCTGACCACGACGCCTTCCATCGGGCCTTCCTCTTGCGAGCTCACTTGCCCGACGAGCGCCGGCGCACTGGGCGGATCGCCCGCGGCGGATACAATCCTGGGCACGGAAGAATAGGCGCCAAAAATCAGACAACCTGTCGCGATCAGAACGAGAATTCGAGTTCGCATGGTTCCCTCACTCATGGAAATTTGCCAACGCGCCAAGGGCGGAGCGCTCACGGCACCTTCAAACTTTGCTGATGGAGCACGAAGAAGCGATACGAGCAACTCCTGGATGTCCCTATTGTAATGTCCGGCTGAACAACAATATACACCAAACCGCCTGCGCTTGGAACGGGGTGGCTCGTATTCCGTCCGGAGGGGCCAAGTAGCACAGCCATCCGCAGCGGCGGATGGCTGTGCTACATGCCGATGCCGGTGGTGCGCTACAATGCAATGTGGCTTCTTGAGATATGGCGGATTCTCCTCCAACTACGGTTGATGTTGCGTCTGCGGCGACTCCCGCGTCTGGCGCTGCCGGACAAGGGCGGGCCGCCGGGACGTTCCGCGCGCTCAAGCATCGCAATTTCCAACTATTTTTCAGCGGGCAGATTATTTCCCTGGTCGGGACTTGGATGCAAACGGTCGCGCAGGCGTGGCTCATTTACCGGATGACTGGTTCGGGGGAGCTCCTCGGTGTGTTGGGATTCGTAGGCCAGTTTCCAATCTTCCTGCTCTCGCCGCTGGCCGGGCTCGCAGCCGACCGGTGGCCGCGGCAGCGCGTAGTGATCGCGACGCAAACCTCTTCGATGCTGCTGGCGTTCATCCTGGCGGCGCTGACAATGACCGGACGGATTACCGTGTGGGAAATCATTGTCCTGGCAACGGTGCTTGGCATCGTGAACGCATTCGACGTCCCGGCACGGCAATCGTTTCTGATCGAGATGGTGGGGCGCGAGGATTTGCTGAATGCGATAGCGCTCAACTCCTCGATGTTCAATGGCGCGCGCGTCGCAGGGCCTGCGATTGCCGGCATCCTGGTGGCGGTGGTCGGCGAGGGATGGTGCTTTCTGCTCAACGGCATCAGCTATCTGGCCGTGATCGCGGGCCTGTTCCTGATGCGCATTCAAAAAACGAAACCGGTGCACGATGGCGCCGCGCCGCTGGAAAAACTGCGCGAGGGATTCCGCTTCGCGCGGCATACGAAACCGATTCGCGCGCTGCTCGGGCTCGTGGCCATCGTGAGCTTCATGGCGCTGCCTTACACCGTGCTCATGCCGATTTTCGCCGTCAAGATCCTGCACGGCGGGGCTTCGGCCTACGGTACATTGATGGGCGCGGTAGGAGTGGGTGCGATGTTCGGCGCGCTGGCGCTGGCCATGCGCGCGGAATTGCGCGGTCTGGGGAAGGTCGTGGCGTATTCCGCGACAGGGCTGGGAGCTTCTCTGGTGCTGTTCAGCGGGTCGCATTGGTATTGGATCTCGTTCACGATTCTGGTCCTCTCCGGATTCACGATGATGATGCAATTCACCGCCACCAACACGCTCATTCAGGCGATGGTGCCGGACCAACTTCGTGGCCGCGTGATGTCGCTGTATTCGATGATGTTTCTGGGGATGTCGCCTCTCGGGTCGCTTCTCGCCGGCGCAGTGGCAGATCGCATCGGAGCGCCGATAACCGTTGCGATCGGCGGCCTCGCCAGTTGCCTCGGGGGACTGGCCTTTGCGCGCAAGTGGCCCTCCATGCGCGGCCCGGCGCGCGACCTCATCGCCGCGCAGGGCATGATGGCGCCCGCGCCGCAGCCGGACGAATCTGCACCGTCATCGTGAAACATGCGCACGGAGATGTATTTCGGACGTGAGGTGGAAGGCTGGAATGCAGGTGTCACTGTCTTCCTGATCTGGACACCTGCATCGTACATATTGGGGCCAGCAGACTAAAAACTATGCGCCGGCGGCGCGAGCTGCGCGCGCATACTTCCGGACGGCGCTTTCCATGCCGGGCGCGGCGTTCTTCAGATCTTCCAGATTCATCGCGGGGTGCAATTCAACCTTCGCGTTGAACGCCAGAAACCACGGCTCCGCGATGGCCGGAATTTGCGACGAGTCTGCGATGTTGAGGAAGACAAACGCAGTCCTCGCGCCATTCTCCTCGGCAAAATAAACAGTTTCGGGCTTCAAATCGCTTAGGATGGAGCCGATCGTGGATCCAAGCGATCCGTCGGCAACCGCGGCGTTTCCTTCCACTATGGGCAAAGTGACCTTCATCAACATACGCATGGTGTACCTCCCTAAAGACGTGCGCGAATCTACAGCCGCGATAGGGCAATGTCAACGTCGTAGTTTTTGTCTTCCGGCTTCAAAATCCGATGGCTGGAAGAACTAGCAACTTCACGCGGTGACGTTGTCAAGCCAAAGCGGAAGGAAATGCCGAGAGGATGCAAGAATTGCATGGGTTCAGTACCAGACATGGGGCACTCACGGTTTGGCCATGGGTACACTAATTTCTTGAAATTCAATCACTTATCGCTCCGATCTTTTCAACGGAAAGCTGGTAGTGTCCGTGCCCTTGTTCCCTGTGCCAGGCCCATCGGAATGGATCGAAGGGGGGATTTCTATGGGCGTCATCAACCCGATGTTGCACCACAATGATAGTGAGTGGTCCTCGGATCGGCCGGTAGCCATTGAGTCCGATCATCGAGGTCAGTCCAAAACGCTTTGGGTGTTGGTTGTGGCGCTAGCCGCTGCTTTTGGGGCGCTAGCCTACTACGGCAATGGTGTAGTCAAGAATCAGAACGCCCACATCATGCAGCTCTTCGGAAGCCAAGGCACGCTGACCACGCTCGGCCAGCGCGCGGACGCCGCCGAGAGCAAATTGCACGATCTAGCCGGCGATTGGGAAGGCATGGGGCAACGCGTCACCAAGCTGGAAGGCAGAGTGACGGCGGATGCCAGGCAAACTCGCCTGTACGCCGAGAAGCTGACGCAGCAGTTGCACCAGGAAATTACGGCTGAAATGGACGCGCGCACTTCGACCCTCGACGCGCGGCTCCGCCGGGTGGAATCCGAACAGGCGGATCAGCGCGCGCAGATGGCGCGGGTCGAGGCGAATCTCAAGCAGGATATCTCGGCCGTCCGCGAAGAAAATGGCCGCGATCTTTCCGGCATGCGTCAAGAGGAAGAATCCAACGCGCGCGACGTCAGCGCCATTTCCCAGAAGCTCGACCGGCGGCGGATCGACTTTGAAATCGCGAAAGGACAGAACCACGAGCTGGCTCCCGGCATCACCCTGCAACTCCGCGGAACGAACGTTTCGCATCGGCGCTACCATGGCGCGCTAACGCTGGCCCAGGCCCACCGGACGGTGTGGTTGCGGGATCAAAGCGCGGATGAACCGGTGCGTTTCCTTCACAAAAACGGCGAGGAGCCCTATGAACTGGTTGTCACGGACGTGACCAAGAAGGCGGTGGCTGGATATCTGTTGACTCCTGTCAAACCTGATGCCGCAACCGGCGCGTTAGTCGGCCAGCGTACGCAAGTCGACAGTTCGGCACAAGAATAACGATCCAATTTGCTCGACCTAGACCGCAACAGTGCAGCCTCCGAATGTGAGCCAAAAGGAACGCTCGCTGGAGCCGGCTGTTGTAGATGGTGGGCGAGACTAATTTATAGATGGAAGAGCCTCGCTGCATTCCCTCTCAAGACCCGGTCGTGGTCCACTGCGGGAAGATTCAGTTGGTCGACAAGCGTGTGCGGGTACTCTATGGCCTGGCCATTAGCACCGAAGGCGTTATCTGTCCCGATGACCACGCGATCGGATCCGACGAAGTTGATCAGGAAGCGCAGGATTTCAGGATCATAGGTGAGTACGTCGTAATGAAATCGCCTCGCATAATTCTTGAACGGCTGTTGCAGCTTGACCTTTCTTACGGCCAACCCGTGATCCACGCGTCCAAATATATAGGGAAAGCAACCTCCGGAATGAGGTAGGACGATTTCCAGATTCGGAAATCTGTCCAATGTCCCACTGACAATAAACTTTGCCGCGGTGGTGGCCGTTTCAAATGTGAAGCCGAGGGTGTTGCTAAATCCTCCCACATCCGAATCATGGTCGGCTAGTCTTGCTTTTCCTCCATAGTAGTTCGCCTCTTCGTCCAGTGGGTGGAAAAGAATCGGATACCCCAGTTCCTCGACTCGCGCCAAAAACGGGACGTAGGCAGGTTCAAAGAGGTAGTCGCGCGATGCGATGGAGTTCGGCAAATGAACGGCGCGCATGCCGGGCTTGCCTGCCACGCGATTCAGTTCCGCAAGAGCGAGCACTGGGTCCGCGGCAAACACCTCGATGCTCGCAATAAAACGGTCGGGATGTGCTTTGTGGGCATCGATGGCTTCATCGTTGCAAATTTGTGCGATCTGCACTCCCTCTTCCGGCTTGACCATTCCCCACGGCATGCCTCCGTTTAGGGTCAAAACGAGCATTTGAACTCCGCGCATGTCCATCCATTTGATCCGTCTTTCCATGTCATAGTTCACCGGATCGTATGGCCGTTTGTCCCCCGCGGCGAGCAACGCTTTCATGTATCGTGGCGGTGCCCAGTGGCAATGGCAATCGATCGAAACAGGCTTGGCGGTTGCTTTTTGAGGAACAGCCCAAGGCTCGGCGGAGAGTGTCTGCGCGGCCTGTGCCGACGCCTCAGGAATATTCAGCGACGTCATCGTTGTCGCGCTTACAGCGCCTACAGCAGCGCCTAGTTTAATGAAGTCGCGGCGCCCGATTTTGTTCTCTCGCGCTCCACCTTTGAAACGCTTCATAGTCGTTCTCCTTCTTGACTTGGGATGAGGATCCCGACAGTCTCGGCGAGCCTGCCCAGAAAACGATCACACTCAAACGCTCTTCGGATGATGATCCCCGCAGAGGTTACCACGGGTCGACGGCGTAATGACATGCACCACCGGGAACGGATCGCCCTGACCAAGAGGTACTACGAATTTGCTACGGTGAATCATTTTTGGGCCGGGAGATATTCCCCTCATTTCGCACCAATGATATAAAATCAATCGCTTACAAGTGTCGGGCCTGTAGCTCAGCTGGTTAGAGCAGCGGACTCATAATCCGTCGGTCCCAGGTTCGAATCCTGGCGGGCCCACCAACTGTTTTCAATGACTTAGCCTCTTCCTGCTCACTTGGCGTTTCGGAATTGTGCCCAATTCTGTGCCCACTCTCTTCCAAAACTGGCGTGCTCGGCTGCTCTTCGAGACAGCGAATCGCGGCTTGTTTCGCTTGTGAGCGGATGTGGGAATAGTGTTCGAGCATCTGGCGGCTAACGTGTCCGGCAAGCGAGCGGATGGTCTGCTCGCTGATAGTCGCGCTCTCGGCCAGCCGGGAGACGAACGTGTGCCGCAGATCATGCCAGCGATAGCGCACCCCGGCGTTCTTGCAGGCACCGAGCCACGCCTTGCGCCAAGAACCCATTGGACGCTCAAGGTCCACGTCGTAAACCTCTACCGTGCGGGTATCGCCACCGATGCCGACTTGGTGGAATGGAAAGACGAAACTGTCCGGCCCGGCATCCGAGAAGCGAGAGAGCCACAAGCTAAGACAGGCGCACACACGGCGAGTGAAAGGAATCAATCGGCCTGTCCCTGCCGCCGTCTTGCTCTTTGGCACAATGAGTTCACCGCTGGCAATGTTCCCGTCAGCCCAAGCGAGCTTCAAATCCCTACGGCGTAGCGTCTGGACTTCCGAAGTACGCATTCCAGTGTCGAGCGAGATCAGCAGCAGCGGCAGAAGGGCAGGCGAGCGGCTTGCGCTGGCCGCTGCGATGAGTTTTACCTCATCCCCGGCACTCACAGCCCGGCCTACGTCGTGACGCTCAGGCAAGGCCCGCACGCGGTCTGCGATTGGTCCCCACAAGCCCGAACTGCCGAAGAATTCCACGCAACGCACCCACCTCATAGTTCACGGTGCGATTCGAGACCCCAGCGGCAAGGCGCTTTCGTTGATATTCGGCTACGTCGTTCGCGTCTATGTCGCACACAAGACGCTTCCCAAATTCCTCTTTGAGGTGCGGGAGACACTGCTTGTAACGCTCTGTGCTTTTCGGAGCGAGGCCAGTTTTGCCAGCCAGCCAAACAACGGCAGCATTTGCGAAGAGCGGCACTCGCTCGCGCTTCGGAATGTGATTGTAGGCTTGCTCTAACTCGCGTCGGCGGGCACAGTTCGGCACCCCTTGCCACTGTTTTTGAATTCGTCTTCGTGCTCTCGCGGATAAGCTGCCCGTTGATCGTAAACTTGTACCACCAAACATCCCCCCGCTTGTAGAGGCTCATCGCTTCTTCCCCTTCTTCGGCGGACGCCCGCCTGACTTTCCGTTCTCCCGCGCAATTTGGCGGATGCGCTCGATTCCAAGACGTTGCACACGCGCCTCGTAACTGCGCTTCCCAAGCCAGCTCGTAAACTTCTTAATTTCGCTCGGACTCATAGACATATCCTAATCTGTTTAGGTTATTGTGTCAACCTCCAAAGTGATAGAATGGCATTGCGCGGCTAGGGTAGCTCCTGAACGGTGGGCGCATCCCGTCCTGCCTGCCGCGCTCACTCCACACTCGGGATGCCACGCGGGAGGTGGCGAAATGTCTGACCTGCCTTACATTCTGACTCATCCGCTTGTACAGAAAATCATTCGGCATTGCGCAGAACTGAAAGAGCAAGCCTGTGCATTGCCTGCGACTCCAGGGAGCGAAAGGCGATTGAGAAGCGAATTGGGAAACTCCAAGAATACGGATTGCCGAAGCCCGACGCGAAAGACCTTGAACAAACCGAGCCGATTGTGGATCGCACAGGGCAAATGATTGGCGAGCGGCACAGTATCCGACGCCGGTACGTGGAAAAGCGGCGAGGGCGACCTGCACAATGGCGCGTCCAGGTCCGGGCTGCACAGGAAGAGAAAAAGTCCAACCCGAGGATAACGTGGTCGGAGCTTGCAGAGAAATATGGGTTCAAACCGCGCTGGCGAAAATCCGAAGATGGAAGGAAGATGCTCGCCCCCGGAAGGATTGACCTTGAATGCCAAGCAAGACTGTTTAGAAAATTACTCCGGGAAGAGGGAATCAAACTTCCCACAGCCGAGGACTGTCGAGCGGCTGAAAATGAATTCCGTCGGGCACTAGCTATCATAGATGCCCAACAGAGCTTAAACCCCTTCGGAATTGACTGACCCCCCGTAAAAATTCAGGCGAATTATTACGGTCTATGCCGCTGCTCCCTAGTGTGGCTCAATCGCGCTAGGAGGTAAGCGAAATGACAAGGTTACTCACGGTAGCAGAGGCGGCCCAAGCCCTCGGCCTGAAACCTGCCACGGTTCGCGCATGGCTGCTCAGGCGTAGGTTGCCGCGCGTGAGCTGCGGGCGAGCGGTACGAATACCGGCTGAGGCCATCGCGGAATTCATCGAACGCAACACAATCTCCGCGAAAGAAGAGCGGCGATGAAAGTAGAAGCACTTCTAGCGCTGTTGCAGGGCGTGCGGCGCAATGGGAGCGGCTGGAAGGCGCTGTGCCCCGCACACGCGGACAAGAACCCCTCCCTTTCCATTGACGTGCGCAACGACAAAATTCTTGTTCACTGTCACGCGGAGTGCTCGCAAGAGGCCGTGCTCGCGGCGCTAGGGATCGAGGCGCGGGAGCTTTTTCTTGAGGCTGGTGATAGCAAGGCATGGGCCGTCGCGGAGTATCCGTACACGGACGAGCACGGGGCGCTGTTGTTTCAGGTCGTGCGCTTGGAGCCAAAATCCTTCCGGCAGCGCCGCTCGGATAGGCAAGGCTGTTGGATTTGGAACCTCAACGGAACGCGGCGGGTACTCTACCGGCTGCCCGAAGTGCTGAACGCCAAGTCCGTGCTCGTTTGTGAGGGTGAAAAAGATTGCGATACGGCGCTCAAATTGGATCTCGTGGCTACTTCAAATGCAGGCGGCGCGGGCAAGTGGCACGACGAGTACAGCGAATCACTTCGCGGGAAACGTGTCGCCATTATCGCGGATGCGGACGAGCCGGGGCGAAAGCACGCGCAACAAGTCGCTGCCTCACTCCACTTGCGGGCCGAGTCGGTGAAGGTGTTGGAACTGCCAGGCGCGAAAGACCTGTCCGAGTGGGTTCAGAGTGGAGGAACGCGCGATGAACTTTTGAGGCTAATTCACAACGCGCCAGAGTGGAAGGAAGGAGCCGCAAGCGGCAAGGGATCGCCACAGGGCGGATTTAGCCTCACTCCCCTGCGGGATTTGATGCTGGAACCAGAGGAACAAATTTCATGGTTGCTCGCGGACAAACTCCCGGCTGGCGGGTTATCCGTTCTGAGTGCGAAGCCGAAAGTAGGCAAATCCACGTTTGCGAGATGTCTCGCCCTTGCGGTTGCCACGGGAGAACCGTTCCTGGATTGCGCGACGGCAAAAGGACCAGTGATTTATCTCGCGCTCGAAGAGAAACGGAGCGAAGTCCGCCGCCACTTTGCAGACTTGGGTGCAACGGGCGAGGAAGAAATTTACATCCACGCGGCCAGTGCGCCGCAGGAGGCTGTTCAGGAACTATGCCAGGCGACAAAAGAGAAACGGCCCGTCCTGATCGTGATTGATCCACTTTTCAAATTTGTCCGCATCCGGGACGAAAAGGCATACGCCGAAGTTTGCAATGCAATCGAACCGCTGCTCACCCTCGCCCGAGAGAGCGGCGCTCACGTTCTCTTGTCCCACCATAGCGGAAAAATGGAAAGGGCTGACGCGACGGACAGCATCTTGGGGAGTACCGCAATCTTCGGAGGGGTAGATACCGCAATCATTCTCAAAAAGGCAGACCGATACAGGACCGTCCAAAGCTGCCAAAGGTACGGAACGGATTGGCCGGAGTTGGTGCTCAATTTCGACCCTGCCGAGCGGAGTCTTTCGCTGGGCGTCGAGAGGTCTGAGGCCGAAGCCGGGCGCATTGGTGAGGCGATTGCCACCTACCTGGCCGGTTGCGATGAGCCGCAGACACGAGTCCAAATAGAGGCCCACGTCGAAGGCAAAACCAAGCACAAGCGCACGGCGCTCAGGGCTCTGTGCGCTGTCGGGCGGGTGTCTGAATCGGGGGCTGGAGCCAAAGGGGACCCCCTCCGCTACGCTCTAAACCCGAGCACCAACAGCCAAGCTGGGAATGAGCCTAAACCATTCGTGGATTCTTGTTCCCATGTATATGCGGGAACAAGGGAACAACAATCCGAAAATGGGGCCGACACCCGCATAAAAACTGGCGATATTCTTGTTCCAGATGTTTAGTGTGATCTGCCAAACAAGGCCGATTCCGGGAACAAGCATTTTGGGAGGGAAAACTGTGAGTTGGGCACTAGAAGTAGTCTCTCGGATAGAGGAGCTTGGGGGCTATCTGGCGCTCGACGCAGACGGGGAGATTCGTTACCGGGTTCCGAAGGACAGCTCGGAAGCGCAGGGCTTGCTGGCAGAACTGCGAAAGCACCGTGAGTGGGTGATGGAGTTGCTTCGGCAGCGGGAAGCAAATAAGAGCAATTGGCCGCCAGCGTCGCTGGACGCAGAGCGGCGGTTTGGGCAGCCGCACGCAAGTTGTTTCCCTTCATCGGGCGCAAGGTGCGGACGCCGGACGGTCCTGGGACGCTGCTACAGGTATTCGCAGGATCGCGTCACTGTAGCTGCTCGATTCGCAGCTTGACTCGGTGCTCCTACTTTACTCCAGGTCAGATTGAACCGGACAGTGGAGAATGACTCAGAAGTGAAGAAACAGAAGCGCTGAATGCACCCCGATTGGGGACAAACTGCTTAACGATCCGCGAAGCGGCAGAGGTATTGCGGCTCCATCCGCGCACGGTGCGCGAGTACGTCCGTCGCCGGGAGCTAGAAGGACGTGTCATAGGCGGTCGCTGGCGTTTCAGACGGAAGGACCTTGACGCTTTCTTTGAGAAGGCGCCCCGGACTTGGGATTTTGATGGAAAGGACGAGCACGGGGAATAGATGGTGAAACAGCGAAAACAGAGCACGAGGCTGAGTGGACAGCGTTACGTTGGGCCACGCGTGAATTGCGAGCATGTGCCCTGTCTACCAGCGAAAGCATTGAGATTGGATGCTCGACGATCGCGCCGAGTGCCATACCTAATGATTTGGAAGGATGAGGACTCCGATAAAATCTTGGAAGCCGTGCGGGTGGCTGAGTACACGGAAATGGACCGAGAGATTAGAGTGAGGCAAGGATGTGTGGAGATAAAGCGAACCGATGGGAGCAAGAATTGGATTCTCAAGATTGAACGATCTATGCCACGGAGCTGGAGGAAAAGCCCGGCTTATTATCTGCCCGCGCTGCCAACGCCCTCGGCGTGCGCTCTACCTCTGGAAATTGAATCCATCCAAACCTCGCGCGGTTTTCACATCTACTTGGCAGTGTCGAAGCATGCGCCGAATTGCGTTATGCCTCAGAGGGCGGCGCGTTAGATGTTTCACTCTCGCACTGAGCTTGGGCGTCTTATTGAGGCAATCGAAGGACCTTCGAAGAAGTCTAAGCGTCCTGAGCCTTGGTACCCATATGTTTTGCTGACCCGAGAGACGCGCAAGCAATATTGCGTGGGTAATGACGCTTTGTAATCTAGACTGGCCGCTGAGTGGTCAAACTGCCTTACAGGACTGCGGAAAGGATACAGGTGCAGTCGGCGTGGGCAAGGGGAGCGCCGTGCTCTGATGGGAATTTCTGTCCTATCTCGCGCACCTCGCCGTCATTTTCAAGGCATAGCGGGCAAGGATTCGATCTCACAGCCATCCAGCGAATCTTTTTCACGAGCTCGGTTTTCTTCTATGCCTCCAGATTGGAGCTCACTTGCGCCATCGAAATTTCGGTCCGCGCAATTGTTGCCGCGCGCTCGCCCGAAAAATCACCCGCGTTCTGGATGTCGTCGATGATTTCGCTGAATGGCGTCTTGTTCTCGAAGGCGTTCTTGATGATCTCGCGCAGCCGGTCGCGCGTCGTGTCGCTGATGTCTGGCTACGATTTGCCCGCGTGCTTCGAGGCCCACTCCGCAGCTTGAAGATTCGCGACAGCAATCACGTCGCTGTCGGTGACTTCAACCAGGATCATCACGCCATTTTCCAGGACACATCGGCGCTCGTCGGTCGTGGGCTCGTCAATTGACCAGACTAGGCATGGCTCGATCTTTTTCACAAATTCGGGGTGCAGATCGACAATCGGAAGATTCGCAGGGAGTACTCGCTCTTGCGTGACGGTATCCGCGTCCACTCGCATCCAATACTCACCGACGCGAGCGACTTCGATTCTTTGACGTTTTGCCATCGCGGAAGTGTGCCTGACTTCCTGGCGTACCTCTACTTCTTGTTGGGATGAAAACCAAAATCGTAACCGCTGATTGCTAACGATGTTCCGGCCAACAGATATTCGCCGGGTCTCAGTGGTTCCTTTGGTGAGATCAACGACAGCGTTGAAGAAATGTCGGTGATCGTGAGTTCCACGGTTCGCTCTTTGCTCAACCCCGACTTAAACGTGAAAACCGTACTACCTGATGTAGTCTGAAGCTCGCGGTGATCTTTCTTCTCATAGAATAGGGCAATGACAATATCGCGCGAAGAAGGTGCAAACGGCGTTCCAGGCGGAACTTCGACGAGCTTGTAGCAAAACAGAGGATTCCCGTCTTTCAGTTGCACCGGAGCCTGCGCGTCTCTGAACGTCCATACCATCTGCGGGGTTAGGCCCGGCACAAACAACTTCCCCACTTTTTTCAGGCCACTCCCGGAAAAATTGGTCTGCTTCATCGATTGCCAAGCATCACAGTCCAGTAGTACGCACCGGGCTGCAAACTTAGGGCTTCTTGCTTTGGGTCCGTGGCGGGAGACTGAGCCAACGAGGCGAGACTTGCGAAGCCAATGAGCACAAGTGTCGAGAAGGGAATTCTCATGCGAGCCTCTCTCCGTGTCTGTAGAGGATCGTCTGTAGAACGAACGTCTGAGGAATATTAGAAGTGGGGGGTGCCAAAGGCAAGCAGATTCTCCCGCGCCAGCTTCGGTCGTGCCGTACGGCGACAACGGGAGAAGCTCGGCCTCTCACAGGAAGAATTCGCCGAGCGTGCGAATGTCCACAGGACTTACATAAGTTCGATTGAACTTGGGAAGGTCAACGTGGGGTTGGAAGTCGGCAATTCTCTAGCGCTCGCACTGGGCCTGAAATTCAGCGAACTTGTTCGGCGGGCCGAATAACCCCTTGCTCCGTCGGCTTGTGTGCCCGATTCTGTGCCCACTCTGAGTAGAAAACCATAGCAAGTGGGCACAATTCATATGGGCACTCACGAACGGAGAAACCAGAAAAGAATTAATTTGATAGGTAACAATAGAACTAAGTAATAATCGTCTTAACTCATAATCCGTCGGTCCCAGGTTCAAATCCTGGCGGGCCCACCATTTATTTCCAGCGACCTAGTCTCCTCATCCTCTGGCTAATCAGGGTGACTGTGCTTACGCTTGCAGAAAAGTCATTTCTGGATAAAGAAGCGCTGTCACGGGCCCTCCAGTGGTCCCGCATCCCGTGTTCAGGCAGATAACGCCATTGCTAACGAATGGCGTCTGCGTAGTTTGTAGGTAGTGCCCACAAATAACGAGCTTTTTGAGGTGAAGGTCGCCGTGGAAAAGCGACGGATGACGGCCAAGCACAATCTCTCTGAGTTCACGGTTCTCCGGACAAGCCGGATTGATACCGGCGTGGGAAGCCACGAGTTGATCAGTCTCGAAGAACGGCTTACAGTTGGACAAGAATTCGTAATGTGTCCTTGGCATTGCTGCTGCAAGTTCGCTTCGAACGTCTTCATGCGCCTTGCCGAGGTAGCTTCGAATTGTGGACAGCCCACCCATCCAAGCGTATTCGAGGAAAGAAAGCCTTCCCGAGAGAAAGGCAAGCAGGCCGATCTCGTGATTACCCGATAGGAAAAAGGGGGTCGGTTTCCGATTTGCAATCTCCAGCAGGATTTCGACTACTTCACGTGAATCCGGACCGTTGTCTACGTAGTCGCCAAGAAATACGAGTCTTCGGCTACCAAGCTTTCCAAGAAGGCCCGACAGTCGGACACTATCCGCGTGAATGTCTCCTATGAATGCAAGTCTGTCGTTCAAGGCTAAAACTCCACCTCCTGCAGTGCATCGTATGTAAAAGGACGTCCTCTCGCCAAAAGTCGGAGCCCCAAGATCATCGCGAGGTCATTATAGGCACTCGCATTGACTATGAAGGCCTCTAAGGAACCTTCCATGCGCTTACAAGTGGTTCCCGTGAGCCCCTCAAAAAACTCACGTGCGGCGGTAAAAGTGGGAAAGTTGCGCTGCGACCGAACGTTCGAGAGTGTGATTCTAGCTTGATGTTGGCCAAGTAGGCTAAGGACGTGTCCCATGGCGAACGACCGGGCGCCATGATCGAAGGCCATTGCGTAGAGATAAGTTCGGATCAGATAACTCACGAGCAAACTCAGGCCCTCGGCGTTCTCGATGAATTGGGGCTCTGCGACATCGAGCAACGGCGCACAGCCACAAACTTCCTTCCTAACTCCATGATAGGCCTGGGGACCAACATAGGCCGACTTCAGGATCCCCAGCACGTCCTGTGGATCGTCGAGCGGAATTGCCTCTTCTACGAGGTGCCGAGCAAACAGGCCGCCGCGACGGGCGAGGCGCAAGAGTTGCTCGATCGTGTAGCACGTAACGTTGACTCGCCCTACGGCATATGGCGCTGTATGTGTCGGCGTCACTTGGAGGATATCGACATCAGAGGCCTCCTCGGCATCGCCTCTTGCATGGCTCCCATACAATAAAACGGCCGTGAATGGCGGTCTTATGACCCCCATGACCTCTCGTGCCTCGTCAGCGGTAAACACGGTGGATTACAACCGCAGCTACAAGCGCATACCAGAAGAGGCCAAGCGAAGCCGCAGCAGTGAGAAGGACCGTGGCGAGCGGTCCGCCGCTAAAAGCCGTATAGCCGATGGCAAGGAACAGTGAGGTCGCGCGCGCGAGTTGTAACGGCACTTGCGAAGGTTCGAAGGAATCGAGGTGACAGTTCTGGTTTATGAACATGACATGCGACTTAGAAAGCAAGAACGCGTATAGCGGTATAATTAACATCGCCCCCATAAAAAGGCGGGAAAGAGAGGTGCCACCTTTTGTTGCACTAAGAACCACCCATGCCGAAAAAACCTGCATGGCACGGACAGGCAAGCGGAGCAAACCTTCTTTTAGAGGGTCCGCCCGAAGTGATTCAAGGGATGCCTTAAGTTCGGCCCGCTTCAGTTCAAACAATCCTCGGTCAGAGTGACCGGTATTGTGAATTTCTGTATTCGATTTGAGGAGTTGAGCAGCGAGTTTCCGACGTACCTCAACCCAATCTGCCGCGACCTGGTCAGCATTCGCTTCCCCTTCAGGAATAGTGTCTTTGTAGTTGAAGACTGGAGCCGGCATTCCTCTGAGAAGAACCGTCGGATCCACTTCCGTCACAACGAAACTGGCGTTCTCCGCGGTACACTCGGTGAATTTACACTCGAGGAATTGGCACTCATCGAATTCCGAGCCCCCGAGATCGCATCGGAAGAACGTAGAATGCTCGAACGTGACATGACGGAAAAGAGTTCCTCCGAGGAAACAACGGTCGAAAGTGCAGTTCTTGAATGTTAAACCCAAAACTTTCGATTCGTCTCTTTCGGCTGGCCTGTGAAACTTGCATTCATGGAAATCCGCGTCCGAAAAGATGAGATTTTGAATTAGGAGATGGAAGCGAACGCCTTGAACAGAACGCCGTTTCGTCCCTTCGAAACGGGCGGGTAGCTTCGTGTGCAAGTCGTCGGATTTCTCAATCGCGATTTCCCAGAGAGGGTAGGGAACCCCGAATGTGGCGCGGCGACGTGTTGGGTCGCAGTCATTACGCCACGTCTTTTCGATGGGCTGCGGTCTGATCTTAGGGGCCTACTGCACCCGCCCATGGATCGATGGGCGCAGGTTTGGCAACCGACTCATTCTCCCGCTGCGCAGGTGGTTGCTTGGGGGGTATTGACACTACGGAATTATACAAACTTTTTGTGTCTTTGTGAATCTGGTTAATTTCTAGTTTTAAATATTGGAGGTGTGTTATAGTTAGTGATGCATGGATTCGTGCCAGAGGAAGTAGTCTAGGACCGCTCGCTGTGCTCGGCGTTACGACATCCAGGGAAGCGGCTCAAATAGCGGCGCAAATGTTTGAACCAGCCTTCGCCCAGGTTCGTGGTGCGCAGCCGATGGCGCCACGGCGCTGGGAAGTTGAAAAACGCCAGCACCTCTTCCAGCTCGAATTGGAATTTCTCCACCTCTCTGGAGCCGACCACCGCCAACGCGCGCAGAATCGCCGCGCCCAGTCCCGCGCCTGCGCTTGGTTCTCCGCGTCCCAGATCCACCAGAACTCCGCTGGAATTTCCGCCGCTCCCACCAAGTGAATCGTGGCGTCAGCGCTTCCAAGTTCAGAAACCAATGCGCCAGACAACGCTGATGCCCAGCCGTGGGATACACCATCTGCGCCGCACCGACGATCGCGGTCAGCCCATCACTCACGATCAATTCCACCCTCTCCAGCCCGCGTTTCCATAATCGTGTCAGCAACTCTTCATAGTCTTCGGTGGTTTCCGCGAAGCCGCCCGCCAGTCCAGCACCTCAAATCCGCCGCCTTCGCGCACCCCCACCGCCACCAGCAGCACGCCTTGGCGTCCGGGTGCGAAACACTCCGCCGATAGCGCAAGTAGATTCCGTCCACCACGATGGCTAGATATCGTCCCGGCGCAATCGCTGCGCTGCGCCGCTGCTCGACTTGCTCTCGCGCTTGTTCCAGCACCGCTCCGATGGTTGCTGGCGACAGCGTCCCGCCCAGAAACCGCCGCACCCAACCCACCACCTTGCGCTGACTGAGCCGCCCACCGTCAGCGCGAACAACATCTGGTCCAACCCGTGCCGCTCATAGCGTTCCACCAGCCCGATCTCTTCCCGCCCGGCCCGCCGGAGGCGGGGAACGCGCACCTGCTCTAGGCCTCCCCACAGCGTGGTCCAACACTTCCGCACCGTGTAACCCCAACGGTACACTTTCTCGCCCCGCTGCTTCGCCTCGCTCACCCGCCGGTCTCGCTCGGCTTGCAGTAATCCCTCCACAGCTCGCTTCAGCATCCCCCGAGCTTGCCCTTCCACCTGTTGCCAGGCTTGTTCCATCAACTCCCGCAGTGCTACTCTCCCATTAGGCGAAATACACATAGGGTGTCTCCTCTCTTCGACCCCCTGCTAGGGTAGTTGGTTCTGGAGACACCCTTGATTTTCTCCCCACATTTTCAACAGGAAATCTTACAGAAAATATTCCAAACCGCTGGCGCCCAATTCCGTGCACACTCTCGGTGGAAAACCATCACAAATGGGCACAATTTAAATGGACAGGGACGGGTAGAGGAGCCCGAAGAGAATCAAATTGGTAGCTAACAATCGCAATCAGACGTTGTGGTCCTTCTTAGAACCTGTAATCCGTCGGTCCGAGGTTCAAATCCTGTCGGGTCGCTCATGTGCCTCACAAAAATGCAATAGACGATCTTGCTTTTCATTCCGGGCGTGATCAGGTTCGCAATTTTCGGAAAAAATTCCGCAGGTCTTCTACGAGCAATTGCGGCTGTTCCCAACAGGCGAAATGTCCGCCTCGCGGCATTTTTGTGTACTGCATCAAATTGAAATTTCGCGCGACCACGCTTTGGGGTGGATCCAAGGTTGGCAACTCCCGGGGAAAAGAGGCGAAGCCGGTCGGCACATTCACTTTTCCGGTGAGATTGGAAATTTCGTCCACCCTGCCGCGATAAAACCACACGGAGGAGCCAATCGTGTCCGTGACCAGGTAAATCATGATATTCGTGAGGACCTGGTCTTTCGTGAAGACGGGCTCGAGATCATTCGGCGAATCGCTCCAGATCTTTAGTTTTTCGGCAATCCATGCGGCCGTGCCGAGCGGGTTGTCCGTGAGAGCGAACGCCACAGTTTCGGGCTTGTGCTGTTGTTCGTTGTAATAGTCCCTTTCCACGGCGACGAACGCGTTGACAGTGCGCACCCACTCGCGCTCCTGCTGCGTCTGTTCCGCTTCGGGAGGCGGCGGGACTCCCACACCGTTGAAGTGGATGCCCAGGAGCGAATCTGGAAATTGATGCGCCAATTGATTCGTGACGCCGTTTCCGACGTCTCCGCCTTGTGCGCCGTACTTCGGGTATCCGAGCACCTCGGTCATGAGCCGGTTCCATAAAGTAGCCGTCGTTGTCAGGCCGATCGGTTTGCCTTTGGGCTTTGACGAAAAACCAAAGCCCGGCACGGACGGCACAACCACGTCGAATGCATCATTCGGGGAGCCTCCAAAGCGGGCGGGGTCGGTCAATGGTCCGATTGCTTCGAGGAACTCGAGGACGGAGCCCGGCCAGCCGTGCGTAAGGATCAGCGGAACCGGCTTCGGCCCGCGTCCCTTCACATGATAAAAGTGAATATCGAAATCGCCGACTCGCGCGAGAAACTGCGGGTAGCGGTTTAAGTTTGCTTCCGCTTTCCGCCAGTCAAACTGCGTGGTCCAGTACTCGGCCAAGGCTTTCATGTAATCCCAGTTGGCGCCGTAGCGCCAGTCGTTCGTCTCCAGCCGGTCGGGCCAGCGCGTCTCACGCACGCGTTTGAGAATTCTGTCGACGGTTGCCTGCGGAATGTCCACGCGAAAGGGCCGTGCCGCGGCGCCGGGAACTTGCGCAGCAAGGCGGGTTTCCGCCAACAAGGGAAGGCTCCCTGCGGCGAGAAACGTTTCCAGCAGCGCGCGGCGCGAAAGTTGCGGCATTGAGTCGAATTCCATGTTCAGCTCCTAGCGATGATTTCTGGAACATCGATCTTTTTTCCACAATACTAGCTTAGAAACGTTTGCTCGCCGTCATGAATGTTTGACCGAGTTTGGATTCAGAGGAAAGCACTTCGCGCGGGCGAAATGTTTCTTGAACTTTCACTAATCGGCGCGCGCCAAACAGTCAAAATTATTTGACACGACTAGCCCCGTGTGGTTACCTAAACTCAGGCAAAATTCCGCCAATCAACGAACTATTCGTGGAAACTGGGTTTGCGTGAACCCAGCATTTTTGGTTTGTGAGGTGTCAGATGAAGTCCAAGCTAGCGATTCTATTCGCTGTGACCTTCAGTTTCCTGATGGTGTCCGCCCCGCTACTTGCGCACCACGGGAATTCGGCTTACGACATGTCGAAAACGGTCCCCATGAAAGCGACCGTTACGAAGTTCGAGTACAGCAATCCTCATACGCAGATCTACTACGACGTCACGGACGACAAGGGCGAGGTCGAACACTGGGTCGCCGAAACGACCAATCCGGCCATGCTGAACAGGGTTGGGTGGAGCAGAGATAGTCTGAAGCCCGGGGACCAGGTCACGCTGTTCGTCAATCCGAACAAGGTTGGGGCCAAGATCACTTTTCTTCAGAAGGTCGTGTTCTCCGACGGCAAGGAATTGTCGACGGCAAAAGCGTTTTAGCCCTTCAGGCGCCGAGACGAGGATGGAATCGCCTTCAGGAGGTGCGTGTGAGCGACGCGCTCCCGATGAGATTATTTCCTATGGGCGCTGATCGTACAGGGGATCCTGAAATTGAGATGGATTCGCACGCCGGCATTTCGTAATGACTCGAGGAGTTTAAGATGCATCACCGATTGACGAATTCTTTAGGTGTGCTTGTCGCCGCAATTGCTTTCTCGCCGATCGTGTTTGCTCAGACGAGTCAGCCATCGGAAACGAAAAAGGCGCCCGCAGAAAACTCTTCGCCGGCGAAGGGCCTTTCCCACGATCTCTCCGGAGTCTGGATGCAATATGATGACGGCACCGCTCCGGGATTCGCACGCATGAATGCCGTCGATGATCGAACACGTCCTCCGCTGACGCCTTGGGGACAGAAAATGTTCGATGCGGCAAAGCCGTTGATGGGGCCCAGGGCCGTGGGAGGCCAGGAGGATAGCGCCGCGCTGCATTGCGACCCGAGCGGTCCTCCGCAACTTCTCATTCTTCCCAACCCCTGGGAAATCGTTCAAATTCCGGGCAGGACGTTCATGTTTTTCGAGGAGTATCACATTTGGCGCACAATCTGGACCGATGGACGGCCTCTACTCAAAGATGCCGATCCCAGCTGGCTCGGGTATTCGGTCGGCCACTGGGAGGGCGACACGTTTGTGGTCGAGACGGCCGGTTTTAATGACAAAGTTTGGGCCGATCTCTCCGGCAATCCGCGCAGCGAAAAGATGCACCTGACGGAGCGCTACCGGCGATTGAATCACGACACCCTGGAACAGCAGATCATCATCGACGATCCCATGTCTTACACGAAGGTCTGGGTCAGTCCTCCGAAGCTCCACAAGCTGGAGCCAAAATGGGAGATCGCGGAGTGGTTCTGCGCGTCGAGCGAATTGCAGACTTATGACAAAGATGTCAGAAAACCATCAGGCGGCAGCTCAACCGCACCCAGCAAATAATCACGCCGAAGATGAAGGAATGGAGGTGAAGGAAGTGAAGGAAGCAAAGGAAGCAGAGGATAAAACCTTGACGGTCCATTCGTGCGTGGGCGATTTTTCCGGTCCTCTGCTTCCTTTATCTCCTCAGCTTCCAGTACTTCCTCTTCTCCGGCGAAAATTTCTTGCCGTGCAGCTCGCAGTTCCGCTCGCCCTCCTCGGAGCGGCGTTGGTTTTCTCGCCGATTGGGTTTGCTCAAACCAAGACTCAGACCGAGAAGCCTTCCAAAGCTGCAAAGTCTCGGGATGCGGCCACACCTCTCTCTCATGATCTGTCTGGAGTTTGGATGCAATATCGCGACGGCGATGTGCCAGGAACTCCCGGCATGAATGGCGTGAATGAACACTATCGTCCTCCTTTGACTCCGTGGGGAAAGGAAAAGTTCAACAGCGCGCAAGCCTTACAGGGGACGAAGGCGGTCGCAGGCAAGGAAGACAATTCCGCCTTGCGCTGCGAACCGAGCGGCCCTCCGCAAGTTCTCATCCTCCCTAATCCGTGGGAAATCGTTCAGATTCCGGGCAGGGTGTTCATGTTCTTCGAGGAGCAACACGTTTGGCGCACAATCTGGACCGACGGGCGGCCGTTGCCCAAAGATCCCGACCCCAGTTGGCTCGGCTACTCGGTCGGCCATTGGGAAGGCGACACGTTCGTGGTGGAAACGATCGGCTTCAACGACAAGGAGTGGGTCGATCTCTACGGGAATCCGCGAACGCCAACGACGCACCTCACGGAGCGCTACCGGCGATTGAATCATGACACCTTGGAACAGCAGATCATCATTGACGACCCCAAAGTGTACACGAAGCCTTGGGTCAGTCCACCGAAGCTCCACAAGCTGGAACCGGGATGGGAAATTGCCGAGTGGTTTTGCGTCCTGGATGAAAACAAGGACTACGACCAGGTCGTTCGGAAGCCGGCAGGCGTCGCGCCCGCTTCAAAATAGCAGACAAATCTTTGTGACGCTTCAGCGATCGGCTCGAGCTGAATTCATAGATACAAATTGACAAATGGGATCCGACCAGGGGAACGAAAGAAAAAATGAAGACGCCACAGAGTGACAATCGTTTCGACTCAAAACATTCCAGCAAGGACAAGCGACATAAGGAAGAGAAAATGTACCTGCGTTTCGTTCAGACACGTGCAGGCGGCGCGCGAAGATCCCTGGGTACTTTGCTTCGGGTTCTTAGTTGCGCCCTAGTGCTCGCGCTCATTCCCGCTTTGCGGATCGGCGCTCAATCGGCGGAGCCATGGCATCTCCCGGATATTCCGTGGGCGTTTCCCATTCGCGACAAGGTTCAACCCGTGATAGATGAACGAATCGGCCCGCAACACGTCCCGGGCAGCAGCAAGTCGTACACACAGGATCAGATCGACGATTTCATAAATCCGCCGGACTGGTTTCCCGACGAGCATGCCCCGATGCCGAAAGTGGTGGCGCACGGGGCTGAAGGGGGTGTGCTCGGATGCATCTCCTGCCATCTGGCGTCGGGACTCGGTCATCCGGAATCCGCCAATCTTGCCGGCGAATCGGCAGCGTATATCGTGCGCCAACTGTCCGACTTCAAGGCGGGATTGAGAATGGGCGAGGCGATGAACGATATGACAAAAAATCTGTCGGACGAAGACGCCCGGCAAGCCAGCGAGTGGTTCGCGGCGCTCAAACCGAAAGTGTGGCAACCGGTGGTCGAAACCGATCGCGTGCCAAAGACTTTTATCAACCAGCATTTGATGCGCATGCCGTTGCCCGGCGCCGGCGACGAACCGATTGGAAACCGCATCATCGAGCTGCCGCAGGATATCGCACGGGCGGAGAGCCGCGATCCTCATTCCGGATTTATCGCCTATGTTCCGAAGGGCAGCCTGGCCAAAGGCAAGGAATTCGTGACGACCGGCGGCGGGGGAAAAACGATTCAATGCGTGATCTGCCACGGCCCATCGCTCAACGGCTTGGGCGAAGTGCCCGCCATCGCGGGACATTCTCCGATGTATCTTTTCCGCCAGCTCTACTATTTCAAGGATGGCTCGCGCCACGGCTCGATGGGCGCGCTGATGAAAGGCGTCGTCGCGCACATGAGCCAGGACGACATGCTGGCCGTTGCCTCCTATGTCGGCTCACTGACGCCCGGCAGCGAGGAGAGCGCCTCAAGCGAGGCAAACGGACAGACCTCGGCAAGCCTTGCGTTGGGAGTCAACGATCGGAAGGCCGCCAAGTAACAACAAGCCATTTCTTAAATTAACCAGTTTCGGTGAGTCCGAAATACAACAGGCTTTCAGTGTGTAAGTTTTTAACAGAATTGAAAGCGCCTGCCAGCGTGCGAAAAGCGACAGGCTAGAAGCCTGTCCTACTGTTGGCTATTGTTTGTCGGGGTAGCGCGAGGCTACGTAAGCGGCTAGCGAGATGATGTCGTCCTGCGTCAAGTTCGCGACGACGCCCTTCATCAGTTGGTCCAAATCACTGTTCCGCGCGCCGACCTGAAATCCCGCCAACTGGCGCACGATGTAGTTAGGAGAATGCCCGGCGATCCTGGGCACAGGGCCCAATCCCGTTAGATTCGGGCCGTGGCAAGCGATGCAAGCCGTCGTCTTCCCTTCGCCGCCCGTCGTGGCTATCGCCTCGCCTTTGGCAATGCTTCCGACCGGCACATACGCGACGAATCCGGTATGCGGATCGCGGCACGTCACTCGCTCGGGATCCTCCGGCACTTCGATGATCCTGGAACCGATTGGCTCCATTTTGCCGCCCGGCCGCACGTAACGCCGGCGCCCGTCGTTCATATAAGTTTCCGGCACCGTGTCGGTCTCGACGACCCGGATCCAGTGGCGCGGCTTCTGGCTCGAAAAATAGGCGGCCGCATCCTTCACATCTTCTTCCGTCATACCCTTGGCGATTTCGCTCATCCGGTGGCGCGGGTCCGTTCGCACACCTTGCTGAAATTCATGGAGTTGCGCCGTGATGTAATCGGCGGTCAGGCCGGTGAGATTGGCCGATTCCGGATGTCCGCTTCCCGATGCCAGGTGGCAAGAAGCGCAGCCGGGCGTGGCTTTGCCCTCTCCACTCGCGACAACCTTGGGAAACGGCATGTGCTCCTCGGGATACCAGTCCGGGGGATTGTAAATATCGTCGATCTGACCCTGGGTGTAGGATTTCGTGCTGCCCGGGAGATGCTTGACCACGCTGTTGTCCTCGGGCGGAAAATCAGGGGAAGGTTCAGGAAACGCCCACGAGAGGTCCATGCCGTTCAACCATCGGGAATCGGGAGGCGGACCTCCGAACGCGGGTACGAAAAGCAAACCAATCGCAAGCATCAAGACCAAGGCCTTCATGAAACCTCTCCCCAAGATTATTTTTCGGTTCCGTCAATGGCGGGTTCCTGGGTCGAATTCCCGATTACGGAGTCCCAAACGCATTGTCCTGCGAAAGAACCGCTGCCATACACTATATACGAATTCAACCACGAATGAGTTTCACTTGTAAAGATCCGACCTGGGTTGGCAGTGCGAGAATTCGCGATTCTTGTAGGACAGCCACTCTTGGCTGTCCCTCGCTGCGTCGGCAAAACGAAAGCGGACAGCCAAGAGTGGCTGTCCTACGCGATGCGTTCCGTGGCCTTCTTGGAAACAGGGGGTGTCGGCAGCCAGCTCTCTCCTTGCTGAAGAATGAACGTGTGCTGAAGCGAATACCATGCGCCGGTCACTCCCAGGTCAGGGGCCGGCTCGTTTTCATGGACTACAAAGTTCCCGACGAGCGCGCGAGTCACTCCGAATTGCGAGTCGGTATTCAGGTGAGGATCGTCAGGCGTGTAGATCTGCGACGTGATGGTCTTAAATCCCGGCTTGTAAACCAGAAAGTGCAGGTGCGCCGGCCGGAAGTTGTGCCGCTTCTGGGCGTTCAGGAGAGCGCCCACCGGACCATTGGTCGGGATCGGGTACCCAGCCGGCTTGATGCTCCGGAAGCTGAATTCTCCGTTTGCGTCCGTCGTAAATTTGCCGCGCAGGTTCATTTCAGCCTGCTCGGGGTCTTGATTCTCATAGAGGCCGACAGGGGAGGCGTGCCAGACATCGACGTCGGCTCCGGCCACCGGCGTGCCTTCCTGATCGCGCACCCAACCTTTAAAGAACAGAGCCGGCCCGGGAGTCGCAGACCGCAGGAGCGATCCACCGTTCTCCGTTCTTGGGGAATCCATTCTCCAAAATGGGCCCAGGAGGTTGGCGGAGCTTTCGGTGGCTGCGTTCGGGCCGTTGTTCATGAGGCAGACCAGGGTGGAGACTCCCAGCGTTCCCGCCATGAGCCTCACTTCGTTGTGGCTCTCGGTGGTGAGTTGGCCAAGCGCCGCGACATAGTTAATTGCCTTGTCGAATTCTTTCTCGGTTAAATTAACCTCGCGCACGAACGCGTGCAGGTGCCGCACCATGCACTCCAGAATCTCCTTGGTGCGCTCGTCCGGCGTGCGTTTCATCTCGTCGAGCACGGCTTGCGTGACCTGTTCCAGGTTTTCAATAATCATTGGACTCGCTCTCTACAATCTGCGACGAAGACAGGCGGCCTATTTCGGCGCGGCCGGAACGCCGGCAGGTTTTCTAACGGCATCTCCATAACTATTTTCCTCGTCCACGACGCAAAAAAATTCCGCGATTTCCCAGGCCGGTTCCAGCTTAAAGCGCTGCGGAGGATTTACCCAGGGCTTTGTGTAGGATTTGGGGTCGTCCATGATGATTTGCATTTCCAAAGTGTCATGATCCAACCGGCGGTAGCGCTCCGTCAGGTGCATCTGCTCGCTCCGCGGATTTCCGTAGGAATCGACCCAGGGCTTGTCGTTCATCCCGATCGTGTCGACCACAAACGTGTCGCCCTCCCACTTTCCAACCGAGTAGCCCAAAAAACTGGGGTCGGGATCTTTGGGAAGAGGCCGCCCGTCCGCCCAAATGGTTCGCCAAAGGTGGTACTGCTCAAAAAACATGAACATCCTGCCGGTGATTTGAACGATCTCGAATGGATTTGGCAGAATGAGAGATTTCGGAACGGCTTCCGGCTCACAGCGCAGGGCTGGGTTATTCTCCTTACCCGCTACGGCCCTCGGTCCCACCAGGGGAGCCGAAGCATCGAATCTCGCTTGCCCCCAAGGCGTTAAGGGTGGACGCAGTTTTTCGTCGATCCCATCCATGTGGACGGAGTACGGCATCCATACTCCGGATAAATCGTGGGAGAGGGTCTTACCATTGTCAGGGGACAGCGCCGTCGCCTGCGCAGTTCCCGATGAACGAGCGGCTTGAGCGAACGTAGCCGGCGCGGAGGCCAACAACGCTCCCAAGACGAATACTGAGCCAGTGAGCCGAGCGCGAGAATCCTTCCACCTCAGGCCACGGCTATTTTCGGATCGAGTGCAGAGGGATTTTTGTTCGTGGAAAGCGGATCGACTTTTCATGGGCCCTTTTCTTTCTGGCATTTTATTCCCGGCGAGCCTTTTTCAACTACTCGGCGAACCGCGTACTTGTGCTGACTGATTTATTTGGGCGCGGTTGAGGCGTCACCAGCCGGCTTTCTAACTCGATCGGCGTAATCGTTCTCTTCGTCCACAACGCAAAAAACTTCCGCGAGTTCCCAGCCCGGTTCAAATTTGAAAAGTCTCGGCGGACTTACCAAGGTCTTCGTATACGCCTTGGGATCGTCCATGATGATTTGCATTTCCAGAGTGTCACGATTCAATCGCCGGTAGCGTTCCGTCAGGTGCATTTGTTCGCTGCGCGGATTGCCGTAGGAATCGACCCACGGGATGTCGTTGAACCCGATCGTATCGACAACGAAAGTGTCTCCCTCCCACTTTCCCACCGAGTACCCCAAATAGCTGGGGTCTGGATTTTTGGGAAGCGCTCGCCCGTCCGTCCAGATGGTGCGCCAAAGATGAAACTCCTCGAAGAACATGAAAACTCTTCCCGGAATCTGAACGATCTCAAATGGATTGGGGAGAATGAGGGATTTCGGAACGCTCTCCGGCACGCAGCGCAACGACGGATTGTTTTCCATGCCCGCGTGGGCCCTGGGGCCCATGAAAGGGACCGTGGCGTCAAATCTCGCTTGTCCCCAGGGAGTAAGGGGAGGCCGCGATTGTTCATCGATTCCGCCTATGATGGCAACCCCGTCGACTTTCTTGTCCGGAAATTGCATCCAAACGCCGCTCAGATCGTGAGACAGTGCCGGCACAGCGGGCGCGCTGGTTATTCTCGAAGGCTCGCTAGTTTGCGCAGGCATGGCCGGCGCGAAGACCAGCATCACTCCGAAGACCGCGAGTGAACCAGAAAATAGAATGCGAAGGACATTCCAACTCCTGGTGCGAATGTCACCACAGGTACGATGGAGAGATTGCTTTTCAAGGGAAGCAGGTCGACGTTTCATGGGCCGTTTTCTCTCTGTCCTTTTCCCGCCGCCTACTTCGGTGCGGTCGAAATTCCGCCGGCGGGTTTTCTAACTACATCGCTATAAGCGTTCTCTTCTTCTATTACGCAGAACCACTCCGCAATTTCCCACTTGGGCTCCAGCTTGTGGAGTTTGGGTGGATTTACCCAAATCTTTGTGTACGCCTTGGGGTCGTCCATGATGATTTGCATTTCCAAGGTGTCGTGATTCAGCCGCCGGTAGCGTTCCGTAAGGTGCATCTGATCGCTGCGCGGACTGCCATAGACATCGACCCAGAGCTTATCGTTGAAACCAATCGTGTCGACTACGAAAGTGTCGCCTTCCCATTTCCCCACCGAGTATCCTAACCACGAGGGATCGGGATCCTTGGGAAGCGCTCGCCCGTCCGTCCAGATGGTGCGCCAAACGTGCCCCAATTCAAAAAACATGAATACCCTGCCGGGAATCTGAACGATCTCAAATGGATTCGGAAGGACGAGAACTCTCGGAGGGCCGTCCGGGTCGCAGTGCAGGGTTGGAGCATTCTCCTGGCCGGGAACGGCCGTGGGTCCCTGCATGGGCCTCGCGGCATCGAACCGAGCCTTCCCCCATGGCGTAAACGGAGGACGAAGTCTTTCATCGATCCCAGTCATGCCCGGGATTCCTGGCGCGGGTTCAGACGGATACTGCATCCAAACTCCGGAAAGATCGTGCGACAGCGGGGAGGATGCGGCGGGCGTTTTCGGAATTTCCGTTTGCTTATCAGTCTGAGCAGACAGAATCGGCGCGGAACCAAGTATGGCTCCGAGGGCAGCGAGAGTACACAGCAGCTGCATGGAGAGAACTCTTCGCAGAAATAGAGGAAGTGTAGGAAGTTGCGGAAGGAGAGAAAAAGAAAAATCGCCCATTCGCAGACGGGTGCGAGAGGTCTTATCCTTTGCTTCCTTAATTTCCTTCACTTCCTTTACTTCCTTTCTATTTCCGCTTGTCTATTTGTTGGGCGCAACACCGGCCGGTTTCCGCACAGCATCGTCATACGCTTTGTCCTCATCCAGGACACAAAACCATTCCGCGATTTCCCAGCCCGGCTCGAGCTTGTGAAGCTTAGGAGGACTTACCCAGGCTTTCGTGTAGGCCTTGGGGTCGTCGATGATGATTTGCAATTCCAAAGTTTCATGATTCAATCGCCGGTAACGCTCGGTAAGGTGCGTCTGGTCGCTGCGCGGATTCCCGAAAGAATCGTCCCAGAGCTTGTCATTAAAACCAATCGTGTCGACGACGAAAGTGTCCCCCTCCCATTTGCCAACCGAATATCCCAGATACGTCGGGTCGGGATCCTTGGGAAGCGGGCGCCCGTCGGTCCAAACTGTGCGCCAGATGTGCCCCAGCTCAAAAAACATCAGCACTCTGCCCGGAATCTGAACGATTTCAAATGGATTGGGAAGATTGAGAAGTTTCGGAGGACCGTCCGGCTCGCAGCGCAGCTCCGGATTATTTTCCACACCAGGAACGGCTCTCGGGCCAACCAAAGGCTTCGCGGCATCGAACTTCGCCTTTCCCCAGGGCGTCAAGGGGGGCCGGGTTCGATTGTCGACGGCATTCATGCCGGGAACTCCCGGCACATTGCCGTCCGGATATTGCATCCAGACTCCGGACAGATCATGCGACAAGGCAGGAGCAGTTTGTGCGGACAGAATCGGCCCGAATGACAGTATGGCTCCCAAGAAAGTTAGCGCAACCGCGAACTGCATCGCATGAATCATTCGTCGCAGAAGGGGAAATAAAGGAAGTAGATGAGGTAAAGGAAGTTGAAGAACTGAAAAATCGCCCAGGCGCAATTGGTCGGGCAAGATTTCATCCTTTACTTCCCTTGCCTCCTCTACTTCCTTTACTTCCTCGATCGCCATTCCTTCCTTTCTGATTCGGTTTTTCTATTTCTTGGGCGCAACGCCGGCCGGTTTCCGCACGACCTCGTCGTAAGCTTTGTCTTCCTCGACGGCGCAAAACCACTCCGCAATTTCCCAGCCCGGTTCGAGTTTGTGGAGTTTCGGAGGACTCACCCAAGGCTTCGTGTACGACTTCGGGTCGTCGATGGTGACTTGCAATTCCAGGGTGTCATGATTCAACCGGCGGTAGCGCTCGGTGAGATGCGTTTGTTCGCTGCGCGGATCTCCGTAGGCGTCGGCCCATACCTTGTCGTTGAACCCAATTGTATCGACAACGAAAGTGTCGCCCTCCCACTTGCCAACCGCGTAGCCCAAGTAACTCGGGTCGGGATCCTTGGGAAGCTCTCGTCCGTCGGCCCAGATGGTGCGCCAGATGTGCTGCTCCTCGAAAAACATGAGCATCCTGCCGGGAATTTGCACGATCTCAAATGGGTTGGGATGATTGAGAATTTTCGGAGGACCGTCCGGATCGCAACGCAAGGTTGGGCTATTCTCCTCGCCGGGAACAGCCTTCGGGCCAACTAAGGGTCTCGCGGCATCGAGCTGCGCCTGCCCCCAGGGCGTCAACGGGGGACGAAACCGTTGATTCACGGTATTCATGCCGGGAGTCCCCGGCAAATCGCCCTGCGGATATTGCATCCAAACTCCGGACAGATCGTGGGAGAGGGGCGCGGCCGCGTCTTGAGTTTTTGCCGCTTCGGAAGATTTGCCGGTCTGAGCAAAAATATTCGGCGTCAACGCTAGCGCCGCTCCGAACATCGCAAGGGAAGCTACAAGCCGCATGTCAAAAGCTTTTCGCCGCAAATCGCATTTGGCGTCTGAACAGGCAAGACCATTTCGTCTCACAGGCAGAGAAGCCCGATATCTCATCGGATTTTCCTTTTCAGTTTCATGTCTTCAGGCTCAGGATCGGCGCGGGAATGCAAAATTGTAAAATATCCCTCGCAAAAGTTATACGCCGTCTTTAAGGGGAACTATAGGTCCGCGATTCGCTCAAATCAAGATTTGAAGTGCCCTGGGAACGCCAATCTCCCGATTGGCGGGTCGGGCGTCATCCAGCCCGCCAATCGGGAGATTGGCGTTCCCAGGTTTTGTCCACCCGAATGGCCAGGTCTTCACCTAGCCGATTGGCTGATGTAAGCACCCCGCGGTCTGCGGCATCTTGTCCCTGGAGGTTCAGAACATGTCCACAGAACTTATCGATCTATCCAATGCATTGGCCCGGGAAACCGACCGAGCCGCGGCAAGCATCGTCGCCATTCACACGGAGGCGCGCGGATCTTCGAGCGGCGTCGTGTGGCGCACCGGCATTATCGTGACCGCGGAGCATGCGCTGCGCCGCGATGAAGAAATTCACGTGACCTTGCCCGACGGCCGAATCGTGCCTGCCACGCTTGCAGGCCGCGACGCGTCCACCGACCTGGCCGTTTTGAAATGCGCGGAAGCTGCTTCACCCGTGGCGGAAATCAGCGACGTCTCCACGATCAAGCCCGGCAGCCTCGTGCTCGTGGTTGGGAGGACGCGCGCAAGCGGACCGGTTGCGGCGCTCGGCGCCGTCAGCCTGGTTGCGTCCGAGCGGCGGACGTGGATTGGCGCGCCACTTTCTCCCTACGTCCGGCTTGATGTGGGATTGCAGCCGACAGCGGTGGGCGGCGCCGTCATTGATGCGTACGGCCGCGCGATCGGGATTGCCACGCCGCGCTTCGCACGCTTCGGCGCGATTGCCGTTCCCGCTTCCACGGTGAACCGGGTCGTCGATGCCCTGCTGCGAGCAGGACATATTCCGCACGGTTATCTCGGCGTGGGACTGCATCCAATCCGGTTGCCGGAAGCGCTTCGCCAAACGCTGCAACGCAATGAGAAAACCGCCGCCATCGTCGTCGAAGTGGAGCCTGACGGCCCCGCGCACAAAGCCGGCATCATGATCGGCGATCTGCTGATCTCTTTCGGCCCACATCCGATCACGCGTGTGGAGGACGTGCACGCTCAACTTGCAGCGGAAGCAATCGGCAAGCCGGTTGTGGTCAAATTGGTTCGTGGCGGCACGGCGCAGGAGACTAGTGTCGTTGTCGGTGAGCGCGCGCACGGAGGCAAATAACATGGCCATCCCCGGATTTGGAGAAATCGCCGAGCAGTTGCGCCGCTCGACCGTGCTCATTCATTCGGGCGGCCGCGGCGCCGGCTCCGGAGTCATTTGGTCGAGCGACGGTGTTGTGGTGACCAACGCGCACGTCGCTCGCGGTTCGCGCGTGAACGTGCAGCTCTGGGACGGGCGCGAATTCGAGGCTACTATCCGTTCGCGCGATCCGCGCCGCGATCTGGCGCAACTTCGCATCGACGCGGCAGATTTGCAGGCCGCGTCCGCCGCCGATTCATCGCAACTGCGCCCCGGCGAACTCGCCATCGCCATTGGCAATCCCATGGGTTTTGTCGGCGCGCTTGCCACCGGAGTGATTCACGCTGTAGGCCCGCTTCGAGGTCTGGGCCGGCAGGCGTGGGTGCAGGCGGACGTGCGCCTGGCGCCGGGCAACTCGGGAGGGCCGCTGGCCAACGCGCACGGCCGCATCGTCGGCATCAACACGATGGTCGCGGGCCGCCTGGCGCTCGCCATTCCCAGCAACAGCGTGAGCGATTTTCTATCCGCGGGTCCGGCAAATGCCTGGCTCGGCGTCACGGTTCATCCCACTCTTGTTCCGCGATCTTCCGATAAGGACAAGACATTCGGACTCGTGATTCTCGAAATCGAGCCCGGCAGTCCAGCCGATCTGGCGTCACTCATGCCCGGCGACATTTTGCTTGGCACGGAAGACAAGGCTTTTGCGGCAGTCGAGGATCTGTCAGGCGCTCTTCAGGGAAGCAAGCCTCGGGTCTTGCGTGTGGAATTTCTGCGCGGCGACTACTCGAAAATCCGCCGGGTCGCGGTGCAGCTCGGAACTTCGTTGCCGGCAAGGAGCCCCGTGGCGGCGTGATCCGCGTTTTCATTGTCGCCGCTTCCCCGCTGGCTCGCGCCGGGCTGGAAAATCTGCTGGCGGCCCGCGATGTACAGGTTGTTGCCAGCAACGGGACGATAGACGCACTGGCGGAGATGCTGGCCGATGCGGCGCCCGATGTGGTCCTCATTGATTCATCCGGGGAGCCGTTCGAGCCGATGCTGGAATCGATTGTCGCATCGGGATTGGCGTCGGATGTCAGCGTCGTCATTCTTGGCGATGGCATGACTCCCGCGGAATCGGCGGACGCGCTGCGCGCCGGCATGCGCGCGGCGCTGCCCGGCGATATTTCTCCGGAACAACTCATCGCCGCGCTCGAAGCCGTAGCCAGTGGGCTTCTGATCCTGCATCCATCGCATGCCAGTGAAGGTCTCCCGGCCGTTTCGGCGTCCCCGCCTGCCCTCGACGAGCTTGCCGAATCTCTGACCCGCCGCGAACTCGAAGTTCTGCAAATGCTTGCCGCCGGTCTAAGCAACAAGGAAATCGCCGCGCGGCTGAACATCTCCGACCACACCGTCAAGTTTCACGTGGCGTCTATCCTGGGCAAGCTTGGGGCCGCCAGCCGCACGGAAGCCGTTTCCCTCGGCATTCGCCGCGGCCTGGTCCTGCTCTAAGCCCGGGAACGCCACCTCCCGATTGGCGGATTGCGTGACGCCAATCAGGAGATTGGCGTTCCCGGGCAAAATCCATACCCCGTACGTTCCGGAATTATTCTTCGGCGACAACGTTGGAGGCAAGAAAGGTCTGCGACAAGTGGTCTCCCCACGCTTCCTTCACTTCGAGGGCGATCGCGTAAGGCAGAAAGCGGTCGAGATCCTGTGGTGCATCTGATGCGGGGTTCAGACGGTCCAGCTTGTCCTCATCCACCTTTTCCAGGAACTGGCGGAACCCCGCGATTTGATCCGACACTTGCCGGCCGAGCGGCGATTTGCGCTTCAGGCGCGGCCCCCACCCGAGATTGATCAGCAGAAACGCCACCAGCATCAGCGAAAAAGAAAGGGACACGCCCGAAGCCACATGTTTCAACAGGTACACAATCACCGCGGCGAATATGGAAAATGCAGCCGTGCCCGGAAGCAATTTGATCCAGCCTGTCCCCGCGCGCACGGCGTTTTTCCAGGCCGAGGCGAACGAATACTCGATCATCATCCCCATCATCAACCCCATGAAAAGGACCCAGAGCGTGGTGAAAACCGCGCCAGAAGTGTCGCGGCCGTGCGCCGTGATGGCCAGCGTCAGCGCGGCCACGACTGTGGCTAAGACGCCCAGCGCTATGATTCCAAAATGCCGCGTGAAATATTTTTTGCCGAGTTGATCGGCCAGCTCATCGTGAATGTGAGCAACGTAGCGGCCATTCTGCGCGGCGTTGCGTTCGTCCATTGCGCCGGTCAAGACAATTTCGGGGCCGTCTTCAAATAAAAGTGCGAGGACAAATTTCTCCTCGCGCGCCAGAGCGGCCTCGGAAGCGCGATCGCTCATCAGCCGCGACAGTTTGTATTTTCCGTGATCCGATTCCACGCGAATGCATCCGTGAACTGCAAGTTGCGCAATCACAGCGGCGAACGAGCGCCCATCGGTGACTCCCGAGGCGATATAGCGCGCGGCGGCCGGGGAAATTCCCTCCGGCGGCTCATAGTGCGCGACAACCACGCCCGCCTTGGGATTCGGCCCAATCCACACCCAGGCGATCAGGTAATAAAGGAACAGCAGCGCGGGCGCGACCAGCACTCCGCCTTCGCGGCGCAGAAATACGAACTTCGGCATCTGGATGGAGCCGGACGGCCAGGTGACGGCCAGACTCAGGCTCTGGCGCGGGTTCATGTTCGTGGCTCGATAGACGATTGCGCCGGAGGCGTCATCGACCCGCTCGAGTGTGTTTTCAGGCCGGCGAGGAAAACTCCCGCCGAGTCCGCCTACTCTCGGTTCGACCTCGATGTTTTCGCTCGGGACACCGGCGGGCAAATGGACGGCCAGGATCGCTTCCGCAATCGGAACTGTGCGCTCAGTGCCCACGGCATTCCAGTAAAGCGTGTCGCGCCCTGCGCGCGAAATCATCGCCCAATCGACGGTATAGCGAATCACGAAGCGGTGCTCGCCCGAATCGAGCGCCGCGTTGCGCTCCCCGATGGAAAGCTGCGCATAGCCGTAGCGCTTGCCCATCTCGTACTTGACGCGTTGGCCGTCCTCAGTCACTTCCAGAATCTTCACGCGAATGCCGTTGTCCTTCTGGTATGTGCCCACATAGCGCGTATCCCACCGGTCCGTCAGGGAGATGGGCAAGTCCCGCTGGAAGCCATGTTTGTAAAAGGATGAGGCATTGCGGACGGCAAATTCTTCGCGGACTTCAAGTGTGGCATCTTCGCGAACGGTTACGTCTGAGCGGAAAAATGTGATGCCAGGCCGCGCCCCGTTGTCTGCGCTGGCAATCCGGCAGACGCAGGAAGCGGCAAGGAAAAGCACGGCGGTGAGTAAGCGGCGGCGCACGTTTGCCTCGGGTTTCAACGAAAGACGGTACACCCTATGGTACGCAGAAAAGGCAGCATGCCTGGCGGGTGATGCAATGCCGTGTCGCCAGTCGTGTACCCCTGGCGCCGGGCAAACAATTGCTCTGCCTTGGAAACGGCCAAACCGAGGATGCCGGTTATATCATCCGGGGTATTCGCGGCGATAGCTCAGCCTACTCCGGGCCCCAGACCAGGGGCCCCCTATCCCATAGATAACTCGAAAGAAACCGGTATGGCTTTTGGAGGCTACTTTTGTTATAAGCGAAGGGTCTAGTTTGGTCCTGGGATATTCCACCTGCCTGGTGCTGGACTCGAGACCTCATGGAGATTGGGTCATGAGTTTTGGTTACGTTCAAATAGGTGCGAATCACGGATTGGTGTCCACCGATGGGCAAAAGCCTGCCCAATTTCCATTCCTATATTTCCGCCACGCAGCCGTGGCGAATCACATGACATTTACGCCGAAGCTGGGAATCACGGGCCTTCGTTAGGTCTTAGGATAAGTCTGAGGGAGCAAGGAGGAAACGCATGGCGACCGCAGTTAATGAAGTTACTCACTACACTTCCTATAAGGCGCGGCCTTTTACAAGGGAACAGCGCGAGAAAACCACGATTCTATTCGGCGGCCTGACCTGGAAGCACGAACGGCTGGTCCAGGGCGTCTTCAACAATCTGAACTATAACGCCAAGCCGCTGCCCAATATCGCGCGCGCGGACCTGGACGCCGGGAAAGAACTGATCGACACCGGCGCGTGCTGCCCCACGATTTTTACGACGGGCAGCCTGGTGAATTTCCTGAAGAACGAAGTCGCCGTCAGCGGAAAGCAAAAGACCCTGGATGACTACGTCTTCCTGACGGCCGGCGCCTGCGGCCCCTGCCGCTTCGGCCAATACCACGAATCCTATGAGATGGCTCTCGACGGCATGGGGCTGAAGGAGTTCCGCCTCTTCCTGCTGGCGCAGGACCAGCTGGACCAGGCGCCCGAAAAGGGCGGCGGCCTGGAAATCAATATGCCGCTGAGCCTCGGCATTGTGTGGGCCATATTGGTGGGCGACATCCTCACGGACATGGAGTATCTGACTCGTCCGTACGAGGTCAACCCCGGGCAGACCGACAAGGTCCTGCAGGAAAGCGCGGACTATCTCTTCGAGGTCTTCCAGAAGCGGCCGCTGCGCAACAACAAGTATGGGATGCTGGCATGGCATTTCCTCTCCGGCTATTTCGCGGACGCGTTGCGGGTCGTGCGGAAGAAATTCGACGCGATCGAGGTCGACCGCCTGCAAGTGAAGCCGAAAGTGAAAATCACCGGCGAATTCTGGCTGCAGACGCATGAAGGCGACGGCAACTACAACATCAAGCGCTGGCTGGAATCGGAAGGCTCCGAAGTGATGCCGCCTCCGGTGGCCGTGTGGCTGGGCTACCTGCTGCACACCCCGCTCTGGCGCATACCGGAGAA
Organism: uncultured Acidobacteriota bacterium; assembly: GCA_963768275.1. Classification (GTDB taxonomy): domain Bacteria; phylum Acidobacteriota; class Terriglobia; order Acidiferrales; family UBA7541; genus Palsa-360. The sequence continues at coordinate 68,461 of CAVYHH010000019.1, forward strand.
GCCGAACTTTGACCGCAAGGCCAAGATGAAGATGGCCATGATCCGCGGGTTTGAGAAGCTCTACGTGGGGACGTACAACCGGTTCCGCAAGGCGCTCGCCTATGTGCCGAACGAATTGCCGGATCAGGAAGAGCTGAAGCAACTGGCTTCGCCCTTCTTCCATCACGAACTGCGCGGCGGCGAAGGACACATGCTCATCGGCAAGGCTCTGCACGCGCATCTTCACAAGCATGCCAACATGACCTGCGAACTCTCGCCGTATTCCTGCATGCCGAACACCATGTCGCAAGGCGCGATGGCGAACGTGCTGGGGCGGCATCCCGACCTGCTCTACGCTCCCATCGAAATCAAGGGAGACGCCGAAGTCCACGCGCTTTCCCGCTGCCAGATGATTCTCACGGAAGCGAAAAAGCGGTCGCAGTCCGAATTCGTGGAAGCGATGGCCAAGACCGGATTGACGCTCGAAAAAATCCGGCAAATCGAAGAAAAGAATCCCAAAGTAAAAAAGGCGACGTACCCCGTGCCGCATATGGGATACGCATCCACGGCTGCGAATTACGCGTTGCATCTCGCCAGCCTGTAGGCGAACTGAGTAGCACAGCCACTCCTGGCTGTGTGGGTTTGAGGCGCCGAATAGTTGCAAGGAGGACAGCCAGGAGTGGCTGTCCCACTAGAGGACCCCTCCATGGCTGACGGAAGTTTCGTTAAGATCGCGCCCCTCATGCGGGACCCGGGCATGATGGAAATCAAGACGCCGGAGAAGCTGGCGCCCAGCGCGAATGGCGCCATGATCTGCGGCGTAGACGTGGGCAGCACCACGGTCAAGTACGTTCTCGCCTCGCCGTCCGGCGAAGTCCTCTCCCAGGCCTACGAACGTCACAATACAAAACAGGGAGAAAAAGTTCTGCAGTTTTTGTCGCGTCTCGAGGCGCAGCATGGCTTGACCCCGCAGCGCGACCGCATCTTCCTGACCGGTTCGGGAGCGGGATTGATTGCTCCCGTCGTGGGAGCCAAGGTCATTCAGGAAGTCGTCGCGGTGGCCGCGAGCGTCGAGCGGCTGCATCCGGCGGTGCGCTTCGTCAGCGAGATCGGTGGAGAAGATATGAAGACCATCTTCTTCAACGGCAATGGGACGACCAAGAGCAAGCAAGTTCTGATGCAGAGCGCCTGCTCGGGCGGCACCGGCACGTTCATAGAGAAAACGGCGCGCAAACTCCAGATTGCTCCGGAAGCGCTATCCGAAATGCATTACACGGGGCACACGCTGCACAAGATCAGCAGCAAGTGCGGGATCTTCGCGGAAGCCGATGCCAACACGCTGCTCAAGGCCGGCGTCACCGTCGATGAAATCATCGCTTCCCTGTTCGAGGCTGTTGTCTATCAAAACCTCGCCACGCTGACGCGCGGGAACACGCCTTCGCCGGAAGTTCTTCTGCTCGGCGGACCGAATCTGTTTTTCAAGGGGCTGCAGGAAGCTTGGCGGCTGCACCTCACGCACATCTGGCAGGAAAGAAAAATCCAGATGCCGAACGGCAAGCCGCCCGAAGAATATATTACGGTGCCGAAGGACGCGCTTTACTATGCGGCGCTCGGCTGCGTCGAAGTAGCCATGGGCGAGCCGCACACGGTCGGAATCTACCAGGGCACGAAGAAGCTGCAATGGTGGATCGAAGAAGGCCAGTACGAAGAGAAAAAGAAGCAGGGCCGCGGCGGGCTGAGCGACAACGAAGAGAGTTTGAGGACGTTCATCGACGTGTATTCCAAGATGGACGCGACCTCGACTGCAAATATCGAATTGAAAGCGGCGACGGCCACGGTGGAAAAGAAAAAACTGGATCACGTCGTCGTGGGCTGTGATTTCGGCTCGACCACGGCCAAAGCCGTCTGCCTTGGTCCCGACAAAGAATTGCTCTTCTCGTGCTACGCGTTGAGCAAGGGCAATCCTATCGAAGACGCGAAAAGTTTGTTCCGCCAGCTTCGCGAAGCCATCGGTGACGGCGAGATCCTCGGGCTCGGAATCACGGGCTACGGGAAAGATCTCCTGAAGGGCATCCTGGGCGCGGATTGCGGAGTGGTGGAAACCATCGCGCACGCCTCCGCGGGATTGCACTACTTCCCCGATGCCGATTGCATCTGCGACGTTGGCGGCGTTGACGTCAAGATCATGATCCTGAAAAACGGGACGGTCAGCGATTTCCGCCTGAACTCACAATGCTCGTCGGGCAACGGCGCTTTCCTTCAAGGCGTCGCCGAACGATTCGGCATTCCCCTGAGCGAGATGGCCGACAAGGCGTTCCTCGCGCAGGCCATGCCGCAGCTTTCGATGGGATGCGGCGTCTTCCTGCAAAGCGACATCGTCAACCAGCAGCGCAAAGGCTGGCAGGCGGAGGAAATTCTCGCCGCCCTGTGCTCGATCCTGCCCCTGAACGTGTGGATCTACGCCGGCGGAATGAATAACCTCAACCAGGTGGGCAAGAAATTTATCCTTCAGGGCGGCACGCACAAGAATCTGGCCGTGGTGAAAACGCAGGTCGACTTCATCCGCTCCAAAGTTCCCGACGCGGACGTCGTCGTGCATCCCTATTCCGGGGAAGCCGGTGCGATCGGCGCGGCGCTCGTTTCGCTCGACTGGTGGGAAAAGGGCGGCAAATCGCAATTCCGCGGCTTCGATGTGATCGAGAAATTGACATACACCACGACGACCGCGAAGGATACCGTCTGCAACTGGTGTCCCGTGAACTGCCAGCGCAGTTTCATCGATGTCGAGCTGCCGGGCGGCCAGGGACGTACGTGGAGCAAAGTCCCGCTGTCCCTCGGCTGGGAGCGCGTCATCGTGAATAACTCGTGCCCCAAGGGTTTGGTGGAAGATTTAAATGAAATGAAAGTGATCAAGGCCGGAATAGAGAAAACCAAGAATGCCTTTCCAAATATTGCAGACATGGTTCGGCAAGAAGGCTTCCGCCGCAATTCCGTCTCCGCCTAAGGACCGCTCCGGAATCCGCGTGGGGATTCCCAAGGTCCTGAACATGTGGAGCACCCACCAGTTCTGGGTCGCGTTTCTGCGTGAAATCGGGATCGCCTCCGAAAACATCGTATTCAGCTCGGACACTTCCGAGGAGCAGGGCCGCGAATTCGGAAAAGGCCGCGGCACGGTGGATTGCTGCTACCCCGTGAAGGCCATGAGCGGCCACTACGGCGAGCTGGTCTTCGGCCTCAAGAAAAAAGTTCACGTCATCATGAGCCCCATGATTTATTCGCTGCCGTCCTTCATGCGGGGCCACGTATCGGAAAACCTGGCCTGCACGCGCGTGATGGCCGGGCCGGAAAACATCCGCGCCGGTTTCGTGAAGGAAAGCGACGTCTTCAAGGACAACGGCATCCAGTACGCCTCTCCGTTTGTGAACATGGCCGAACCTGAAATGGTCCCGAAGCAAATGTACGATTGCCTGAAAGATATTTTCGACATCGACATCGTGGAAACGCAGCGCGCCGTGGATGCGGGTTACAAGGCCTTGCGCGAATTCAATGAAAAGGCGCGCGCCGAAACGCGGAAGATCCTGACTTGGTGCGCGCGCGAGGGAAAACCGTGCGTGCTCGTGCTGGCCCGCCCGTATCACATGGACCCGGGAATCGGGCACGAGATCGAATCCGATTTGCAGGCGCACGGCTATCCCATCGTCTGGCTGCAATATCTTCCGGTTGACGACGATTTGCTGAAGTGGATTTTCGGAGAGGAAGTGCAGGCGAAAAAAATCCGCTCGCCGCTCGATATCTCCGACGTCTGGACTTCGTCCAACAGCAGCAACACGAATGAAATCCTGTGGGGCGCGAAATTCGCGACGCGTTTTCCTTGGATCACCTGCGTGCTGCGGCTCTCCAGTTATGAATGCGGCATGGACCAGCCCACGTACACGCCCACGCAAAAAATCGTCGAAGCCACCGGCACATTATTCTTCAAGTTCGGCGATCTGGATTCCACCAAACCCGCGGGAAGCATCCGCATCCGAATCGAGACCATCGTCCACTACCTGGCGAAATATTCGGACAAGATCATTCAGAAAAAGCTGGCCCTTCTGCCTCCCGATTGCCCGCTGCTTCAAAACAAGCAAGAAAAAGATGAGAAAGTGCTGGCGAGTGTTGCCGGAAGCGATTAGACCCAACGCAGTTCGGATTTCGTGGCGCCGGCATCCTGCCGGCGTTTTTATTTTCTAGGGTAGGCTGCGAAAACCGCCGGCAGGATGCCGGCGCCACAAACTTCGCGCCACGCAATCGCAACACAGTTCCTTCCAGATTCATCTTTCCGGTTCGTCGCTGTGGATTCGCGGCTGCAGCTGGAACCACTCCGCAATCCGGTCAAATATTGGAAGAAAAACATTGAAGCCTCCCGCGTCCTGCGCGTGATGCAGCAGGTGGTGGCGCGCCGCCGGACGCAGCCACTTCGGCATCCAGCCGCCCATGTGCATCCGCCAGTGGATTTCTTCAAACGCGACGTAGTAAACCGCGAAGCCGACGAACACTCCCGCGGTCCAGCGGTTTCGGAAATACCACTGCAGAAGCAAAAACGGCGTCTCATTGGCCAAGAAAAGGCCAACCACTCCCCAGGGGTTGCTGGAAAAGTTGACGTACCTGGCCACTTCCGGGGAGTTCAAGGTGGCGTGGTGCACGATATGCTGCTGGCGAAAAAAGCCGCGGGGACCGTGCAATATGAATCGGTGCAGGCAATACTCGAACCCGTTGGCGTAGAAAAAACCGAGCACGAAGCCGCCCAGGATGCCGGGTATGGAATACGGGAAAAACCAGAGGGAAATACCCGCGAGGACGGCCCCCGACAAAACCGCAGCCAAGAGGTTGTTTCGTTTGATCCTCAGCCCCTCGGCTCTGGTCTCGGCACGAATGACGTCATCGGAAGGCATACTGGAGACACGCTAACGCATTCGCTGATTTGCCGCAAGCACGCTAGCTTACGCTTGATACAAACCGTCGTGCGCGAAGCCTGGGAACGCCAATCTCCCGATTGGCGGTTCGCGTGACGCCAATCAGGAGATTGGCGTTCCCGGGAAACCCAGAATTGAAAAACTCTAGGCTAATTGCCGGAGTGCGAAATCACGCTGAGCTGCGACGCCTTGGGGCTTTCGGAACCCACGCGCGTCAGGTAAATCTCAAAGGGGGTCACTTCAAACGGCATTTTCTCGCGGTCCGTGACGGATCCCACGGCCTGGGCCTTCAGCAGCGCCAGGGAATCGTCCCACGGGTCCAGCTTGACGCGGCCGCCAAGCGGCAGCGCCACGATATGCCTTGCGGATTCCGCGTCGCCGGGTTTCGCGGCCACGGAGAGCTTGAGCAATCCGGCGTCGCCCACTCGAGGGCTGATCAAGTTAGGAATCTGCCGCGCGCGCCCCAGCAATTCGGCCATGAACATTTCCGCGGTCCCGAGCTGATCCTTGTACGGAGAATTTTTCAAGAGGTCCGAGGCCTTCGCGCTGGCCGCGGCATCCTCTTCCGGCTTGCGGTCAAAGTCGAAGTGGTCAAACATTTTCTTGTCCTCGAATTGCAGACGGTCGAAAAAGGCGAGGCGCGTGTCGACCGGCTTCCGCGTCGTCAGGATGTAGCCCATTTCCTTGGCCAGCATCGCCGCCAGGCTGGCTTCATCCGGCAGAACGTCAATCAATCCGCGGCTCAGCACGATGGTGTGCCCCATCGAAAAAGATTCGATGGTGGACGTCATCAGCACGCGGCATTGAATCTCGGGTTCGACGTCGAGGTTGTTCGTGACTTCTAGATTATTGACGACCGTTTGCAAAACCTTGTCGATCTCGCCTTTCGGCGCGACGAGGCCGGATCGTTGCAGCCTCTCCATGACGTTGTCCTCCGCCTGCGCGTCCCACGCGCGCTGTTCCTGCACGGGGGCAAGATCGTTGTTGGTCTTCGATTGATCGATCACCGGAGAAGCCGATTCGATCAGCACCTGGCTCAGTTCCTGCTCCTGGCGGGATCGTCCCGCGTCGTACCCCCAGAGCCGCGTCTGCGCCTTGTAGGTGGGCGCCTTGACGATCGGGTTCGCCGACGTGCTCTCCTCGGAATAAATAAACGCGGGTAGCCAGAGATTCGGGCCGGCGTTCACGCGCCAACTGTCAAAGTGGAAATTCAGATTGGTGAAGGTACGGCCGGTATAGGAGCCGTTGAAACGAACGATTGTGTAATCCTGGTCCTCGACCCAAATGCGCCCGATGAAGCGGCCTTTGCTTGCTTTTTTATCAGGAGTTACGTCAAAGACGAGTGTGCGCACTTCCCCGAGGAATTCGCGGCGGACGTAATCGAAATGGTAGTTCTGCGTGTCCAGGCCGCCGTTGTCGAGATAAATCATTTGCAGAAAACCGTCCGGGAGAAACTCGGTGCCGAAGTCGAAAAGGTGGGTCATGCTGCCGACCATGTGGTGCACTGAAGTGTCGCCGGGTGTGGGAAGAGGCTTGAGGTCCAGCCCCTTGGCAAATTCGGCGCGGCCGATAAAGTAGTGGTCGCCATCGGGAACCCAGCTCCCGTCGCTTTCCGTGATCCTGACTTTTTGGATGTAGGTTTCCACCAGGGGAGAGTGCTGCCGGATCATGGCCATTTCCTGCTTTTCGCGGGAAGTCACCTTGGATATGACCTGGTCAAGCGCCCCGTTGGGTGGAAGCGATTTTACTTGCGCGGCGAGCGGCGCGGAACAAAACACTACGGCCACAACCAGAAATTTCAAGGTACGCATGGCGCTCATCCCCCCGAAAACACTGGCCCTGTGGAAACTTCCCGGGCCGAAAACCAGAGCCGTGAAAACTCTAGAATAGATGACTAGCGCACGCCACTTGCCATCTAGCCATGAAACAAAACATTCCAACAGAACGGATTAGCGGCTCGCTGTTCTTTGTACCATGTAAGACTTTCGCCCGGACTGGAGAATTGTCGCTGGAGGAAGCATTAGCAGGCCCAGTTTGCAGTCGCACGGAATTATCTCGGGCAAAGCACACACGGCAGCTTCAGAGAGACGGAAGCCCCCACGAGTCCACAATTCTACACCTACTTTGGATGCGGCCAGATGAGTTACCCGTTGTCCTGGGCGATTGAGATTTGGTGGCGCAGGCTTCAGCCTGTGGGGGTTGGATGGAGCGCGATCGCCCGTCCTTCGAACAAACCCCGCAGCCTAAAGAGTCTGTGCGGCAACTCAAAATTGGATTGTTTTTGTAGCGCCCGCCTTCAGGCGGGCATAGGCTTGATTCCAGAATGCCCGCCTGAAGGCGGGCGCTACAAAAACCAGAACCTAGTTCTCACACGGACTCTAAAACGTGTGCTACTAAAGGCTTTTCGTGGTACAGTTTGCCGAGGAGCCTCCTCCATGATACGCCACCGATGGGTTTTATTGATTCTCCTCGGCGTTTTTCCGCTTACCGCGCGCGCGCAACAGGCAGCCCAGTCCACACCACTGAACGATACCCAGAAATTGGGCCAACGTATTTTCGAGCAGCGCTGCGGCATCTGCCACGCGCCGGCGCGCGCGGGCTTCGTAATGTATGGCACTAACCTACACAAGGACCTGATCAACGGAAACGAAGACGCCATCAAGGAAATGATTCGAACCGGAACGAGCAAAATGCCCGGATTCAAGTACGGATTAAAGCCCGCGGAGATTGACGCGATTGTGGAATATCTGAAGACAGTGCCGAAGCCCGCCAAGACCGTGGAAGCGGGCGGAGGCATGGTCGACTAGGTGAAGTCTAGAAGTCGCTGGAATTTCGGCTGGAAATCTGGACGGGAAAAAGGAGAGCCTGCGATGCATCACACACAAACTCGTGTCTTGTGGAATATTCTCGGCGCCGCTTTCTTGGCCTTTGCCCTGGCGGCCATACTACCTCTCGCAGCCAACGCGGCTCCCGACGGCGCGCTGCTCGCCGGCACAGTCAAGTCGGCCTCTGGCGCGAAACTGAACGGCGTGACGATCTCCGCGAAGATGGACAACTCGACAATCACCAAGTCCGTCTTCACCGACGAAGACGGCGCCTACTATTTTCCCGCGATGCCAGCGGGCCACTACGACGTCTGGGCCCAGGCCGATGGCTTTGATACCGCGCGCGGCGACGCCTCGCTCTCCCATACAACGCACCGCGATTTCATTCTCCATGCCTCCAAGGATTTCGAGCGCCAGTTGACTGGCGATCAAATCCTCGCCTCGCTCCCCGACGCGACGCCCGACGATCGCCGCCTCAAGCGCATCGTTCGAAACACCTGCACCAGCTGCCATCAGCCCAATTACATTCTACAAAACAAGTTTGACGAGCAGGGCTGGACCGCGATTCTGGAAACGATGAAGCGCGTCAACGTGGGCGGCGGCTACCTTGGGCCGAACAGCCCGATCGCCGCGCCCATCGACTTTCACGAAAAGGAACTCGCCGCCTATCTCGCGCGCGCCCGCGGGCCCGAGCAAAGCGCGATGAAGCTCTCGGTCAAGCCGCGCCCGACGGGTGATGCGGCACGCGTAGTCTTCACCGAGTATGACGTCGCGATGTTCGCACCCAACGACGCCCCGAAAACCTTTGCGCTGATCAACGGCAGTGACTGGTCGCTGGGCACGCCTTCATCCTTCTTCCACAATGGCGTTCACGACGCGCAGGCCGACCTCGACGGCAACATCTGGTTCAGTGTCAATCTGCCCCAGCCGTACGCCAGCCTGGGCCGCGTGGATGCCAAGACGGGAGAGACCAAGTTCTTCCGCGTCCCCGGCCTCAACGGAATGGCCGCCACCGGCCACGGTGCCATGCGCGACAAGCAAGGCCACATCTGGTTCGACATGTCGCCCGGTGAAGCTGGTGGGCGTGGGCGCCTCGTCGAGGTCGATCCCGCAACCCAAACACTTCAGGTGTTCACAGCACCGGAAGGGCAAGAGGGCCCGACGGTGGCAGCCGGCACTGTGGACGTAGACGGCAAAGGCAAGATCTGGGCCTCCACGGTTCACGGCGCTTCGCGCTTCGATCCCCTGACCAAAGAGTTTTCCGAGTACAAGTCGCCCACCTACAAGAATGCGGATGGTATCGGCAACACCTACGGCCTGACCGCGGACGCCGACGGCAACGGCTGGTGGGCGGAGATGAATCTTGATCTCGTGGCCAAGACCGACCTCGAGACCGGAAAGGTCAGCGAAGTCAAGGTTCCTCCTGTACCGGGCATCAAGCAGATGTTTAGCCCCGACGAAGTCAAGATGTATGAAGCTTATGGCTCGACCTGGAACATGGCCGTGCCCTGGGCCGAAGGCCCGCGCCGCATGGGAGCGGACAAGGAGAGCCACTTCGTCTGGGTGTGCGACTGGTGGGGCGGAAGCTTGGCCAAGATCGACACGCAAACTTTGAAGGTGACGATGGTCCCCCTTCCCAGGCCGGATGTGCAGATGCCCTACCAATCCGCCGTGGACAAGGACCACAACGTGTGGGTCAACTTGATGAACGCGGATGAAGTCCTCAAGTTCGATCCCAAAACTTCCAAGTGGAGCGAGTATCCGTTCCCCACTCTGGGCGCGGAAACCCGCTACGTTTCCCTGCTCGAACACGACGGCAAGTTGGAAGTCATTCTGCCCTACTCGCGTACGCGAAGAGTGGCGCGCATGGAGTTCCGCAGCAAGGAAGACATCCAGGCGCTGAAGCAGCAAGTGCAGCAGCAGGAACAAGCGCGAGCGCAGTAGACAAAAGGCTGCCCGCCCTAAAAACGGGAGGCCTCTACAAATACCTGGCGTGTTCTTAGCATTGACACGGCATGACTTAGGGTGTACGGTCCTGCCCATCGGCAGATTGAAATTCTAAATCGTGCATCCTAGCGTGAGGTGAATCATGGCCACTCTCTCAGCCGGCGGGCCGGGCTTCGGCAGCACTCCACTTTTTTCAATCACGAAAAACGGAACGAACACCGATCGCGGGAGAAATCCGTATAAACGGTGGGTGTTTCTCGCCGCGGTGGCTCTTTTTTCATCGCTGGCCGTTGCGCAGAACGCGCCTCAAGTGACGGGTGTCGATCCGGCGTCGGGAAAGGTGAGCGACACGGTGACGGTGTCCGGAAGCAACTTAGGGAAGGCGTCGGTTTCGTCCGTGTTTCTTTCCGACGACAAGAATGATTTCAAAGCCACGATCGTCGATCAGAGCGACGATAAAATTACGATGAAAGTGCCTCAGTGCAAGCCCGGCGATTACAACGTCTCCGTTCAAGTGGGCGACAAACTCTTCATCAAGCCCGTGAAATTCAAGGTGGAACAATAATCTTAAGTAGCACAGCCACTCTTGGCTGTGCGGTTTTTGCAGCACTTAACAGAGGCGCACAGCCAAGAGTGGCTGTGCTGCGAAAACCGATCCCTCACTGACTTTTTCCGCAGACTGTTCAGCGTGTGGGGTTTTGTCCTTGCATGAACCAAAACCCACAGGCTGAAGCCTGTGCCACTTACACCTGAATAGGAATCGAGAGGGCCTTGCGCGCCTCTTCAAATGTGGACTCGTGAATCTGCCCGAACGCATCCACTTTCATGTGCTTGGTTTGCATGGGCTTGCGGTAAGTTCGCCGGGGCAAATCACCTTGGCATCCCTGCTACCTGTACTTCGCCTGGAAATCCGTGAGACGGCTTCCAGCGGGCCCTCTGGCAAGAGAATCTCCACTAGAGACCCATGCGTATAATATTGATAATAATGGTCTTAGTAGATACCCACCGATTTCCAAACCTTCTAAGCCGAAAGTCCCGGGACCTGTACTAGGACTATCAGCACCGTTGTCTGGCCAAATTGGCACTGAAGCCTCATTGGTGTCTCCACTTGTTTTTGCGAAAGTAGGCTTGTTGAAACGATGTACGGCGACTCAAAACGAGGAGACAACCGATGAATTCGAATAAAATCACCCTAGCCGCCATATTCACCCTTCTGATTCTGCTTGGCGGACGGTGCACACCGGCGCAGGCGCAGGACTGGAGCGCAGCTACCTCGGCAGCCGTGGCAGCCAGCCAGCGAGGCGAATACGCCCTGGCGGAAGCTTCCTACAAGGAAGCCATTGAGATCCAGCAAAACACTCTGGGCGCTGAAAACCCGGGAGTCGCCATCAGCCTGAATAACCTGGCGGTGATCTACCAGGATCAGTCTAAATACCCTCAGGCGGAGCAGGCGTACCTGCAAGCCCTGGCCATTCTGGAGAAGGACGCGAGCCAGAATGCTTCCACCGGCCTTACGCTGAATAATCTTGCGGCTCTGTATCATGACGAAGGCATGGATGCCAAAGCCGAGCCGGTTTACAAGCGCGCACTGGGAATCTGGGAAGGTTTGGGGAAGAATCAAACCGCCAACGAAACGATCGCAGTGATGGGCCTGGCCGGCATTTACCACTCGCGGAATGAGAATGCCAGCGCCGAACCGCTCTATCTGCGGGCAGTGAAGCTCTGGAACGAGTCGGGCGAGCCGGCGAGCACGGAAGCGGCCGATGCCCTGTTCCAATTGGGCGAGATCTATCACGCCCGAAGCAACAATTTGGAAGCCGAATCCATGTACGCCCAGGCGCTGGCGATCTGGGAAAGCACTTCACAAATGGACAGCTCGGAAGCGATTACCGCGCAAGGCACTCTCGGAGAAATCTACCGGGCCGAGGGGAAATACGCGGAAGCCGAGCCCCTGCTGGAACGGGCTTTGAAGGGCGCGGAACAAACGCTGGGGCAGAATCATCTCGGTCTTGCCGCCAGCCTGAATAATCTGGCGCTTCTCTACTACTGCGAAGCCAAGTATGACGCGGCTGAACCGCTCTACAAGAGAGCGTTGGAAATCCGCGAAAAAAATCTAGGGGCAAACGACCCTGCCGTGCAACAAACGGAGCAATTTTACGCCGCACTGCTCCGCCAGGTAGGCCGCAAGGCCGAAGCGCGTAAGCTGGAAGCACAGGCGTCGGGCAGCGGAGTTGCACTCCTCTAAGAATCAAAGTGCGGCCCGCATCCCTGCGGGCCGCACTTAATTTTCCGGGTTGCGTTTGATGCATTGAAAATCCCGATTTATCCTGCTCGGCAGAAACGGAAGCGGACGCCCCCACAGTAAGGCCGCCCTCAGCTGGACTTTCCAAAATCGTACAGAATCGCAGGGTTTTCGACGAGGATGCGATGGCGCGTCGCCTCGCTCGGCGCCCATTGCGTGAGCAAATCGAACAGCACGGCGTCGTCCGGCTTGTTTGTTTCGTTCGGGTGCGGCCAGTTGCTTCCCCACACCATCCGCTCCGGCGCGGCCTGCACATAGGCCTGGCCGACCTTGTTCACATCGGCGTAAGTGGGTGGACCGTCCTTCGTATTGTCACGCGTCACCGATAGCTTGACCCAGGTTCGGCCCTTATCGACCAGCTTGCGAATGAGTGGGTAGGCCGGGTGTTTCATGCCCATCGGCTGCGGGATGTGCCCCATATGATCGAACACGATGGGCGAAGGGAGACGCATCCACAAATCCTCGGCTGCGACGATTTGATCGGGGTCCATATTAATCTGAACGTGCCAGCCGAGCGCGTTGATGCGTTTCGAGAGGGGCTCGATCATGTCGAGCGTCGTCACCGCGGCAGAGACGGGGGCGGCCAGGGAGAAACGGATTCCTCGAATTCCCCCGCGGGCCAGCGCTTTCAGCTCCGCGTCCGCAATAGTTGGGTGAATGACGGCCACGCCGCGGGCATTGGGCGCAAACTGGGCGATGGCGTCGAGGGTGACGCGGTTGTCCGTGACATAGGGCCTGGGCGTTACGATCACGTCCCGTGTCGTGCCGATCCGCCGCTGCAATAACCGGTATTCCGCCACGCGCGCGTTGGGTTCCGCTCCGGGCGAAGGGGCCGGAAACCGGGCGGTATCGTAGATGTGATGGTGACAATCGCACGCGAGCGGAGGAGCTTTGAGTTTCGGCAGTTCGGTGCCGGTCGAATTCGGCACCGCAACTTGCGCGTGACTTGAACGAGCATCGAAGAGTCCTGCCGCGCTTAACGTAGCGATGCTGGCCCCTTGGAGAAAAGTGCGGCGGCCGATTTTGCGTTCGTTCATCGCGCTATTCCCTTTCAGGGTGGGCTGTCACCTTCCACGTTTTAGTTCCAGTTGGAACGCGGGCGCTATTGGGCGCCTTTCTCGCTGGCGGGTTTGCCGATGATTTTGTTGTATTCCGCGAATTCTGACGGGGAACAAATCATCTCTCGGACATCGAAATTGGGTGGTTTCAGCTTGAAACGCAGCTTGTCGAGAGGTACCCAGGGTTTCGTATACATTTTCGGGTCGTTAATTGTCACGGTGAGTTCCAGCGTATCCTGATCGACGCGGTGAAACTTCTCCTCGACGCGCAGGTCGCCGCTATGCGGACGGCCGGCTCGATCGACCCATGTCCTCTCATCCGTTCCCGTGGTCTGCACGACGAACGTGTAATCATCCTCCCACTTGCCCACCGAGTAGCCGTACCACCTTGGCTCGGGATCTTTGGGGAGATCTCGCCCGTCCGTCCAGATCACGCGCCAGAGCTTGCCAAATTCGTATAGGACGATCACTTTGAGAGGCGTTTGAAAAATTTGAGTCGTTCTCAGCTCATAAAGATCTTCGCGAGGAATTCCCTGGGGATCACAGTACACGACTGGATCGTTTGTTTCTCCTGGAAGTACACTTCGAATTCCATTGCTCGGCTTGTGGGAGTTCAACGTCTCGAGCCCCAAAGGAGTGTAGGGCACCTGATGTTCCGGCTTGCCGTCTTCCGGCATGGCCCGCGGACCAAGCGGCTGGATTCCCTCGTTGCCTGGGTCCCAGATCCCGGAAATGTCGTGAATTGGAGCAGGGGCCGGCTTCTGCTTCTCTACTGCTCCCGGCTGCTGACCAGGGGCGGTCTGAGCGCGCGCAGGAGAGGTGAGCATCAATATTGCAGCGAGCGCCATGGTCCAAGCCAAGCAGAACCTGAACATTCCTAAATTCCTTCCTTAATTCGGATTTCACACCGATTCAACTTACTGAGTTGGATCGGTAGATTTGAAAACGACCCGGGCCTTTAGAATCTGGCCACTGGCGAGCACGACTTGGTCGATACGGCCGACCGGCGCGCCGTTCTTGACAGGTGTGAAAGTAACAGTGACCTCATCCCCAGGTTTGAATGAGTCCTTGCTCCAGCCAAGGTTGACCATGTCCGCGGGGTTGCTGGTCTCAGTCGCCCAATGAACGACGTTACCCTTGTCATCCTTCGCATCGAATTTCAGGAAGCAATGGGGATTGGCCCAGAACCATTCCGTCACGGTCGCTTTCACGGTCATGATTTTCGATGTGTCGTATGCGGCAGCGCCATGATGCGCGAAAAGCGGAACTGAAACCGCCAAGAAGCCGAGGCAAATCGTCGCAAGTTTATATTTCACGGAATCCCTCCAATCCCCTTCTGGCGAGGTCCAAATCGCCGGCGCGCCTAAGCCCGCGCTCTGCCCCGATCGGCACGGTCTTGCGCTGCCTGGCGATGGCAACTGCGATTCTAACTGGAACCTCTGATTTGGAAATCTTACTTGCGCATCGTACGCTTCTGCTGGGCTTTAGACAACGAATTTGCTAGCAGAGGGAACGAACTTTATTAGGAGGAAACCGAAAATTCTTTTGGCGGGGAGGAAATGCGCTATGACCAAGTTCCGAGAAGGGGATTATCGGAATGTAGGATTCTGCTGAGAGGATGCCGGAAAGATATTCATCCCTCGTTGGCCTCTACGGTTCGGGGTATCACCAACTCCCGACCTGCCTGAATTTGACGGGAAAAACTCTTTTGTCCTCCGGAGTACTCATTGGGAAGTAGATATAGGCTCCTTCCTGGTCGGCGATGTAGGTTTTTCCAGACTCCAGCAATGGGCAGATGTCTCCGCGCTGAACGCATTCATACACGATCCTCTTGCCGTTGACTTCGGTGAACAAAAGGTTCGTGTAAGTGAAAAGGCTGCCCGAGGATGAGTTGTGGATTTTTGTTATTAACGAGACCACTTGAATTGAGGTTTCTTTCCCTTTCGGCGATGAAAAAGCAGAAAGCGGGATGAGAACTAAGATAGCGATTTTTGCAGTTCTGTTCAGCATTGTCGATTCCTCTCCATGAAGAAAGTCAGAAGCCGGTCCGGGGCCGATGAATTTCAAGGTTCGTTTCTTGAAATTGCCGGCGCACTGCCGAGGCCGTCTTATCGGCGTTACAGAAAACTTGTAAATCTCTTGACATATATATAGTCGGCAAAACAGGAAAGGACTTGAGCGGCGAACTTTTGCGGAGACGGGGCACGATTTTCCGTTTGGGGCAATTGGCTCGAGCGTCGCACGCTTCTACCGTCCTTGGGACAATCCATTTGCCAACTGGGCGCTGTCCTAATTGGGGCCCTCGGGTGTATAAGAGTCCCCATTCGAGATGTCGAAACGGAAAACAAATTCTTTGGTTTTTCCGTTGCATTTGTGAGAGCGAGGAAAAACGTATGGCGCGAAGATTATGCATTCTCGTTGGACTGTTCATGCTGTTCGCCGGAACTGCGTCCGCGCAGACGGTGGATGCCCGGAAAGTTTTGGAGGCGGCTTCCAAGGCCATGGGCGCTACCAACTTGAAGACGATTCAATACTCCGCGAGCGGCTGGTTCTCGCAAATCGGCCAGACGTACGGGCTTGCCGAAGACTGGCCGCATTATGAAGTTGCCGACTACACGCGCGTAATCGACTACGACGCGAAGTGGTCGCGCGAGGATTACACCCGCAGGCAAGGAAAATATCCTCTGCTCGGGCGGACTCCGATGCCGGAACAACACGTCACGTCCATTATGAGCGGCAACTACGCCTGGGACATGAAGGGGGACGCGCCAGTGCCGCTGACGCGGATGTATCTGGATGGCGTGCCTTATTCCGATCTGCGGCAGCTCGAGATCGTTCTGACTCCGTTCGGATTTCTCAAAGCGGCGCTGTCCGCATCCGACGCGACGGCCATCTCGTTGAACATCGTGGGAGCTTCGGACATTGGCCTGTCGCAGTTTGGCAGGAAGGTGACGATTGTTTCCTTCACCATGGGAAAATACAAATTCAACGGAACGATTAACGACCAGAATCTGGTCGAGCTGGTCGATACCTGGTTTCCCAATCCGATGTACGGCGACATGGACTACGAGATGCGCTATACGAAATACAAAGATTTCGGCGGAATCATGTTTCCCGGACAAATCCATGTGCACCAGGGCGACCCGAGGCTGAACCCCGCGCACAACTATTACGAGATCAACGTGACCGATGTGAAGGCCAACGTGCCGGTGACGCCCATGCCGGTTCCCGAGGCGGTGCGGACGGCAACGGCGCCGCCAGTGAAGGTGGAGAGTCAGAAGCTCGCGGACGGCGTGTGGCTGCTGGGTGGAGGGAGCCACAACAGCGTGCTCGTCGAATTCAATGACTTCGTCGCGGTCGTGGAAGCGCCGCAGAACGAGGCGCGCTCGCTCGCGGTGATCGCGGAAGCGAACAGGCTCGTTCCGAACAAACTGATTCGGTACCTCGTCAACACGCACCACCACATGGATCACGCCGGCGGACTGCGCACGTATCTTTCGCAAGGCACGACGATCGTGACGCACGAGTCGAACAAGCAGTATTACCTCGACATTATGTTCTATCCGGCTCCGAGGGAGCTGGATCCTGATCGCTTAGCTGTCTTCAGTCCGATGTACATGATCAGCAGGCGGCCCGCTCCGATTGACACCGTGGGCGGCGACACGCGCGGCGAAGGAAAATACGTGGTGACCGACGGCGCGCGCATGATGGAAATTTTCCATGTGCAGGATCTGGCCTACGAGTTAGGAGATCCGTCGTACAGCCAGGGTAATCACAGCGCCGATATGTTGATGGCTTATCTGCCAAAGGAAAAGATTCTGATCAACGCCGATCTATACTCGCCTCCCCAGCCGGGGGCGCAGCCGCCCGCTCCAACGGCCGCGATGCTCACGCTGTATCAAAACATGCGGAAGCTGAAGCTCGATGTCGCGCAGCACGTTCCGATCCACGGGCGCGTCGGGACGAATGATGAGTTCTTGAAGATTGTTGGCAAGACTCAATAATTTTAAGTAACCGATCGAGCGCGGCCAGGAAAGAATGCAGGCTTTTCGTGGCACAGGCTTCAGCCTGTGGGGTTTGGCCCATGCAGGGACTAACCTCCACAGGCTGAAGCCTGTGCCACTTTACATCGCGCGCCACACCTGGTGCATGGAGTCTCGGTGATGCGAGTTTGACACGTGATATCGCCCAGCATATAGTTTTGCGCAAAGTTAAAGTTGAAAATGGAAATTTGGCTGAGCGAGTGCTGAGCGCGTCCAGCCGCAGGATGAGCTTGGACGTTCAGGAGGCGCGAAAACGGAATGAACGATTCCACCAAAGCCGTCGAAGTCAAATCGCCCGAACTACTCAAGCTGATTGATAAGGATGCGGCCGTCGAAAAACTTTGCACGGGCTTCTGGTTTACGGAAGGCCCCATCTGGAACGCGAAGGAACAATGCCTGTACTTCAGCGACATGCCCGGAGATGTGCGGCGCCGGTGGAGCGCGGCGGATGGTGTCAAAGAGGTCCGCAAGCCAAGTAATAAATGCAACGGCATGACCTATGACGCAGCGGGCAACCTGTATGTCTGCGAGCATGTCACCAGTTCGCTCGTGATGGAGACACCGTCGGGTGAACGCAAGATCCTTGCTTCTCACTGGCAGGGAAAAGAGCTCAACAGCCCGAACGACGTAGTGCTTCGCTCCGACAAATCCATTTATTTTAGCGATCCGTCGTATGGCCGGATGCCGGTCTTCGGCCTCGAACGCAAGCAGGATTTGGCCTTTCAGGGCCTCTTCCGAATTTCGCCCGATGGAAAGCTGCATCTCGAAGCGGATGATTTTGGCCAGACCAACGGCGTGTGTTTTTCACCGGATGAAAAATTTCTGTACGTAAACGATTCGCCGCGAGCCCACATCCGCGCGTTCGATGTCGCCCCTGACGGCTCGCTGAGCAAGAGCCGCATCTTCGCCGCGAATATAGGCGACGGCGTGCTCGAAAACGGCATCGTCGACGGGATGAAAGTCGATGAGCGAGGGAACATCTACGTGACCGGCCCGCGCGGCATTTGGGTTCTGAGCCCCGCGGCGGAGCATTTGGGCGTGATTCGCATGCCCGAGCATGCCGGAAATTTGAACTGGGGCGGGCGGAACTGGGACGAGCTGTACTGCGCGTGCTCGACTTCGATTTATCGCGTGAAGATGAAAGTTCGAGGAAATCCTGTCGCATACATGAGTATGCGCTAAGGGGAATTATGGCCGACCGGAAACTTAATGCGCGAAAGACGGCGCTGATCATTCAGGATTTGCAAAATGACGTCATTATCGAGGGAGGGGCGTTCGCTTCTTCCGGCGCGCCCGCCCATGCGAAAAAGCAAAATGTAGTTGAGAATGTGAAAAAATTGGCCGCCGCGATGCGCAAGGCCGGCGGGATTGTGATTCACATCCACTACATCGTCGAGCCCGGCGCGCCTGGACTAAAGCTGAACGCTCCGCTCTTCCGCGGTTTGGCGGAGAGCAAAGCCGTGGTGCGCGGAACGTGGGGGGCGGCGCCCGTCGAGGGGCTCGAGCCTCAAAAGGGCGACGTTGTCGTCGAGAAGATGCGCATGAACGGATTTCATGGGACTAAGCTCGACACGATCCTGCAAGGATACGGGATTGATTCCCTGGTGATTACAGGGGCCTGGACCAACTTTTCCATCGAGCATACGGCGCGACACGGCGCCGATTCGGGCTATGAGGTTGTCGTGGCGACCGACGGAACGTCCACCATCAACGACGAATGGCAAAACGCGGGAATTAACTTTGCTCTTCAAAATATCGCCGACCGCCTGAGTTGCCAGGAAATCATTCAGGCTCTGAGTTAGATCTAACTCAACTTCAGCGGCTAAAGCCGATTAGGATTGACTGTTACGGCCGGGCTGAAGCCCGGCCCTCCAAGGCGAGCCGACGTTCGTCACGCGGCGCAAATAAATCACGGATTGGTATTATAGAGAGTGCATGACCGTTCCCATTGAGACTTCAATCGTCGTTTCTTCAGAAGACGAACGGGCATTAATCGTTCACGTCCTTGCAAGGCTTGGAGCCAACCAGCGGGAATGTTCGATTCAAGCGGACGTTCTGACGGAAGCGGATCTGCGCGGCCATCATTCGCATGGATTGCAACGCCTGCCTGTCTTAGCGGCTCGTATCAAGAAACACCTTATCCGTGTCAACGTCGATCCCGAATATATTTGGAGTGCGGATTCCGTCCTGAGCGTTGACGGAAAGGATGGGTTGGGTCCATTTGTTGCGGAGTCCGCGCTGGAGCGAGCGAGGTCTGTGCTGGAACACAGGGGAATCGTCGCGGTGGCGATTCGGAACAGCAGCCACATCGGGATGATTGGCTACTACTGCGAGAAGCGGGCGCGCGATGGCATCATCTGCCTGGCGATGACGGAAAGCGAAGCGCTTGTTCATCCGCATGGCGGAACAAAAGCGCTCGTCGGCACTAACCCGATCGCCATCGGCGTTCCTAGCCAACCCGCGCCATTCGTTTTCGATATGGCCACTTCGACGAGCGCGATTGGCAAAATCTATGCCAGCAAGCATCGCGGCGAGCCCATTCCTCTCGGCTGGGCGATCGATGCCGAAGGCAATCCAAGTACGAATCCGGACGACGCTTTGAAAGGCTCGCTTACTCCCGCGGCGGGACCCAAAGGCTACGGTCTCGGCATTTCCATTGGAATCCTCGCAGGACTTTTGCCAGGCGGAGAGATCGGGCGGCTCGTCCTCGGCACTTTGGATACTGAGTTTCGCTGCACGAAGGGGGATTTTTTTCTTTTGTTGAACCCCGGGGCTTTTGCGGGCGGATCCACGCTCACGAGCCGTGTTGCATCCTACCTCGATGAGCTTCGCCACTCGCCGCCGCAGAAGGGTTTTCAAAGTGTTATCGTAGCCGGTGACCGGGCGCGAGGGCTTCGAGAAGAGAGAATGCGCTCCGGGATACCTCTTCCAAAAGAAGTTTGGCTCGCGGCAGAAAGGCTTAGAAATGAGTCCTGAAGGCAGCAATCCCGTCTGGGGGTTTTCGACCGCGGGCAGAATATTCTTTGGATGGGGCGCCGCGAATGTGCTGCGAGACGTTGCGCGCGAATTCGGACCTCGAGTGATGGTTTGCACGGACCAGAACATGGTCAAGGCCGGCGTCTGTGAGATTGTCCTTGCGCAACTCGCGGAGGGAAAAGCCGAGGTCAAAGTTTTTGACGGCGGGCAGCCTGAAGTGGATCGTCAGACAATCGAGCGAGCCGCCACGGTGGCGCAGACGTACGCGCCTGATGTAGTGGTTGGTTTAGGCGGTGGCAGCAACCTGGACCTGTCTAAAGCCGTCGCGATTCTGGTGAAGTATCCCAGTACGCTTTCCGATTTTTACGGCGAAAATAATGTTCCCGGTCCGATTGCGCCGGTCGTGGCGGTTCCTACAACCGCGGGCACCGGATCGGAAGTTAGTCCAGTGGCTGTGGTCGCCGACCCTGAACGGGCGATGAAGGTCGGCATAGCATCTCGCGCTTTGATTCCGAAGTGGGCCATCGTGGATCCTGCGCTGACGGTTTCCTGTCCGGCAAGTGTGACGGCCCATTCCGGCATGGACGCACTCGCGCACGCGATCGAATCCTACTGCGCGCGAGTACGAACCGATTGCTCTCCGCACGCGATCTTCGTCGGCAAGAATCCGATGTCGGACGTTCTCGCGACCAAAGCGATTACGGCAATCGCAAAATTCCTTCCGACGGCGGTAGCTCAACCGGGCGACCGCGCAGCAAGACAAGAGATGGCATTGGCGAGTCTCCTCGCCGGGATGGCATTTTCGTCTGCTGGAACGGCCGCCGTGCATGCGCTGCAATATCCCGTTGGAGAAGCGACGCACACGCCGCACGGTTTAGGAAATGCCGTTCTGTTGCCCACGGTAATGAGAAGTATTACTCCCTCGCGCATTCCAGAAATGGCATTCATCGCACGGAGTTTAGATCCGAGCCTCAATTCCAGGGCAGATGCGGACGCTGCCAGCCAGGCCGCTGGACTCGTCGAGGAAATTGCCTCTAAGGTTGGAATACCGAAAGGCCTGCGCGCGCTGGGCCTGAAAAAAGAGCAGCTTCCTCAACTTTCGCAAATGGCGTCCACAGTGCGAAGACTTCTCGACAACAGTCCCGTTCCCTTTGACGAAAGCGATCTGCTGCGCCTTCTCCAAGAGGCTTTCTAGCAGCCTCGAATTATCGATCCCCGATCCGGCCATACCTGCTCACAACTACCACCCGTCTCCCGACTATAGAAACCGCTTGACGTATAACGCATTGCGTAATATGCTTTACGTGTGATCCAGAGTTTCAACTCAAAGGAAACCGAGGAACTTTTTCATTATCAGCACAGCAAGCGTTTTCGCGCCATCGAGCGGGTTGCATTACGCAAGTTGCTCCAGCTTCACGCAGCCACGGAATTGCGCATATTGGCGTCTCCGCCCGGAAACCAGTTGGAAGCACTGCGAGGCGATCGTAAAGGGCAACATTCGATTCGCATCAACGATCAATGGAGAATCTGTTTTGTTTGGCGTGACGGCAATTGTTACGAAGTGGAAATCGTGGATTATCACTAGATGTTAATGCGCAATCTTGTTGATTTATCGATTCCATCGGGCCGAGATCGGGTTATGCGACAACCTCTAGAAGGGGAACGGTAGAAAAGATGAGCAAATCCGACACCTTGATGCCTCCCGTCCATCCGGGGGAAGTCCTTCGGGAGGATTTTATGAGGCCTCTCGGATTGAGTGTTAACAAGCTCGCGCTGGAACTGCATGTACCTGCTACCCGCATCGGTGAAATTGTGCACGAACGCCGCAGGATTACAGCGGAGACCGCCCTGCGCCTTGCGCGATTCTTCCATACCAACGCTGAGTTTTGGCTGAATCTGCAGAATTTCTACGATCTGGAAGTATCAAGGCGCTCCGGCAAGGTCTCTGAAATCGAGCGCCAGGTGCAACCTTCTCCCGCACTGGCTTCCTGATTGTTTCAGGTGTATAAGAATTCCCACCGAGATGGTCAATACAGAATTTCCAACGGGTTATGACGGGGAGGCTCCATGAGTAGGGACAGAATTGCAATGGCGTTTGGCCTGGCGGCAGGCCTGTGCTTGTTGGTGTTGTTTGGCGCTCGAGGCGCGCGGACGCAAAGCGCGCCGAAGTACAAGGTCGATGCGGACTGGCCAAAACCCTTGCCGAACAAGTGGAAGATGGGCGGCGTTACGGGGCTGGCCGTGGACAAAGATGACAACGTTTGGGTGCACGATCGTCCGAACGACCTGACCGATATTGAGCTCGAGGCAGAGCTTACTCCCCCGATTGCCGATTGCTGCGTCCGGCCTCCGTCCATGATCCACATCGACAAGGCAGGAAACGTCATCGGCTCGATCGACCCGCCGCAGGGGCACGGCATGGCGGTGGACAGCAAAGGCTTCATCTACCTGGGTAACGTCGTCAACGGGATGGGCAACGTCCGCAAATACGATCCGAAAACCGGCGCACTGATCGCCGAATTGCCGCGCACGCCCGAAATGCCGCCGGGCGGCGGCGGAGGCGATGCCGCCCCCACGGGACCACGCACTCCGGGCCACGGCAGCAACGGGCCCGTGATTGGATTCCTGCCGGCTGGGCGCCCTAAGATCACGCCGGAGGAACGCGCAGCACGCGACGCGGCGACCGCTGCTTTCCGCGTGAAATATCCGCCGACGACGCCCATGATCGTGGGAGGAATCGAAGAGGTTCGGCTGGACGAGGCGGATCATGAGCTTTATGCAGCCGACAATTATCTGGGCGGGCGCGTGATGGTGTTTGATCTGGACACGTTCAAATTCAAGCGTGGCTGGGGCGCCTACGGGCATAAGCTTTCGGAGATCACACCCGACGATAAAGACCGGGCGTACACGCCGGGCGGGCCGGAGCCCAAGGAGTTCAGGGGCCACCTCACGCTCAATTTTTCCCACGACGGCCTAGTCTACGCCGCCGATCGAATGGCGAACCGCATCGACGTCACCACGAAAGAGGGAAAATTCGTGAAGGAATTTACCATGGCCACGTGGACGGGCGTGGGCGGATCGACAGGGGGCGTGTCCTTCTCGCCCGACAAGCAGCAACTTTTCTTGTTTATTTCCGATCTGACCAACAACCACATCTGGTTCCTCAATCGCGAAGACGGCAAGGTTGTGGGCCAGTTGGGGAGCATGGGCCAAAACGCGGGCCAGTTCTACGGCCTGCACATGATCGAGGTGGATTCCAAAGGCAACATATACACGGGGGAAGTGTTCGGCGGCGAGCGGGTGCAGAGGTTTGTCCCCGTTAAGTAACGCTAAAGAAGAGTTCCAGTGAGAGCCGGACGAAACTGAGCTGACCACTCGTTGCCTCTCACAATTTGCGCGTGCGGAGAGCAGGAATGAGCTTGCCGCACGCGCACTCCCAGAAACTCCACTCATAAACCGACTTCGTCAGAAGAAAGAACCGTTCCCTTCGAAATTTCAAAGGCTGGCTTTCGCTGGTCCAAATCTGTACCAACGGCCAATTCGTATTCACACTTCCCCTCGGTAGCATGTTGCATGGGGACGTGCACGATGCTACCTCCGTATACTGCGTTCACAATCCGGAAAGGAAACGGCCCGGGTTTTCGCGCGCGAAATTTCTCGCTGCATCTGGCGGGATTCTTTACGCTGCTGTTCCTGTTTTCCGCGCTTTCTGGTTGCACAGGCGCGCTGAACTCCGGGGGCACACAGCAAAAGAACACTCCGCCTCCGCCCACGACTCCGCCTCCGACGGCTACCGTGAGCGTTGGCATATCCCCGAAATCCGCTCCTCTCCTGGAGGGCGCGTCTCAACAATTTTCCGCCAGCGTAACCGGCTCCTCTAATACCGCAGTAACTTGGACCGCTACGGGCGGCACGATTTCTTCCACGGGTTTATTTCTCGCGGGAAATAGTGCGGGAAACTTCACGGTCACCGCAACCAGCGCCGCCGACCACAGCAAGACCGCCGTGGCCTCCGTGACCATCTCCGCGCCGGCTCCGAACCCCGGCAATGCTTCGTCCATCACCAAGGATGGAATCACATGGACCTTCAGCAGCGCTGTTCCGGTCGGCCAGTTTGTAAACGGGGACTACTACGTTGTTGGGCCGGTCACGATTACCGCGATCAGCCCTCAACCCACGACCTCTTCTCCCTACCTGAATGGTTCGGTCAAGAATCTGCCCACCAGCAATGGGAAGAGCGGGTTCGATTCCCGGTTGAATGATGGCACCGACGAATCCTGGTGGTTCGACGCGACGCTGCGATCGTATCCGCCGATTACGTTGAATCCCGGCGATTCGCTGGTGTCCACTATCAGCCTGGCGACAATCCATTCCCTTCCCGAGGTGATGCGGGCTTCGGATATGAGCGCGAGCCCGGTGGCATCCGCCTCCGTCCTAACCGTGCTCGGGTCAGCGCCGTCGGCGGACGCGTTCCGTCCATCGTATTGCGACCGAAACCAAACCATTTATCACGCGAATGTCTTGCAGAGAAATCTACTGCCTTCCCTGACGCCTCCGAATCCGTCGAGTACGCCGACCTTGGCTCAGTACGAAGCCCTGTACCGCAGGCCATGGATCGATACGAACGCCTTTCTGTTCGACGCGCCGGCCGAATACATGCCGAGCTACGGCCAGCACGTCGCGTTTGCGGATTCCTACGCCTCTCTGCTTCTCATGTTGAATTTTCCGGCCAGCCAGAAGACTAATCTCACGAATTATTTCGTTCAGTACGGCATCGATCTTTACGGCTGCGTGCAGGCGGGTTACGGGTGGCCCGCGTTTGGAGGGCACCGCAGCGGCAGAAAAATGCCGATCATCTTCGCGGGTATCCTTCTGAATGATTCCGGAATGAAGAATGTCTCCGCAACCTATCCGGAGCAATTCGGCGAAGACATGCAGACCCTCTACATCAAAAACCTGCCGCCGGCCGGTTCCTTTCAGCAGGCGTGGCAGGGGGCCACGGTGATTTATGGCGGGCATTACGGCGTGCATGTGGATGGAACGCCGGTGAGCCCGGGATTGTACGGGCCCTATGAGCAGTTGCAACCCTCCGCCTGGCCCCTGAGTGGCGACGAACAATTGGGCGAAGCGTATCGCCGCTGCTGCACCTCCGTCTCCTGGGTCGGCGAAGCCCTCGCGGTTCACTTGTTGAACGGCGAAAGCGTTTGGAATTACCCCGCGTTTTTCGACTACGTGAATCGCTGGATGACGGAAGATGACACCCAGGCGATCGCGGCAATCAAGGCGCAATCCGGCTTTGATTACAGCGCGGACTGGGAACGCCAGAGACAAACCGTCAATTGGCTCGGCGGCGAAGTTTCACAACCTTCCTTCATCGACGACATGTGGAACGCATACCACTGACAAATTCACGGATATTCACGCGGGGCTTTTCCTCTACCGGCAATCCGTATACAGTGTGGCCTGACGTGCCGCACAACCTCAAACCACTACACACACTCAAACAATGAAGGAAGATAGAGGGCATGCTTCAGAAATTGTGTGGCAACCTCGATTCGCCAGGTTTTTGTAGCGCCAACCTTCAGGTTGGCATTCTAGACTCGGGCAGATGCCCGTCCGCCGCGGCGGACGGGCGCTACAGAAATTAAAACTGATTTCGACATAGGCTCGATAAGGCCAAAACTGTGAGTTCTCCGAAAACAGGTTCATCCAAGAAATCTTGGGGTCATTGCGCGCAGAGATCGGCCCTCGCAAGCGGGTGCTTCGCCTGGCTAAGCCTGTGTTTCATGCTTTGTAGCTACCCAACGGCGGCTGAGTCTCAGCAGGCCGCGACGGATTCGGGAGCATCAGCCGCAGAACAGCTTCCCGCCCAGCAATTGCCGGGGAGCATCAACGGAACAATTGTTGATCCAAGAGGAGGCGCCGTCGCTGGAGCCCGAGTGGGGCTTGCACATGAAGATCAATCCATAAAACAAGAGACGCTATCGGGCGACGATGGGCAATTCTCCTTCGGCAGCGTCGCTCCCGGGCCTTTTCAATTGACCATTGCGAAGGAGGGCTTCTCGGCGCAAACCATGTCTGGAATCCTGCATCCGGGGGAAAACTACAATGCCCCGCGGATCGCGTTGGCGTTGGCCCCGGAAAAGACGGAGGTGCAGGTCGTAGTCCCGCGCGTGGAAATTGCGGAAGAGCAGATCAAGGAGGAGGAGAAGCAGCGCGTGCTCGGCTTCGTTCCCAATTTCTACGTCAGCTACGTCCCCGATGCGGCTCCGCTTACCTCAAAGCAAAAGTTCGAGCTTGCCTGGAAAACAACTCTGGATCCAGTCACCTTCGTGCTGACCGGGGCTGTGGCGGGAGTTCAGCAGGCGAACAATGTTTTCAGTGGATACGGGCAAGGCGCACAGGGTTACGGGAAACGCTACGGCGCCGACTACGCCGACAGTGTTACCAACATTTTTATTGGAAGCGCCATATTGCCATCGCTCTTGAAACAGGACCCACGGTATTTCTACAAGGGAAGCGGAAGCACGCGATCGCGGTTTCTCTATGCGATCGCAAATTCCGTGATCTGCAAGGGTGACAATGGACGCTGGCAGGCGAATTACTCCAATGTTCTGGGAAGCCTCGCCGCAGGAGGGATCTCCAATCTCTACTATCCGGCGAAGGATCGCAATGGAGCGGCGCTGACATTTGAAAACGCGGCCATCGAAGTGGGCGCATCCGCCGCCGCCAACCTCCTTCAAGAATTTGTCATTCGCAAATTAACATCGAATGTTCGCAATCACGATCCAGCCAAACCCTAGAGCACGATTGGCAATGGATCGACCCCATTTGATTCGTTGACCGCCAGACCGTCCCGGCAGGACAATTTCACTTTACCTTTTGCAGGATTTCATCATGAATGCGATTGGCCAGATGCAGGAGGGCGTTTCCATAATCTTCCTTCTTAAGCAGGGGAATCATTTCTCGCCCGAGACGGTCTGCCTCTGCGTCATTTAGGACGGATTCAAGACCGAGGCCAACGGCGAGACGGTATTGACGATCGTCTCGAGACAATAAAATTAGAATGCCCCGGTTATTGTCCTTATATCCGACGCCCCAGCGGTTCGCCAATTGCGTTGCAAACTCCTTGATGGGGAGACCATCGAGCGACACGACCGTCACAATCGCCATCTGAGTTCTTCTCTTTTGGTCCAGGTCCTTGCAGATCAGATCGAGCTGTGACTGAACTCGCGAATCAATCATTCCGCCAAAATCGTTCACATATCCATGGGGCTTATATTGGTCCGCCGGGTTCGGTTTGATTTCCTGCCGTGCGTTCGTATCTTGCGGTATGGAAAGGAGGCATAGCAGGAGGACTGACAAAAAGGCGGTTGCTCGAAGCTCACACCTGAGGCGCATTCTTCTGGATTGTAATATAAACGGATTTAGTAAGGCGTTGATTCGACGTTTGACATTGGTCAACTGGAAAACAGAATGGCGACCGGAAATGCGAGTTGTGCGGCAATACTGGGAAGGCACAGCGTTGGGGGAGATCGACCGAATCCATCGAGGCGAGAGGCGACCTAGAAATATGCCCATGAAAGACAGGCGCGCGACTCCGCGATTTCAAGCCAAGCCGGAAAATCGCATCACTTACGGTGACAGGTCCGCGCCCATTCGGGATCTAAGTTTGGACGGCGTTTTTGTCCTCGACCCGGACCCCCTCCCGGCCGGATCGGAACTTACCTTCACGCTGCGAGCCGGGCAAACCGACATCGCGCTGGAGGGGATCGTCCGGCACTCCGTCGTGGATGTAGGCATGGGAATTCAATTCACGAACCTCTCCGCTGTATCGAAAAGACGGTTGATCATCCACATGGCCAGTTTGGTTTCGGCTCCCAGCGAGATCGTGGAGTCTTAGCTCCGGAGACTATTCATCCCTTCCCCGATCTCTTTACAAAAGCAGGCGAGACACGTAAAGTTTGACCATCCACGAGACGCGATGAGGTGGCCAGATGAAGCATAAAATATTCGCCATTGCCCTGATGGTTTTTGTCGGCTGTCTCATTTCCACCGGCGTATTCGCGCATCACGGCGCCTCGCGGTGGGACACCGACGCGTGGGGAACCATTACCGGAACGGTGAAGCAATTCGATTGGCAGAATCCGCACCCGCTGCTGCTTGTCGACGTGAAAAATGACAAGGGCGACGTGGAAACCTGGGCCGTGGAATTTCATCCGCCGAACGTCATGAGCCGGGGCGTCGGATGGAATCACAGCACGTTCAAACCGGGGGACCAGGTCACGATTTACGGGCACCCTGAGAAAAAAAGCGTTCCCATGGTCAACGGGATGAAAAGTCTGAGGCCCGTGAAGGTCACCATGCCCAGCGGCCAGGTAGTCACCGTGGATCCTCCCGGGTACTGAGTGCCGCCTGAAATTGCGTAAACCGCTGGAGACGCGTGGAACTTGAAGGACAGGGTCTTTCGAATGAGAAAGCTGGTACTTGGTACGGTCCTGGGCACCGCGGTAGTGCTTGCCTTGTCTCTCGGGACGCTGCCGCGACTAGCACCAGAGCTTCGCGCGGCGCGCCCGCAAGCCGCTGCCTTAACACCCGACTTGACCGGCATCTGGTCCCCACCGCGAACACCCAAGGGCTTCTTGCCTTACAACTTTTCTCCCGAGGCTCCACCTCCGATGCAACTGTGGGCGTCGAAGCGATGTGAACTCGTCGGCTGTGGGACAGGTCCCCTCGGCCGCGCCAATGACGACAATATGGATCCCTACCTCACAAGTTGCGCGCCGTACGGCCTTCCCCGCCTGATGAACCACGTCGGCCCGTTCGAAATCTTGCAGAGCAAAAACCGCGTGCTGGTGCTGTTCGAAACGGGTAACTCCGTTGAGCAAATCTGGACGGACGGGCGCGGCCACCCGGAGGACCTGGACCCCTCCTGGATGGGACATTCCATCGGCCACTGGGAAGGCGCAACGCTCGTCGTGGACATCGTAGGGCTGACCGATAAAAGTTGGCTGGACACGGCTGGACATCCGCACAGCGACGCGCTGCACGTCGTCGAGCGCATTCACCGCGTGGGTCACGACACGCTCGAGAACACGCTCACCTTCGAAGACCCGAAAACGTATACCCGGTCGTGGTCGTCGACGATCGTCTACAAGCTGCGTCCGGATTGGTCGCTCAAGGAAGACATCGCCTGCGAAGACAAGATCCTCATGGATCTGAAAGCTAAAAAAGACAAAGTTTACCCGTATCAGCCCTACCCCATGAATTTTCCGACGGAAGCCATTCCACTGCCCGATGTTGCCAATGCAAAATAGGGTGTTCTCCGGCAGGGCCGCGTGCCGCCTCCACCAACCTTCGATTGCGATGACCGGCACCGAAAATCGCGCGGGGCGCACAAAATAATGGCTTCTCCGCTCGGAAAAACCACATCGGTCTCGATACTGGTTGCCACCGCCTTCTTCATGGAAAACCTGGACGGGACCGTCATCGCGACGGCGCTGCCCGACATGGGAAAATCGTTCCACGTCAGCCCGGTCGATTTGAACATTGGAATGACGGCCTATTTGCTGATGCTTGCGGTTTTCATTCCGATCAGCGGATGGGTGGCGGACCGCGTTGGCGCTCGGACCGTTTTCGTTTCCGCCATCGCGATTTTTACCGTGTCTTCGATTCTTTGCGGACTGAGCCATGGAATTTTGACGTTCACCGGCGCGCGCGTTATCCAGGGGATCGGCGGGGCGATGATGGTGCCCGTGGGGCGGCTGGTCGTTTTGCGCACGACGGAAAAGCACAATTTGATCGATGCGATTACGTTCATCACCTGGCCGGCACTGATCGCGCCCGTCGTAGGGCCGCCGGTCGGCGGTTTCATCACGACATACGCCTCGTGGCACTGGATTTTTTTTCTGAACGTGCCGCTGGGCATCATCGGCATGGCCCTTTCGTCACGGATTATTCCTAACCTGAAGGAAGACCGCGTCAAGCCGTTCGACAGGCTCGGATTTGTGCTGAGCGCGTCGGCCTGCGTGAGCTTCGTATACGGCATGGAACTCGTGGGCCGCGAGAGCGCGCAATGGAAGCCCACGGCCGCATATCTCGTCGCCGGATGCGTCCTGGGCCTGTTCTCCGTGCTTCATTTCCTGCGCACGCCCGCGCCGCTTTTGAATCTCGATCTTCTCAAGATCAAGACGTTCGCGATCACGCTGCAGGGAGGCTCGCTTTTCCGGATCGCGATCAGCGTTTCGCCTTTTCTCTTGCCCCTTATGTTCCAAGTCGGCTTTGGATTGAATGCGTTTCAGTCGGGCCTGCTGATGCTGGGGCTGTTCACGGGCAATCTGCTGATGAAATCCGTCGTGACGCCCATTCTGCGACGGTTCGGGTTTCGCACCGTGCTGACGACGAATGGCATGCTGAACGCGATCTTAACGGCGAGTTGCGCCCTTTTCTTCCCGCGGACCGCGACGATCCTCGTGCTCTTCATACTATTTCTGAACGGCCTGTCCCGTTCGATGCAGTTTACGGCAGTGGGCACTCTTGCCTTTGCGGACATCACCAAGCCGGACATGAGCACAGCCACCAGTTTTTTCAGCATGATCACGCAAATGTCGATGGGCATGGGCGTGGCGGTGGGCGCGATCGCGCTGCGGCTGGCCGGATATCTGGATGGAAATTCCGTGGGAGCGCCAACGACGAAGGAGTTTCACGTGGCGTTCCTGCTCGTCGCCGTCTTGAGTGTCCTGGCGACGCTTGACTGCTTCCTCATTGATCCGGACGCCGGAGCGGCGGTCAGCGGGCATCAGCCGGCCAAGGCGCCGGAAAAAACATCGGCAGCGACTTGATCGCCGAACTGGAATAAATGAGGCTGCTCAATTTGGCGGACGAATTTTCGATAATCCGTAATAGTGCGGCGGCCAGCACGCCGACCAGTTCATTGGTCCATATTGAATGACGCTAAATTTTGGAGTGGCTTACCTTGCTCTTACCCAAGCTGAACCGCTCACTACATGCGCTGCTATTGGCACAGACTGCCAAAAAAACCACGTGTCCCGAAGCACTCGGTGGCGCGAACTCCTCATCTTGTGCGCAACGATGGCAAAGCCGGCGACTTCCACAGCGCCTGCCGCCAGCATCGCCGCGTTGGTGTGAACAAACGGCCGGCTGAGGGGATCAGCCTCTCCCCATCCGGTGTTGATTCCCTGGCGTGTTTCAATCCCATCCCAGGATGCTACCGCCGCGTGTACGCCAGCCAGCGCCATGACCGGGCGATCCCGCAACATGCCGCAGAGTGACAGTACTGCTAACAGGCAGTGGAACGTCATAGTGTGAACGCCCCATTCGGAGCGCCAAGGGCGTCTTCCGTCGAGGGGCATTTTGCATGCCAAGCGATTGCCCTCTCTAACTACTGGTTTTGTATGTGGTTAAGGCAAAACTGAAGTGGCGGCGTTGCTGGTTTGCGTAACACAAGCTCCACTTACGCGCAAACTCGTGCACTCTGACGCGGGACATTCCGAGATTAGCGGTTATCCGTGGCTGCCGCCGCCGGAGAGTTCGCGGACGATGGAGCCTACGAAGCCCTTGGCGTCGCCGAAGAGCATCAGGGTTTTGTCGAGGTAGTAGAGGGGGTTATCGATTCCGGCGAAGCCAGCAGCCATGCTGCGCTTGATGACCATTACCGTGTGCGCCTTGTCCACGTCGAGAATCGGCATGCCGAAGATGGGGCTCGAAGTGTCGGTGCGCGCCGCGGGGTTCGTGACGTCGTTGGCGCCGATGATCAGGGCCACGTCGGTCTGCGGAAATTCACCGTTGATTTCGTCCATGTCGAGCAGCTTGTCGTAGGGAATGTCCGCTTCGGCGAGCAGCACGTTCATGTGGCCGGGCATGCGGCCCGCAACCGGGTGAATGGCGAACTTCACGTCGATGCCGCGTTTGGTCAGATTGTCGTAGAGCTCGCGGACTTTGTGTTGCGCCTGCGCCACGGCCATGCCGTATCCGGGCACGATGACGACTTTGCTGGCCACGGCGAGAATTTCGGCCGCCTCTTCGGGCGAAGCGCTGCGAACCGGCCGCGTTTCCTTGGCGCCCTTCGCGCTCGTTTGTTCCTGTCCAAATCCGCCAAACAGCACGTTCGAGAACGAGCGGTTCATGGCCTTGGACATGTTGACGGAGAGAACCAAGCCGGAAGCGCCGTCGAGCGCGCCCGCGACGATCAGGAGCTTGCTATCGAGCACAAAACCCATCGCGGAGGCGGAAAGCCCCGCGTAAGCGTTGAGCAGCGATATCACCGTGGGCATGTCCGCGCCGCCGATCGGGATAATCATCATCACGCCGAAGAGCAGCGGGATCGCAAGGAGCGCCGGGAATAAGTACGTGTGATCGGGATGAATCACCAGATAAACGGCCAAGCCGATGGCAACGAGGAGCATGCCGAGGTTGACGATGTTCTGACCCTTGAAGATGATGGGGCGCTGCGGCAGGATTTCCTGCAGCTTTCCGGCGGCCATCAAGCTGCCGGTAAACGTAAGCGACCCGAGAATCACTTCCATCGACAGAACGGACATCATGAACTTGGGCACCGCGGGGGCGCGCAAGTAAAATTCCGCCGTGCCAACGAGCGTGACGCAACACGCCCCAAAGGCGTGGCTGAGCGCCGTCCGCTGAGGGACAGCCGTCATCTGCACTTTACCGAGCGGAACGCCAATGATCGTGCCCAGAACCAGCGCGATCGCGACCCATTTGTAGTCCACGATGCTGCGGTTGAGCAAAGTTCCCACGATTGCGAGGAGCATGCCCAGCTCGCCTGCCCAGACGCCGTGGCGCGCCGTCGTGGGAGAACTCATCCACTTGAGAGACATCACGAACAGAGCCGTGGCGATGAGGTACGTCAGTTCGATGATCGTGTCCGTTCCGGGAAATGGAGTCATGGTTTCGGGCTGCGGCTCGCTTTGAACATTTTTAACATGCGGTCGGTGATGAAGAAGCCGCCCACGACGTTGCTGGTCGCGGCGACGATGGCGATGGTGCCAAGCACGGTGGAGAGCGTGGTCTTGTGTTCGCCCGCCAGGAGAATCGCTCCGACGACGGCGATTGCGTCGAGCGCATTCGTGAGCGACATCAGCGGAGTGTGCAGCAGCGGCGATACGCGGCGAATGACTTCCAGGCCGACAATAGCTGCCAACATGAACACGTAGAGACTGGTTATCAAGTCCATTTTCATCGCTAGACTGTCTCCTTCTGCTGGGCCACGAGAGGCGGGAGCGAGAAATATTCCCGAACGCGGGGATGAACGATTTCCCCTCCCTGCGTCAGCAGGGTGCTCTGAATGATGTCATCCTGCAGGTTGAGCTGAAACTTGCCGTCCTTCACAAGCAAATTGAGGAACGCCACGATGTTGCGCGCGTACATCTGGCTGGCGTGATGCGGCACGGTCGAAGCGAAATTGAAATATCCAATGATCGTGACGCCGTCAGCCACGATTTTCTCGCCGGCTTTCGAGAGTTCGCAGTTGCCTCCGCGCTCGGCGGCCAAGTCGACGATGACCGAGCCCGGCGCCATGCCCTTGACCATTTCCGCCGTCACGAGCACCGGCGACTTCTTTCCCGGAACGACGGCGGCCGTGATGACAATGTCGCTCTCGGCGACAACCTTGCCGAGCAATTCGCGCTGCCGCCGGTAGAATTCCTCGTCCTGTGCCTTGGCATACCCGCTGGCGTCCTGCGCGTCCTTGGCTTCGAGGGGAAGCTCAACAAAACGCGCCCCAAGGCTTTGCACCTGCTCCTTGGCCGCCGGACGCAAATCGTAGGCGGAGACTACCGCTCCCAGCCTGCGCGCCGTGGCGATCGCTTGCAATCCGGCCACGCCCGCGCCGATGATGAGGACGCGCGCGGGAGTGATCGTGCCCGCGGCTGTTGTAAGCATTGGAAGAATTTTCGGAAGTGTGTCCGCAGCGATCAGGACGGCTTTGTAGCCGCAGATGGTGCCCATGGAAGAAAGCGCGTCCATGCTTTGCGCCCGTGTAGTCCTGGGCATCAATTCCACAGAAAAGGAAGTCACGCCCGCATCCGCGATTTCTTTAACCGTGACGAGGGATCCGATGGGGCGCAAAAATCCGATCAGGACCTGGTTGCGGCGAAAGAGCGGCAAATCGGCGCGGCCCGTCTGGTCATTCGAACCGTAGCAAAGCATCTGCGTAATGATGTCCGCCGAGGCAAACACCTGGGCCCGATCCGCGACGATCTTCGCGCCCTTGGCTGCATACTCGGCGTCGGGAAAACCCGCCGCGGCGCCCGCACCGGCTTCGACGATAACTTCCATGCCCGCCTTCGCAAGAGCGGGAATGACGATGGGCACGAGCGCCACGCGCCGCTCCCCCGGATACGTTTCTCGGGGAACACCGACAATCATGAAGCTTCCTCCCTCTGGCCGCTACGGCGCCGCACACGCGCAGTTTCGGCAATCTGAGACCAACGGCCTAACTTGCCCAAGCCAAAGTCGAGAATTTTCTTCGAGAGGGCCACGCCAGGTATGAATGGCTTCCATGTGGCGGCCGACGTGGGTCCCAAGCCGGAGGCGCTGGGCGCTTTGGTGACGCAACCATTCACTCTGTTTGTTGCAGAACCCCACACCAAATCGTAATTCTACATGCATAAATGCGAAAGTCCAATTGAAGATCGAGCATGGGGATTAACCAATTCGCTGTTCTTGAAGGCAAATCCGAGACTTGCTTCACGCGTGAAGCTTCGAGGTGACATCCGTGTCAGGGAGAGTCGGAAATGGGTGGCGTCTCTATTTCCGATCCCCCGGCGGATTCAACCGGTTCGGGCCTTTCCGTTGAGGCCATCTTGTTCGTCCGAATGCTTCCGAAAACCAGGATGAGATTCGTCAGCAAGATCACGGCAAAAGACATGGGCGGTAGAAATGACATGGATTGCCCTCGAACTTCGACAACTTCGATCGCCAGCACAATCGTGATCAATCCGCGAGGCAACATCCAGAGAATCTTCTCGCGGTCCGATGGCCCAAGTCCGCGCCATGTCCACCTGCAAAGCTGGATCGAGACCCAGCGGGCCAAATAGATGACCCCTGCAAGCCCCAAAAGCAACGGCCAGATAGGACGCAGTCCCGACAATTCCACGACCGCGCCAATCAGGACAAAGAAGAATGTGCGGACCAAGAAGGAAAGCTCAGCGTGGAAGTTCAAAATCTGCTCGTGCGCTCCGGCGCCTCCCTGTGACAATTGAAATAATGTCGGAACAAGCGAACGGCGTCCGCCGGAGAGATTAGAGAGCGCCAGTCCAAATCCCAGCACGGCGAGCAATCCGCTTCCGCCGAGACGCTCGGTTCCCGCATACAGAAGCAAGACCATGGAAAAAGTGAGGACTTGCCAGAATTGCTGCTCGGAAAGATAGGGGAGGAGTCGCGACCATCCGAATCCGATCAGGAACGATGCCACCAGGGAAATCGCCACCTGCGAGAAAAAACCTGTTAAGAAATCGCCAACGGCGGAGCCGCCCGCTTGATGCGATCGAATCAAAAATCCAACCGTAAGCACCCCCAAAATGTCACCGAGGGTGGATTCGAGTAGCAGGACAATCTCGACGGCCTTTTCCGCCTTCCACTGCTGAAGGACTGGGAGAACGATCGTACTGCTTGTGCACCCGACTACCGCTCCGGCAAGCATGCCGTCCCGCAAACTGATTCGAAGGCTGGCCGACGCGATCAGGCCTGCCGAGAGGGTCGTGAGGGCGTAAGCCACCACGCCGAACAGCAGGCCGCCTGGAAAATGGCTTAGCGTTTCGCGGATGTTCAGGTCGAGCCCGCCCTCAAACAGGATCAGGATCAACGCGAGTGTTCCAAAAGCGTGCGTGACGTCTTTGAATTGATCGGCCCGGGCCCATCCGAGGACAGGGCCGATTACAACTCCCGTGGCCATGAGAACGACAACGTCCGGAATTCGCGTCCAACGGAAGAGCCGGTTGGCCCCAAAAGCAAGGACGAGCAATCCGCCCAGGAGTCCGAAGAGGGAAGTTAAATTCATCTCGGAATACACTACACTATGCTCGGCAATCAAAAACCAATTTCCATCTGTCTTCAGATTTTCCGGTACAATTTAAAATCAGCGCTGGAAAGACAGGTGGAGCAAGGTGAACAACGCCTTCATGCAGGAAGCGATCCGGCGGGCGGTGGAAAATGTCCGCACGGGGCTAGGCGGACCCTTCGGCGCGATTGTCGTGAAGGATGGGCGTGTTATCGCGGCGGGAACAAATTTAGTCACCTCCGCGAACGATCCCACGGCTCACGCGGAAGTGACCGCCATACGCGAAGCCTGCCGCGCGCTGGGCACGTTTCAACTGACGGGCTGCGAGATCTATACGAGTTGCGAGCCCTGTCCGATGTGCCTCGGCGCCATCTACTGGGCGCGGCCCGACCGGGTCTATTTCGCGGCCACCGCGAGCGACGCAGCGGAAGCCGGGTTCGATGATTCCTTCATCTACGAAGAATTGAAACACCCGCACCGCGAACGTAAAATTCCGTTCGAGCCGATGATGAGGGAAGCGGGGCTCGAGCCGTTTCGCGAATGGGCGCGAAAAGGCGACCGGATCCGGTATTGAAAAGCGGGAGCCGCCTGCGGATGCGACGTTTTACTCGAAACGTCCGAAAGCTTTTGTAGCGCCCGCCTTAAGGCGGGCATGTGCGTGAGTCTACGATGCCTGTCCGCCGTAACGGACGGGCATCGCCGATGTACGCGAATGCCCGCCTGAAGGCGGGCGCTACATAAGCGTTGAAAAATATGGAAGAAAAATTCTTCGGACATTCCGTCCTCCGCAAAGAGGGGCGGGAAAAAGTGACGGGCCGCGCCCGGTACGTGGACGACCTCGTCTTTCCGGAAATGTTGCACGGTGTGACCGTGCGCAGCAGCGTCGCGCGAGGACGCATCCGCCGCATACGATTCGGCGAAGGCATTCCGTGGAGCGAATTCACGGTCGTCACCGCCGCCGACATTCCCGGGAAAAACGAAATCGCGCTGATCGAACACGATCAGCCTTGCCTCGCCGCGGAAGTGATCAACCATCCCGAAGAGCCGATCGTGTTGCTCGCGCATCCGGACCGATATTTGCTCGAGGAGGCGCGCCGCGCGGTGCAAATCGATGTCGAGCCGCTGCCCGCGATTTTTTCGATCGAGGATTCCATCGCAAAACGCGCCGTTATTTTTGGAGAGGATAACGTCTTCAAGTCGTATCACATGGAAAAAGGCGACGTGGATGCCGCATGGGCGCAGGCGGACGTCATCGTCGAGGGCGAATACCGGACCGGGGCGCAGGAACAGCTGTACATCGAAAACCAGGGCATGATTGCGACGGCAAATCCCGCGGACGGCGTAACGATTTGGGGCTCGCTGCAGTGTCCCTACTACGTGCACAAAGCGCTCGTTACCTTGTTTGGTCTCCCTGCGGAAAAAATCCGCGTGATTCAGGCGGAGACGGGCGGCGGATTCGGCGGCAAGGAAGAATATCCTTCCATGATCGCGGGGCACGCGGCGCTTCTGGCGTGGAAGTCCGGGAAGCCCGTGAAAATTATTTACGACCGCGCGGAAGACATGGTGGCGACCACCAAGCGCCATCCGTCGCGCACGCGGCATCGCACCGGCGTCACGCGCGACGGCAAACTGGTGGCGATGGACATCGATTTCGTGATTGACGGCGGCGCATACGCGACGCTTTCTTCCGTGGTGCTCTCGCGGGGGACCATTCACGCGGCGGGGCCTTACTTCTGCCCCAACGTGCGCGTCCAATCGCGGGCCGTGGCGACCAACGCGCCGCCGCACGGCGCGTTTCGCGGGTTCGGCGCGCCGCAAAGTATTTTCGCCGTGGAGCGCCACCTCGATCAGGTGGCGCGCGCCGTGAATTTGACGCCCGACGAATTTCGGCGGCGAAATTTTATTCGCAAAGGCCAGACGACCGCGACTGGACAACTGATCAGCGAGGAAGTAAATTTCGACGCCCTTCTCGATCGCGCGTTCCGGGAAAGCGACTACCACGCCAAGAGCGAGCGCTTCGCGCGGGAAA
This sequence comes from uncultured Acidobacteriota bacterium, assembly GCA_963768275.1. Lineage (GTDB taxonomy): Bacteria > Acidobacteriota > Terriglobia > Acidiferrales > UBA7541 > Palsa-360. The sequence continues at coordinate 106,611 of CAVYHH010000019.1, forward strand.
ATCCCGGCGCGACGATCAAGCGCGGCATCGGGTTTGCCTCCTTCATGCACGGAGCGGGATTTACGGGCTCGGGAGAGGTTTACCTCGCGTCCGTAGTGGAACTCGAAGCGACACTGGAAGGAACCGTCCGCGTTCTTGCCGCCAGCACCGAGATCGGGCAAGGAACGAATACAGTGTTTTCGCAAATTGCGGCGGATGCGCTCGGTATCGGCTACGATCGCATCGAAATTGCGCAGCCGGATACGGGCGCGGTACCGAACAGCGGCCCGACGGTTGCTTCGCGCACATCAATGGTCGTCGGCAATTTGGTCGAGAAAGCCGCGCTCGATTTGAAACGTAAATTACTGGATAGTGGCTTGCTCTGCGATGCGTGCACTGAAGATGAATTTGTGCGCGCATGCCGGCGTTACATCGAAACGCGCGGACCGCTGCGTTCGCGGAGCCAGTATGAAGCTCCTCCCGGCCTGCACTGGGACGACAAAACGTACAGCGGCGACGCTTACGGCACCTACGCGTGGGCCGTGTACGTGGCCGAAGTCGCGGTGGATACGGTTACGTTTGAGGCGCGCGTCACCGACTTTGTCGCCGTGCAGGAAGTGGGCAAGGTGATTCATCCCGTGCTCGCGGCGGGACAGATCGAAGGCGGCGTCGCGCAGGCCATCGGGATGTCGCTCTACGAAAATGTGGTGTGGCGCGAAGGTCGAATGGCCAACGGCCAGATGACCAACTACATCATGCCAACCGCCGCGGATATTCCTCCCATTCGCGTATTTTTTGAAGAGCAGCCGTATCCCTTCGGCCCGCACGGAGCGAAAGGCATCGGCGAGCTGCCGATGGACGGACCGGCACCGGCGATTGTAAACGCGATCGAAAACGCGATGGGAATTTGCGTGCGCGAAATTCCCGCCACGCCGGAAGTCTTGATGGAAGCCATGGCGGAAAAGGCAGGCGCCCTTGCCTGAAACGGTCAGCCGGATCGGCATCGCGTGCAGGGTCAACGGCGAACCGCGCCGCGTTCAAGCGTATCCGATGGCGCGCTTGCTGGATGTTCTGCGCGAGGAAATGCATCTGACCGGCACGAAAGAAGGCTGCGGCGAAGGCGAGTGCGGCGCGTGCGCGGTGCTGATGAACGGCGCCATCGTCAACAGTTGTCTCGTCCCCGCAATCGAAGCGGACGGAGCGGATATTCGCACCATCGAAGGAATTGCCGGAGACAGCCAACTGAACGCCGTGCAGGAGGCGTTCCTCGAATGTGGCGGCGCGCAATGCGGCATTTGCACGCCCGGCATGATCATCGCTTCCGTCGCGCTACTCGAGCGGCACCCTCATCCGAGCGATGCCGAAATTCGCGAAGGGCTGGCGGGAAATCTCTGCCGCTGCACCGGCTATCAGAAAATTTTCGCCGCGGTGGTGCGCGCCTGCGAATCGTCGCGTGATGACAAACCGGTGACTCCATGAGAGCTTACGTCCCCGCTTACGATTTGCGAGTGCCGGGGAGCCTCTCGGAAGCGCTGGCTCTGCTCACGCGCGAACCCGGAGTTTGGCAGCCGTTTGCGGGGGGCACCGACCTGATGGTGCTGCTGGAGGCTGGAAAGCTCTCCCACAAGCGTTTTCTGAGCGTCGCGAAACTGGACGATTTGCGCGGGATCGAATTGACCTCCGCGGACGTGACCTTAGGCGCGCTGACAACTTATACGGAAATCCAGAAACATCGCGTGCTTCAGAAGGAATTTCCGCTGCTTTGCGCGGCGGCGCGCGAAACCGGCAGCATTGCCACGCAAAATCGCGGCACACTGGGCGGAAATATCGTGAATGCTTCGCCGGCAGCCGATTCCCCGCCCGCGCTGCTGGTCTACGACGCTGAAATCGAACTTGTTTCGGCGCGCGGCGCGAGGTGGCTGCCGTACCACGGCTTCCATACCGGCTACAAAAAAATGAAGCTTGCATCCGATGAATTGTTGCGCGCGGTCCGGCTGCCGCGCCGCGTGAAGAAGTGGCGGCAGTACTACCGGAAAGTGGGCACGCGCAAGGCGCAGGCGATTTCCAAAGTGTGCTTCGCCGGCGCGGCGCTCGTCGAAAACGGCACGATTCGCGACGCGCGGATCGCGCTTGGAAGCGTGGCTCCGATCGTGCTGCGAGCGGTCGAAACAGAGGACGCGCTGTGTGGCATCAGCATCTCGCCCGGGGTCATTGCGGCGGCAAAAGAATCGCTCGCGCGAGAAATCGCGCCCATCGACGACATTCGCTCGACCGCGCGCTATCGCTTGCACGTCGCGCAAAACCTGCTCGAAGAATTTCTCTCGCAGCTCGCGAAATGACGACCATCCACGCGATCCGCAGCAAACGCGTCGTGACGCCGGAAGGGGTTCGGGCGGCCACGGTGCAGTTTCGCAACGGCGTGATTGAGGCGATCACCGGTTACAACGATTTTCCTTCGGGCAAACACATTTATGACGCTGGAGAATCCGTCGTCATGCCAGGCCTAGTGGACACGCACGTCCACATCAACGAGCCGGGGCGCACGGACTGGGAAGGGTTCGAGACCGCGACGCGCGCGGCGGCCGCGGGCGGAGTGACCACGCTGATTGATATGCCGCTCAACAGTATTCCCGCGACGACTACAGCCGCAGCGCTCGAAATCAAGCGCACCGCGGCGCGCAATAAATGCTGGGTAAACGTGGGCTTTTGGGGCGGTGTTCTGCCGGGCAATGCCGGAGAGCTCCGCGCACTGCATCAAGCGGGAGCATTCGGCTTCAAGTGTTTTCTTGTGCCCTCAGGTGTCCCTGAATTTGCCCACGTCAACGAAAACGATCTCCGAGTTGCGTTGCCAACACTTGCCGCGCTAGACGCGCCGCTTCTGGTTCACGCGGAGTTGCCGGGACCGATTGAGGAAGCAACCACAAAGCTCGCGAAGTCCGATCCGGCCAAGTACAGGACGTGGCTGCTTTCACGGCCGCCTGGAGCGGAAGCGAAAGCGATCGAGATGATGATTCGCCTCGCTCGTGAATTCAAAGCGCGGGTCCACATCGTTCATGTTTCTTCGGAGCTTTCCATGCCGCTGATTCGGCGCGCCAAGAAGGAAGGTGTGCGAATCACTGCGGAAACGTGCCCGCACTATCTTTTTTTCAATTCAGGCTCGATCAGGAGCAGGCGAACAGAATTCAAGTGCGCGCCTCCCATTCGGGATTTGCAAAACAGCAAGAAGCTCTGGACTGCTTTGGGGAAAAACACAATCGATTTCATTGTGTCCGATCATTCGCCTTCGCCGCCCGTGATGAAATGTCTCGACACAGGTGATTTTCTTAAAGCCTGGGGCGGAATCAGTTCCTTGCAACTCGGGCTTTCCGTGATATGGACGAAAATGAGCGGAAGAAATATTTCGCTGATGCATCTGGTACGCTGGATGTCCAGCGGACCGGCGCGGATTGCAGGGCTGGAAAAACACAAAGGCGCAATTGCGGTTGGATACGATGCCGACATCGTCGTCTGGAATCCGGAGAAGCGATTCATCGTGCGGCCGAAGATGCTGCAGCATCGGCACAAACTTACGCCTTACGCGAACCAATCCCTGCGTGGCGTTGTGGAAGCCACATTTCTGCGAGGCGAGATGATCTATGATCGGGGGCGCTTCCCGGGCACGCCACAAGGCGCGCTTTTGCGGCGAGGCGAACGCTGATGGATTTCACCGAATACATCGATCTTGCCGCCGAGCGGCTGGGCGGCCGTGTGCTCGCGGCCAATGACGAATTTTTTGCGCCGAAAGAAAATCTTCTGAAGGCTTCCGCTCCTGTCTGGATCGCGGACAAATACACCGACGTCGGAAAGTGGATGGACGGCTGGGAAACGCGGCGGCGCAGAACGCCGGGCTACGACTGGTGCATCGTGAAATTGGGCCTACCTGGCGTGATTCACGGCGTCGTGGTGGATACCTCTTACTTTAAAGGGAATTTCCCGGAACATTGCGAACTCGAGGCGTGCGCGGTGGATGGCGATCCCGACCGCGCTCAACTTGAGGACAACGCAACGAAGTGGAACTCCATGCTTCCGAAATCTCCCCTTACCGGCGACGCTCAAAATCTGTTTCCGCTCGCGCCGTCGAGCAGGGTCACGCATCTGCGTTTCAAAATCTATCCGGACGGCGGCGTGGCGCGCCTTCGCGTCCACGGTGAAGTCATCCCGGATTGGCCGGCGCTCAGCCGCACAGGCGGCGAGATCGATTTCGCCGCCGTCGAGCACGGCGGCTGGGTGATCGTTTCGAGCGACATGTTTTTCGGCTCGCGCAACAACCTGATCCTCCCGGGCCGCTCGACCGGGATGCATGACGGCTGGGAAACGCGGCGGCGCCGCGGGCCCGGACACGACTGGTGCATCGTGCGTCTCGGCGCGGCGGGAAAAATCAGCCGCGTCGAAGTCGATACATCTCATTTCAAGGGCAATTTCCCGGAAAGCTGCTCGCTCGAAGTCTGCGCCGCGCCGCGCGATCTCACCGATCCGGGCGCGCTAGGCGCTCTTCCCTGGAAAGAAATATTGACGAGGACGAAGCTGCAAGCCGATTCCCTGCACGTCTATGAAAAAGAGTTGCTGAGTGCTGGCGAAGCGACGCATGCGCGTTTTCATATTTACCCCGATGGCGGCGTGGCGCGGCTGCGTATTTTTGGAACTTTGGCGAAGAGAGATTCCTAGAATGACGCTCGCGGATTTCAATGCGCTGCCTTCGGCTGAAGCGGAATCAGCGCTGATGGACTGTTGTGGCTCGGCGCGCTGGGCCGCGAGTGTCGCTTCGCGGCGGCCGTACGCAACCGTGGAAGCGCTCCACAAAGCCGCCGACGGAATCTGGTGGAACCTCGAGCGCGCCGACTGGCTCGAAGCTTTCAGCCATCACCCGCAGATCGGTGACAAGCCTGTGAGCAGTTCCGAAGCCGCGCGCCAGTGGGCCGCGGGCGAACAAGCGGGCGCGCGCGCGGCGAGTGATGACGTGAAGTCGCGCCTCACCCGGGCCAATCGCGCCTATTTTGAAAAATTCGGTTACATCTACATCGTGTGCGCCACCGGCAAAACCGCCGAAGGAATGCTTGCGATTCTGAATCAACGCCTCCAGAATGACTTGGCCAGCGAACTCTCGATTGCGGCGGAACAACAACGAATGATCACGCGCCTTCGCCTGGAAAAACTCCTGGCCGGCGAGCAGCGATCGTCATGAGCGCTATTACGACCCACGTTCTGGACACCACACGCGGCCGCCCGGCCGCGGACCTCAAGGTAGAATTGCACAAGAAATCAGGCGAGGACTGGAAATCCATCGGCGCCGGCATTACCGATGCGAACGGTCGCTGCAATTCGCTGCTGGGAGAAACCCTGTTAGCGGTAGGAACATACCGCCTCACGTTTCACGCAGGGGCTTACTTTCAGGCACAGCGTGTGGAATCGTTTTATTCTGACATTCCAATAGCTTTTGAAGTGCGGGACGCGAGGACTCACTACCATGTGCCGCTTCTCATCAGCCCGTTTGGCTACTCGACCTATCGCGGCAGTTGAAGCGCGAAAAAACTGCGCTCTTACTTTGTGCGATTTTTCAGGATTTTCAGGAACGATCCCATGCGCAATTCCTCAATGGTGACGCCGGTCAGGCGCTCCGCTTCCGCTTCCCCAATCGCTCCGCAATTGATGGCGCGAAGGAAAAAATTCAGCAGGCCTTGCCCCGTGGCGGCGTCATCGAACACATCGCCGACGAGCGTGGCCTTGGCCGCCTTCTCGACAAAATTCTTGAGCCGCAGGGCGGAAGAATCGAGCCCTTCAAGAAAAAACGAAAACACGGCGGCATAGCGCGTGGGGAGCTGCGCCGGATGCAGGTCCCAACCCTGGTAGTACGCCGAAACGAGCGAATGCTGGATGTGTCCGTAGTGAAGCCGCCAGGCGCGATGAACGGCTTCGCGATTTTCTTCCTGCTGCGCGCGCGTGAGCCGTTTTCCTTTTTCCGCGCGGTGAGGCGGCGCGGGAAGAACGTTCGTCGCGCCATCGGAAAGCCAGATGCCTGTTCCGGCGAACGCGACTTGCATCATGTGTTTGGCGAAGTCGCAGGCGGGGTGGTCCATCACTTGATAGGCCGCGGTGATGCTGCAGCTTGCCGTGTAATCGTACGTGCCAAAATGCGCCGCGATGCAGCGTCCACCTGATGCTTCCAGAAATCCCGGCAAACTCGATTCCCCGCGTTCGTTGAGGATCGCCTGCGTCGTCTCAATCATCATCTCGAAACGCAGCGAGCCTTTTTCCAGGCCCAGCGCCGGTTCCATCGCATCGAGCAAGTGCGCGAGCGCGGCCATTTGTTCAGGAATTACGACTTTGGGCAAAGTGACGACGAAGTTTGCGGGAAGTTTTCCGTGCGTAGCCTCGCACAACGCGCCCACGAAAAGTTTGAGCGTGCGTATACTGCGGTCGCGCAACTCCGGCGAGAAGGGCTTGAGGCGGATGCCGATAAACGGCGGCAGCGAATTCTCGCGGAGCCCCTTGGCAACTTCCTCGGCCGCGAGCTTGGCGTGCTGGTCTTCTTCCGCATCGGGACGATTTCCGTAGCCGTCCTCGAAGTCGATCCGGAAGTCCTCGACCGGCTCGCGCTGCAATTTTTCCAGCACACGGCTGTAGATCGTTTGGGCCATCCAGGCCGCGCGATTTTCGCGCCGCAGTTTTTCAGGCGATTTGGCGAATTGCCGCTCGGCTGCTGCGGCTTGCTTGCCGGATTTTGGCAGCGTCCCCGCACCCGGCAATCCGATGGCGCGCGCAAAGGTGAACGCCTCCGGCGCGAATTCCCCGAGGGTCGCGAGGGCCACATCGCCAAGCCGTTTGGAGATGCCGGCCCGGAACAAATGCGCGCCGCCGTATACCACGTGAACCGGCTGGCGGCGTCCCGTTTCTCCGGGGTAGCGGCGCGCGAACGCGGCCGAAGGCCCTTCCAGGATCTGCAATGCGAATTGAACGGCCGAGTCCGGCAATAATGTTTTCATTTTCCCGATCTTTCCGAAATTTGACGCGCGCCACTTGCAGACTTGCGAAAACTTGCGGCGCACACGCCGCCCATCTTAAACGTGCAGTGCGCAATATTCAATTTGGAAGCAAGGAAGCACCGGGCCATGTTCTGTGGCGCTCGCCCGCCGCGCGGGCGAGCGCTTGCTCGAATCAAAGATGCCCGCCTGAAGGCGGGCGCTACAAGAGCGTCTGAAAACCAATTGGCCACACACGCTCAATAGGTTGGCGACAAGAGATGACCAAGGGATGAAAGGACTAGGCAGGCGGAATCTTGGCGCGAAGGAGAACCCGGACAATCCGGCAGTGACACGAGGGAGAAATTCGCATTGCCGCCTCTTCAGGCAGCGAGGAGCAACCGCGATTCCCTCCCCCGAGCTAAGCCGGTGAACTCATGGTCCGCCGCTGTTGGAAACATTCGCGGCAGAACACGGGGCGTCCCTGCGTCGGGCGGAAAGGAACCGTGGTTTCCTTTCCACACTGCGAGCAGGTCGTTTTGGTTTCCGCCCGCTGGAAGTTGTTGGTACCGGGACCCGGGGTCTGAGAGCGTTTGGCTTTGCAGTCCTTGCACCGCTTGGGCTCGTTCTTGAAGCCCTTGTCGGCGAAAAACATCTGTTCACCGGCGGTGAAGACAAACTCCTGGCTGCATTCCGCGCACTTCAGGACCTTATCGTGATATTCCATACGCTGCTCCGAGGCTCCACGCTGGTTGGAGAGCCCACGGCACCCCCGATGGAGTCAGATTTTGCTGGGATACGCCGGGGAAGAACGTGGGTCCCAATTCCGACTGGTCCGAAGGTGCTTAGGAAAATCCCGGGTCGTCTAGCTTGCCTGGGGGAGCTTAGTCCAGCTCCCGCCGCTGCTTCTTGCGCAGCCGCTTGCGCGATAACGCTTGTTTCGCGCGGCGCTTTTCACCAGGCTTCATGTAATAACTGTGTTTCTTGATTTCCTTGATGATGTCTTCCTGTTGCACCTTGCGTTTGAACCGGCGCAGCGCATTTTCCAGAGACTCACCTTCTTGAATACTGACTTCAGCCACTTAGAATTCACCATCCTTCCGATGCATGTGGCAATAATGGCTATTAACCATAAGTGCTATGAGAGGTCCACTCGTTTCTAAACAGCCTATTGGCTCTCACTTCTAGCGGACCCGCCCACCGAAGTCAAGCTTTGTTTTTTCGGGCCCGGCCTCGGGTCAGGCACGCTTCCTGTCAGGGCTGTATGGGACTTTCCGCCGTACCTGCTAGAATAGCGGAGCACCCACCCCCGGCCAAGGCCTTTGGGGGGAGGGTAACGAGATGCGCTCATGTCCCTGATGCGCGATGCGATCGGCGTTCTGCTGGCAGGCGGGCAGGGCGAACGGCTGTGGCCGCTCACGCGCGACCGCGCCAAGCCGGCCGTGCCCTTCGGCGGCATCTACCGGATTATCGACATCACGCTCTCCAACTGCATCAACAGCGATCTCCGCCGCGTTTTTGTTCTGACGCAATACAAAGCCCTTTCGCTCAACCGGCACACGCGGCAAGGCTGGTCGCAACTGCTCGGCCTCGGCGAATTCATCGAAGTCCTGCCGCCGCAGATGCGTGTTTCCACCAATTGGTATCTCGGAACCGCCGACGCAGTTTATCAAAATATTTATTCCATCGGCAGCGAGCACTCGCGCTACGTCATCGTTCTGTCCGGCGACCACATCTACAAGATGAATTACCAGAAAATGCTTCAGCAGCATGTCGATTCCGGGGCGGACGTGACCGTGGCCACGTTTGAGGTGCCGTCGCATGAAGCGGCGGGCCGCTTCGGCGTGATCGAAACCGACGCGAACTGGCGGATCGTCGGCTTCGAGGAAAAGCCCGAGTCGCCGAAGCGTTCGCACCTCCACCCGGACATGGTCAACGCCTCGATGGGCGTCTACGTGTTCAATACGCAGCTGCTGATTCCGGCGCTCCTGGCGGACGCCGAAGATCCCAATTCCAAGCACGATTTCGGAAAAGATATCTTGCCGCGCATTTTCACGAAATATCGCGTGTACGCCTATAACTTCATCGATGAGAACAAAGTCGGCGCGCAATACTGGCGCGACGTCGGCACCATCGAGGCTTACTATGAAGCGAACATGGACCTGGTGTCCGTCTCGCCGGTTTTCAATCTGTATGACAAGACCTGGCCGATCCGCACCTGGCAGCATCAATATCCGCCGCTGAAAACCGTGTTCGCCGACTCCAACCGCATGGGCGTGGCGCTGGATTCCATGGTGGGCGGCGGATCGATTATTTCCGGAGGCCGCGTAAATCGCTCGGTGCTGGGCTACGACGTGCGAACCAACAGCTATTCCGATGTCGAAAGCTCGATCCTGTTCAATCACGTGAACATTGGACGCCATGCCCGCGTGCGCAACGCCATCATCGACCGCCACGTCACGATTCCCGAGCGCGCCGAAATCGGCTACGACCTCGAGGCCGACCGCCAGCGCTATCACGTCACCGAAGGTGGAATCGTAGTCGTCGTCCGCGAAGAATCCATGATCGAGGAGCCGGAATGAGAATGCTGGAAGTTAGAAATTAGAAGTTAGAGGTCAGAAGTTAAGAGTTAGGAACGCTGTGGGGGCGGGGTTTGTTCTTAACTGTTAACTCTCAACTGTCAACTGTTAACTTTCCCCTCTCCTATCCGTGTTCATCTGTGTTCATCTGTGGTTGCATTCGGTTTCGGTCTTTCCCCAGGAGGCGGCATGTCGACGAAAATCGCGCGGGTGCATGGCAGGCAGATCATCGATTCGCGCGGCAATCCCACGGTGGAGGCGGATGTCATCCTTGAAGGCGGCGCGCTCGGCCGCGCCGCTGTGCCCTCTGGGGCGTCCACCGGCGAGCACGAAGCCATTGAATTGCGCGATGGCGACAAATCGCGCTACCTCGGCAAGGGCGTCCTCAAGGCCGTGGCCAACGTGAATGGCGAGATTGCCCGCGCCGTCACCGGCCTCGACGCTTCCAACCAGGGCGCACTCGACCGCCGCATGATCGAAACCGACGGCTCGCCGAACAAAGGGAATCTTGGCGCGAATGCCATCCTCGCCGTTTCCATGGCGGCGGCGCGCGCGGCCGCGTCGGCGGCGCGGCAGCCGCTGTACAAATATCTCGCGCGATATTCGAGCGACCCTTCCGGCAACACGCTTCCCGTCCCGATGATGAATATTTTGAATGGCGGCGCGCACGCCGACAATTCCGTGGATTTTCAGGAATTTATGGCCATGCCCGTGGGCGCCAAGACCTTTGATGACGCCTTACGCGTGGGCGTCGAAGTCTTCCACCGGCTGAAGGCGGTGCTGCACAAGCGCGGCTATTCCACGGCGGTCGGCGACGAAGGCGGCTTCGCGCCCAACCTGAAGTCAAACGACGAAGCCATCGAAGTCATTTTAGAAGCCATCGCAGCCGCCGGCTACAAGCCCGGCGAGCACGTCGCCATCGCGCTCGATCCCGCCTCGAGCGAGTTTTATGACAAGCCCAGCGGCAAGTACGTCTTCAAGAAGTCCGACAAATCGGCTCACACTTCCGATCAGATGACCAAGTTCTACGCCGATTGGGTCCGCCAGTTCCCCATCGTTTCCATCGAAGACGGCCTCGCCGAAGACGATTGGGCCGGATGGAAACACATGACCGCCGAGTTGGGAGGAAAAGTGCAGCTCGTCGGCGACGATTTGTTCGTGACGAACACAGTGCGCTTGCAGCGCGGCATTTCCGAAAAAATCGCCAACGCGATCCTGATCAAGCTCAATCAGATCGGCACCGTCACCGAAACCATCGAAGCCATCGAAATGGCGCGCAAGGCAGGCTACGCGTCCATTGTCTCTCATCGCTCCGGCGAAACCGAGGATACCTTCATCGCCGACTTCGTCGTCGCCATGGGCACCGGCCAGATCAAGACCGGCTCAGCCTCCCGCACCGACCGCGTCGCCAAGTACAACCAGCTCCTCCGCATCGAGGAAGAATTAGGCGCCGCAGCGAAGTTCCCGGGACGCGCCGCGGTCGCCCGAAAATAATATCGACTGAATTCCAACAACCAATGCCAAAACGACCGAAACCAATTGTACTGACCGTGCTCGACGGATGGGGCTATCGCGCCGAAACCAAGGGCAACGCGATCGCCCTCGCGCGAAAACCGAATTACGACCGCCTGCTGAAGGATTTCCCCAACACTCTGATCCAGACGTCCGGCCCCTCCGTCGGATTGCCCGAAGGGCAAATGGGCAACAGCGAAGTGGGCCACATGAACATGGGCGCCGGGCGCATCATCCACATGGACATCACGCGCATCGACGTGATGATCGCGAACGGCGAATTTTTCAAGCAGCCGCTCCTCGTCGAGGCCATGGAACGGGGCCGCGCGCGCAATCTGCACCTGCTCGGCCTCCTGAGCGACGGCGGCGTGCACTCGCACATGCAACACTTGTTTGCGCTGCTGAGGATGGCGCGCGAGCAGCACGTCGAGCGCGTATTCATCCACTGCTTCACGGATGGGCGCGACACGCCTCCGCACAGCGGCGTCGATTACATCCAGCAATTGCATCAGAAAATCCGCGAGATCGGCTGCGGGCGCATCGCGTCTCTCACCGGCCGCTACTACGCGATGGACCGCGACAATCGCTGGGAACGCGTCGAGCGCGCCTACCGCGCCGTCGTCCACGGCGATGCCCCGGTGAAAACGGCCGACCCGGTCGAAGCGATGCGCCGCAGCTACGAACGCGGCGTGACCGATGAATTCGTCGAGCCCATCGTGATCGCGGCAGGCGCTTCGCCTTCCGCGCCGCCTGCCGGAGCGATTCGCGACGACGACGCCGTGATTTTCTTCAACTTTCGCGCCGACCGCGCGCGCCAGATAACGCGCGCCATCGCCGAGCCGGGTTTCAAGGAGTTCGCCGATCCGAAGCGCCCGTCGAATCTTTTCTATGTCGCCATGACCCAGTACGACAAGGCCTGGCCATGGCTGCGCTACGTGATCGCGCCGGAAAAAATCGCGCACATCCTGGCGCAAGTTTTCGCCGAGCAAAACCTGAAAAATCTCCGATGCGCCGAAACGGAAAAATACGCGCACGTCACCTATTTTTTCAACGGCGGCATCGAGAAGCCCTTCGGCGGCGAAGAGCGAATTCTAGTTCCATCGCCCAAGGTCCCTACGTACGACTTGAAACCGGAAATGAGCGCCGCGGGAATTGCCGAAACGGTTGTGAAGGCCATCGAGAAGGGCGACTTCGACGCCGTCGTCATGAACTTCGCCAACGCCGACATGGTGGGACACACCGGCGTTCTGGAAGCCGCGATCAAGGCCGTCGAGGCTGTGGATGAATGCCTGGGCCGCATCCGCCAGGTCCTGCAGCCGCGCGGCGGCGCCTGGATCGTCACCGCCGATCACGGAAACGCCGAAACCATGATCGACCCAGTCACCGGCGGCCCGCATACTTATCACACGACCAATCCTGTCCCGCTGATCCTGGCGACGGAGGATGGCGCCGGCCCCCTGGCGCCCGGCGGCTCGTTGCGAGATGTCGCGCCGACGCTGCTCGGCGTGCTTGGCCTCCCCGTGCCCCCGGAAATGACCGGCCGCGATCTGCGCGTGAAGAAAAACATGTGATTCGTGAATCGTGACTGGTGATTCGCTTGCCCGAAGTTCAGCGAGGCGTGGTTCGTGAATCGCCTGCCCCAAGGTCGACTCAGCAACTCACGTGGCCTGAACTCCACTGTCCGGCCGCAGGTGAATTTGGTCGCAGCGGTTCAGTCGGGTGATCTGCGCCGTGGAGTCCTCGTCACTAGCTGCGCGAAGGGCCGGTCCGGCTCGAAACGTCGTCCCCTGGCCAAAACCCAAAAAAAGCCAGATGACGATAAGAGGACTTCGCAGGACGTGGCGCGACTCGTGACGTGGTGTGGGGTTCGAGGATTACTTCCGGACTGCAGACAATTCGTCCACAATCAATCCCTGAGGAGGCGCGAAGTCGAACCTACGGCTTGCCTTCGTTGCCTTCGAGAGCGTTCATGATCGTAGTGAGCGCGTCTCGGAGATTCGAAACCGAGCGGCCCACCGCGACCTTGCGAATAATCGATCCCTTGGCACCCGTCAGACCCGCCTGCTCGGAGCCCATGACCATGATTAGATAGAAGCCGGGTTGCTTCGGGTCGTTACCCTCACGGATACAGAAGGAAAGGTCCAGCGCCGTCTCGAAATAGTGGCTTGAATAGAGCTGCTTTTCGGCAACGGCATATGCCATCGGCTCCGCAGGGTCCCCGCGCATGCTCACGACGTGCACGACACGCAATGTCGGCTTCAAACCGAATTTCACTCTTGCCCAATAGAACGTGTCTTCGACGTTTGCGGGCTTCGCATTCGGATAGTCGAGAAGGTAGCGGTAGAAATCGGGCAGGCGCTCTGGCAAAGCCTTGGCATAGCTGAGGATGTAGGCCAATTGCTTGGGCACCTCGGTCGGATTCGGTTTGTCGTTGTAAATGCCCAGTGCTTGATTGCCATCGCGCTGGTAAGCGAGCAAACGCTGCACAGCCGCCCTCTGAAGGTGCTGATTGACTTGTTCGCTCACCTCGGGAACAGACCAATTAATGGATCGATGAAGCTCTTCCATGGAGCTCCCGGGCATCTGAATCAAACAGTCGCCAGGTTTGCAGTTCTTCAAGTCCTGGATGTCATCGCTGTCGAACGAAAAACCCTTGAAGTCAGAAGGCTGCGGAGGATTGCTGAATGTTCCGAGCGCCAGATAGTTGGGCAGCTTCCGAAGGCGATCGAAATCGCGGGCAAACTGGATGTAGCTCTCCGGGGCAGCATGGATGTAGATTGCGCCGAACAAGAAGACCTCGGCCGGCGTACGGGACGGCAGGGCCTTCGTGACCGGCTGCCCGTTTCGGATGGCGGCGATTTGATCCTGGCTCAGTCCGATGTCTTGCCGAAAAAATGATTGCAGGTCAGGAATCGACTGAGCAGAGCTGGGCAGGGCGGCGATGGCAATCATGACGAGAAATGCAGCAATCGCGACTGGAACTTCCTTTGCGTCCGTTCGCATGGTAAGCGCCCTAGGCGGCCAGACGCCGCGGGTCCTCAAACAGGCGCGCGGTAACGGCCCCAAAGAGAGCACCACCAACGTGAGCCACGTAAGCCACTCCGCCCGTCTGGACTGCTGCCACCGACCCGACATTTACGAGCTGAGTGAGGAACCAGAAACCAATTAGAAGCGCGGCCGGGATGAAGGTGACACGCACAAACACGAAGATGATCAGCAGTGCGCGAATTTGATCGCGAGGGTATGTCACCAGAAATGCGCCCATGACCGCAGCAATTGCGCCGCTCGCACCTATGTTGGGAACAGTGGAGCTAGGGCTGACCGCGATCTGGGCCAGCATAGCGACCAGCCCGCCCCCAAAGTAGAACGCCAGATACCGCAACGGATTCATCGCGTCTTCGATCTCGGGGCCAAAGGCCCACAAGAAGACCATGTTGCCCAGAATGTGCGACCAACTCCCGTGCAGGAACATGGCCGTCAGGATGGTAATCCAATTATGCCCGGCAGTGATGCTCGCGGCGACTGCCGCCCACCTCGATACGAATGCATCACCACCCCTCAGTTCAAGCGCAAAAACGTAGAAGTTCGTGACAATGATGCAGGTCGTAACGATGGGGAAATGCACCGGGCGTCGGGATGCGTCGCTTAAAGGGATCAGTCCTCCCACGCCGTCTTCCTCCAATTCACGGTATGAACATCAGCTTTCAACGCCGAGGTTTACCCAAGCGCCGTACTGTTCCTTCGTTCAATTTCTTTGAACCGGCCGCGGGCGCAGAAATGCGCGCAAAGCGGCCGTGCGCTGAAATCCGCCGGTGCGGATGTCATTCGGGGTTTAGGCCAGTTTACTCGTGACGCTTCGCGCGGCTAGGGAAAGCATCAGGCGCGAAGTGCCGCTGAACAGCATGCTGATCCCCACCAGTGTGCCGATGACCCATGCCGTCCTCGACGGCCACGTCCTCCAGATCATGACAGCAAGGATGAGCGTGACGATCCCGTCGAACAGGAGCCAACCTGATCCTGGGAGCGGACGAAGCGTGAATCCCAATACAAACTCAAGGACCGCCTCCAGGAACAGATACACTGCCAGCGCAATTGTCAGAGACGCCAGGCCTGCCAACGGATGCACGAGCAGATATGCCCCGATGAAAATGTAAAGAATCCCCAGCAGCAACTCCCAGGCGAGACCGCCGACGCTCCGCGTGTACCAGGCAAACACCAGATGGGCGCATCCGCTGAAAACGAGCAGCCAGGCGACCAACACGTTGACGGCCACTCCGGCAGCCAAGGGTGAAGCGATCGCCAGAATCCCCGCCACAATCATAAGCACGCTGAGCCCGATTGACAACCCGACCGACTTCTTCACAAATGTAGCTGCTGATGTAGCGCTCATAAGTTTCTCCTCCTATCGTTCGACTTTCGTTTGGCCCGGAGATTTGCGCCAGAGATCCTAGGCCCGCTCTTCACACTTCCGACTACTTCGCTTTACTCCCCGCCATGTCCTTTTCCCAGGCGGCTTTCGCCGCGTCGAGGGCGTCCTTTGCAGCGGTCGCCGCTTTCTGGATAGCCGCGCGGGCTTCAGCCGCGGCCTTCTGATCAGCTTCCTTATTCGACTGAGATGCCGCGGCGGCAGATTCTTGGGCCTTCTGCAGGGCTGCGGTAGCAGCCTCTGCCGCGTCTTTCGCAGACTGTTTCGCGCGTGAGGTCAAATCCTTGTTGGTCGCGAGTGCTTTTTGGTAGGCTTGGTCTGCTTTGTCGGCCGCGCGATTGGCGGCCTCACTGGCCTTCGTCGCCGCGGCTCTAACCTTCTCCGCCGATTGTTGAGATTGCTCATTCGCTGCGGTTTCTAGCGCACGATTCGCGCTGTCGACCGCCTTCTGGACCGCATCTTTCGCGTCTTTGGCCGCCTTCCGCGCATCCGCTCTGGCTTGCTCCGGTGACGCCGTATCCGCCTGCTGTCCAAAGGATCCCACCGGCAAGAATGCTAAGGAAAGTGCCATGACCGTTGTGCGGACGAAAGTTCTGTACATGGTTCCCTCCTCCGATGCGTCCATCTGTCCGGCTTCGGGCACCCTACCCGATCCCGGAAGACAAATTCTTAGGTCGAGCGGTTTGACAACAGCGGGGCCGCTTGCTACGCGACCCCGCCGTGATGAAGTGCCACCACTGTCTACTTCTCAAGTTGAGCAGCCGCTTTTCTCAGCTGCTCGGCAGCCAGACCCTTCAGGCGTCTCGAACGCTCTTCGGATTCTCCCCGTATCTGAGCGACGCGCGCATCAAAGGCTTGCTTGGCGTCACCTTGTGCCTTTGCCGCTCTTTTCTGCAGCGCTTGCACCTTTGCTTCGGTCTCCCCTTTAATCTGTTCCGCCCTCTGTTTGGCCTGGTCGAGCTTTTCCTGAAGCTTGGCGTTTAGGGCGTCAATCCTGGCCTGAAGTTTCGCCTTGCGCTCAGCTCGCGCCTGAGCGTGCTCGGCTTTCAATTGGGCAATTTCCTCTTTCAACTCGGCCACGTCTCTGGCCCTTTGATCATCTTCAACCGTGGTCTTCAGCGAACGAAACACAACGCCGCCCACAGCCTCCATCCTGGAATCCGCCGGTGTCACCCATTCCTCGCTGATATCGGCAAGCACGGCGCACTTCCCGGGCGTAAGTGCTGCGGAAACGTCATCAAGGAAATCCGCGTTGACTCCGGCAACGTACAGGTCGCCGATGCTACCTGCCAACGCTCCGGCCACCGCGCCGATGCCAAAGCCAACGGGTCCTCCCAGCAGTCCGATCAAGCTGCCAATTGCCGTTCCGCCGACGGTTCGAACCGGGAAATCACCTTCGGCCTGCAAAACGGAGACCTTCCCGTTGGCATCCTTCTTGATTACTGATTCAGCGTGAATGGTGATGCTCCCTTCGGCATCGAGTTGGTTGAGAGCGCGAGAGCCTTCGTACGTACTTTGCTCATTGTCAAAAACTACCACTAACATTTTTTCCATGAGAAGTCTCCTTAAGTGAGTTTTATACAGCCTGGTAGGCCTTCGGCTTTGGCAAGGTGTTCAACGCATCGCTGCGCTATTTCAATGCCGTCTTCAGCCGTTTGGAACTCTGCATCAACTGCCTCTTGAGTGCATCTACCTGTTTCGTTAGTGCGACAAGTTCTTGTTTTGCCGCGTGTGCCGCTTTGACTGCTTTGCGAGCTGCTTGGTGAGCTTTGGCATCAACCCTACCAACTGCAGAACCAACTCTCACCGCAGGATCTCCAAATCCATTTTCCCTCGTCATGTCTTTGCCTCCAAAATTTTGCGGCGACTCAGACTTTCCTCGCCGAACATCGCACAAGGTATTCGGTATCGCGAAACATCACAGTGACGCCGATCACACGATCCCGTGATTTCTTCCGGGGTGGGGTTTGACTAAAGGTGCGAATCGGAGCAGTAGAGTCCTGACAAGCTAGATGCCCACCATCGTTCCGCCCGAGTCACGGGCAAACCGAAAGTAATCCCCCACTCGGACGGGATAGGGCCTGAGAAACGCGATTATCGTCAATTGGCCCCGACCACCCGGAGAATCCCACTAGAATCAAACTTCTCGATTTTGAATTTAAGGTTCAAATCTGAAATCTCAAATTTGAAATTTCAAATTTTGCTTTCGGATTCCGCCAAAACGTTCTCTTGACTTCCGTTCAGGAGTTTTTCAAAGATGGCTGGAATTTCAAAGACCGCGCGATTTTCCATTGCGGCGGCGCGCGCGCGGAATTGCGCCAGCTCGCCCGGCTTCAGCAACTCCGCCACCGCGCCCGCCACCTGGCGGTGGCTCTGCACCACGATGCCGACTTCCTTTTCGCGCACCCACTGGGCGTTGTAGCGCTCCTGCGGCAACGTCCACGCATTGCAGTCAATGATCACGGGCAAATGCCGGGAAAGCGCCTCGCTGATGCTTCCCGGGCCCGGCTTGCCGATAAAAAAATCTGAGAGCGCCATGAAGAAAGGGATTTGCGTGGTGAAGCCCTCCACATGGATGGGAATCCGCGTGGGTTCTCGCCGCAGCGCTTGCGCCAGTTTTTCATTCCGCCCGCAAATCAGAATAAGCTGTACCTGCAAGGAAGACCGGTTGATCTGCCGCAGAATGTCCAGCATCTTCGAGGTGCCGTATCCCCCGAACAACACGATTCCGGTTGGAAGTTCGGGATCGAGGCCCAGTTTTTTTCGCTCCTCAGACCGGTCCACTTCGCCGGCCTCGTAAAACCGCGGATGCAGGATCATCCCGGAAGTGCGGAACACCTTGCCATCGAGATGACCGAGCGCGCGTGCCTGTTCGACGGCCTTGTCCGTTCCGCAAACGACATATTGGGATTCGCGCTCGACCCAGAAATGCTTTGGATAGTCCGCAAGGTCGGTCAGGACCGTGACGAAGGGCCTGCCAGGTAATGCCTTATGATAACTCTCCCGCAACGCCCGATTGAAGTGCGGCACGAGCGACACCACCATGTCCGGTGAATGCTCCTCCCAGAACTGCTTGAGGACTCCCACGGACGGCCCGTGGTACGTCCGCACGACAAGCTGCAGGACGCGCATGAGCTGCGGGCTGCCCAGCGTCCAGCCGTTGCGCAGCATCTTGTTGTACATGTCCTGGATGCGAATCCCGGTCAGCTTGCGGAGGATATCCAGCGGGTCGAGGACTTCCTGAAGGTTTACCAGGGACACTTCCAGCGGCAGGCCCTGCCGCTCGATTTGCACTTGCAAAGCCGTTGCGGCGTTGCGGTGGCCCCCTCCTGCGTCAAAGAAAACAAGATGGATGCGGCGTCTTCGGTCACGCGGGCCGGACATTCCGTCTGCCATCTACTGGTGCACCTCCTCGTCCGTTAACCTATTTGTGCTCAATTAGTAACAGACAATTCTTACACTTTGTTCAACATCGCGTAACAAGTTAGCAAAGTCTTTTTGAGAGACTTTTCCACAATGAGATGCGATCTGCACGTCCACTCGCTTCACTCCGGCACCCTGCCTGTCGCGATCCTGCGCCACTTTTTTTTGGAAAGCTACAGTGCTCCGAAGGACGTCTACTCCACGCTGCGCCAACGCGGCATGAACCTCGTCACGCTAACCGATCACGATTCCATCGGCGGAGCGGAAGAGTTGCGCCGCTACCCGGATTTCTTTGTCAGCGAAGAAGCGACCTGCACCATGCCGAGCGGCACCGAAGCTCATGTTGGGGTGTATGACATTACCGAACGCCAGCACATCGAAATCAACCGCCGGCGAAACGACATGATCCGTCTGCTCGCTTATCTTTCCGAACAGCGCCTATTTTTCACCGTAAATCACGTATTTTCTTCCGTGACCGGGCGGCGAAACGCGGACGACTACGAATGGTTTTCCGGATATTTTCCTGCCGTCGAGGCCCGCAACGGCCAGATGCTGGCTTCCGCCAACCAGCATGCCGCGGACTTTGCCTGGAAGCGATGCAAGACCCAGGTGGCCGGAAGCGACGCGCACGCGCTGGCTTCGGTGGGCACGACGTACACCGAAGTGCCGGGCGCGAGGAACAAGGAAGAGTTCTTCGCCGGCCTGCGCGCCGGAAACGGCCGTCTCTGCGGCGAATCGGGCGGCTACTGGAAACTGACGCGCGATATTTTGCTGCTCTGCGGCGAGATGATGCGCGAAAGCCGCTGGACCGTGTTGCTTGCTCCGCTCATTGCGCTGGTCCCCGCAGGAGTCGCCGTCGACTATTTCGTGGATCTGAGTTTTGTCCGCCGCTGGGGCGCAGCGATTAACGGTCCCCGGCCCGCGCCGAAGCGTCTCTTGGAGACGTTGCCGGTGCGTCAGAAGCAGATGGCGTAACAAGTAGCACAGGCTTCAGCCTGTGGGGGTTAGTCCTTGCTGATACCAACCCCCACAGGCTGAAGCCTGTGCCACCCAACCCGGCCCCTGCGCGGAAGTATTAGCAGCTTGCGGAAATGAGGTGCAAACATGACCGCTCGAAGAATGGTCTGGGAGTTCATACAAGCACGCGACTATCAAGTCATGAGGCAGGTCCACCGCTGGCGCCCGCCGCGATGGCTCCGCTTTTGGATGATTGCTTCAACGCGCCTCGGAGACGGCTGGGTCTGGTATTCCGTCGGCATCGCCTTGCTCCTGTTCGGAGGCGACATGCGCTTTATTGCCTTCGCCGCCAGCGCGTCAGCCGAGGCCGCGACCGTCGTGCTATTTAGCTTTATCAAAAAAGCCAGCAAGAGAAAGCGCCCGTGCCACCTCGAGTCGCACTGCTGGTCGAAAATCCTTCCGCCCGACCAGTTTTCTTTCCCCTCGGGCCATGCGATGAGCGCCTTCGCCATCGCGATCCCGTTGTGCATCTTCTATCCGCAGCTCCAAGCGGCCCTGCTCGCCTTATCGGTGAGCATCGCCGTGTCGCGCGTCATCCTCGGAATGCATTTCGTGAGTGACGTAGTAGTGGGATCGCTGCTCGGAGCGGGATTGGGATACGGCGCGTACCTGTTGATCCGGTAGAAGCTGAAGTCGAAGTATCCGGTGAAGTAGTTTCCTCCGCCTTACTCTGTGCCCTCTGTGTTAAAGGCCTTTTCCTGCCTTTGCCTTTGCCTTTGCCTTTGCCTTTGCCTTTGCCTTTGCCTTTGCCTTTGATTTAACTTAAGACGCAATCCGCTCGAAAATCCCCGCCGCGCCCATTCCTCCGCCAATGCACATGGTGACCATCCCGTAGCGCGCGTTGCTCCGCTCGAGTTCGCGCAGGATCGTCGCCGTAAGTTTCGCCCCGGTGCAGCCGAGCGGATGCCCAGTGCAATCGCCCCGCCATTGGGATTCACGCGCGCCGGGTCAAGCCCCGCCTCATGGATCACCGCCAGCGACTGCACGGCAAAAGCTTCGTTCAGTTCAATCACGTCCATCTGATCGAGCTTCAACCCAGTAAGTTTCAGCACCTTGGGAATCGCGTACGCAGGACCGATGCCCATGATCTCCGCCGGCACTCCAGCCGTCGCGAAACCGAGGAAACGCGCGAGAGGCTTTGCGCCAAGCGCCTTGGCTCGCTCGGCGCTCATCACGATCGCCGCCGCAGCGCCGTCGCTGGTCTGCGAACTGTTCCCGGCCGTCGTCGTGCCGCGCGCATGAAATGCGGGCTTGAGCTTGGCCAAAGCTTCCATGCTGGTGTCGCCGCGCGGTCCTTCGTCGATTGCAAAAACGCTCGTGAGTCGTTTTGGCCTTAGCCGCACGGCCATTCACAGCATTGGCGACAACCGTCGTCTGCACTTCCACCGGCACAATTTCGTCCTTGAACTTTCCGGCGGCAATCGCGGCCAGCGCTTTCTTGTGGCTGGCGAGCGAAAACTCATCCGCCTTTTCGCGCGTGATGCCGTATTTCTTGGCCACATTTTCCGCCGTAAGTCCCATGCTGAGATATGCGTCCGGATAGTGGTCCATCAGCCAGGGATTGGGCGAGATCTTGTTGCCGCCCATGGGAATCATGCTCATGGATTCCGTGCCCCCGGCGAGAATGACGTCCGCGTGGCCGACCATGATGCGCTCGGCCGCCATGGCAATCGCCTGCAGGCCCGAGGAGCAAAACCGGTTGATCGTGATGGCCGGAACTTCCGGCGGCAGCCCGGCGCGCTGGCTGGCGATGCGCGCGACGTTCATTCCCGCTTCGCCTTCGGGCATGGCGCAACCGAGGATGACGTCCTCGATGTCCCCAGGATTAAGCCCCGGCACGCGGCGAATCGCTTCCTGCATGGCGATGGCGGCAAGATCATCCGGCCGCGTCGAGCGCAGCGTGCCCTTGAACGCTTTTCCAACCGGCGTGCGAACGGAACTGACGATGACGGCGTCTCTCATGTCGTGACTCGATTCTGGCTACAGGTGATTAGCGAATGGCGACCCGTGATTCGTGATCCGTGGCCCGTGCCACCTGTCATGTCGATTGGATGCCCCTTCGACGGAAAAAGCAACTTGTGCCGGCGCCGAGCGGTAGGACTGGTTACTGCACGCGCTTCGTGGATACACAAGGAGGACAGGAAACATTCGGCGCGTACCCCTTGAACGTGAACTTGTAAGCGCCCGCGCCCCCGCTATGCCCGTCGGCGCCGCTGAGCTCGGCCTGGACCGCGTAGACGTTGCCTTCATGATCGACATTGATCAGGTGGCCTGGAGGATCGCCTTGTGGCGAACCAATGTTGAACGACCCAAGAACCTCAAGGGTCCTGCGATTCAATACGTAGATGTCCGGGGATCCCGCCACATACAGAAACCGCTGTGCTGGATCTGGCGAGAAGGCCACAGACCTGGCCTGCAGATAGTACTTGCTGTCAACGCCAATGAACTGTTCCGCGACGTATTTGCCCTCGGGCGTGAACACCTGGACCCGCTTATTTCCCCGATCGGCGACATACGCAAGCCCATCGTTGGAAAACTTTATGTCGTGCGGCACCGAAAACTGCTGATACGTCGGCCAGATCCCGCACACCATGGGACACAATTCATTCGGTTTGGACGGCTCAATGGGCGGCCGTTGGTCCATATCGAGCGGCTTGTTGCCGTAGGCGCCCCACATACGTTTGAACTGCCCCGTGTCCGCGTCATACACCATAATGCGGCTGTTCCCATACCCGTCGCTGACGAATACCTCATTCGTCTTGGGGTAGACACGAACACTCGTACCACCCTTGAGGACTTCGGTGGCATTGCTGCCGGTCTGGCCGCTCTTGCCGATGGCCATCACAAATTTGCCGTCCCTCGTAAACTTGAGCACCTGGTTGTCATTTGGGAGACTCGCGGGATTGTTCATCTTGCCGTCCGCGTTGCCCAGGATCCACACGAAGCCCTTGTAGTCCACGGTGATGCTGTGCTCGTTCGACGGCCATTGATATCCGGGCCCGCTTTCCCCGCCCCAGGCCTGAATAAAATTGCCTTCGTTGTCGAACTCCATGACGGGCGGCGCAGGAATGGAAACGAGATCAGGCGGCGTTGACCGGGGATGCGCAAGACTGTGCGGGCGGCTGAGGATCCAAATGTGATCCTGAGCGTCTACCGCAACATCGGATCCAAACCCCATCCTCCACTTCGACGGAACCTTCGGGAAGTTAAGGTCCTTTTCGAATTGAGGCAAACCGCCCTCGCCGATGTGCAGGACCTCTGCCGAAGCCGCCTGACCGAACGCGGGCTTGGATGCGTGTGGAATCACCCACAACAAAACGATCCCGGCAAAAATTGAACCGATCAAACCGTTCCGTTTCATGGGTTTTCTCCTTGAGGATTTTCGCAAACGTGCAACGCAAAACAGGAATTGCCTTTTTGGCTTTCCGGCTGCGGAGAGTATACAGCCGTTTGTTCCCGGCCCAAATATGCGCCCGAGATTTGCCGGTGAAATCCCCGTGTTATGCTAGCGGGCCTCAATTCCATGCGCCGCCGCACACTCATCACTTCGCCGCTCAAATGGCAGATGACCGCACTGCCGGTGGCTCATCCTGCCTTGCCCGTCGTTGCGGAACGCGGTGGCACGCAGCTTCGCACGCCAAAGCCCGTGATCGTCGTCGATACGCGCGAACAGAATCCGTTTTCGTTCGAACGATTTGGCGGATGGTTTTCCGGGATCGAGAAAAGGCCGCTGGAAATAGGCGATTATTCGATTGCGGGGATGGAAGATACGTGCGTTGTCGAGCGCAAGGATCTGAGCGACCTGGTGCGCTCGTTCCACGTGGAACGTTCCGTCTTCATCGCGCGGCTGCGCCGCATGAGCGCGTTTCCCGACCGCCTGCTGGTCGTCACCGCCGCGTTGAGCCAGGTGAAATCGCGCTACGAACACAGCCCCGCGAATCCGAATCAGATCACGCAGTCGCTGATCGCCGCGCTCGCGGGTCTTCGCGTGCCGTTCCTGTGCGTTGAGACGCACGAATTGGGCGAAGAAATCGTCGCCTCCTACTTGTACCAGGTCCACCTCTACCACTGGCTCGATTCGAACGGCCACGGCCGCCGCCTAGCCGATGATGATTTGTGATGACTTCGAGTAGCACAACCACTCTTGGCTGTGTGGGTTTTCCCATTGTCACTAGAATTGTACCCGCCGCGCGCGGCTTACAACACCGCACAGCCAAGGGTGGCTATGCTTCTTGACTCCTACCGCGAGCCGTATAGCAGAGGGTACCTTTCGCGTCATCTACTGCTACGAACTCATGGCCCTGGAGCTTTCCCATTCGGAAAATAGAGGATGGAGGCAATGTCGCCCTTGCGCCCGATACTTGTGCTTTGCCTGTTGGTGGGGTTGCTGGCCCTCGGCTGGTTCAGTTGGCGCGACGCCCCATCGCGCCGGCAGCCTAAGGAGACGGCCGAGCCGGTCATCACCAAGCAACCCGTCAATTTCGCGACCCGCACGTTCGATCCGGCCAGCCCGCCGTCCGACATGCCGCCGCTGACCGCTGGGGAAAACGCGGAATGCGTTTCCGATTTCATATCCAACGCCAACGTCGCCGGGCAGACTCTGCGAAAGGATGCCACGCATGCGACGGTCACCATTTCGGTGATCAAGGTCGCGCTACAGCTCAACATCACCATCTGGGTGCCGGCAGGCGTAACTCCGCACGTGATGGAACATGAGGAAGGACATCGCCAGATTTCGGAATATTATTACCAGACCGCCGACAAGGTCGCCGAGCGAGTCGCCGCGACCTACATGGGCAAACAAGTTGAGGTCACCGGCGCCGACCTGAATGCCGAGTCCATCAAGGCGCTCCAACAAATGGGCGCCGAAATCACCGCTGAATACGATCGGGAACTAAATCCCGAACCAACGCAACTCCTTTACGACTCCATCACCGACCACAGCCGCAATGAGGTTGCCGTTCAGGATGCCGTTGATCACGCACTAAAGAACGCATCCATCGAGTCCTCTCCGCCGGCGAGCCCCGAGCAGCCCAAGTAGGACGGGCTTCAGCCTGTCGGGTTTCGTACCGCGGGCACGATCAAAAAGCGACAGGCTGAAGCCCGTCCTACTGGGTGAGCCACGGATCAGGCAGCTTGTTGGGCCGTCCGCTTACTTTTCTTTTTCCACTGGTAAATGGAAACGACGCTCGCCACGATCGAAATCACGATGAGCGAGATCATCACGTCCTCGAGCTTTGGCGATCTTGCCTGCCGCATGATCCAGCGCCCGTAGTGAATCGCGAGAGCGCCCTCGACGAAGAAGCGCACGAATCTTCCCACTCCGACAAAACTAAAGAGTTTCTTGCGGGGATACTGGAACGCCGCCGCAGCTGCCACAATCGCTGTAAATGGAAATGGCGGCGGCAGGAGTGACGCCACCACAAGCGACCTCCCGGCCCGTTTCTGCACCTGCTTTTGAATATTGCCCAGATGCTCGCTCGAGGCGACCTTCTTCAGCTCGGAACCGCCCTTGCGGCTGATCCACACCGTTGCCAAGCACCCAATGAGCGATCCGAGCGTGGCCATCACCGCGTAATAAAACATGCGATCGTGATAGCGCGCGCTCAATGCCAGCAGAAGCATGTCATTGCCCAGCGGCACGACAAGGGGCGACGAATCGAACGCGCCCAGCGTCAGCAGTCCCAACCCGCCTGCACGAAACAAAGCCCTCGCGATAATGCGGATGATCGGTCTCACGTGATTTGCGCCCGCCAAGTATATGATGCCACGAGCCACGATGAATTGGCCCGCCGCTGGTGGCAGTTGATTTTGTTAAGGCCGCCCGCTTTTTGGGGCGGGCAGCTGTTCGCGTTCTGGCGAGCCGAGCCGACTAGCTGCCGGAATCGATTACACTTTGGCGTACCGGGTGGACCAGACTATAATTGAATTCGTATGGTGCGAATACTGTCCAAGAACAAGACGCGGCTCCCAGAGATCGACTTTACCGCCCACGTTTGGAAAGAGGGCCCGACCTTCGTGAGCTACACTCCGGAACTCGATGTGTCGAGTTGCGGCGATTCCGTCGCCGAAGCCCGGGCGCGCTTGCGCGAGGCGGTGAGCTTGTTCCTGGAAGAGTGTTCGCGAAGAGGAACGCTGGAAGCAGTTCTGGCTGAGTCGGGTTTTGAGAAACGCGGCCAGAGCTACCGCCCGCGCCGGATCATCGCCCGCGCCAAGTTCCGGCTGGCTGTTCCGCTCGCTTCCTAAGAAGTTGCGCATGGCGCGTATCAATCCAATCCACTATCGCAAGCTTGTGCGCGTTTTGGAAATGGAAGGATTCATGCTCTCACGCGAACGTGGGGACCACATGGTGTTCACGAGACCCGGCATCGAACGGCCTGCCGTTATTCCACGTTACGACCAGCTGCCCGTGTTCATAATCAAAAATGTCCTGCGCACTGCGCGGATTTCGCGCGAACGTTACCTGGAACTTTTGGACCAGGTCTGAACTCTCTCGAAACCATTCTCGATGAATTTTGTTAATTGCGTAACGGCTTGCCGGTCTTCAGTGTGTGGGCGATGCGCTCCTGGGTTTTGCGTTCGCCGCAGAGGGAGACGAAGGCTTCCCTTTCCAGGTCGAGCAGATACTGCTCGCTTACAAGTTGCGACGAGGTGAGCGCGCCGCCGGCCAGGATGTGGCCCAGTTTGCGCGCGACCAGTGCATCGTATTCCGATATATATTCGCCGCGCAGCATCATGTGCACGGCGAGCTTCGCGGCGGCGCTGAACTCCTGGCCGAGGACGCGGATCGAGGGTTCCCCCGGCGCGGGCGCCGTTTGCCGCCATTCGCCGCGGACGAGGCCCAGCGCGGTTTGCTTCGCGTCGGCAATCAGGCGGTCCAGATTCATCGCGACGAGGTCGGCGCGTCGCAGGTAGCCTAGCTCGCGCGCTTCTTCCCCGCTCGTCGATACCTTCGCCATGGCGATATTTTCAAACACGGGCTTGAGCGCATGGAACAGGTCGATATCCTCTTCGCCTTCGGCGCGCTCGTTCGCGCGGAGAATCATTTCCTTGGTGCCGCCGCCGGCCGGGATCAGGCCGACGCCCGTTTCGACGAGGCCGATGTAGGCTTCCGCCGCGGCGTGGATGCGCGTGCCGTGCAGCACGACTTCGCAGCCGCCGCCAAGCGCAAGCCCTTGCGGCGAGACAACGACCGGCTTCGGCGAATGCTTGATGGCCAGCGTGGTGTTCTGAAATTGCCGCACGGCGAGGTGCAGGTCGTCCCACTCCTGCTCCTGCGCGGTCATCAGGATGAGCATCAAGTTCGCGCCGGCGGAAAAATTCTCGCCCTGGTTGGCGATCACCATGGCGTCGAAATCGGCGCGCAGGCGCGAGAGGCCCTTGTGAATCATGGCCAGCAAATCGCCGCCGATGGCGTTCATCTTCGAGTGGAATTCGCAGCAGACCACGCCATCGCCCAGATCGATCAGGCTCGCGCCGGAATTTTTCTCGATCTCCTTGGCGCGCTCCTTGAGCGATTTCAGAAGGATGATTCCCTCGGACTTCGGCGCGGGTTTGAAATCCTTGCCAGCCAGATCGAAATACGATATCTCGCCCTGCGCCGTTTGGTAGAACGATTTCTTCCCCGAGGAAAGAAGATCCGTGACGAGCGGTGGCAGCGAGTTGCCCTCATTTTCGAGCTGCTTGGCCATGGGCTCGACGCCGATGGCGTCCCACGCCTCGAACGGCCCGAGTTCCCAGACAAATCCCCAGCGCATGGCGCGGTCCACGTCCACGATCGAGTCCGCAATTTCGGGCACGCGGCGCGCGGCGTAGAGGCACATTTCGGAGATCACTCCCCAGACGAATTTCTGCGCCTTGTCGCCTTCCTTCCCTTCGAGCGCCGGGCCGGCCAGCATGCGCAACCGCTCGCGCGTGTTCTCGATGGCCTTTCCCGCTTCGATGGAAGCGAATCGCGCTTTCTGCTGCGGGCGATACTCCATTTTCACGGGATCGAGGGTGAGGATTTCGGATTCTCCGCCTGATTTTTTCACGCGCTTGTAAAAGCCGCTGCCCGTTTTGTCGCCGATCCAGCCGCGCCGCGCCATCTCCTCGAGCAGCGGCGGCACGCGGTAGAGTTCGCGCGATTCGTCATTCGGAAGATTTTCGTAAATGTTGCGGATCACGTGCAGGAGGACGTCGATGCCGACGATATCCGCCAGGCGAAACGTCGCCGACCTCGGCCAGCCGAGCGCGGGACCGGTGCAGGCGTCCACTTCCTCAAATGTCATTCCGAGTTCGTTCATTAAGCGAATCGCATTCAGCATGGAAAACGTTCCGATGCGGTTGCCGATAAAATTCGGAGTATCCTTGGCGACGACGACGCCCTTGCCGAGTTTGTGGTCGCAGAATTCGGCGAGAGTATCGATCACTTCGGGGCGCGTCGCCGTTCCCGGAATAATTTCGACGAGTTTCAGGTAGCGCGGCGGATTGAAGAAATGCGTCCCCGCCCAGTGCTGCTGCCATTCCTCAGGCATTCCCTCGGCGATGCGCCGCACGGGCAGGCCGGAAGTATTCGTAGTGACAATGGTTCCAGGCTTGCGAATCTGCGCGACGCGCGAGAGGAGCGCGCGCTTGATTTCGAGATTTTCCGCGACGACTTCGACGATCCAGTCCGCCTCGGCGCACAGTTTCAGGTCATCCTCGAAATTCCCGGTGACGATGCGATTCTCGAGTCCCCGCGTGAAAAATGCGGCGGGCCTGGCCTTGACGGCAGCAGCGAGGCCCGCGCGAACGATACGGTTGCGGACCTCGGGACTTTCCAGGGTCAGCCCGCGCTTCTGCTCTTCGGGCGTAAGCTGCGCCGGCGCGATGTCCAGCAGCGCGCACCAGACGCCGGCGTTGGCGATGTGCGCGGCAATGCGCGCGCCCATGGTGCCCGCGCCCAGAATCACGACTTTTTCGATCGCTCGTTTTGCCATTTCTGTTAGGTTAGGCCCGTTGCGGTGGTGCGTCAATTCGCCTGCGAGCAGGAGTTTGTAGGACAGCCACTCTTTATCCCGAGCCCCCGCGAGGGGCTGGCTGTCCCGCGCAACCCCGGCAGGACAAAAGAGGACAGCCAAGAGTGGCTGTCCTACTAAAGCTTCAGACGCCCATGCAGGTTACAGAAGCGACAAACCGGGGTCAACGAGAAATGCCGGGCATCCGTTTTAGAGTTAACCTTGTAATATTCCAACAATGGCCGAAAGTAATACAAAGAAGGTCCTGACCTGGCTTCAGAGCGCGGTTGGGCGCGTTCGTGAATTTGCGTATGCCGAGCCGCCTGGGCCCCCGCTGGAGCGGCCCCGCATCGGAGTCGCGCTGGGCGGAGGCTTCGCACGGGGCATCGCCCACCTGGGCGTCCTGCGCGTGCTTCAGGAGGAAAATATCCCGATTGATTATTTGACCGGAACGAGCGCGGGAGCATTGCTCGCCATCTCCTATGCCAGCGGCCACACCATCCGGGAAATCGAACGGCAGGCCCGGGCCACCCGGTTCAAGGACTTCGGCAATTGGAAGCTTTCCTGGTTGGGTCTCGCCTCAAACCAAAAGCTGGAACATTATCCGCGAAAATTTCTTGGCGTAAGCACGTTTGAGGATTTGAAGATTCCGCTGGCTATCGCGGCGACCGACCTGGGTTCCGGGGAAGCTGTCTATTTTTCGCACGGGCAATTGGGCCCGGCGCTGCGCGCCTCGTGCGCGTATCCCGGCATGTTTGTGCCGGTTGAGATCGAGGGCCGCATGCTTGTAGACGGATTCCTCGCCGCGCCGGTCCCGGTGGATGCTGCGCGAGGCATAGGCGCTGACTTAGTCATTGCCGTGTTTTTGGAAGCCGCCAACAACCGCACGCCCTCCAGCATCGTGGACGTGATCGGCCTTTCCTTTGCCATTTTGCAACGGCACGCGGACCTGGAATGGAGGGCCCGGGCCGATATCATCATTGAGCCGGTCGTGAAAGATTTCTTGTGGGACGATTTCGAGAAGACAACCGAACTGATGGCCGCGGGCGAAGCGGCTGCTCGCGCAGCATTGCCGAATATTCGCGCCGCGATTGCGTCGAAATCCGGCAAGGAATCATCGGAGGTAAACTCAGGCGGCGTTTGAAGCAGGAAAATTGACGGAGAGCTCTAAGCGCCGCCCCTCTGGAGCTCCCCCGGATGCCAATCTCCCGATTGGCGGTCCCAGGCAACATCACCCAGCCCTACATCCCGTGCGGCATTTTTTCTTCTGGGGAGACCTCGGCGCGGTCATGAAGATCCATGAATCGCGAATCCGCGGCTTCCTCCCGCACCGAGCTGAGGGCCACTTGAACTTCCCGAGCGTAGTAGACCATGCCGGCTAACAAAATAAGTATGGAGACAACGAAAACCAGAGCGGCCGCGCCTTCGGCCCATGGCCAATACAGCCCTGCCCCAAGCAATAAACAGGCCGCAATCGTCCCGATCAGGCCATGCAGCGTAAGCACAAAAGCGCAGCGAATCATTTCGGCCCGCTTTTCAATCGAAGCGATCTGGGAGGCGTATGCATCCGCCTCGCTCAAGCGGCCTTGCATTGCAGCGTGATGCTTCTCACGAAGGTACGATCGAAGGCGGCTGACGATCCCCATCAAGCGCACATTGAGGGAGAGGAGCAGGAGCCCCTCGGCCGAAACAAAAATGGCCGGGGCTACGAAAGCCTGAAAGAGCAAGTGAATATCGTTTGTCATCGCCCGGATCGCCGCCACATTGGCGTTGCAACTCAGGTTCCAAGGCGGGAGAGGATTCCAACCTGCTTTATTTGGTTGGCGTCTGCTGTTGCTTAGGAGCGTCTACCGATTGGCGGAACCGAACTGGAACTCAGGAGGAACCTGCAGTTCCATTTCAAAACGCAGCGGCCGGGTTCGATGAGTCGCTCACCAGACCCGGCCAGCCGATTGAACCGTCGAATCAAAAACGTGGAACCGGCGGTCGTTTTCTGAAGATCCTAGAAAACGAATCGCGCGACTAGATAGAGAGTGTTGTTCGAACCGGCATTTCTTCCCGATCCATCGTAGTTTGTACTGGCGCCATTGAAACGCGTGTAACCGGTGTATTGAAACGTGAGGCCGATGTTCTGAACGGGCCACCAGGATACGTTCGCGATCACGCCATTACTTCGAGGATCGCCGTTCAAACTGCCGGTCACGGGAGGTATCGTAGTGGGATCGCCTGGCGTAGTTTCACCCGAATAAAGCAAAGGATCGGGTGTTCCGTCAACGCTGAAATAACCGATCGTCGCGGAGTACTTGTCGCCGAAGTGATACTCCGCGTTGGCTTGGACGGTATTGAGGTGATGTTGGATGAGCATGTCATTTGTAAAGGTCGAGGCTGTTGCGACGAGCGATGAGTTTTCTCTGATGTACGTGCCGCGGATTGAAAGTACGTCACCCCGGAATTGAGGAATGATCCGATCATATTGAAAATCGGCAGCCCAGTCGGTATAGCCGTCTTCCAAGCCGGTGACGGCTCCTGGCGTCGATTTCATATGTATGCCGTAGGTTCCGACCTCCAAGTTATTGTTCTTCGAGTTTTGCTGCCAGGCCAACCGCCAATAGGGAGCAACCCCGCGGATGTTAAAGCTCAGCGGCGCGCCGCTCCCATCCACTCCCGCATTGGGCAACGGAGCCCCAATGTGAGCCGAACGGTAGACGGTTCCGGCAACATACAGGTGGTTGTCCCACATGGCGTATCCGCCGACGCCCGCAACGTCTTGCGCCAGGCCGCCATTCACGATTGCGCCGGCAGTCGGTCCCGGCGCCCAATCGCTGCCTACCCACGGGAACCCCCAGGCCGGAGTGCTGTTCCAGAGGTCTTCCACGGTGGGACTGTTGTTCAGGGTAATCCCATACGCGAGGTCCTTCTTGAACAGCTTGGTGGCATTGGCGTACCGGATGTCGGAGTTATCCCAGGTGAAATGATCGCCCTGGCTGGTATAGGTCACTTGAACAAAGCTGCCGACATGCGTGGCCCATGCGCCTGCCAAAAAGAGCGAGGCCTGCTGTGGAAACTGAAAACTCCCGTTCTGGGAGGCTGGTTCTGGAGACCTCAAATTGGTAAAGGAGGTATCGAATAAGACAGAAAGCGGGAATGACTCCAGGATGTTAAGGGGGCTCACGTTTCCCTTGCCCGGCGAAGTGACCGTTGGTTTCCCGGCCATCGTATACCCGTTCAGCTTGAACGCCCGACCGAGCGGCGTCAGTTCCGGCGGCATATAGTGACAGGACTTGCACGGGAACCCGGTCTGGCGCGCATAGCTCGGGATCGCGGAAGCCGTCGGTACCTGGACGAAAAGACTGATCAGCAGCGCGAAGAATGAACCGATGATAGGAATTGCCCGGAAGTAAGTCTTTTGATCGCTCATGCTTGTTTCTCCCCTTTCATTCCATCGTTCCAAGTTCCACAAATTGAGACACCACTACTCAAGCGATTTGGTAAGCGCCTGTCGGGCCCGTGCGAGCGTCCTGCCGGGCCGCCCGCACAGCTACTTCATTTCGGGATGATGGCGGCTAGTGCAAGGGCCGCCTGGACAGGAACATCAACTCGGCTTCTTGGCGGCCGCTTTTTTCTTGCCAAATTCGCGGACGATTGGAATTAAACTGTCAATCTGCGCCTTATTCAGGGTTCCTCCGAAAGGAGGCATATTCCCTTTGCCCTGATCGATTTGCGTGAAGATTTCGGCGTCGGTCAGCTTCTTGGCTTCGGCAGAACCCAAATCCTTCGCCCCGACCGCTTTTCCGACGACCGTATTTCCGGTTCCATCAGGACCGTGGCACTTGGCGCAGTTCGTATCGAATAATTTCTGGCCGTCTGACTGCGCTGCCGCGGAATGAGGGATGGCGAACAGAAACAACGGGAGTAGTGCGATGGCGCCAACTCTGTGTCTTCGTGTGAATCTCTCAAACATTTTTCCCTCGCAGGGTACTAAGAGTTGCAAAACCTAAGAGCGTGCGGGCATCAATTTGGCACGGCACTTGGATTTCATCTGTGACAAGCCGCACAGCTATTTGTGACATTCGTCACAACAGCCCGTGAACGCCCGCCTAGCTGTACAGCCTCCTTGAAAGGAGGCTCGCTGAGACCCATCGACCATGAAACACCTTGCATGATCGATCCAGCTTACACGTCAAGATGTTAAACCCCCTTGGTAACAGACCGGAAATGAAATTCTGCGCTCTTTTCCATCCCATCGGCCTCAATCCACTGTTGCTTTACCCGCTAAGGTTGCGACGGCGAACAGAATCGGGGTGTTGGCTCCCGGCACAACCGCTTTGGCGACAACTTGCGTTTACTTCCTGCGTGACTTAGACTTTTTGTTTCGGTGTATATTTGCTGCCTGATTCGCGGCCGAGCGCAGCTGCGGCCATAACGTCTGCCACTGGCATGCCGAAAAAATTTTGGAGGAGGTTCCGTGTCTACGCCCCTGGAACAATGGGTGGAATCGGTTGCGCGCATGACTCGTCCCGCGCAAATTCAGTGGTGCGATGGTTCGGAAGTGGAAGCCGCACGCATCGAAGACCAATTGGTTCGCGAGGGCCAGACGTTTCCTCTGAATGACAAGTCGTACCCGAACTGTTTCCTTCACCGCAGCGATCCGAGCGACGTGGCGCGCACGGAAAAAATAACGTTTATCTGCTCGCGCGACCGCGACAACGCTGGACCAACCAACAATTGGATGGCTCCAGCCGAAGCGAAGCAGACCATAGGCGCTTTGTTCGATGGCTCGATGAAAGGCCGCACGATGTACGTTGTCCCGTACATCCTGGGACCGGCGGCTTCGCCGCAGAGCCGCGTCGGGGTCGAGGTTACCGACAGCGCGTACGTCGTCGCGAGCATGCGCATCATGTCCCGCATGGGAAAAGTTGCGCTGGACCGCCTGGGCAGTTCCACGGATTTCGTTCCGGGGCTGCATTCCCTGGGAGATTTGAATCCGGACCGCCGCTACGTCGCGCACTTCCCTGAAGAAAATTTGATTTGGAGCATTGGTTCCGGGTACGGCGGCAACGCGCTGCTCGGCAAAAAGTGCTTCGCCTTGCGCATCGCGAGTTGGATGGCGCGCAAACAAGGCTGGATGGCCGAGCACATGCTCATTCTGGGATTGGAGTCGCCCTCTGGAAAAGTAACTTATATGGCGGCGGCATTCCCGAGCGCGTGCGGCAAGACCAACCTGTGCATGATGGTTTCGGCTCTCGAAAACGAAGGCTACCGCGTGTGGACCGTGGGTGACGATATCGCCTGGATGCAAGTTGGATCGGACGGCTACCTGCACGCGATTAATCCGGAAACTGGTTTCTTCGGCGTGGCTCCCGGAACGAATGAAAAAACAAATCCGAATGTGATGGCGGCACTGAGAAAAAATACGATCTTCACGAATGTGGGGATGACTCCGCAGCGCGAGCCCTGGTGGGAGGGCATGAGTGAAAATGTCCCCGCCGGCATGCTGGATTGGCAGGGCCGCGCGTGGTCGCCGTCGGACGGCCCCGCGGCGCAGGCGAATTCACGCTACACCGTGCCGGCGGTTCAGGCGCCTTCGATTTCTCCGCGCTGGGAAGATCCGGCCGGAGTGCCCATCTCCGCGTTCATTTTTGGCGGACGCCGCGCGCGGCTGGCCCCTCTGGTGTACGAAGCGATGAACTGGCAGCACGGCGTTTACGTTGCCGCGACGATGGCGTCGGAAACGACCGCGGCGATCACTGGCGCCGTGGGCGTCACGCGGCGCGACCCGATGGCCATGCTTCCCTTCTGCGGTTACAACATGGGCGACTATTTCCGGCACTGGCTCGAAATGGGGAAGAAGATCCCTCATCCGCCGAAGATTTTTCATGTGAATTGGTTCCGCAAGGGCGCCGATGGAAAATTCCTCTGGCCGGGTTACGGCGAGAATGCGCGCGTCCTGAAGTGGATGCTCGAGCGGATCGAAGGAAAGGCCGCTGCGACGGAAACTCCCATTGGCGCTGTTCCCACGGCCAACGCGATTACGCTCGACGGCATCAACGTGTCCCGCGAAATCATGACCGAATTATTGCGCGTCGAACCTGCTGATTGGGCCAAGGAACATGCCGACGTCGGAGAATTCTTCAAGAAATTCGGTGACCGTCTGCCGGAAGAGATTCGCGAGGAACACAATCGCCTTGGCGAGCGGCTCCAGAGCGTTCCCGTCGTTCGGAAATAGGTTCTCGTTTATCCAGCATCTGTCACTGAATGTGCCTCCCAACAGAGTAAAATCGTTCCAGTTTGAAACTTGCAAGTTAACTCCCCGAGGTTAAGTCCGTGTTTAATGTAAGTTCAGCTTGTCTTCGTTTCTGCCCACTGCTAATATCCGCGGCTTACTAACTCCTTTGCGATTGAGTATGCTCAATATTCAAACATCCGTTCCTCATCGATTCGCGTTTTGGTCATTGCTGGTCTTGATCGGCGGATTGAATCTCTCCGGATGCCGCCTTGGCACAACCGATGCCGCCACTCGGGGCCAGGAAGTTTTCGAGACCTGCGTCCCCTGTCACAACTCGGACGGTTCGGGGAATCCCACAATCGGCGCTCCGAACATCGCCGGGATGAAAGAGTGGTATGTCGAAAGGGAACTGGATAAATTTCGCGCCGGAGTTCGCGGCATGCATTTTAACGATGTCGAAGGCATGCGCATGCGCCCGATGGCGCTCAGCTTGACAACAGAGGAAGACGTGAAGGCTGTGGCTCATTACGTGGAGACGCTGCCTGCGATCCCGCACGCATCTTCGCTTCCCGGCGATCCAAAAGCAGGAGCGACGCTGTACGCGACTTGCGCGGCCTGCCATGGCGACAATGGCGCCGGCAATCAGGACCTGGGCGCCCCGCGGATTGCCGGCGTGGACGACTGGTACCTCGCCACGGAGCTGAGAAAATTCCGGAGTGGCGTTCGCGGCACGAATCCCAAGGATCGCGAAGGCAGACTGATGCGCCCGATGGCGCGGGCGCTGGCTGACGAAGATGCGATCCGGAATGTCGTCGCCTACACCGAGACGCTGAAACCCTAGGCCCGAATGCCGGGAGAAAAACTTTCCATGGATCATGCCGAGACATCGCCCGATCAAGTGGCCAAGACCGTTTTTTGGATCATCGTGGCGGCCTCGCTGGCTTTTATTGTGGGAGCAATCATTCTAGTCCGATAGCTGGAGCCTCTATGCTGGAGCGGTATTTTACGGCAGCTTCGACCTACTCACACAGCATCGATCACCTATTCATCCTGATCGCTGTCGTGGTCGGGTTTTGGCTGATCGCCGCCGAAAGCATGATGTTTCTCCTGGTCTTCAAGTTTCGCGCGAAGGACGGGCGCCCAACGCAATACATCACCGGGGAAGAACCGCATCTGAAGCGCTGGGTTTCCATCCCGCACTACCTGATCATCGTGTGCGACATCGTCATTCTCGCCGGGGCCATCACGGTGTGGTACCAAATCAAGCAAGTCATGCCTCCCGCCGACGCTACCGTGCGCGTCATCGGCCAGCAATGGGCCTGGAGCTTTCAGCAGCCCGGCCCTGACGGCGTCCTGGATACTGCCGATGACATTCGCACCGTGGGCGAAATGCACGTGGTCGTGAACACCACGTATCACTTCGAGCTTTTGTCGCGAGACGTGGTTCACAGTTTCGCCATCCCGGCCTTCCGCCTCAAACAAGACGCGTTGCCGGGACGCACCATCTCCGGATGGTTTCGTCCCAATCGCGTCGGTACCTACGACATTCAATGCACGCAGATGTGCGGCATCGGCCACGCGTTGATGGCGGGCCGCATCGTCGTCGAGACCGCGCAGGACCACGCCGCGTGGCTGATGCGCAATTCGAGCCCGGCCGTGGCCGAGCAGCCGGCGATGCCCGCGTCCGCCACCGACGGCATGGCGACAATGGCGGAGGTGCGGCGATGAGCACGGAAGTTCAACACGCCGAGCCGGGATTTTTTCGGAAATACCTGTGGTCCACCGACCACAAGATGATCGCCATGCAGTATTTGTTCACCGGAATGGCGATGGCCATGATCGGCGGCTATTTCGCGTACGTCTTCCGCATGCAGCTGGGCTTTCCCAATCAGTACGTTCCCGGGTACGGGATCGTTACGCCCGGGAGGTACAACGCGCTCGTCACCATGCACGGCAGCATCATGATTTTCTGGGTGGCCATGCCCGTGCTCATCGCCGCATTTGGAAATTTTCTGATTCCGCTGATGGTCGGCTGCGACGATATGGCGTTCCCGCGCATCAATCGCCTTTCGTATCAGATTTTTCTGTTGAG
Organism: uncultured Acidobacteriota bacterium; assembly: GCA_963768275.1. GTDB lineage: Bacteria > Acidobacteriota > Terriglobia > Acidiferrales > UBA7541 > Palsa-360. The sequence goes on from CAVYHH010000019.1 coordinate 143,838, forward strand.
CGCCCTCGTTCTGCTCTCATCTTTTTTGGTAAAGGGCGGCCCGTTCGGCGGCGCCTGGACTGCGTATCCTCCGCTGTCCGCCAGTGGCGCCTATAACCTGACGCCGATCGGCGCGACACTGTGGTTGCTCGCGGTCGCGCTGGAATTCGTAGCGTTCTTGCTGGGCGGGATCAACTTCACCGTCACGGCAATGAACAGCCGCGCGCCGGGCATGAAAATGTACGACATCCCGATCCTGATCTGGATGATCATTCTGGCCAACATCGTCTTCATGGCCTCCGCGGGCCCCTTGATCGCCGGCGCGGTCATGCTTCTGTTTGACCAGACCATGTCCACCGGCTTCTACGATCCGACGCGCGGCGGCGACCCGCTCTTGTGGCAGCACTTGTTCTGGTTCTTCGGCCATCCCGAGGTGTACGTCGTATTGCTTCCAGCTATGGGGATCGTCGCGGAAATCATTGCGGTATTTTCCCGCAAGAAAATATTCGGCTACAAGACCGTCCTCTATACGACGTGGGCCGTCGGGTTCCTGAGCTTTGTCGTGTGGGCGCACCACCAGTTCGTGGCCGGGATTGACCCGCGCATGGCCAATATTTTTTCGATCACGACGCTGCTGATTTCCGTCCCGGTCACGGAGATGGTGTTCCTGTACATCGCCACGCTCTACGGCGGTTCGATCCATCTGGACACGCCCATGCTCTGGGCTCTGGCCTTCATCGCGGAGTTCATGATCGGCGGCGTGACGGGAATCTTTCTGGGCTCCTCCGGCACGGACATCTACCTGCACGATACGTATTTCCTGATCGCGCATTTCCATTACACGTTCGTCCCCATCGCGATCATCGCCGTCTTCGCCGGACTGACGTTCTGGTATCCCAAAATGTTCGGCCGCATGCTTAATGAGACGCTCGGAAAAATTCATTTCTGGGGCACGGTCATCCCCTTCAACGTAATTTTTATTCCGCTGTTCATCACCGGCATCGCCGGCGACCAGAGGCGCGTTTACAATTACGCCCAGTTCGCGGAGCAGTCGCGGCCCGCGCTGCAACATCTGCGCACCACCTCGACGATCGCGCTGCTCTTCATGCTGGCTTTCCAACTGGTCTTTTTGTTCAATTTCATCTGGAGCCTGCGCCACGGCAAGAGCGCCGGCGCGAATCCGTGGAGGTCCACGACTCTCGAGTGGACGGTCCCTTCGCCGCCCCCGCACGGTAACTTTGCCGAGATGCCGACCGTATATCGCGGCCCCTACGAATATGGCTTGCCGGGCCGCGCGGATGACTTTTTGCCGCAGAACGTTCCCGAGTAGGGCTGCCGGAGAAATGGACTCATGAGCGCAAGCGCCAAACCAATTTCCAATACTCGGAGCGCCACGGGAATTCCGACCGCGCGGCTGATTACCTGGTGGGTGATCGCCTCGGAAATCGTGATCTTCGGCGGCCTGCTCGCTTCCTACATCATGCACCGGATCGGGCACCCGGAATGGGCGGAGTCGGCTTCGCACACGCTGACCTGGGCGGGAGCGTTCAACACGTTCGTGCTTCTCACCTCGAGTTTATTCGCCGTGCTGGCGCACAAGGCCGCGGACGCGCACGACGGCCCCAAGGCCGCGAAACTCCTTCGCCTCACTACGCTCGGCGGATTGATCTTCCTGTGCGTGAAGGGATATGAGTGGACCATCGATATCCGTGAAGGCTTCGTGCTTTCCTCGGGCGGATTCTGGTCGTTCTATTACACGCTGGCGGGACTGCACGGCCTTCACGTGCTCGCGGGAATGATCATCATGCTGATCGTCGCTGCGGACGCGGCGAAAAACGAGGAATTGCAGCGCGTGGAATGTATCGGGCTGTACTGGCACTTCGTCGACATCGTCTGGATTTTCCTGTTTCCGTTGCTGTACATCGCCCGGTGAGGAACCCCGATTGGGAGTTATGACGAGGAACAATGACGACTGAAGCTCACGTTCATCATCCCAACTACGTCAAGATCTGGGCCATCCTCGTGGCACTGCTCATCGTGAGCGTCCTCGGCTCGATGTCCCATGTTCGCGTCGTGCTCCTCATCGCCGCCTTCGGAGTCGCCCTGGTCAAAGCGTATCTCGTCGCCAAAAATTTCATGCACGTCACCGTTGAAAAACGCTGGGTGCCGTATCTGTTGGTCATGTGCCTCCTCTTCATCGCGATTCTTTTCGCGGGCGTGGCTCCCGACGTGATGAAGCACAGCGGCGAGAACTGGAACAAGAATCCGGCAAGTCAGCAAGTGCAATCCGGAGCGGGCGCGGCAACCAAAAATGAGTAGCCCAACCACAACGATCGAATCTCAATTGGCTCATCGCGCGCCCGATAATGGGAACCGCCTGCCCAACTCCGTCCTTGGCGTGATCATTTTTGTCGTCGCTGAAATCATGTTTTTCGCGGCGCTGATGAGCGCGCACACCATCGCCCGCGCCACCGTGCCGGGCGGCGTCTGGCCTCCCGCCGGCCAGCCGCGCCTGCCGGTCGAACGAACTGCGTTCAACACGGCAATCTTGCTTCTCAGCGGCGCGCTGCTGTACGTAGCGAACCGCCGCGCGCGCGACGGCTACGAAAAAGCGCGCCCCTATCTGGCAGGCGCCATCGCCACGGGAATCGCCTTCGTGCTACTGCAAGGAGTGGAATGGGTCGCGCTTCTCCGCGAGGGCCTGACGATGACCTCCAGCGCCCACGGCGCGTTTTTCTACCTGATCGTTGGCGCGCACGCGCTCCACGCCGTAGTCGCCATCGCCGTCCTGACGGCGCATCTATTTCCCGATGCGCCGCGGCACGCTCGCGCCATCCACGTTCGCGGCCACGCAAGTGTTCTGGTATTTCGTAGTCCTGCTGTGGCCGGTGATCTATTTGCGCGTATATTTGTGAGGGGCTTATGCGTAGCTTAAAATCTTGCAAAACGTTTCCTCGTCGCCGCGGCTGGCGCTTCGCTGCTCCCCGGCGCGGCATGGGCTTGCCCAGCCTGCATGGTAGGCGACCCCAAAACCGCCGGAACCTACTTCGGAATGACGCTAGTCATGAGCGCGCTTCCGATCCTCCTCGTCTGTGGCCTCGGCTATTGGCTCTGGCGCCGCCATTCGTAGGACAGGCTTCAGCCTGTCTGCTTTTTGTCCACGCAAAAATCAAAACCAGACAGGCTGAAGCCTGTCCTACTCACAAAATGGACTGAATATCCGAATCGATCGAAATGTGGGTCTGCTCGAAGCCGTTAATGTTGTAGGCGGGGCCGGAAACCTGGCTGAAATGCATGAAGCGGCTGATGTGGTAATCCTCGTCAAAAGCGCTGAAGATGCCTTCGGCGGCGCTCTTCGAGAGCCCAAAATCCGCTAGTGGCGCTAGGAAGGCATAGCCGCCGGCGATGGTCAGATATTTCTCGACAATTTGTTGCAGAGTCATTGTTTATGGCGGGCTGCACGTACAGCCCGCACCCGGCGTTCAGATCCAGACGTACGCGCCGGAATCTCCGTACGGCGCATTGACGTAAAACAGGTTCGCCTCTTCCACTTGTCCCAGGGCCTCGCACAATTTCGCGGCTCCGTGCTTGGCGCAGAAGAGCGCCCCGGGCGAAGCCAGAATCCGCTCCGTCTGGTCGAGGCTGGAAACCTCCCGCCGCGAAATCCACAGCCAGGTTGCCGGGCTGCCACAATCGCTGCACTCGCCGTCCATTTCTTCAAGACGCGTCAGGATCGCGGCGGCGACTTCGGAGCGCAGGCCAGCAGCGGCGAAATCTTCCTTGCCCAGGAAAAAATATTGCGTGAAATTCTCTCCGTCCGGCTCAAACGCGACCACGCGGCTCGGGCAAGCCGCCAGTTCCGCCTCCAGCAGGCCAGTGAGGCAGTCGTAGCAGACCGACACTTCCGGCCGCGCTGGCTTGCGACGCAATCTGGCCTTGCCGCGAAGATACAGCGTATCCGGGATAAACGTGGCCATCCAGTGGTGCCCATTTTCCAGATGGATGCATTCCGCGGGCCAGCGCATCAGCCGCGCCCACAAAGTGCGCGAACCCGGACGAATCGAAATTCCCGGATAGGCCTGGTCCATGTCGATGCGCGCCATAACGCGGCGATGTTACCAGAATCCGGGACAGCGCTCGAAAAAATCCGCTATCATGGGGTTGAGTAGCACAGACTTCAGTCTGTGGGTTTCCACCTGATCTTGGCTACCGCGTGCGTCCCTGGCTGCGGAACGAACCGCCACAGACTGAAGTCTGTGCTACTAAGAAAACATCGTCCGCAGCTGCGATTTGGGCCTTGCGCCCAAGCGCCTGCGAGACTTGCAAATCATTTTTCAAATCCTAGGAGGCTTCATGCCGATTGCCGTAGGACAGCCCGCTCCCGACTTCACCCTGAAAGACCAATCGCAAAAGGAAATCAAGCTTTCCGATTTTGCGGGCAAGCGCAACGTCGTACTGATTTTTTACCCGCTCGATTTCAGCCCGGTCTGCACGAACGAGCACGCCTGCTTCGTCAATGATTTAAAGCAATTTGAAAAGCTCGAAGCGCAGGTGCTCGGCCTCAGCGTCGACAGCGCCTGGGCGCACAAGGCTTTTGCCGAAAAGATGGGAATCACCTACCCGCTCCTCGCTGACTTTCATCCGAGGGGTGCCGTGGCGGATCGATTTGGCGTCTATCTCGCGGAAAAAGGGATCACCGGCCGGGCCATCGCCATCATCGACAAAGCGGGAAAAATCGCCTGGTTCAAGAATTACGATATTCCGGTCGTGCCGGACATGAAGGAAGTCGGGCAGGCTCTGGCGGCGGTCAAGTAAGAGGGGAATTCCGGGCGCGGCTGCGATTTTCCGGGAATTTCGCGGACGCCGCGCCCTCGTTTTTCGGTCTCGTTTCGATACTTACTTCTTGGCCGCGTCTTTCGTAAGTTTGCGGATGTAGCCCACCAGTTCCCAGCGTTCCTTGTCCGTCAGATCTTCTTTCCAGGAAGGCATCGGACCGCGGCCCGTCGTCATCTTCCAGAACAGCGACCCATCCGTCTCCGCGGCCATCAGCTTCTCATCGGTGAAGTTCGCTGGCTTGATCTTGATGGTCTTGGCGCCGGGACCGTCTCCCATGCCCTTTTCGCCATGGCAAAGCACGCAATTGTCCGTAAAGAGCTGTTCCGCGGCAGCCAAAGTTTCCGGAGTGGGCGGGATTGGATTCTTCACCTTCTTAGCGTCATCCGGCGCAACCCACGGCGCGGGCGGCGCCGCTTCCTGTGCCGCCACTCGTCCGAACGCAAAAATGCACATTCCAAGCACGAGGCAGGCGCCTGCAACTCGCGCCAGCCACAAAGAAGCTCCCTTATTGAATCCACTCATTCCGATGTCTCCATTTGAACCGAGATTTGGCGAGGCATCAAAAATTCTGCCACAAGACAGGACATATTTCACCTGCTAAACCTTCCCTCCCAAATTCGAGTGGATCCAATGCTCCAAACCGGCACGCGGGAGATGCTTCCCTGGGAACGCCAATCTCCTGATTGGCGGCGCGAAATCCGCCAATCGGGAGATTGGCGTTCCCGGGATTCAACTCAAAGCTTCCCGCCAAAGGTGAGCCAGAGGAGCGCCGCGTTGAGGACTATGATGGCCGCAGCCATGAACCAGCCGAAAATCGCCGTGATCGGGCCATTCGTGAATTCTCCCATTTTGGAGCGGTCACCTGTGAATTGAATCAGCGGCACGACCGCAAACGGCAACTGGAAACTCAAAATCACCTGGCTCAGGATCAGAAGCGAAGTCGCGTGGCTCTCACCCATGACTCCGATCACGATCGCCGCCGGAATAATGGCCATCGACCGCGTGATCAAGCGCCGCAGCCAGGGCTTGAGCCGCCAGTGAAGGAACCCCTCCATGACGATCTGCCCGGCGAGCGTCCCCGTGAGCGTGGAATTCTGTCCCGAGCACAGCAGCGCCGCCGCGAAGAGCACGCTGGCGAAACTCACGCCCAGCACCGGCGTCAACAGTTGGTAGGCCTGGCTGATGTCCGCCACGTCGTTCATGCCGCGCACGTGAAACGCCGCGGCGCCCAGAACCAGTATGGCCGCGTTGATGAAGAGCGAAAATCCCAGCGCCAGCGTGGAATCGAGGGTGGCGAAGCGGATCGCTTCGCGCTTTCCTCCCGCATCCAGTTTGAAGGCGCGCGTTTGCACGATGCTGGAATGGAGATACAAATTGTGCGGCATCACCGTGGCGCCCAGAATCCCGATCGCAAGATAGAGCATCTCGCGATCCTTCAAGATCTGGAACGTCGGAAGGAATCCTCGCGCCGCCTCGATCCAGAGCGGCCGCGCGAAAAAAATTTCATACGCGAAACACGCGCCAATCGTCATGATCAGAGTGATGACCAGCGTCTCGAGCACCCGGAAACCGCGCCCCTGCAACGCCAAGACCAGCAGCACATCAAAGCCCGTCAGCAACACGCCGGCGAGCAGCGGCAGTCCGAACAGCAGCTTCAGCGCCACCGCGGACCCAAGAACTTCCGCCAGATCGCAGGCCGCAATCGCAATTTCGCAAAGCACCCAAAGAACCGCCGTGGTCCGCCGAGAATAATGCTCGCGGCAAGCCTGGGCCAGGTCGCGGCCCGTGGCAATTCCGAGCTTCGCGGAGAGCGCCTGGAGAAAAATGGCCATGAGGCTCGAAATCATTACGGCGCTAAGAAGTGTGTAGCCATACCGCGAGCCGCCTCCCAGGTCTGTCGCCCAGTTGCCCGGATCCATGTAACCAACAGCCACCAGGTAGCCGGGCCCCGCAAACGCAATCATTTTCCGAAAAAAAGAAGCGCCGGCCAGGATGGGAACGCTGCGGTAGGACTCCGGAAGCGAGGGGGAACCAGTTCGCGGGCGAAGACTGATATGCGTAGCGGACGCGGTTTCGTCCGGATTGCCGGCGCTCGAAATCGCGTCAGCGGAGTCAGAAGTTAGGGGAGGCAGCGCCATAGTTAACCTAGATAAATATCTCAAATAAACTAGCATTAATGCCCCGGCGAGTCAATCGTTATGCCTCGAGAGTGTGCTTGAAAACCGGCGAAACCGGCACGCACGTTGCTCGTGCCGCTGTCCGGGGGAATATGGTAGTGTCGGAAATGGAACGGTTCACCGTTCACGGCCCGCGTTCACGGCGAGCCGCGAGCGGTATCCGTCAACGGAGGAATTCATGTCGCAAGCGGGTGGCGAACAGGTACAAGTTCAGATCAAGGCGGATGAAAAGGAATTAGTCGGGCAATTTTCCAATCTGGTGATGTTTCACCACACGGCGGAAGAATTCACGGTGCATTTCATCTACGTGTTTCCGAATGTGCCGCAGGGGAAGCTGGTTTCGAGCGTGATCGTCAGCCCGGCTCACGCCAAACGAATCATGCGCGCGCTGGAAGAAAATGTCAGGCGCTACGAGATGCAGTTCGGCCCCATCCGCGAAGTCCCCGAGCCGACCCCGGTCCCCAACGTGGGCTTCGTGCAGTAGGACGAAGCTTCGCGCACTCCCATGCGGGCGGCGTGAAGAGGAACTGCGAGGAAGCCGCACCGTTCAAATTCGACTTGAACATTCAGACCCATCCTGGAAACCCCTTGCAATCAATCATATGCGGGGATAGTTCCCTTGTCGAAACATCGCGCGCGAACTCTCCGTCGAGCGCGAAATAGGCGTGCTAAATTAGACGAGGAACCGATCTTGACGAGGCATCGCGCCCCGGCGGGACCGGTGCATTCAACGTAAGGGTGGAGTCCGAATCCGCAGGATCCGATGAAAGCCGCTTGCTCGAGTTGTGGCGCACAGCATTCCCTTCCAGACGCGCAATTGGTGGGTCTCCCTCGCGTGCAATTTCAGTGTGCCAAGTGCGGCAAGAATACAGTGCTAGAGCTTGGGCCCAGTCCCGATGCGACTCAAGTCCTGACGCCCTTGCCTGGGTTTGCCCGCAGCGCCGGCGCGCCCTGGCTTGCAGGCGCGGGCGGCAACGAAGCAAATTCCCTGCAATTGCCCGCAGGAAAGGCGATCGCCCTCTCCGTGATCGCCGGTCCCTCCCGCGGCCTTGTCTATTCCGTGGAAAAACCCCGCGTCGTCGTGGGAAGGGCCGACGCCGATATCGTCATCAATGACAAGGAAATTTCGCGCTGGCACTGCGCCATTGAAATCAAGGGCGAGGTCATCCGCCTGCGCGATATGGATTCGACCAATGGCACCTACTTCGCCGACGAACGCGTCCGCGTCGCGGAGCTTAAACACCTGTCCGAATTCCGTATCGGCACTTCCGTCATCCTGGTCAGCGTCACGCCCAAGCTCGCAACGCCGCGCTGATCACCGCGCGTTTCCCCTCTCATCGCGCGTTAACCGCAGCTCTCAGATTCATTCCGGCCGGCTGTCTTCCCTGCCTCAAGGCGTGTAGCAGTTTGATGTTGACTAAGAAACCCTCAGATGTTTCCATGCGAGCGGGTAGGGCGGCGCAACGAAAAAGCCTGTGGAAGGCGGACGACCTGCAATACCATATCATAAGCGCACTACAGGAATCCGAACGGCAATAACAAGAGACATTCCGGCCTGAATAGAAGGATTAAAATGGTCGCCTGGCGCAATCTGGCTCTTCGTATACCTTTCATCAGACATTGGCGCGAGCGCCGCGATTTTGAATTCGTCGTGGGAGACATCGTCATCGACGCCCCAAGACCGCCAGTCTCTAGAAGTGTGCGCAAATCCCTGCGGAAAAATGATTTTGAAACGGCCGAAGCCTATCTCGTGCGCCACCTGGTGCACCCGGGAGACACCGTTCTGGATTTGGGATCGGGGCTGGGCCTAACGTCGATCGCGGCGGCAAAAGCTTCGTGCAACGGGCGAGTCGTGGGCTACGAAGCGGATCCCGTGATCGCTCCGCTTGCGGAAAAAAATGTTCGGAGAAATGGCGTGCATGTGGAAATCCGGAACAAAGCGATTGCCAGGGAAAAAGGCGCTTGTGAGTTTTACGTCCGGCGTAGTTTTCCAGCATCATCCATGGTCCCATTTAAGGGATCCAAAAAGATTCGGATTGAAGCCGATGCCTTTCAGGAAGTGGTGGATGAGATTCAGCCTGATGTGATTGTCTGCGACATCGAAGGCATTGAAACGGAAGTTTTCGCGAGCGCGAATCTGTCATCGGTTCATCGGCTGGTTGTGGAAGTCCATCCCCAGGTAGTTGGCTTGCCTGCCGTGCTCAAATGCGTTCTGGCGCTGGCCGCCTCGGGACTCTCTTTGGTTGAATCCCTCTGCTTCGGACAAGTCCTTGTCTTCGATCGTGACGGCTCCTCTTCCTCCATCGAGCCGTTCAGATCCGATCGTCAGACGGATCGAAAAACGACGGCGGTGCGAGGCGGGGATATGGCATAATTGCAGCCCGCGCCCACACATTTCGTACGACCTGGAATCTCGGATTCCCATGCCCGCGCTGACCGCAACCTTGATCGCATACAATGAAGAAGTGGACCTGCCGCGCGCGCTCGCATCGCTGGCCGGAATTGCCGACGAAATTATTCTGGTGGACTCGGGTTCCACGGACCGGACCTGCGAGATCGCGCGCGCGTCTGGCGCTCGCGTATATGCCCGCAAACTGGACGGATTCGCCGAGCAAAAAAATTTCGCTGCCTCCTTTGCCTCAAACGACTGGGTTCTTTCCATCGACTGCGACGAGGAATTGAGCCCCGAATTGCGTTCCTCGATGCTCGCGTGGAAGCAGCAAGCCCCCGACAAGAACGCGTACGCCTTCTCGCGGATGACGAATTATCTGGGCGGCTGGATCCGTCATTCCGGCTGGTATCCCGAATGCAAATTATTCCTCTACCGGCGCGACAAGGGCGAGTTTGCCGGCGCTCTGCACGAGCGCGTCCACGCGGAAGGGCCGGCCGGGCGGCTGAATGGCCATCTCTACCACTACACCGTCCGTTCCTTCGCCGAGCACAAAGCCAAGATCGAAGCCTATACCACCATGGCGGCCGAAGACATGTTTGCGCGGGGCCGCAAGAGCTGGCGCGCCGCGATGATTGTGGCTCCTCCCTGGACATTCTTCCAGAAACTTGTGCTCCAGCTGGGCGTCCTCGACGGGCGGCGCGGCTGGCTGATCGCCTGGTTGTCCGCGAAATCCATCTACACCAAGTACCGAAAACTGGGCCGGCTGCGCACGGGGGAAAAACTGACGCACAGATCGTGGCCGAATCCCGGCGAGGCTTGAGCTTGCGCCCGCTGGTTGTCGACCTCAGCCGGGACTTCCGTGGCGGACAGGACCAGGCGCTCCTGCTCTTGCGGGGCTTGCTCAAACGCGGCCACGCTCCTGAGCTGATCGCGCTTCGAGATACGTTGCTGGCGCGCCGCGCGAAGGACGCCGGCATCGTTGTCCATGAGGTCTCCCAAGCAAGCCGGCGCCTTGCCGCCGTTCTGGCGATCGGGCGGCTGGTGCGAAGGCGTCAAGTGGATGTCGTGCATGCCAACGAACCTCACGCGCTCACCTCAGCGTGGCTGGCGCGGGCGCACCGCTTCGTTCCCGTGATTGTCTCGCGCCGCGTTGAACTCCCGCTTTCGTCAGATCCAATTTCCATGGCGCGATATCGCGCAGCCGGCCGAGTCGTCGCCGTATCGGATTTCGTCGCGAAATCCTTGTTCGAGAGCGGCCTGCCTGCCGACCGCGTCGAAGTGATTTTTGTGGGCGTCGAAATTCCGGCGATGATTTCGCAAACGGATCGTGACCGGGCGCGCCACCGTTTCGCAATTCCGCAAGAAAGCCCGTGCCTCGGCAATGTTGCGGCCTTCGTGCCTGAAAAAGGACACGTGCTCCTGCTTCGCGCTTTTGCCGATTTGCGCGCGCGGATTCCACAATGCGTCTTGCTCCTGGCGGGAGAAGGCCGGGAACAAGCCAATCTGCAAGGACTCGTTCGTCAACTTCACCTCGAGGATTCCGTGAAGTTTCCCGGTTTTGTTTCCGACGTCGATAGCGTGTACTCCGCGACGGATCTCTTCGTTTTCCCCTCGCACCAGGAACCGCTGGCCTGCGCCATGCTTTCGGCCATGGCGCACGGACTTCCGGTCGTGGCATTCGCTCGGGGCGGAAATCCAGAAGCCATTGTGGATCGCAAGAACGGCCTCCTAGTGAAGGACCTCGATCCAGGTGCACTGGCGGCCGCCATCACACGCCTCATGGAACACCCCGATGAGGCAGCTCGCCTCGGCCGGGCCGCCCGGGAAACAGTGATCACCCACTTTTCCGCGGATCGAATGGTGGAGGAAACGCTCCGTCTGTACGAACGTTTAGTAGAAGCGGCCAGTGGATCAAATTCGCGCGGTTGAGTGCGCTTGAAAGAAAATTAATCAAGCCAAAAGTGCCGCCTCTGCCGAGTGTCCGTGAAGGCTCGGTTTTGGTTTGTGTAGCGCCCGCCTTCAGGGGGGCACGTCGGATCCAAGCACATGCCCGCCTGAAGGCGGGCGCTACAAAATCGAGCCAGCCAAAAGTTAAAGAGAGTCACGAATTACGATTCACGATTCACCGATCACCAGTCACTAGTCACCAGTCACGCATTTCCCCCACAAAACGCCAAAAGCGCCTGCCATCCCGTTCCCGCGGAATGTCAAGCGCTTCTGGGTAATACAATACGCCAGTTGTTTGCCTTCGCGTGTCCCTCCTATCCTTGCAGCGGTTTCCCTGAGCCGACTGGGGCGTTAACCACCCACCGGCCACTGGGCTCTAGGAACTCAAGTCCGATGACATACCCTTCCGGGTGCGGGCGGCAGTAGGCCACGCGCGCCAGGGCGCGGAAATCGCCGGGCAACGACTCAATGTTCAGCGTGTCGTTGGGCCGCCAGCGGCGGATGCTCGGAACCCGCGCCCCGCGTGAACTGACGTCCTCGGTGAACGTCGTCTCCACGGGGGAGGCGGATTCGTGCCCGGAAATATGGACTGCCACGGTCATCGGAATTCTTTTTTCGAGTCGCTCGATATCGAATACTTGCGCCATCGTTTCCCTCAGTAAATCCGCGGCCTCTCCGCCGCGTCATACTCGCGCCAATTCTTTACAGACAGGCCGCAATGCGGGCCAGCGCCCGAATCCCGTCCGGACGCCGTTTCATGCCGTACAGGGCCTTGTCCGCGGTATTGAACAGTGCCTCGATCGTTTCCCCGTCCCGCGGATAAACGGCGGCGCCGACGCTCACCGTAACGCGCGGAAGCTCGCCATCCGTTGCCAGGCGCTCGCAAATGCGCCGGCTCACCGAGGCGGCCGCTTCCTGGCCCGCTTCCGGCAACACCACGGCAAATTCATCGCCGCCATAGCGCGCCGCTGTGTCCATCGAGCGGGAATGGATCCGAAGGACGCTTGCCAGGCGGCAGATGGCGCGGCTGCCGACCAGGTGCCCGTGCTGGTCGTTGATGGCTTTCAAGCCGTCCAGGTCGAACAAGAGAATGGCAAATGGGCGCCCGGTGCGGTGCGAGCGCTGAATTTCCGTTTCCATGACGTTGATCAGCGTGCGGTAGTTCGAAAGGCCGGTCAGCGAGTCCGTCACAGCGAGTTGCCGGACTTGATCGAACAATCGTGCGTTGTCCAGCAGCGCTCCGCCCAGGACGATGGCGTAGCTGCCCACCTTCAAGAATTGGGCCATCGTGAACGGCGCATCGAGCAACCTTTCGGATTGCGTTGCCAGGACATGGCAGCCCACATTCATCCACAGCGCCAGGCAAAATGCGCGGTCGCCCGGGGAGGCATGGTGCAGCGATCTTCGGCCGAACCCAATAGCGGCAATTCCAAACAGGATCGCCGGGAGGAGATCCCCGGGCCTGGAGAGGAAGGCCCGCGGGTGCATGCTCGGTTCCAAGGGAGACCCGAAATAGGCGACACTGGTCAAATACGCCACGCCGACGACCACAAGCAGCGAGACCGCAATCTCCCTTCCAGGGTCGCGTGAGTTCGGCACGCGGCGCTCTACAATGAGCGCCGCAATCAGCACCATGGCCAGCAACGTACGGCTCACCATCCACGCCAGGGGCACGCGCAACTGGCTGAAAGCGCCGGAAGCCAAAATGCCGTAGAAATTGAATGTGGCGGCTGTTTCGATCGCGCCGGAAAGCACGAATCCAAAGGCAAGGATCAGCGTAAGGCGGTCGTGCGTGCCACGGAACCGCACCAAGGCGTTCGCTGCGTAGGTGAAGCAAAGCAGGCTGCCAACAATCTGCAGGTACGAATAAAGTATGGGCTCAGAGGAAAACGGAAGGTGGCGCAACCAGGCAGCCATCGCCAGAAACGCGACCGCGCCGATAATTCCGAGAAACCACCGAAGGCGCCAACACCACACCCGAATTTGATTCAGCACGCTCACCGCTCCCCCAGTTGAGCAGTTCCATGGGCCCCATTTCTTACTGCGTAACAAAGAGGAGCAAGTTCAGAACCTTTTTAGAAAAGTTGTGGCCTGTTCTGTACGTTGCTGAAAATAAATGACTTGCAGATTCTGCACGCTGGATGTTGCAAAGAGGCGGGCAGTCCGTTCCCTGAGGATGGATAGGAATGTAACCAGTACTCCAGCGGCCTTCCCAAGACGGCACACACTAGTGGCGAATTTGACACTACTGAGGGGATGGATTGAGGGCCAGGATTGGAGATTTATAATCTTGCTGGCGTTAGCTTTAATCCCGGGAACGCCAATCTCCTGATTGGCGGTTTCCGCAGCGCCAATCGGGAGATTGGCGTTCCCAGGTAACATCACCAATTGCGTGTGTGGTCGAACCTGGTGAGAAATGTGGGTTAGGCCTTGGGTGGCTGCGGCGGCGGGAGATCCCGGGCTTGCTGCTTGTCTTGAAAACCTGCGGTCTTGTGAGATCCATCGCAAAAAGGCTTGTTAGCGGAATGGCCGCAGCGGCAAAGCGCGACTGCGGTGCGGCCGCCAAGGCCGTACGGCTTGCCTTCCATATCGACGAGTTCGACTTCCCCTTCTACGCGCAAGGGCCCGTCATTGCGAACCGTGATCTTTGTCGGTGGCATTTGTGCTCCCTTATGCCGGGCTTGTCGCCCTGGACTTGCCGGGATATTAAGAGGAATAGAGCCGCGCGCATTTTTTAGTACTTCGGCATCCGCGGATCGACTTCATCCGCCCACGCCAGGACGCCGCCCTTCAGGTTCCACAGCTTCTTGAATCCGGCCGTTTGCAGGAAATGGATGGCATCGGCCGAGCGCTTTCCGCTGCGGCAGTGGACGACCATCTCGACGGAACTGTCCAGCTCGTTCACGCGGCGCGGCAGCTCCCCGAGCGGAATTAACTTACCATTTAAATTGCAGATCTGATATTCGTGCGGCTCGCGCACGTCCAGGATGAACAGTTTCTCGCCGCGATCCTGCCGCGCCTTTAACTCCGTCGCCGTAATTTCAGGTATACCGTCCGTCATTGCAGGGGCCTCCTCGCCACGAATTCCGCAGAATTCCTCATAATCGATCAGTTTTGTAAGCGTCCGGTGCTCGCCGCAAACTGGGCATTCCGGGTTCTTCTTGAGCTTCAATTCCCGAAAGCGCATGGCCAGCGCGTCGAACAGGAGGAGACGCCCAACCAGCGGCTCTCCCGCGCCCAGAATCAGCTTGATCGTTTCCATCGCCTGGATCGAGCCGACGATCCCGGGCAGCACGCCCAGCACGCCGCCTTCCGCGCACGAAGGCACCAGCCCCGGCGGAGGCGGCTCGGGATACAAGCAGCGATAGCACGGCCCGCCCGGGTATCCGAAGACCGTCGCCTGTCCCTCAAACCGGAAGATGGAACCGTACACATTCGGTTTGCCGAGCAGCACGCACGCGTCGTTGACCAGAAAACGCGTCGGAAAATTGTCGGTGCCATCCACGATGATGTCGTAATCGCGGAACAATTCGAGCGCGTTGTCGCTCGTGAGCCGCGTTTCATATGACACGATCTCAATCGCCGGGTTGAGCGCCGAAAGCCGCGCCTTTGCGGCCTCGGACTTTGGTTTGCCCACGTCCGCCGTAGTGAACGTCACCTGGCGCTGGAGGTTCGAGGAATCGACAACGTCGAAATCGACGAGACCCAGATGTCCCACGCCTGCGGCGGCCAGATACAGTCCGAGCGGCGCACCCAGTCCTCCCGTGCCGATCATCAGCACGCGGGCGCGCTTCAGCTTGAGCTGCCCCTCCATGCCCACTTCGGGCATGATCAGGTGGCGGCTGTAGCGCTGAATCTCTTCCTTGGAAAGCTTCACTTCCTGTTGCTGCAATGCGTCGGTCGGAATTGCCACGGACGTTCTCCTCTAAATTCTTCCCGCGATTTCGCGGACTTACTTGCTGTCACAGCGGGAACCGCCGGCGATGGAAGGCACGATGCTGATCGTGTCGCCGTCCTTGGTTCGCGTGTTTTCCTTGTCGAGAAAGCGGATGTCCTCGTCGTTCAAGTACACGTTCACGAAGCTGCGAATTTTTCCTTCGTCGGTAAAGAGATGTTTCTTCAACTCGGAAAACGTGCCCGTCAGGCTGCCGAGCGCCTCGCCCACCGTGGCCGCGCTACATTCGATGCTGGACTGCTTCCCTGTAAATTGGCGGAGCGGCGTCGGAATCAAAACCTTTACGGCCATACGTTCGTTTCCTCCTTGCTGGATTCAGGCAGTGGTTCGCACGTCGCGCCTTGCATTTCAAGCAAAGCGTGAGTCCCGCCGAACAAACCACTACATCGGATGCGCAGACAGCAACTCAGGGTTCAAAGCGAAACCTCAGCCCTGTTTACCCTGGCCGGCAACCCGTTCCGGCACAACCACTTCCGGCTGAAACTTGGAGCGGTCATCCTCTAACTGCCAGGACGTTAAATCCTTCGGAACGCCGCCGTCCACACTCACGATTACATAGCTGTACCACGGCCAGGCATGTTCCCTATCGAATTCGCTCGGCCTTGCAGGATGGTCCGGGTGGGAATGATACCACCCCAGGAGGTCGAGTCCACGC
The DNA here is from genome assembly GCA_963768275.1 of uncultured Acidobacteriota bacterium. Lineage (GTDB taxonomy): Bacteria > Acidobacteriota > Terriglobia > Acidiferrales > UBA7541 > Palsa-360. The sequence continues at coordinate 159,779 of CAVYHH010000019.1, forward strand.
TCTGCTGCGGCGCGTTCGGCCGCGCGAAAATCCTCCGGCGTAATCGAAAACCGGTTGCGGGGGGAATCGTCGCGCCGGTTGATCAGCGGAAACAGCGCGCACACTTCCCGCCCCGCGGCGTCGCCATCGGTTCCGAGCATCGCTCCGCAACACTCGTTCGGATAATCCTTCGCGCCGTGATCGCGAATTTCCTGCTCCAAATTTTTCGTCAGCAGCAGCATGAAGTCTCTCTCTTAGAAAGCAATTGTAGCGCCAACCTTTAGGTTGGCATTTTAGATTCAAGCAGATGCCCGCCTGAAGGCGGGCGCTACACAAACTAAACCCGGCAACCCGTTCCTCAGCAATCTGCTAAACTTCGTCCCAGAAACGCTCGCTCAAATATTTTGTGCCTGAATCCGGGAAAATCGTCACGATGACGGCGCGCTCATCCGGCCCGAGCGACGCGGCCACATGAAAACATCCTTCGAGAGCCGCGGCGGCGCTCGGACTCAGCAGCAATCCCTCTTCCCGCGCTGCCCGCTTGACCAGGCGATACGCTTCTTCCGTCCCGACCTCCAGGTTGGCATCGGCAAGCTTCGCATCATAAATGGCGGGCACAATCGCCGTGGCCATGTGCTTCCAACCTTCGAGGCCATGAAACGAAGCGTCGGGCTGCAAGCTGATGCAGCGTATCGCGGGATTTAATTCCTTGAGGCGGCGCGTGGTGCCCACAAAAGTTCCGCTGGTGCCCAGCCCGGCGACGAAATGTGTGATGCGCCCCGCGGTCTGTTCCCAGATTTCGTTTGCCGTGGTCTTGTAATGGGCGCGCCAATTGGAAGCATTGCCGTACTGGTCCACATAAAAATATTTGCCTGGCTCGGCGGCGATAATTTCCCGCGCGCGCAGAATCGCTCCATCGGAGCCTTCATCGCCCGGCGTGATCACCAGCTCGGCGCCAAAAGCCTTGAGAATTTTCTTCCGCTCTTCGCTCGCGCTTGCCGGCAGGCAGAGTTTCACGCGATAGCCCAGCGCCGCGGCAATCATGGCGTACGCGATCCCGGTATTTCCACTCGTTGCGTCCAGGATGGTCTGACCCGGCTTCAGTTTCCCGGAGCGTTCCGCCTCGCGAATCATTTCCAGCGCGGGACGATCCTTCACCGAGCCGCCCGGATTGAACCATTCCGCCTTGCCATAAAATTCCACATTCGGATAATTCGGACCAAGTCGCTCAAGGCGCAGAAGCGGCGTATTCCCAATGCAATCGAGCACGTTGCGGCCAATGGTTCCCTCGTTCGCCGACGCTTCGCTCCAAAGAGGTTTTTTTGCCGTGTTCATGTGTCGCAGTATTCTCTGCCCTCTCGTGCAAGCCCTGCCGAGGGTCTTTTCGACGAGCTAAGCACCACGCCCGCATATAGATCCCGGACTGGCTCCGTTGTATTCAGCTAATTTAGCATAAACTTCGCCGATTCTTGCCGGTGCCAAGCCGCGCTTCAGACTTTCCCGTCCTACGAGCAATCTCCGTGCGCTCGTCATTTCTCAGTGTTCTCTGTGTTGCGCTTTTCGGATTTAACACAGAGAACACCGAGAAATGCGGAGGGCCACAGAGGAATGTAGCCACATTTTCTAACGCAAGTTTTGGCCTGGTACGAAGCTGAATCTCATCGCAAGCCGAACGGATGCCCGCCCGAAAAGCGGGCGGCCTCTACAAAACCTGCGACCATCAGTACATGAGGGTTTTGTAGAGGCCTCTCCGCCCCGTGTTCTTCGGGACGGATAGGGCATGCTTCCATTCCGAGGGAGTCACTACTCAAATGACTTTTGCCTTTACACCCTACCGTGCGCTCCGTATTCTAAAAGCCTATGTGGAATGTGAAAGACAAGTTCCCAGCCAAGCTGATGGATGGCTTGTCGACCTCAGGATTCCTCGTCAGCAGCACGGGCGGCGTGATGCGCGTCGAAAAATACGGCTGCGGCGCCGAATTCCGCCGCACTTCCGATGATCACTACACGATGACAATTCTCCCCACCATCCTGCTGAACGGCCAATTCGTCCGCCTGTGGGACGCAGGCTACCAAAAATTTCTGCTCACCGACGACGGCAGAAAATTCCCCGCGCACGCCGAACAGCTCGTCAACATGCGCAAATTCAACGAAGAGCTGAGAACCCATCTCGGCGTCCCCACCTACTACAACGAAGCCCTCGGCTCAACCTCGCTCGTCTCCGTCTACGACCGCGTCAAAGGCCGCGCAGGTGATATCCCTGACAAAACTGTCGGCGTGAAACCCACCACCGGACACTAAATTTAAGTCTTGCAGTCGAATAGAATCCGCAGTGGCGTCATTCTGAGGAAGCGTCACGCAACTGGCGGCGGAATTGGGCGAGATCGACGCGGTGTTTTCCCACTTTTCGCGCGCCTACAAAAATGACCGGGACATCGTAATCGTAGCAGGCGCGGAGTTCCGGGTCTTCGTCGATGTTGATTTCGGTGAGGCGCGCGCCGCATTCTTTCAGCAAGGGAGCGATTTGCGCCTTGGCCTCTTCGCAGAGATGACAGCCGGGGCGCGAGTAGATCGTGACGTCGCGCGGCGCGGCAAGTTGCAGGCGGCCGTCTTCGGTGCGGACGTACGTGTCCGGCGCTTCGGCGGCGCGCAGCCAGCCTCGCTCGACCAGTTGCGACACAACGACCTTCACGGTCGCGGGATCTCCCAGATCCGCCAACGATTTCTCGCGCGCGCCGGGTTCATCGAAGGCGGCTAGAATTTTTTGTTCCAGCGAATTCATGACCAGAAACATTTGTAACTCATTTCGATCTCTTGCGGAAGCATCCCCGGCCGCCTCCTGGTTCGTTCTTCTCTGTGCCCCTCTGTGTCCTCTGTGATAAAAGCTTTTCCGGCCTTAAAGAAAGCAAAGGCTTAACACGGAGAACACAGAGGAGAGCAGAGGAAACCGGAGACGCCTGGACTAGTTTTGGCATCCTAGAGGAAACAATTTGTTGGCGGGCTGATCCTTCCGGCTTGTGTTGCGGCGGCGCGCGTGGTACATCGGGAAGGCGAAGTATTGTGAGGATGGAAATTCATGGCGGACGCAATTGCGTTGATCGATGATTTATTTTTTCTGGCCAAGGTGCATGAAACGGCGAAACATACGGGCGTCACGCTGGAAACCGCGGCGACCGGCGAACAGCTCCTGAAAGCAGCGGCGGCGAGCCCGGCGGCCCTCATCCTGGTGGACTTAAACGCGAGGCAGGGGGCGCTCGATGCCGTCGAGCATCTTTGCGCGTCGAACGGCGCGGCGGACGGGCCAGGCAAACCGCGGCGCGTGATCGCGTTTCTATCCCACGTGCAGACGGATTTGGCGGAACGCGCGCGCTCCGCGGGATGTCAGGACGTCATGCCTCGATCCAAGTTCACGCAAAATCTCGCTGAAATATTGCGCGGAGCGAAATCGTGAATGGTGAGTTGAAGAACAGTGGGACAGGCTTCAGCCTGTCTGCTTTTTTGTCGCGGCGCGCAAAATCAAAACCTGACAGGCTGAAGCCTGTCCTACTGGCGCTTGCAGCAATCGTAGCGCTTTCAGCGCTCAATGCTGGCGCGGCGCAGCAGCAAGCAGCGCCGAATCCTGAAACGGCGCTTACCGACGCGCTGTCCGCCGCTTGCCGACAGGACTTCCCGGCCTTTGCAAATTCGCTGACGGCGGACAACGCCGCCGCGTTCCGGGCGCTTCCCGGCGCGCAACGCACGGCGATGATGAAGCGATTCGTTCTGCTCGAAGAACCGGGCAGGGTGCTGCTTTCCACCAGCGGCAATGGCCAAAAGATCGTGCGCTGCGAAAGCCCGAGCTACACCACGGAAATGCGTCTCGGCGAAACGAAGCTGCGCGAAAACCTCGCCTACGTGCCGATGGAAATTCCGATCGCCGGAGAAGACCCGCGCAAGATCACGTTTGGTCTCGTGCGCGAAGGCGGAAGCTGGAAGCTGCTCTCGGTGGGACTCATCCTGCTCGACGTGCCCGCGATGGCCAAGCAATGGGAACAGGCCGATCTGGACGCGAGCGAAGACGCAGCGATCGCCGATCTGCGTTCCGTGGCTTCGGCGCTGGACACCTACCGCCGCGCGTACGGGAAATTGCCCGACACGCTTTCGGTGCTGGGCCCCGCGCCGCCGAACGGAGTTTCGCCGGAGGCAGCCAGTCTGCTCGATGCGAATCTGGCGAGCGGGGACAAGGACGGTTACACAATCCGGTACACCATTACTCCCGCAGCCGGCGGCCTGCCGGAGGAAGAAGCAAATAAAGCGGAGACCTTCTCCCTGGCCTCCTCTCCCAAAGATTACGGCAAGACGGGACGGCGATCATTTTTTCTGGACTCGTCCGGGGTCCTGCGTGGCGCCGACAAGCAAGGCGGCGTCGCTACGTCCACCGATCCGCGCATCGGACCCTCCTGACCCCTCGCGTTTGCGTCACACCCCGCGCAGTATCTCCTTGCCACCCAATCCGTGCCGGAGCCACAATGGGATTACCCTTCCGATTTCCGCGCAGGATTGCGCGCGGAATCCCTCATTCAGCTAAATGCCGGCGCAGAAGTGTGATCCGCGCCTACGAAGCAAAATGTCCGACCGCTCCGACACACCGATTGTGTTTCCCGCGCCTTTGCGTGAAGAGCCGCCGAAAAGCGAAGCTCCCGAGAACCGGGCGCAGGTTCGATATCCCTTCACGGCGGCCGCGGAAATCTTCGAACTTCGCTCGCAAACGCGCGTGAGCGGGCGCTGCTCCGATCTGGGCGCCGGCGGGTGTTACATCGACACGCTATCTCCGTTCGCAGTGGGCGCCGCGGTAAGAATTCGTATGAAACGCGACACGCGCGAATTTGAGGCGACGGCAGTGGTCGCCTATACGCACGTATCGATGGGAATGGGGCTTGCGTTTACCGAGGTCAAGCGCGAGTTTCAGGAAGTATTGCGCTCCTGGATCGCCGATCTGAGCGGCGAAAAGGCTCCCGAGCCCGCCGCATCCGCAACGGAAACGGAGCCCGAGACCGGAGCGATCGAGGCGAATGCGAACATGCGGTTGGTCTTGAACGAGTTGATCTATTTGCTGGTCCGCAAGAAGATCATTACAGAAAATGAAGGGTCGGCATTGTTGCGCCAGATGTTTCGTTGAAGTTATCCATGCTCTCGCAAACTTGCACACAACTGAATTTCGAGATGCCCTAAAAGCGACGACTACCGAAATCTGGCATCCATGCCGCGTTTGGCGATAACATGGCGGGTTCAGCCATGCCCCCTCTCCGCCGCCATAAGGTTTTGCGAATATTTATGACTGCGCCGCTCTTGCTGCTGGCCGCGACAGGCTGGGCGGCATCGTCCTCGGGAGCGGCGCCTGTTTACGGCGCGCAGCAATCCTCCATTGCGCAATCCTCCGGCACGGAGTCGCCGCTTCCCGTCTTTGAAATGCACAGCGGATTTTGGGTGAACCTGCATCACTTTCTCTACCTTCAGGCGCGCCTGCTGAAGGGCAATTCCTCTTCGTCGGACACCATGAGAGGAGCGGCGCAGCCAGACGAGCTTCCCGTCTCGCTGATCGATTTCCCGGAGGCGGACATCCATGCCTGGCAGGATGCCGTCACGTTTTACACAAAAGATTTGGCGGGCCGCGATCTCCTGTTGAATGGCGACATGGAGATCATCAACAACCAGCTTTCGGCGATGGAGACTTGCCCCGACCTGGAAGGGAAAACCACCCCATTGTGCAAATCCGGGTTGCGGCAAGATCTCGTCGAAGCCCTGGAACGCGCCGCGCCCGTTTATCGCGCGCACTGGTGGGCGCAGCAGGATCGCGCCAACCGGGAATGGATCGCCCAGGTTGCGCCAATCATCCAGAAAATGGGGGTCGAGCTTTCCGGCCAACTCGCCGACGTGTATCAGAGGCCCTGGCCGTCGCAGCGGCTGCGCGTGGACGTCGTGTGGTACGGAGGCCCCTTTGGGGCATATACCTCGCTCGACCCCATACACCTCACGATTTCCAGCCACGATCCGCGCAATCGAGGCGTGTACGGATTTGAAGTGTTGTTTCACGAGGCGTCGCACGCTCTGGCCGGCGCCGTGACCGCTGCGATCGCCCACAATTTTCGCGAGCGCGACAAGCCCATACCGCGAGATTTCTGGCATGCGCTTTTGTTCTACACCACGGGCGAAATCGTGCGCCGCGATGTGGAATACGGAACCATGTCGTTCACGTTCGAACAAAGCAACGGCCCCTCGGCTTACCTGCCCTACGCGGCGCGCTTCGGACTCTACTCCGGATCGTGGGAACACTTTCGCGGATTGCTGGATTTGTACTGGCTGCCTTACCTGGACGGAAAAGTTTCCTTTGACACCGCGATGGCGCGCCTGGCGGCGGATATGTAGTCTAGAGTTGCCGCAAAACGCGTCCCCTGGCGCCGCGGACGATTAACTCTTCCAAACAACGGACTGCCGAATTTATTGACTCCGATCTCGATTGCAGTAAGATAAGGGCACCCCTTACAGGACCTCACTTGGCCTGGATCAGTGCGCTCCACTGAGTTTGCGCATTTTATCTCCGCCAAGTAGCGGTCTTCCCTTTAAAAATAGTCCGGCATAAAGCCGGCAATTGCGGCGGGAACAAGATCTGCAATTTTGCGAGGTCTTCCGCCGGCTCGCCCCTTTCTGGGCGGCGATTCTTAGGCAAGCGAGTGCCCGCGATGAGTCAAAAAGATTGGAGTTCACCAGCCGCACCCGCTTCAATGAGAAGTTCGATGATTGCCCAAGTTGGACCGCAGACTGCCGTGAAGTCCAAGCTTTTCGACAGCTCCCTAGTCGGCACGGCCCAACAGGCGGTCGACTTTATTACCAGCATTCTCGAATCTTCCACGGAAAACTCCGTGATTGCCAAGGACCTCGAAGGAAAGATACTTCTTTGGAACGAAGGGGCGCGGCGCCTCTACGGCTACGAACCAGATGAAGTTGTGGGCAAGGCGAATTCCTCGATATTGCATGCGCCCGAGGACGTGGCCGCGGGCGTGCCCGCTCAGATTATGCGGACGGCGCTGGAAAAAGGTAAATGGGAAGGAACGCTTGAGCGCCGGCGAAAAAGCGGCGAACAGTTCACAGCACGCGTGGCGATCACCCCACGTCACGATGTTTCAGGCAAGCCGATTGGCTTTTTGCTGATCTCGAGCGATTTCTCGGAGGAAATACGTCTGACCCAGTATGCTCGAAGCCTGATCGAAGCCAGCGTGGATCCCCTGGTCACAATCAGCCCGGAAGGCAAAATCACCGATGTAAACGAGGCAAGCATTAAGGTCACCGGAGCCCTTCGCGAAGAGCTCATCGGCACGGACTTCGCCAACTATTTTACGGAACCGGAAAAAGCTCGCGAGGGCTATCAGCGTGTTTTCTCAGAAGGCGTGGTCATCAACTATCCGCTGACCATCCGGCATGTCGATGGACGCCTGACGGACGTGCTCTACAACGCCTCGGTTTACAAGGACGCCAAAGGCAACGTGCTGGGCATGTTCGCCTCGGCCCGCGACATCACAGACCGCAAAAAGGCGGAAGAAAAGTTTCGGGGTTTGCTCGAATCGGCTCCCGACGCCGTGGTCATTGTGAACAAGGACGGCCGGATCACCCTCGTCAACGCGCAGACCGAGAAGCTTTTCGGCTATGGACGCCAGGAACTGCTTGGCCAGCCAGTCGAAATGATTATTCCCCAGCGGTTCCGGGGCGCCCACCCTGGCCTCCGGGGCGACTTCTTCGCCAAACCGACCACACGTCCCATGGGAGCCGGACTGGAACTCCACGGCCAGCGGAAGGACGCCAGCGAGTTCCCGGTGGAGATCAGCCTGAGCCCGCTGGAAACAGAAGAGGGTGTGCTGGTCTCCAGCGCCATTCGAGACATCACCAAACGCAAGCAGGCGGAAGACGCAATCAAAGGGAGCGAGCAGCGTCTCAATCTTGTCCTGGAATCGGCCGATATGGGGATCTGGGAGCTCAATCTGATCAATGACACGTCCATCCGGAGTCTGAAACACGACCAGATCTTTGGCTATCAATCCCTTCTGTCTGAATGGGGAGCCGAAATCTTTCTCACTCACGTCATTCCAGAAGATAGAGACCTGGCTAATAAGCAGTTTGAAGAGGCGTTCCTCACCGACAAGTTGAACCTCGAGTGCCGCATCCTATGGCCCGATAAATCCGTTCACTGGATCAACGGACTCGGCACAGTTTTCCGGGATGGCAATGGCCAGCCCGTCATGATGAAGGGCACGGTCCAGGACATCACCGACCGGAAGCGCTCCGAGGAGGAAATACAGCGAACCAACAGGGAATTGCGCGCAGCAAATAAAGAGCTGGAAGCTTTTTCCTATTCCGTTTCCCACGACTTGCGAACGCCGCTCCGCAGCATTGACGGATTCAGCCAGGCGCTCCTGGAAGACTATGCGGATAAGCTGGATTCCACTGGGCAGGATCACCTCCAGCGCGTGCGCCACGCGGCGCAGCGCATGGCCGCATTGATCGACGATTTGCTGAATCTCTCCCGCGTGACCCGGTGTGAATTGAGGCACGAGAACCTCGACCTGGCCTCCATGGCGAGGTTGATCGCGGCCGAGCTTCAGGAAGCAGAACCGGACCGGAGAGTGGAATTTTTGATCGAAAGCGGGTTGACCGTCGTGGGCGATCCCCTTCTGATGCGTTCGGCGATGGAAAACCTGTTGCGCAACTCCTGGAAGTACACGTCCGCCCATCCGACTGCCCGGATCGAATTCGGCAGGAGTAAGGAAAAGGGCAAGCATTTCTTTTTCATTCGGGACGACGGCGCCGGATTCGACCCGCGCTATGCGGAGCGTCTGTTCGGGGCCTTCCAGCGCCTGCACACGACAAAGGAGTTTCCAGGCACCGGCGTAGGGCTCGCTACAGTGCAACGAATCATTCACAGGCACGGCGGAGAGATTTGGGCTGAAGGAGCGGTGGAAAAAGGCGCGACGTTCTACTTCACTTTGTGAAAAACTCAATGATGGCGAGGACCATGGATCATGGCCAGCAAAACCATTCTCTTGGTGGAAGACAATGCGGACGATGAGGCGCTCACGTTTCGCGCGCTCATGAAGAACAACATCGCCAATCACCTGGTCGTCGCGCACGATGGCGCCGAGGCGCTCGACTATCTATTTGGCACCGGACAATATTCCGGAAGAGATACAAATGTCGGGCCTCACTTGGTCCTGTTGGACCTGAATCTGCCAAAGGTTAGCGGCCTGGAAGTCCTGCGCCAGTTGCGATCGAATGAGCGCACGAAACTTCTTCCTGTGGTGATTTTGACTTCCTCCAACGAGGAGCAGGACCGGCTTCAAGGGTACGACAGCGGCGCAAACAGCTACGTGCGCAAGCCCGTGGACTTCAACCACTTCATCGAGGCCGTGCGCCAAATGGGATTGTACTGGCTGATTCTGAACGAACAGCCGCCGGCCCGGAGATAGCCCCGTGGGAATTCCACTGCGCCTGCTTATGATCGAGGATTCCGAGGATGACGCCGCCCTGCTCGTTCGCGAATTGCGGCGAGGCGACTATGACGTTCAGATGGAACGGGTCGATGAATCTTCCGCGTTGGAATCCGCTTTCCGAAAGCAAGGTTGGGACTTGATCATTTCCGATTTTTCCATGCCTCATTTTTCGGGTTCGGAAGCCCTGAAACTGCTGCGGTCCAAGGGGTGCGAGAAGCCCTTTATTTTCGTATCCGGGACCATTGGAGAAGAGACCGCGGTTGCCGCTCTAAGAGACGGCGCTCAGGATTATTTGATGAAGACGAACCTGAAGCGCCTGGTTCCCGCCGTTCAGCGCGTGCTCAGGGAGGCGGAGGACCGGGAACACCGCAAAAAAATGGAACTGCAAGTGCAACAATTGCAGAAATTCGAGGCCATAGGGAAACTGGCAGGCGGCATCGCGCATGATTTCAACAACGTGATCGGCGCGATCCTCGGTTGGGCGGAAATGGGCTGCGCGGAGGAACAACCAGGAACGGTTTCTCACGACCACTTCCAGAAAATCCGCGACCAGGCCAATTGGGCGGGGAGGCTCACGTCCCAGCTCCTGGCCTTTGCGCGTCGCCAGATGCTGCAACCCCGAAAAACGGATCTCAACAATCTCGTGGTGGAGGGCATGAGCCTGCTGCAAAGGGTGATCGGGGAGCAGATCGAGGTTTGCGTCGTGGCTGCGCCCGATCTGCGTGTCGTGATGGTCGATCCCGCGCAAATCGAGCAAGTGCTCATGAATTTGTGCCTAAACGCGCGCGATGCCATGCCGCAAGGCGGGCGGCTCGTCATCGAGACCCAAAACACGGAGATCGACGAGGAATTCTGCCGCGCACATCCCTATGCGAGACCAGGGAGCTATATCTTGCTCTCTGTATCGGATACCGGCGTGGGGATGGACGCCGCGACGGCGGAGCGAATCTTCGAGCCTTTTTTTACCACCAAGGAATTGGGCACTGGTACCGGACTAGGTCTCGCCACTGTCTACGGCGTCGTCAAACAGCACGAAGGTTTCATCCATCTGTACAGTGAACTCGGACGAGGTACGACCTTCCGCGTCTATCTTCCGGCCAGCAGCGGCGCCGCCGAACCGCGCCCGCCAAAACGCGACGAACAAATCCCCAAGGGCACGGAGACGATTCTCCTGGCCGAGGACAACGAAGGATTGCAGGAAGCCGCGAAGGAAATGCTCGAGAGACTTGGATATAAAGTCATTGTCGCATCGAACGGAGCAGACGCAGTTCAAGTCTTCACCAAAAATCCCGGTCAATTCGATTTGCTCATTTTGGACGTAGTCATGCCCAAGGTGTCAGGCCCGGCTGCATTTTCACAAATAGCAGCGGTTCGCCCCGATTTGCGAATTGTTTTTTCCACTGGATATACGGCGGAAGCGGCGTCCCTGAATTCCGTGATCGAGCAAGGCGCTTCGATCTTGCAAAAGCCATATAGTTTGAAGAACCTGGGCCAAATGGTGCGTTCCATCCTGGACCGCCCACGGACTGCGTTTGTCCCAACCGAAGCCAACAAAATACAGAGTTAATCTTCGAGACGATCCCGTCTGGACTGGCCAGCTGGAAATACAAGAAGCTGCCCGCGGGGTCCATGGCGGACGCAATTGTCCGCCACCGCCGAGTATGCTACTCTTCTGCACTCAAAAGTGCGGCTTCCCCTTAGTTGGAATCCGCTCCAAATGTCCCTCTCTGTGACGCGGGTTTGGCGCCGATTTTCCTGTGACTCCAGTCTGCCTGGGATGTGAGCGGGCCGGAGTGACTCTGCGGTTGCCCCAACGACGTCGGAGAAAACGCCAAAAGGGAGAGATCGCAGAACGCAATGCCGACGAAACCAGCTAGCGGGAAGACCACAGAGATTAAACTGGCACATTCTCCGGATTCCGACGACGCCTTCATGTTCTACGGCCTGGCGACGCAGAAGGTGCGGACGCCCGGGCTGAAATTTTCGCACGTGCTCGCCGATATCGAGACGCTCAATCAGGCCGCCCGCCAGGAAATCTATGACGTGACCGCATTCAGCTTCGGCGCCTATCCGTATTTGCGGGACAAGTACGTGCTTCTGGATTGCGGGGCGAGCTTCGGCGAGGGCTATGGGCCGATTGTCGTTTCTCAGCACCCGCTGAAGCGAGAGGACCTGCCAAAGCTGAGGATCGCCGTGCCCGGGCTGCAAACTTCGGCCTATTTGGCGCTGCGGCTTTACGAACCGCGCGTCGAGCCCGTGCCCATGGCCTTCGATCAAATTCTGGATGCGGTGAAAAACTCCGTGGTCGATGCGGGTTTATTGATCCATGAGGGTCAACTGTTTTTCCCCCAGATGGGAATGCACAAGGTCGTCGACCTGGGGCAATGGTGGGTCGAACAGACCGGGCTTCCTCTTCCGCTCGGCGGGAACGCCGTGCGACGCGCGCTGGGACGAACGATCGGCTTGCAGATCGGGCGGATCATCCGCGAGAGCGTGTCCTACGCCCTGGACCATCGCGAAGCGGCCGTCAATTACGCCATGCAATTCGCGCGCGACATGGAAACCGACATGGCCGACAAATTTATCGGCATGTATGTGAACAAGTGGACGCTGGGCTACGGCGAACGCGGCCGCCAGGCCGTGCACGAATTTCTGAAGCGCGGCGTCGATGCCGGACTGATTCCCGGCCCTCCGGACGCCGAGTTTTTGCTGGAAGAGTAGTTCCCCAAGGAAAGTGCGAGCCTCCAAGTTCCAGATTGAGTTTGCATTCCGCCGTCCGATCGGCGAGGGCTTGCCTTGACGCGATTTGTGGCTTCGCATAAAGTCGAATTCATCCCGATGGATAGGGCCCGCACATTGTGACGATGCAACGCGTTCTCTCCACTTATCTTTTTGTAAACCGGAAACTGACGGCTGCCCTGGTGGGCGAAGCGGCGCGCGCGGGAGTTTCCGCGATCGAGTTATTTTGCTCGCGCGGGCATTTCGATTACCGCTCGGCCGAAGATGCGCACGAACTGGCCGGGTGGCTCGCGGGAAACAATCTCACGCTGCATTCCATTCATTCGCCGACGACGCGCGATTTCCACCTCACGCGGGAAAGCGGCGCGCCGCTCTCGATTTGCGATCCGGAACGCGTGCGGCGACAGGAGGCCGTGGACGAAATCAAGCGCGCGCTGGACCTGGTGGAGCACATACCCTTCCGTCTATTGCGTTCAGCATGTGGCGCGGCAACGCGACGTCCCGGACGAGCGGCGCTGGGACGCCGCGTTCAGTTCGCTCGAACACTTGTCTCTTTTCGCGCGCGCGCGCGGCATTACGCTCGCGATTGAAAATACTCCGGGCGAGATGGCCACTCCCTTGAACCTGAAAAACTTTCTGGAACAAACGCGCCTCACGAGCGTGAAGATTTGCTTCGACGCCGGGCACGCCCATCTCGAGGGCGGCGTTCCGGAGGCGCTGGAAATCGTCCGCAATTTCGTTGTCGACCACGCACATTCATGACAATCGCGGCGAGCGCGACGACCATTTGCTTCCCTACGAGGGAACCATCGATTGGAGCGCCACGCTGGCGGCGCTGCCGCCCGAAGCGCCCATCGTCCTCGAATTGAAGGAGCCCGCCGTCACGGCAGGTTCCGTCGAGGTGCAGGCATTCGCGGAAACGCTGCGAGGCGTACGCACTGTTTTCCAAAAATTCGAGCAGGAGCGGTCTTAGTGGAGCAGGCTTCAGCCTGTGGGTTTTGGTGGCAGCGAGATCAATCTGAGTGTTTAGAGCCGCGACTTGGAAGCTCAGCGAATTTCTGATTTGTGGGTCAGGGCTTTAGCCCTGACATTAGAGACTGAAAAAAAATAGGGGCTTTAGCCCCTGAGGCCATAGCAGGCTTTCAGATTGAAACGAACCGCAGGGGCTAAAGCCCATTTTCTAACGCCGCTGAATGTCGCGGCTGAAGCCGCGACCCACAAAGATTATCGTTGCAGGGGCTTCTAAAGATTCGATGCGCCAATGAAATTGCTTCAGGGGAAGGGAGAGCGCTGAATTCCATGCCGGTAGTCGCCATTCAGGATGTGAGCAAACACGACGGGCAGGAAGTCACGCTGCGCGGCTGGCTATATAATTTGCGCGAAGCCGGCAAACTCCTCTTCCCCATCTTCCGCGACGGCACGGGAACGATTCAGGGCGTCGTCTCGCTGAAAGACCAACCGGCGGCATTCGAATCCTTGCGCGGCCTGACGCAGGAGTCCAGCGTGATCGCTACGGGGCGCATCCGCGCCGACAAGCGCGCGCCCGGAGGATTCGAAATTCAGATTAACGCGATTGAAGTCGTCCAGCGCGTGCCCGATGACAAGCCCTACCCGATCCAGCTGAAGGAACACGGCGTCGATTTCCTGCTGGATCACCGGCACCTCTGGATTCGCACGCCGCGCGCCGCCGCGATCTTGCGCATCCGCGCCGAGGCCGTGCGAGCCGGTCACGAATACATGGATTCGCAAGGCTACGTCCTGACCGAAGCGCCCATCTTCACGCCTGCCTCCTGTGAAGGCACAACGACGCTCTTCGAAGTGCAATATATCGACGACGAGAAAGCTTATCTCACGCAGTCCGGCCAGCTTTACGTTGAAGCGACGGCCATGGCGCTCGGCAAGGTCTACACATTCGGCCCGACCTTTCGAGCGGAAAAATCCAAGACGCGCCGGCACCTCACCGAATTCTGGATGCTCGAGCCGGAAGCGGCGTACGCGCACCTCGAAGACATGATGGCGCTGGGAGAAAACCTCGTCAGCCATGTCGTGCAATCGGTGGTCAAAAACCGCGCGAGGGAACTTGAAACGATTGGGCGCGATACTTCCAAGCTCGCAAGCGTCACCGTTCCTTTTCCTCGCATTACCTACGATGAAGCAATTGAAATTCTTCAGAAGCACGGAAATCCGGCGAAATGGGGCGACGATTTCGGCGGCGATGAAGAAACGATCCTGTCAAGCGCCTACGATCGGCCGGTGATGGTGCATCGCTACCCCGCCGCGATGAAGGCCTTCTATATGCAGCCGGATCCGCAGCGGCCCGAGCTGGCCCTGGGATTCGACATGCTCGCTCCCGAGGGCTACGGCGAAATCATCGGCGGCGGCGAACGCGTTGCCGATTACGACCTGCTCCTGAAGCGGCTGCGGGAACACAACCTGCCGGAAGAGGCGTTTGGCTGGTATCTGGACCTGCGCCGCTACGGCAGCGTCCCGCACGCGGGCTTCGGCCTGGGCCTGGAACGCACGGTGGCCTGGATTTGCGGAACTGAGCACATTCGCGAAGTCATTCCCTTCCCCCGCATGATCTACCGCGTGTACCCTTAGTCACGCCGCTATCCCGCCCACGTGGGGCGAGCCGGACTGGCCGCAAATATGGCGCAAAAAATTCGGATTATCGGAGTTCCGATGGACCTCGGCCAGAGCCGCCGCGGAGTGGACATGGGTCCCTCGGCGCTGCGCGTGGCCGGCCTGCAAACGCGGCTCAAGTCGCTCGGCCACACGGTCGAAGATATAGGCAACGTGAGCGTAAGGCAGCCCGAAGAACAGCCCTATGGAGAAAAGCGCGCCAAGTACCTGAACGAAATTTCCGAAACCTGCCGCGGCCTCGCGGAAATAACCGAGCGCGCGCTCACGGAAGGCTATTTTCCGCTGGTGCTCGGCGGGGACCACTCCCTCGCGGTGGGCTCGTTTTCGGGAGTATCGAATTTTTTTCGCGGGCAATCGAAACGCGTGGGGTATTTGTGGCTCGATGCTCACGGCGACATGAACACGCCGGAAAGCTCGCCCTCAGGCAACATTCACGGGATGCCGCTTGCGGCGATCATCGGCTACGGCGCACCGGAACTGGTCGAGCTGCTCGGCTACAAGCCGAAAGTCGAGCCGCGCAATGTGTGTCTCGTGGGCGTGCGCGATCTCGACCCCAAAGAGCGCCGCTTGATCAAGGAATCGGGCGTGCACGTCTTCACCATGCGCGATGTGGACGAGCGCGGCATGCGCGACGTGATGAGCGAAGCGCTGCGTTTCGTGAGCGATGACACCGACGGAGTGGCCGTCAGCCTCGATTTGGATTTTGTCGATCCGGACGACGCGCCCGGCGTGGGCACTCCAGTGCGCGGCGGCGTGACGTATCGCGAAGCGCACTTGGCGCTCGAAATGATCGCGGACAGCGAAGCCATGGTGTCGCTGGAAGTCGTCGAAATCAATCCGGTGATCGATCTCCATAACCAGACGGCTTTGCTGGGCGTGGAAATGGTGCTCTCCGGATTGGGAAAGAAAATTTTGTAATAGGTCGCGCAGGGTTTACCTGGCATTGCTGTAGCCCGCCTCTTCAGAGGCGGGGCTTTTCCAGCGGCTGATAGAAACCCTCGCCTCCAAAGAGGCGAGCTACAAATTGGTTGCCGAACGGATTTCGCGAATAATGACAACAGAAAAAAAACGGCTACGCATCGGCATCTTATTCGGCGGGCGTTCGGGCGAGCATGAAGTTTCGCTGATCTCGGCGGCGTCGGTCATCTCGGCGCTCGATCCCGAAAAGTACGAAGCTGTGCCCATCGGCATCTCGAAGGACGGACGCTGGCTCGCCGGAACCGCGGCGCACAAAATGCTGCCCCCTCCGCTCGGCGAAGTGTTGCGCACGGGCGAGAGCGTGATGCTCTCCGCCGATCCAAATGTGGCGGCGCTGGTTCCAGCGGGCAATTCGCGGGCGGATGCGTTGCGAGTGGATGTCGTATTTCCCGTCCTGCATGGCACGTTTGGCGAGGACGGCGCCGTTCAAGGCCTGCTCGACCTTGCCGGGCTTCCCTACGTCGGCTCGGGCGTTCTGGGCTCCGCTGTCGGCATGGACAAGGATGTGCAGAAGCGATTGTTCCTGCAAGCCAAGCTGCCCGTGGGAGATTTCCTCGCGATTCCGCGCGCGGAATGGGAAAAATCGCGCGGCAAAGTTCTGCGCGAGATTCGCAAGAAATTCCGCTTCCCCGTTTTCGTGAAGCCCGCGGCGCTCGGAAGTTCCGTCGGCATGACCAAGGCGCATGACGCGAAAGAACTCGCCAAGGCCATGGACTTCGCCGCCGAATTCGGGCAAAAAATCATGGTGGAGCGCGCCATCCGCGGCCGCGAAATCGAGCTTTCCGTTCTGGGCAACGAAGACCCGAAGGCGTCCATTCCCGGCGAAATCGTCCCGCACCGCGAATTCTACGATTACGAGGCGAAATATCTCGAGGAAGGCACGCGCCTCCTGATTCCCGCGAAGCTGACAAAAGCGCAAGTGAAGAAATTCCAGGAATACGCCGTGCGCGCCTTCCGCACACTCGATTTGTTGGGCATGGCCCGCGTCGACTTTTTCCTCGAGCACCGCACCGGGAAGATCCTGCTTAACGAAGTCAACACGATCCCCGGCTTCACTTCCATCAGCATGTACCCGAAACTCTGGGAAGCCTCCGGCCTTTCTTACCGCCAATTGCTCGACCGCCTGATTGAGCTCGCCCTCGCGCAGCATCGCGAACGACAGCGCACGAAGTACACAATTGAACTCCCCGCCGCGGTGTCTTCTGGGGCGCTGGAATAAGGGGACTCAAGTGGCGCAGGCTTCCAGCCTGTGGGTTTTAGTCCTTGCAATGACCAACCCCCACAGGCTGGAAGCCTGCGCCACTAAAACCCCGTCCTCGCCCGGCACTTTATTCGGCGGCTAAATAATTTTTCTTGTACCAGTCCGCAATTTCGCTTCCGGTGGCAAGCCACACTTCCTGCCGCGAGGTGATGTGAGCGAGCGCGTTTGCAAAATGCTTGCTGCGGTGTGGATGGCCGATCAGGAACGGATGCACCGAGATGGCCATCACCCGCCCTGTTTTCGCGCCGTCTTCATAGAGCACGTCAAACTGGTCGCGAATCATGCGGCCGAACGTCTCACCGCTCTGCTTGAGATCGAGAAAGACGGGGATGTCGTTGATCTCAACGGAATAGGGCATGGAGAGCATGGTTCCGGTCTTGACGCTCATGGGGTACGGCTGCTCGTCGTTCACCCAATTCGCCACATATTCGATTTTATTTTCGGCGAGGATGTCGAGCGTGCGGTGCGACTCGGAGAGCGCGGGGCTGAGCCAGCCGCGCGGGTGCGCGCCGGTCGCTTTTTCAATGGTGCCGACGACGTGGGCGATGAGCGCGCGTTCGTCCTCTTCGGATTGTTTATTGATGAGCGTGGAATTATTTGTGCCGTGGCCCATCCACTCCCATCCGAGGCGATTCCCTTCCTCGAGGATGCGCGGATAGTGGCCGCACACATCGGAGTTGAGCGCCACGGTGCCCCGGACGCCGTGGCGTTCCATAATTTCCATCATGCGCCAGACGCCGACGCGCACGCCGTAGTCGCGCCACGAATAATTCAGCACATCGGGCACGAGGCTCGTGGTGACTTGCGTGACGGAGGTGGACGGCCGGTCAAATAAGAAATGCTCGATGTTGGGAATCACCCAGACCGCGACGCGAGCGCCGTTGGGCCAGCGGAGAGGCTTCCGGTCAACAATGGCGGAATAGGGAAATCGCCCGTGTTCTTGCGGGTTTCCGGCAGGCGGCTCGGACATACGGATTTCCTCCCGAGGATCAGTCCCCGGCGCGGCCCGGCGCAGCGGCGGCGCGGGGCGCATTCAAGTATTGCAACGTCTCTGCAAGCGAAACCACATCCGCGTACTTGGCATTCAAATCGAACAGGCTCTGATCGTGCGCCGCCCGCGAGCGGTCGCCCACAGCCTCGCGCACGACCATCGGGCGAAAACCGATCTGGCAGGAATCCACCGCGGAGGCGCGCACGCAACCGCTCGTCGTGCAGCCCGTGATGATCAGCGTATCCACCTGGCGCACGAGCAAACGCGAGACGAGATCGGTCCCGAAAAAACAGGAGGCATATTTTTTGACCAGCAGCGAATCCGTCTTCCGGAAATCGAGCCGAGGATCGATCTGTACGCCCTCGGTCCCCGCGCGCAGCGACGCTGATCCCTTCTGCTTCATCCCGAAGATTCCCGCATCCTTCAAATTTTCATCTTCGTAGGAAACCGTCGAGAAAATGACGGGCGCCTCGCGATCGTGCGCCGCGCGCAGGAGCTGCTGGATGGCTTCGATCTGTTTGTCCAGGTTCGAGCCGAGCGGCATGGCAGGGTTCGTGAACGCCTTGGCCATGTCCACGATGAGCAAGGCCGGCCGCTGGCCAAATCCAAGTTTTTGCCCGAAGCCTCTCTGTTGGAAGAATTCAGCGTCCGATGGAACCGCATTCGGCGGCGTCATAGTGTCTCCTCCCGCGCGCAGGCGGGAACTGTAGCCGATGGGAAACTGCGAATACAAGCCCTCAAACTGACTCAGTACGCCGGTCCTCTTTCAGGCGACATTGCGCCGCGCGCTAGTCTATAATGGCGCGTCCAGAAGCACTGTTTTCAGGATAACGCCGATGCTTTCGATTCGCCCTGCCACCGTGGAAGACGCCGCCCTGCTCGCCGCGATGATCCGCGAATTCGCGGAGTTCGAGCATCTCGAGCACGAAGTCAGCGCGACGGAAGAGGGCCTCGCGCGCGACGGCTTTGGGCCGCAACCGAAGTTTCGTTCCGTCATTGCCGAGTGGGACGGCGAACCGGTCGGGTACGCCATCTTTTTTGATTTTTACTCTTCGTTTCAGGGGCGCGTCGGACTGTTTCTGGACGACATTTTTGTGCGGCCCGCCTTTCGCAAGCACGGCATCGGCACGGCGCTGATCAAGCACGTCGCCGGAATCGCGTGGAAAGAAAAATACTTCTGCATGCGCTGGGAAGTCCTGGACTGGAACAAGCCCGCCATCGAGTTTTACAACAACCTCGGCGCGGTTTTTCTGGAGGAGTGGAAGCCGGCGATCCTCATCGGCGATGCCCTGGAAGCGGCAGCCAAAGGTGCCGCGTAGGCAGTCTTCTCTTCCTTTCACCGAAACAGTCTCCTGAATTACGCTCTGTTCTCCCTAATCCCCTGCAATATTTTCGCCTTTCAAACGTCTTCAGTAGTAGATGGACAAGGCAGTGAGCACAAACTGGATCATGGCTGAGCAAGACGAGCGGCTCACCGAAACGATCGGCCGGGAACAAGGCCGCCTGCGTAATTTCATTCGCAGGCGCGTCGCCGATGAGTCCGACGCGGAAGACATCTTGCAGGACGTCTTCTACGAGCTCATCGAAGCCTACCGGTTGACGAAGCCCATCGAGCAGGTGGGCGCGTGGTTGTATCGCGTGGCACGCAACCGGATCATCGACCGCTTCCGGAAGAAAAAGCCCGACCCGTTTTCCGCCGCAACCGATCCGGACGAGGAAGGCGGCGATTCGCTCTCGCTCGAAGAACTGCTCCCCTCGCCCGATGCCGGACCGGAGGCCGCCTATGCGCGAAGCATCTTGCTCGAAGAACTCGACGCGGCGCTCGACGAACTCCCGGAAGAACAGCGCGAAGTGTTCCTCGCGCATGAATTCGAGGGGCTCAGCTTCAAGGAAATCTCGGCCGAATCGGGAGTCAGCGTTAACACGCTTCTCTCTCGAAAGCATCATGCTGTGCTTCACCTTCGCCGGCGGCTTCAGTCCATCTACGATGATTTTTTGAGCAAATGAGGAGAATGAACATGAGAGGAAATAGGTTTTTAAGGGTATTGAAAGTTGTGGCGATCGTCATAGTGGCCTTCACGGTCTTCGGTTTCGTGGTCACGCATCTGTGGAACTATCTGATGCCGGGACTGTTCGGGCTTCGGATGATCACGTTCTGGCAGGCTGTGGGATTGATGGTTCTGGGCCGGCTCCTGTTCGGGGGATTCCGGCCCGGGCGCGGCGGGTTTGGCTGGCGGGGCGAGATGAGGCGCCGATGGGAACAGATGACTCCCGAAGAGCGCGAGAAATTCCGCGAAGGCATGCGCGGCCGGTGCGGCCACCAGAGCACTCCGGCGCCCGAGCCGAACCGCAGTCCCTCTGCGTAAGTAAACGATCTCACCCGGTTCTTGTAAGACTTTGGTAGCGTTGGCATCTTGCTTGTCTCGAACCGAGCGGGGCCGGTGGTCTTCGCTCTCGAGAGAGAAAATCGCCGGCCCCTCTTGCATCGGGACGAGCAAGATGCCGGCGCTACCAAAAACCTCTGCCACTTGCGATAATCCATCGACACGATGAGCCAGTAATTCAATTTAAGCGCGGGAGAAGTCCGCCGCGTGAACGCGCGGAACACTGTACTCGCCGTCGTATCGAGCCTGGGGTAGCAACGCCATGAAACTGTCGAAATTTTTCGTCTTTGTCGGCGTATTGTTCGCCATCTCCGTGGTCGTGTACCTGACAACGACGCCGAGGGGAAAAGAAATCCCGCTCACTGGAATCGTCACCGGCAATGACGTGATTGTGGCCTCGCAAATCGCCGGCCGCATGATCCGCCTCACCGTCGATGAAGGCTCGCAAGTCCACAAGGGCGACTTGATCTCGGAAATCGATCCGGCAGAGTGGATCACCGCGCGCGATTCCGCCGAAGCGAATATCCACATGCTGGAGAACAAAGTTCTTTCCGCCGCGGGAACACGCAGCTGGACCGACGACCAAACCAGCGCCTCCGTGCGCCAGGCCGAAGCCACTCTGACGTCCACGCGCTCGCAGCTTGCGCAAGCCCAGGCCAATCTCTGGCGCGATCAAACCACGTATAAACGCACGCAAAGTTTATTTGACGCCGGCGTGGCCGCCGCGCAAGACCGTGACCTGGCCCTCGCGGCCATGCAGGCTTCCGATGCGGCCGTCAAGTCCCTGGAAGATCAGGTTCGCGCGTCGGAAGCGCAAGTAGCGGTGGCAAATGCCAACCGCAAGCAGGTCGGCGTCCAGCAAAGCGATCTCGCCGCGACGCGCGCCCAGCTTCAGCAAGCGCGCGCCGATAAGGCCACGGCGGACGTGCATCTCGGGTACACAAAAGTTTTCTCGCCGCTGGACGGCATCGTCTCCGTTCGCGCCGCGCGGCAGGGCGAAGTGCTTCAGGTGGGCGAGCCGATCGTAACGGTTCTCGACGTGGACCATCTCTGGGTGCAGGCGGATGTGGAGGAAACTTACATCGACCGCGTCGGCCTCAATCAGCGAATCAAGGTTCAATTCCCTTCCGGCAACGTCCTCGATGGCACCGTCATTTTCAAGGGCGTGGAAAGCGATTTTGCGACCCAGCGCGACGTCAGCCGCACCAAGCGCGACATCAAAACGTTTGAAATCAAAGTGGCCATCCCCAACGCGGGACGAACGCTCATGTCCGGGATGACCGCAACAGTGCTGTTGCCTCCGATTCCTTCAGAGCAAAGCTGGTGGCGGCGGCTGATCTAGATTGGGTTTAAGTAGCACAGACTTTAGTCTGTGGGGTTCCGTTCGGCGTCTCGGGCGGTTCGCCGTAGACACGCTTGGCATGCCAGCCAAGATCAAGTGGAAACCCACAGACTGAAGTCTGTGCTACCAAAGCGGCATGAACTCCACCAACCACAATGCGATCGAAGTAACCAAATTGAAAAAACAATTTGGCGATTTCGTGGCTGTGAAAGAAGTGAGCTTCACGGTGCACACCGGGGAAGTTTTCGGCTTGCTTGGGCCAAACGGCGCCGGAAAAACCACGCTGATTCGCATGATGACGACGCTGACGCCGCCCACTTCCGGAACGGCCGAAGTGGGCGGGCACGACGTGGTCACCGATGCAGACGGCGTACGACACGCCATTGGCGTGATCCCGCAGGCGCTCACCTCCGATCCGGAGCTGACCGCGCGCGAAAACATGATGATCCACGCCAAGCTCTACGGACTGACGAGATCCGAACGCGAGCGATTGATCCCGCAATTATTGGAATCCGTCGGCCTGACGGAATTTACCGACAAATTGGTCGGCAGTTTTTCGGGCGGAATGCGCAGGCGCCTGGAGATCGCGCGCGGCCTCGTCCACTCGCCCAAAATCATGTTCCTCGACGAACCGACCACGGGCCTCGACCCGGTGTCGCGCACGGCCGTGTGGGAAATGATCACCAAATTGAAAGAATCCGCGGGCCTGACCATTCTGCTGACGACGCATTACATGGACGAAGCCGACAAGCTCTGCGACCGGATTGCGATCGTGGATCATGGAGTGCTCGTGGCTCTCGACACGCCCACAAAATTGAAAGACAGCGTGCCAACCGCCGACATCGTGGAAGCGGAATTCGACAATGCCCCCGCGGGCTGGAACTCGACGCTCGAAAAGCTCAACGGAGTCGCGAGCGTAGCCGATCACGACGGCATCATTCACATCTCGACGACCAGCGGCCCGCTCACCGTGCGGGAGCTGATGGACCTGGCGCGCGACAGCGGCGTCAATGTGCGGCGCGTTTCCGTGCAGGGCACGACGCTGGACGACGTGTTCCTGTACTACACGGGACGCCAGCTCCGCGACGCCGCTTCCGAGACGGTGCGGCGCGACGTGAGCCATCTGTACAAATAAAGGGCGGCCCGGAACAAATGAAATTTCAGCGCATCTCCGCCATCATCGAACGCGACATGCGGAAATTTCTCCGCAGCCCCGCGCTGATGATGAGCTCCATGATTTTTCCGCTGATGCAGCTCATCGTCCTCGGGTACGCGTTCGGCGGAAAAATCAAAGGGATCAAAATCGCGGTCGTGGACGAGGACCGCACCGTCTACTCGCGCGACCTCCGCGAGCGCTTTGACGCCATCGTGGCCGGGCCGCAGACGATGAAGGTGGAGAATTACAATTCGGTTTCCGACGCCATCGTCGATTTGCGCGCGGGGTTCGTCCGCGCCGTGGTCTATATTCCCGTCGACTATTCGCGCCGAGTCGACCAGGGAAACCGCCCGCGCATCGCTTTCATCGAGGACAACACGGACAATTTCGTCACCTCCGAAGTCCTCACCCGCATGCAGGATCTGGTGAAGGACATCAATCAGGGACTCAACCCGTTTCAGCCGGGACAGCGCTTGACCGTCCCTTTGCCCCGCCTGAATCCCCTCGTGGATTTGCAGGTCGTCGAACTTTATCCCTACATCGAATACATCAAGTATTTGCTCTCCGGCTCGATTGCCATGTCCATTTTCATCGTGGCCATGATCGGCGGCGGCATCACCTTTATCGACGACAAATCGCGCGGCCTGCATGAAGGCTACCTCGTCACTCCCATCACGAAAACCGAGCTCGATTCTGGGCCTCATTTTTTCCGGAGCGATCAAGGGACTGATGGCCGGAACGACGATCACCATTATCGGCGGCCTGATCGCGGGAATCGACCGCCTGTGGGATCCGGTCCGGCTGTTCTATCTCATGTTTGTGCTGGGAACGACTTCGGTGGCCATGATCAGTTTCATGTTCCTGCTGATGGTCCGCGTCAGCGACCCGCTCGTGCCGCGCGCCATGTTTGGCGTCCTGAATACTTTGCTGTATTTTCCTTCGGGCGCTATTTATCCGGTCGAGGGATTTCCAGTCTGGCTGCGTTGGATTTCCTACATCGATCCGTTCACCTATGCTGTCCACGCGCTGAAGGCGCTGCTCCTGAAAAATACCGGATTCTCGGGCATCTATTCGGATATTCTTATCCTGTCGGGATTTTCCGCCGTGCTGGTCATCCTGTCCGTTGCTTTCTTCAAGAGGCAGATTTAGGATGCGAGAAGGAGAACCATTCATGGGACTGCTCGACGCCGGCGCCGAAGAACCCAAATCGAAGGCCTTGCGCTACGTCATCAGCGGAGTGGTGCTGGCTCTCTTGCTCGGCGCGAGCGTTTGGTATTTCCTGCGCTACACCACGGAAAAACACACGGTCGAACACTTCATGCACGCGGTCGTAACCGGAGATACGCAGCAGGCCTACCAGATCTGGCATCCGCACGCGAGTTTTTCCTACAAGGATTTCCTCAGTTTTTGGGGACCGAACGGCTATTACAGCCCGATCAAGACCTATCGTATCGAAAGCGCGGAAGTGCCGCCGAAGGGGGGCACCGGCGTGGTTATCGTTGTCGAGATTAGCGCGTACGATCCGTTTCCCAAGGCCGAAGAGACTATAAAGTCCGCTCAAAACCGCGAGGTGCAGCTCTGGGTCGAGCGCTCCGACCAGTCGATGAGTTTTCCCCCGCCGTAGGGTCGTAGTAGCACAGACTTCAGTCTGTGGATTTCCAATTGATCTTGGCTGGCGCGTTGATCCTGTCAACCAGCCACACGCATCAGTCCGGGCTAACGCGGTCGGCCTGGGTTCGCTGATGGAACCCCACAGACTGAAGTCTGTGCTACCGAAAGCACAAATTATTGGAGATCGCGCACGGCTGCAAACAACTCGCCCTGTGTAACCGTCGAGGTGCCGAGTTTCCCGACCACCACGCCGGCTCCGGCATTCGCGAGAACCGCAGCCTCACGAATCGGAACGCGAGCTGCGACTGCAAGCGCAAGGACAGAAAGCACCGTGTCGCCCGCGCCGGTTACGTCGAACACCTGTCGTCCATGCGCGGAGCGATCGACGCCCGCTTGCCCCACGCGCGCGTAGCTGATCTCGCTGCTCGTCGCGGAAACATGGAAGCCCTTCGGCGCGGTGTCTTCAAACACATTGAGTCCCTCGGAACCTCGCGTGATCACGACGGCCGAACATCCGAAATGCGCCAGCAGAGCGCGGCCCGCCTGCTCGACCGATTCGTCGTCGTCGAGCGAGCGGGTGACAAAAAATCCTGCCTCTTTCGCATTGCACACAATCATGCTCGCGCCTCGATAGGCGAACAGCCGCGACGTCTTCGGCTTCACCAGCGCGGGCACGCCGCGGCGATGGCACTCCGTCAGCACGCGATCCGCGAGCGAGTCGGTGACCACGCCCTTGTCATAATCCGACACGACCAGCGCGTCGAGACGCGGGAGCGCGGCCTTGATTGCGCGCACCAGGCGGTCCTCGAGTGCGCGGCTGAGCGGCTCGCGGCGTTCGCGGTCCACACGCACGATCTGCTGATGCCGCGCGACGATGCGCGTCTTTACGGTAGTGATGCGCGACGCGTCGCCGGCCATTCCTTTCGTGGCCACTCCAGCCGTTTCCATAAGCGAACGGATCGTGCGCCCTTCCTCATCTTCTCCGACCACGCCAAACGCAAGCACCGTGGCGCCGAGCGCGGCAAGATTTGTGGCTACGTTTCCCGCGCCGCCCAGCACCTCGCTTTCATTCGCGAAGTCCACGACGGGTACCGGGGCTTCCGGCGAGAGCCGCGTGGCCGAACCCCAAACGTAGCGGTCCAGCATGAAGTCGCCCGCCACGCCAATCCGCCGGCCGCGAAGGGCCTTCGCAAAACGAGTGAGCTTTCGGCTGTCGATGGTCATATTCGGGGGAAGAGCGTCTGCGGTCTTCGATTTCTTGTGCGCTTTCCTGGACGAAAAACAGTGTTTGTCATACGCACGCACTCTAGCAGACACGAATTGTCCGGGGCAACTTCCGCAAAATTTTGGTTGGGGGCTGGATTCAGTTGAGAAATGCTGGTTACTTGCCGTCAGGCTCCTCCGCAGCATCTCGCTTTATGCCTAAGACGTACTCCCGTCCATCTTGGCGGCATTGAATAACGGTACCCGGGAAATTCCCGATGTGCGACCGAATGATCAGTTTTGAGCCTAGGCCGATCGGGTCTTTGACCCGAATACTTAACCCTCCGTTAGACATGTCTTCGAGCTTTCCGGGAGAAGTGCGCTGAGTTCCAGCTTCGTCTTCCCATAGCGCCTCAATCCGCGCCATCATGTTTGCTCTTGGCTCTGATCTTTTTTCGCTCACACTTCCCACATCGGCAGAAAATTAAAGCAGTTTAATATCGTCGCTTTAGCAGGACAGGGACTTCTCTCTGCCAGGCCCGGATCGCGGCAAATTCGCGCAAGGCGCTCGGACACTCGCAATAGTTCACATTCATGAATGGCCGTCCGAGCCGGCAAGTTGACCGGATGCCGCTAGATTCATAGCCCCTTCGCCTTGCGAAACGCCCGAACGACATCGGCGGGGTCGCGATGCTCGCCATCGACCGCGTAATTCATCAGGCGCATTTCGTCCTCGGATACTTTCTTGGCAAGCGCGCCAATCGCATCGCGGATTTCGGGATGCTTTTCGAGCGTCGCGCGCCGCACCAGAGGCACGGCCTCGTACGGCGGGAAATAATGGCGGTCGTCCTCGAGCGCGACCATGTGCAGCGACGCAATCACTCCGTCAGTCGAGTTCCCGGCCACCAGGTCCACCTGCTTGTCCGCGAGCGCGCGG
Organism: uncultured Acidobacteriota bacterium; assembly: GCA_963768275.1. GTDB lineage: Bacteria > Acidobacteriota > Terriglobia > Acidiferrales > UBA7541 > Palsa-360. The sequence goes on from CAVYHH010000019.1 coordinate 186,521, forward strand.
TACAGCAAACCGAGATCAAGGATCTTCGGCGCACCTGCGAAATGGAGCCCATACGCCGCCATCCAGCCGCGATATCCATCCGGCCGCTCCATGAATTCGTAGCCAAAGCCCGCGCGCCATTTCGGGGCGTAAGGCGCGACGTCGGATATCGTGCGGAGATGCAGCTTTTCCGCGTCGTCGCCGCGCACAACCATCGCGAACGTATTGTTGAAGCCCAGCGGCGGCATCACTTCCACGTTGAACCGCGCGCGATACTCCTCCTGCACGCGGCGGAATACTTCCGAAGGATCCTTCTGAAGAGGATCGTTCAGGACAGCCGTGAGCGCCGTGCCGGTATATTCCGGATAGAGGTCGATCTTTCCCGAGACGAGCGCATCGTGACAAATCACCGTCCCGCCGAGATTCAGCCGCCTTTCCACGCGCAGCGCCGAGTGCGCTTCGATCTGCTGCGCGAACATTTCCGCGAGCACAATCTGCTCGGTGAAATTTTTCGATCCGACTACAATGGTTTCCCCGCCTCGCTTGCCGCATCCGCCAGCGGCCAGCATGAGCAGCAACGCAAAAATGCACGGCACCAGCGAGCCAACTCCGCAATCCCTACGACAAATTCTGCCAGCAAAATGTAATTCTTCTGCTTCACGAAGGGACGCAGGGTTTTCGTGCCGCCGGCGTCCCGCCGGCGTTTTTGCAGTGTATAGAGTCGGAAAAATCGCCGCCGGGACGCCGGCGCCACAATTCCGCATCGAAGAGGTGCGACCACTCATCTCCTCGCGCTGCTCCGCTGGAAATATCCCAATCCGGAATCGGCCGCAATCGCGAGGAATGCGGCGGGAATCGCGCCCGCCAGAATGACCTGATTGTTGACCATCGCCAGCCCGCGAAAAATGAAAACTCCCAGGCCCCCTGCGCCGATCGCGGCCGCGATCGTGGTGATGCCGATGCAAATCGCGGTCGCCACGCGAATCCCCGCCAGCAATACCGGAGCGGCTAGCGGCAACTGTACTTGCCAGAGCACCTGCCACGGAGTCATCCCCATGCCTCGCGCGGATTCGATCACCGCCGGGTCGACCTCCGCGATCCCGGTGCATGTATTCCGCAAAATGGGCAATAAGGCGTACAGCGAGAGCGCGACGATCGCCGTGCTGGCTCCGACGCCGCCGATCCACGGCACCGGAATCAGGAATCCAAAGAGCGCTAGGCTCGGGATCGTCTGCACGACATTGGCGGCTCCGATCACCCAGCGCTGCAGCTTGGCGCGGCTGACCAAGGCCACCCCCAGAGGCAATCCGATCACGAGCGAAATCGCCATCGATGCGCCGACCAGACCAATATGCTCGAGGGTTCGTTCGAACACCTCGCCGCGGTTCCGCAACAAGAACTCGTACCAGTTCATTGCGCCCCCTCGTGAGCTCCGCCGAATTCCAGCGACGCGGCGAAGGCGTGGATCTCGGGTTCTGTGGCCTTAAGAAATTCCGCCGGGGCATACACCCCAACCAGGCGCCCTTGATCGAGCAGGGCGATCCGCGTGCCCAGGAACAGGGCTTCTCGCACGTCGTGCGTGACGAATACGATCGTTTTTCGCAGCCGCAGCGCCAGCGCCTGAAACTCTTTCTGCAGGTCGGCGCGCGTAATCGGGTCGAGCGCGGCAAACGGCTCGTCCATGAGCAGGATTGGAGGGTCCGCGGCGAGCGCCCGCGCTACCCCCACGCGCTGCCTCTGGCCGCCCGAAAGCTCGGATGGGCGGCGTTGGGCGAACTCCTCCGCCGGCAGGCCAACCAGAGAAAGCATCTCTTGCACGCGCGCCTGGATTTTCTCTGCGGGCCAACGTTCCAACCGGGGTACAAGACCCACATTCCGCTCCACGGTCCAATGGGGAAACAGCCCTGCGTCCTGTATGACATATCCGATCCCCCGCCGGAGCTGGATAGGGTCCCAGGACCCACTAGGACGCCCTGAGATGAGGATTTCGCCCTCGGTGGGCTCCAGGAGGCGGTTAATGAGCTTTAGGGTCGTTGTCTTGCCCGAGCCGCTTCGTCCGAGCAGAACGAGCGTTTCGCCTCGGGCGACACTGAGATTCAGGCCGGAAATGAGGGGCGCGCCGGAGGGCAGCCGGTAGGTCGTCGCTCGAAATTCCAGGGCATATCCATCCTGGAATCCATCACTTAGAGAAGACACGCCTCAATGCCTCCGTCTCCTGAAACTCGGCACTTTGCCTCTACTGAAAAGCATGCATTGACTTCACACCCGCGTGCATCTAAACAATGGTCTCGTAAGGCTTCCCGCTCCTGTCAGGTGACTTGCCCAGGGCGCTGCAAGGCAAATCCGTTGTTCGGGAGACTTTATGAATCCGGCAGCCGTTGCGCCATCGTCCCGCGTCGATCAGCTTATTGCGCGCCTCCAAATTGCGCGCGGCCGAAGCGAAGAACTCTTCAAGATCGTTCGCCCCGCAGCACTGTACGACCGCCCTGTCCCGGAACGCCACCGGATAATATTTTATCTTGGGCATCTGGAGGCCTTTGATTGGAATCTTCTTCGGGAAGCACTTGGCCTTTCTTCCTTTGATCCGGACTTTGACAAGCTCTTCGCCTTTGGCATCGACCCTGTAGAGGAAGGCTTGCCTACGGATCAGCCAAAGGATTGGCCTTCAGCCGACCGGATTCGGGATTACAACATACGCCTCCGTGAGAACTTGGACGCCGCGATTCGCACTGCCGCCGCGAATGACCCGACTCTCGCCCGCATCGAACATGGCCGCCTGCTCGAAGTCGCCATCGAACATCGCCTCATGCACGCGGAAACGCTCTGCTACATGCTGCACCAGTTGCCCGTAGACCGCAAATTCAGCCAGCCTGTGCCCCCGCCACCCTCGACGCCGGCGCGCAGCCTGCACTGCATGGAAATCCCCGCTGGGACGGCCACGCTTGGACTGGCGCGCACTGAAGACGGGGCGTTTGGCTGGGACAATGAGTTCGACGAGCATCGCGTCGAGGTCCCCGCGTTTGCAATCGATGCCTACAACGTAACCAACAGAGATTATCTGCACTTCGTACGCGACGGTGGTTATGACCGCCGCAGCCTCTGGAGCGATTCCGGATGGGAATGGATTACCTCCCAGGAGCATCGATCCCCCTCGTTTTGGATCCCGTGCGGGGATGCCTGGCGCTATCGCACTATGTTTGCGGAAATTTCCCTGCCGCTTGACTGGCCTGTGTACGTCAGCCACGATGAAGCGACGGCGTATGCACGCTGGGCCGGAAAAGAATTGCCGAGCGAGGCGGAATGGCATCGCGCCGCGTACGGCACTCGCGGCGGTGTAGAACGCCCGTACCCCTGGGGCGCAGAAGCGCCTGCCGCGCGGCACGGCAATTTTGATTTTGAGCGATGGGATCCGGTTCCCGCGGGATCGTACCCGGAGGGCGTCAGCGACTTCGGCGTCGCCGATCTTGTTGGGAATGGTTGGGAATGGACGCGCACGCCGTTTGCGCCTTTCCCGGGATTCCAGCCATTTTCGTTCTATCCCGGGTATTCCGCGAATTTCTTCGATGGCAAGCACTTCGTGATGAAGGGCGGTTCGCCGCGCACGGCCGCGTGCATGCTCCGGCGATCGTTTCGAAACTGGTTTCAGCCGCATTATCCGTACGTGTACGCGAAGTTTCGCTGCGTCGAACACTAGTCTCTACAACAGGGATCGAGGACACGCCATGGCTACCGCGGTGATCGCTCAACATTCAAGGCCCGATCTTTCCGGTGAGGTGCGCGCCGGATTGTGCCGCCTCGGCCAGAAGGAACTTCCTTCCAAGTATCTTTACGACGAGATTGGCTCGGCCCTATTTGAAGTCGTCAGCGTCCTGCCCGAATATGGGTTGACGCGCGCCGACGAGCGGCTCTTGCACCGCCATGCCGCGGACATCGTCTCCCGCTTGAAGCCGCAAGTTCTTGTCGCGGAACTAGGGAGCGGCAGCGGCAAGAAGACTCGCTGGCTTCTGGAAGCGCTCGCGGTGCGCCAGTGCACGACCTACTGCCCGATTGAGATTTCGCCTACCGCGCTGGCCCGCTGTGAAACGGAATTGGGGCGGATCGCATGCGTCAGCATCGTCGGATTCGAGCGGCCCTATCTGGACGGCCTGCTGGCTGCCGCTGCCAGGCGCAACGAGAACGATAATCTGCTCGTGCTCTTTCTCGGCAGCACGATCGGCAACTTCGATCGCGATGCCGCCGAACGCTTTCTCACCGAGGTTCGCCGTATCCTGTTTCCCGGCGATGCGCTCCTGCTCGGCACGGATCTGGAAAAACCGCTCCCGCAATTGCTTGCGGCGTACGACGATCCCCTCGGGGTCACTGCCGCGTTCAATCTGAATCTTCTCGCGCGAATCAACCGCGAGCTGGGCGCCAATTTCGACCTCCGGGCGTTCCGCCACGAAGCGCGCTACAACACTGTGCATCAGCGCGTCGAAATGCATTTGCGCTCGATGCGCGATCAGATCGTCACGATCCCCCGCTCGGGATGCACCGTCTCTTTCTTGAAAGATGAAACCATCTGGACGGAAAGCTCGCACAAATACCGCGCCGAAGCGATTCCAGCGATGGCGCAGCGTAACGGGTTTCGGTGCGATTCGCAGTGGATTGATGCGGAGTGGCCCTTTGCGGAAAGCCTGCTGATTGCGGAGTGATTTCAAGTAGCACAGGCTTCAGCCTGTGGGGTTCCATTGGAGCTTGCCGAAAATTTGGATTTTGAGCGAGTTTTCAGTTGTGTGAGGCTCATCAATCTTGGCCCTCGGGAACAGCCCGGGCTTGCTGACGGAACCCCACAGACTGAAGTCTGTGCTACTAAATTCAACCCCTCAAACGCTTCGCGCCGCCGATACGTGTATAACCGTTTCCGCGCTCCAGGGTTCCGTGGGACTCAGCGTCGCATTCCACACGCCCAGAATTTGCGATCCCTGGTAGACGCGCTCAAACCCTTCTTCGGATTCCGAAACTGTCTCGATCGGCGAGATCCACAACTGGCTGGCGCCGCGCGCCTCGATTTCCACGGCCACGTCCTGCCATTCATCCACGAGACGCACCCGCGGCCCGTCGACCACCCCGCTCCACTCCAAAGGTTTCCGGCCACCCGCGAATTCGATATAGCGATCCGGCACATTGGGCGCCAGAAGATTGATCACGATCTCCAATCCGACGGTGAATTGCGCGGGGCCGGTGGGACCGGGGACCGGAGGCGCGGACCGTTTCGGCGCAAGATCGATGCGGCAACGAACGTCCATGCCCTTCTCGTGATTTTCAAATTGCAAAATCTTCGCTGCGCGCAGGATGCAATCCGGATCCACGCCCGCAATCACCTGACGCAGGGGCGCCTCCATACTTAGCTTGATCTCCTCCGCGGTTGCGAGTTCGACGCGGTAATCTCCCCCCGCAAACGCGGCGCTCTCTTCGAGGCGCAGCGCTTCAAAGTCCTCGTGTGTTTTCCCCGGCGCAAAAAGCAGGAGCCGGAACGCGTTTCGCGCCCAGCGATCGTATTTCAGGCGTTTTTCGAGCCCCGGTTCCTTGGTAAGCGTCTGCTCGTGAATTGAGGCGACCTTGGCGGCGAACTGGGCCGCATTCTGCAATTTGGAATGGTAGGCCTCGACGCGCCGCTGGAGCGAATTGATCAGCGTCACCGCGGTCGGGCGAAAATCCAGGACGGCCAGCGTGCCCCCGTCCGAAGGTTTGATCACGGCCGCGAATTTGGGCGAAGTGATCTCGATTTCTTCCCTGCCGTCCGCGTCGAAATCGAGGTGCGAGATCGCCTGATAGGGCTTTGCGCCGTGATGGAGGGAGTCGGCAATCGTCTCGGCGCGAACCAGCTCGCGCCACAATTCGGTCCTCAAATGCGGGGCATAGAGCCCGCCGAAAATTCCGTGCCAGTACGCGTCGTTGCATTGCGACCGCATGAGGTGCGTGACAGCCTTGGCGTGACGCAGCGCTCCTTTGGCGCCTTTTCTTGAACTCCTTCCCTTGTCGCATCGCAGTTTGGAGGAGACGCGCAGCATTTTCTTGTGCAACAGATTGGCCTCGGCATACTTGCTGAAAAATCCGCGCCAGAATCCGCCGCGCAGGAATCGCCGCACATCCGGCCGGCCCGAAAATTCGCCGAGGAGCGCATGAAATTTCTGGCGCACCGAAGTGGGCAACACCCATTCCATCATCTCCGTGTACGACGCCGTCGGCAGGTCCACGCGGCCCAGCGGCGCGTGCGTCGCCAGGGCTTCGCCCGGCGGGACCATTTCCAGCCACTCGTAATTGGCTTCCATGGCGCCGAAGAAACGGTCGAGCCAGCCGTCGCGGAAGCAGTGTTCATACGTGTGCGGCCAGGCGCCGAATTTTTCCATGTCGTCGCCCATGGATGCCATCGCGCCCGGATGATCGCCCGCGACACGGCGAAGGAACGCGACCGAATCCTCGACGCTGCCAAAGGGGAGCAGGTAGCGCAGCTCCTGCAGACCCGGAATCACCTTCACCGTTTTGCCGCATTCCTCGGCGACGTAATAGCCAAACAGTTCCGGAATCTCGCGCCCCGCCGTAAGAAAGTGGCTATCGTCGACCAGCGTGTATTCCACTCCGGCTTCCGCGAGCGCAGCGGGCAATTGAGGCTCCCACACGCGTTCCGCGAGCCAGGCGCCGGAAGGCCGTTTCCCAAAATGTTCTTCGATAAAATCGCTCAAACGCCGAATCTGCTCGATTTGATCTTCGTATGGGATGGCGATCAGAATCGGCTCGTAAAATCCTCCGCCGGCGATTTCCACCTGGCCGCGGGACACGAGCGCGCCGACGCGCTGGATGTATTCGGGATGCTTTTCAGCCATCCATTCGAGCAACGAACCGGTATAGTGCAGCCCTAAACGGACGCGCGGGTGGCGCGCCACGCACTCCACAAACGGCAAGTACGAACGCTCGTAGGTGCGTTCCATTACGTCGTCAAAATTGCCGACAGGTTGGTGCGCGTGAATGAGCAGAACCAAGTTGAATTTCGGCAAGCAAGAACCTCGCGACCGCGCAGGCTACCCATGATAGCGCGGGTGGTGACGAAGGGAGAAATTCAAATGCACGATTCTCTCTATTAGAAACTGGGGTGCCTGCGCTGCTCGCGGACAGCGCCTTCAAGCCTCTGCTATGATGCCGTACTCGCCGGTCGAGATGACTCAAAGTCCAAAAACGCGCATGGATTCACACGAAAAAGATCGGCTGTATCAAAAAGGACTTGAAGCGTTTAATTCCGCCCACTTCTACGATGCCCACGAGCATTGGGAAGAAGTTTGGCTTGAGACGCCGAACCCGGACAAAATGTTCCTCCAGGGACTGATCCAGGTGGCTGCGGCGTTTCACCACTATTCCCGCGCCAACTTACTGGGAACTCGAAACTTGCTTCAGGCAGGGCTGCTCAAACTCGATCGTTTCCCGGAAGTTCATGGCGGGCTTGAAATTGAGGCGCTGCGCGAAGCCATCCGCGGCTGGCTCGCCGCTCTCGAGGCCGGAGAAATTCCCGAGAGCAGGAAACCCCCGCGTATCGGGCGCCATGACGCGAAGCCTCCCTGCCATTAATCACGTGGTTCTTTCGACGCCTGGGAACGCCAATCTCCCGATTGGCGGGTTGCTCCAATTTTGCGCCGCGCCAATCGGGAGATTAGCGTTCCCGGGATTCAAGCGGCGCGTTCTTCTCCGGGAGCTTTCGCATGCCGCTTAAACACTCGGGGGAAAAATCTGGGCTTTCCGCCCATGGCCAGACGATAGGCGGGGTCGGCCAGGAGAACGCCATCTTCGACTCTTAGCCTGCGCCGGAGAATCTCCAGGTATCCCAGCGTCCCGGCAATGGACGTAATCCAGGCAGTGTGGATCATGGGCAGAGAAAATACCTCAGCCACCACTCCTACATAATTCGGGTGCCGCACCCAGCGATAGGGTCCTGAACTTACAATCCCCACACCAGACGAGTCCATTACCTCTACGTTCCAACGTCCCGCCAGGGCTCGGATCACCCACCAACGGAGAGCATTGGACAGAACAAACAGCACCGCCATCGGAATGGCGAGTGCGGGAATCAGTGGCCGATGAAGGAACAGAACCTCGACGCCCGCACCAATGAGTACGCAAGCATGCAACAGCACCATAAAACGAAAATGCGGTTCGGGAATTTTGCGAGAGCCCTGCTTTTCGAGCTGCCGCTGGTTGCGGCGCGAAATTACTAATTCTCCGAGACGCCCGATCCCAACGAGCACAAGCAGGGAAATATAGGCAACCGTCATGGCCATTGCAGCAGGAGCATCTCTGCGGTGAATCCCGGCCCGAACGCCATCAAGAGGCCGTAGCTACCCGACGGCATTTCTTTTTGAACCAGCCATTCGTTGAGGATGAACAGAACGCTGGCGCTGGAAAGATTGCCGTAGCGGCGCAAGATGTCCCAGGAAACTTCCGTGTCGGAACGGTCCAAGCCCAATTCCTCTTGCATGAAGGACAATAGCTTTTGCCCGCCGGGATGCAGGAGAAACGCGGAAATATCGTCTTGCCGCAAACCCTGTCGCGCCAGAAAACCTTCGGCCAGATCTTTGATGCGTTCCCGGATGAGCTCAGGCACGTCCTTGGAAAGAACGATGTGGAAGCCGGAATCGCGCAGATCGAAACCCATCGCGGCGAGCGAATTGGGAAACAGAAAACACTCGGACGCCAAAATGCGCGGTCCGGGCGCTTCGCGGCCGGTGACGACCACGCCTGCCGCGCCGTCCCCGAACAGCACGGCCGAAATTAAATTGGCTTGGGAGGCGTCCTTGCGCTGAAAGGTGAGCGTGGGGATCTCCACCGAAATCAACAAGGCCGTGCGGTCCGGAAACGCGGAGAGATACTCCCAGGTATGCGCGAGGCCCGCGGCGCCGGCCGCGCAGCCGAGTTCCGTGATGGGGAGCCGCCGCACATCAGGGCGAAATCCCATGATCGTCGCAATATGGGCATCGAGCGAGGGAATCATCACGCCCGTGCACGATACCGTCGCAAGCAAGTCCACGTCGGTAGGCATCATGCCGGCCTGCGCGAGCGCGCGCTCGGCCACTTGCAGGCCAAGTTCGACGGCCTTTTCCTGATACTCCGCGTTGATCTGCGCGAGCGGGCGCGGCTCAATCGTGTATTCCGGGGGAAACACGCTGTACCGCTGATCGATCGCCGAATTGTCGATCACTTCGCGAATGGCATCCAGCCTGGCGCCGTCCAGCGAAAAGACGCCGCCGATGCCGTTCTTCACGACCTCGCGCGATAGCACGTGCGGGGGGACGGCCGTCGCGGTGCCCGCAATGGTGGCCACGGCAGGGACGATCTTATTCTTGATCCTGGTGCGCGGCTCTTGCTGATTGGCCGAGACTTCCTCTACTTGCAATGATTTTGGCGTTCGCATGGATGACAATGTATGGCTCCTCTGACTCGGGCTCCGGTTGGGTATGATCGGAAGAAGAGATACCCGGCGCCAGGTTTCAAACTACGGCGGTAAGACGAAGATTACTGCCAGCAGGTGCCTGAATAAATGAAAACGGCTCGCGAACCTGCCGCCCCCCACATGTCGAACCAGGACGCGATCCGCCATCCCAAAAAAATGCGGCGCCCATCCTACGCAGAGGGAACGCCGCACGAAAACCCAATCGGACAAGTTGCCGTTTTCGGACGGTCTGGCTCAGCCTTGCTTGGTGTACCAGTCCGCGTTAATCGGCGTGAAGTGAGCCCACTTCTCCGGCAAATCTTCCAAAGCAAAAATCGCCGTCACCGGACAGACCGGGACGCAGGCGCCGCAGTCGATGCATTCAACGGGACTGATGTAGAGTTGCGGCTCGGACTCGAATTTGGGTTCGTCTTTCCGCGGGTGGATGCAATCGACCGGGCAGACGTCGACGCATGCGGTGTCCTTGGTTCCGATACACGGCTCAGCGATTACGTACGCCATCGTGACTCTCCTTCGAGGGATATCTAGTGCTTAATAAACAAAAACCGGCTTACATTTGCATGGAAAGTATCGGTTTATATCACCAAACCGGCAGCGGCACAAGCCGCTTTCTCCTCGAAAAAAGTATATCACGTCCCGATTGGAGTGAGCCTGCCTCACACCTCGGCCCCCTGGCCTCATCGCGCGGCAAGTCGTCAGAGATGCGGGACCGTGACGCCGATTAAACGCTGCCCGAACGCCATAAAATGATCAAGGTTTTCGCGCGCTGATGTCGGCGCGGATGACTTTCAAATATTGGGCGGCGGACGCGAGGGCCTGTTCGGCGTCGTGATGGGACACAAAGCCTGTATCGTCGTAAAGTGCCGTATTTCGCTTCCGGCGAAGGCGGTCGAATACAGTGATTAGGCCAGCATGCTTTTTGTCGACCCGGACACGCACGAAATCGATGATCGCTATATGGTGGCCAAGCTGGCTTCTTGCACGGAAGCCGTAACTGAACATGAAGCCCAGCGAAGCCTTTAACATCGCTTCATAGGCTTGCTGGAGGCAAGCCTCTTCATCGAACTCAAGAATCTTATGGGCCGAAGCGAGCTTTTTCTCGGCGCTCTGCAGGAAGCGTTCGATCTGCGCCCAGTCTATTCTGTGCGGCCTGACTTTTTTCATGCGGCTCCCAGGAGCGCGACCCGCTTATTTTGCCAAACGTTTTCGAGGAAAGCGTCCTTTCGAGCGCGGCGAGCTTCAAACTCTCTCGGCGTCAGAATCGTGTAATTGATTTCGCGTCCGAGTTGGCGCTCGAGTTTTCGGACGGCTTCCGCCAGGATTTCCTCTCGGGGCGCCCCAATCACGAGCACATCGATGTCACTGGCCATATCCTGCTGGTTGCGCGCGAACGAACCATACAAATATGCCTCGCGCAATCCTTCAATCATCTTGAGGGATTGTGCAATCAGGGGCACGGCGCCAATGGTTTTCGTCACGATACCGCGCACCTCATCAAACAGTGCGTACTCGCGGTTGAGCTGAAAATACTTCTGGCGGCCGCTCACGTCGGAACGAAATAGGCCTTCGGCCTCAAGACGCCCCAATTCCTTCGATAGATTGGATGGATCAATATCCAGCCGCTCCGCCAAGTCCCGCAGATGGTGCCGAGCCTTGGGATTGGTGAAGTAAAAAGCCAGCAACCGCTGGCGCGCCTTGGAACGCAGATCGAACATGTAGTATCATTCTACCACAAATATGGTATGTTTCAACCATGCGCTAAGGAGCGGCGTCGCACATCAGAACGGCTGCGCCCTGCAGCTTTCCGCTTCGTAGCTGATTTAATACCTCGTTGGCCTGTTCGAGCGCGAACGGCTGGGTGGTCGTGCGCACCGGGACTCTTGGCGCGATATCCATGAATTCGGCGGCGTCCTTGCGCGTCAAGTTCGCGACCGAACAGACGGACCTCTCTCCCCACAGCAAATCGTAAGGGAACGAAGGGATATCGCTCATGTGAATGCCGCCGCAAACCACTGTTCCTCCCTTGCGGACGGCGGCCAATGCGGCGGGAACCAGCGCGCCGACGGGAGCAAAAATGATCGCGGCGTCCAGCTCCTCTGGCGGACGCTCGTCCGATGCTCCCGCCCAGGCCGCACCCTGCTCTTTCGCAAATCGCTGCGCCTCTTCATCGCCAGGGCGCGTGAAGGCGTACACGCTGCGGCCCTGATGCCGGGCCACCTGGGTGACGATGTGGGCAGCGGCGCCGAAGCCGTAGATGCCCAGCCGTTTTGCATCGCCCGCACGTACGAGCGAACGGTAACCGATCAGGCCGGCGCAAAGCAGCGGCGCGGCCCCTGCATCGGAATAGGATTCGGGAATCGGGACGCAGTAGCGCTCATCGGCAACGGTGAATTCGGCGTAGCCACCGTCCAGCGTATAGCCGGTGAAGCGCGCGTTCGGGCACAAATTCTCCTTGCCCGAGAGGCAATAGGAACATTCGCCGTCCGTCCAGCCGAGCCATGGCACACCGACGCGCTGCCCAATGGAAAGCAGGGTCGCTTGCTCTCCCAAGCGCGTTACGCGGCCAACAATTTCATGCCCAAGGATCAGAGGAAGTTTCGGATTCGGCAATTCGCCGTCCACGACATGCAGATCGGTGCGGCACACGGCGCAGGCGAGCACTTGGAGTTGAACCTGGCGGCCCGCGGGTTCCGGCACAGGGCAATCGCGGAGGGTGAGAGGTTTGCCCGGTTGATCGAAAATCATCGCGCGCATGACTTGATTGTGACCCAACGGCGCTGCACCACGCATTCGTTTCTTTTATGAGGGTGGGGCGGAGCCCCTAAACAAGTTCCGCGCGAAGAAGAGCAAGTTCGCGGGGCGCTCCGCGAGCCGGCGCATCAAATACGGAAACCAATCCTTCCCGAACGGAATGTATACGCGGACGCGATACCCTTGCCGCACCAGGCGGCTCTGCAAGTCCGTCCGGATTCCGTAGAGCATCTGAAATTCAAACTTGTCCTTCGTGATGTTCTGCTCGGCGGCGAAGAGGATGGCGGCCTCAATCATTTTCGGGTCGTGCGTGGCCAGGGCATGGTAGGTCCCGCTCGGAAGCAGGATCTTCATTAGCTTGATGAAATTTGCGTCGACATCTTTCTTGCGGCGAAAGGCGATCCGCGAAGGCTCCTTGTATGCCCCTTTGACGAGGCGAATCCGGCAGCCGATGCCCAGCAATTCGCGAATATCTTCCTCGCTCCGGTAGAGATATGCCTGGATGACGGTTCCCACGGCTGCTGTTTCCGCGCGGGCCTGCTTGACCATGCGCAGCGTGCGGTCCGTATAGGCCGAGCCTTCCATATCCACGCGCACGAAATTTCCCAGTTCCCCCGCGCGGCGCGTGACGATGCGCAATTGTTCGGCGCAGAATTCCCCGCCGAGATCGAGGCCGAGATGCGTCAGCTTGAGCGAGACATTCCCCTCGATGCCCTGCGCCGCGATCTGGTCCAGCGCCTCCGTATAGGAAGCTCGGGCGCGTTCCGCATCCTCGCGCGTGACCACGTTTTCGCCGAGGTGATCCAGGCTGACCGTCATTCCCGCCTTGTTGCAGGCGCGCGCGGCTTCAATGGCGGGGGCCAGTTCCTCGCCGGGGACAAACCGGCGCGCCATGCGCCGCGTTGCGCCGTGGGAAGTAATCCAGCGGCGTAGCCGGGAGCTTTTTGCCAGTGCGAGCAGCAGCGCGCGTAACATGGGAGTTGTGCCGGCAACGCCGTGAAATGAGGAGCGATTTCAGCGGTCCGGATGGGCCTCGAGAAATTTTTCGGCGTCGATCGCGGCCATGCAGCCCGAACCGGCTGCGGTCACGGCCTGCTTGTAGTGATGGTCCTGCACGTCGCCGGCGGCAAACACGCCGGGAATCTTGGTCTGGCTGCCGTGATGCGTGAGGAGGTAACCGTTTTCGTCCATGTCCAGCTTGCCGCGAAAGACCTTGGTGTTGGGCACGTGGCCGATGGCGATGAACACGCCTTCCACGTCCAGCTTCGAAGTTTGATTCGTTTCGGTGTTGCGCAGCGTCATGTATTCCACGCCGCCCTTGGTCACATCCGAAATGTCTTCGACGACCACCGGGGTGACAAATTGAATCTTTTCATTGGCGCGCGCGCGATCCACCATGATTTTTGACGCGCGAAATTCCTTCCGCCGGTGCACCAGGTACACTTTGCTGGCGAAACGCGAAAGAAAATTGGCTTCTTCCATGGCCGAGTCGCCGCCGCCGACGACCGCGATGTCCTTGCCGCGGAAAAAATAGCCGTCGCAAGTCGCGCAGGTGGAGACGCCGTAGCCGATCAGTTTGCGCTCGGATTCCAGGCCCATGAGGCGCGCGGTCGCGCCCGCGGCGATGACCAGCGCTAGAGTTTCGTACGTATCATTGCCGGCGGTAATTTTGAACGGCCGCTTGCTCAAATCGACGTCGGTGATCGCGCCGGACTTGAATTCCGCGCCGAAACGCTGCGCCTGCTTGCGCATATTTTCAATCAAATCCGGGCCGAGTATGCCGTCGGGAAATCCTGGAAAATTTTCAACCATCGTGGTGAGCGAGAGCTGCCCGCCCGGCTCGAAGCCATCGATAACGATCGGTTTCAGGTTGGCGCGCCCGGCATAGATGGCGGCCGTCAGTCCGGCGCAGCCGCTCCCGATGATAATGACGTTGTTCAAGTGGTATTCTCCCTGGGAACCATTGGATTCGCCGGCACGACGCCGCGATGCAACCCGCGAAGGACGAAAGTTTAGCATCCCGGCGCGCGAGCGCGCTTCGATAAAATCGCGGCCCTCTCTTTTCGCGGGCAACGCTGGCCTCCTCGCCCGGAATGGGCGATAATGCCACCGCATTTTGCTTTCCACAGGAGGTGGTCTTGAGCCGCGCACCAGGCATATACGCCGTGTTTGATACTTCGCAGGGGACGATCGTCGTTCGCCTGTTCGATAAGGAAGCGCCGCAGACGGTCGGCAATTTCGTCGGCCTCGCGGAAGGCACCAAGGAATTCAAGGACCCCAAGACCGGGCAAAAAGTGAAGCGTCCTTTTTACGACGGCCTCGTTTTCCATCGCGTGATTCCGCAATTCATGATTCAGGGAGGATGCCCGCTCGGAACGGGAACCGGCGATCCCGGCTATCGCTTTGGCGATGAATTTCATCCGTCTCTCAAGCACGACAAGCCGGGAAAACTCTCCATGGCCAACGCCGGACCCGGAACCAACGGAAGCCAGTTTTTTATCACCGTGGCGCCGACGCCCTGGCTCGATAACAAGCACACCATCTTTGGCGAGGTTATCGAAGGAATGGAAGTTGCTACGAAAATTTCGGAATTGCCGCGCGGAGCGAGCGACAAGCCCAAGCAAGCCGTCGAATTGAAATCCGTGCGCATCGAACGGGCCTGATCGGTCCGAACCTGTATGCTAAGCCCGGCCAATTTGTTCCGGATGATGACCGAGTTCATTTTCATCCTGCTCGGCGGCTTTCTGGTTTGGCTTGGATTGAATAACCGGTTCCTCAATCCTCCGAACTTTAATCCGCGCAGCCCCGGGTGGCTCGGCCTGGGAGCGATTCTCATTTACTGGGGCGCGCGGGCATGGGTGAAAACCTCGCGCGCGGCGCGTACCTCGAGTCGCACCGTCGCGCGCGTGGGAGGCGCTTCGCTGGTACTCGTGGGAATCATGATGGTCAATCTTGCCGTTCTCGAATTTCGCTGGGTGGGGATTGTTCTGGCGGCAGCCGGAGCAGTCCTGGCTCTGCGCGGCTTCCTGGCAGCCGTGCTGTCTCTTCGCTCGGATTAGTTGTAGTCATTGCTTTTGCTGAAGCTAGTGAAAGGAGGCTGCGATGATCAAGGAATTCAAGGAATTCGCGATGCGAGGCAATGTGCTCGATATGGCCGTCGGAATCATTATCGGCGCGGCGTTCGGGCAAATCGTCAACTCGTTCGTGCAGGATATTTTGATGCCGCCGATCGGGAGGCTCCTCGGCCACGTGGATTTTTCAAATCTTTTTGTGAGCCTGTCGGGCGTGCATTACGACACGATCGCGGCGGCGAAGGCGGCGGGCGCCGCGACGCTCAACTATGGCCTCTTCCTGAACACCGTCATCAATTTCCTGATCGTGGCGTTTGCGGTATTCCTGCTGGTGCGCCAGGTCAATCGTTTCGCGCCGAAGCCGGCGCCTGCAGCCGCGCCCGTCACGCGCGATTGTCCCTATTGCCTGAGCGCCGTGCCGGCCAAGGCGACCAAGTGCCCGCACTGCACGTCGGAAATTCGCCCGGCGTAGCATAGGCTTCAGCCTGTGGGCAATTGCTGAATCTTTGTAGGGCACGGCTTCAGCCGTGCCGAAAAGTGTGCAGAATCGATGCGGCTTTAGCCGCTGGCCTGCTCGAAATTGAGTTACCCCGCAGGCCCTCTTCAGACTATGCGCTTACGCAGGCGGAACGGAAAACCCACAGGCTGAAGCCTGTGCTACTTACTACTGCTTGGTTTGCGCGGCTTTGTTCCTGTTGATGTGCTCTTTCAGGCGGGCGGCAACATCGGCTTCTTTGCCGTCTTCCAATTCCTTCATCACTTCATCGAGGGCAAAGTGGACCACATCGTGATGGTGAAGCACGTCTGGTGACACGAGATCGCTGAAGCGCAGCCAGAGGCGATGCACGAGGCGCACTTCGTTGGAAGTGAGATCCGGCGCGTGAGGGCCAAGCAGGAAAAATTCGCGCGTTCCTCCCGGCGTGAAAATTTCCAGGTTGAATTGCGGACGCGGATCGGGGAGTTGCTCCCAGGCAAGGCCGATCTCTCTGGCCTCTTCGGCCAGGGAAACCTTCGCGGAGCGGCCCAGAACGATGGTGCTGGCTTCGAGTTTGACCGCGGCGTTCAGGATGCCGCCCCACAAGTCATTGCCCGAAACAACAGCCAGTCGAATCGGCTTGCCGCGCTTTTCCGCGATCGATAGCGCCTTGGTGAATAGGAACTGCTCGACGCTTCCAAAAAGCTGCTCGGCTTCGAGTTCGCTCGATCCCGAGGCCGCCCGGCGAAGGATGCGCACATGCATCACCACAATGTCGCGGCGCTCCGTCCGGATGCGGTCCAAAACCGCCTGCAAGTGGTACAACGCATGATAATTGCTGACCGGCACGAGAACGCTGCCGGGCCGCACGCCGACGGATTGCCGGCTGAGATCTGCCCGAGCGGCCACGTTGAACTGGTCCATTTCGACATGCGCGGCGCCGCGATTTCTGTGGGTGATTTTCTCAGACACCGTGAATACGCCGAACATGATGAATGAGAAAGTCAGGCCGGCGACGGTTGCGCTCGGTTTGGTGAACAAGTTCACGATGGCAATGAGAAATAGAATCAGAGTGATCAGAGCCAGGCCCAGAGGAATTTCTCTGCCGAAAAGATGGAAGTTCAAAGGCACCCGGTATTCGCGATCGCCGGGATGCGTGTACCGGATCACGAGCACGGCAATCCCCTGCATCGTGAAACTCCAGATCACCCCGAACGCGTACAGGTTGGCGAGAAAGGTCACATCGCCGCGGCTGGCGATGATCGTCACGATCTGGAAGAAGACCACGAGGTTGATGATGCGATGGGAGGTCCCATATTTGCGGTGCGGCTGCCGGAACCAGTCCGTCAGCACTCCATCCTCGGAAACCCGGTTGAGCACCCCGTTCGATCCCACGATGGCCGTGTTCACGGCGCCCGCCAGGATCAGCGTTCCGACGACGACTACGAACGCATGAAAGACCAGCCGGAGCGCGAACGGGCCCGCCAGGCTCATGGACAAGCCGCCAATTAAATTTTCCAGGTACTTGCCCCGGACGTCGTCGGGAATGATCATGACCGCAAAGAACGATACGAGGGAAGTGAACAGCAGGCTGTAAATGAAAATGATAAAGCCGGCCTTTTTCAGATTCGGCAGCTTGGGGGCCTCGATCTCGCGATACACCTGCGCGAGCGACTCTTCTCCGCTCATGGCCAGAACGGAATGTCCGATGCCGACAAATACCGCAATCATCGGAATCATGCGCACGATCTGGCTGCCGTTGAGCCAGCCGAGGGATCGCTTATCCAGCTGAATATTGGAAGGCGTGGGAAAGGGCGGGAGATGCGCGCCTCGCATCCAGATGGTGTACGCGCACCATACGATCAGCACCACCACCATCACGGTGGTGACCTGCATGATTTTCAGCGCCTTGTCGCTGGATTCATGCACGCCCTTGATGTTTTCCCACCAGAAAAAGAGCGTGACCAGCACGGCGAAAAACGCGGCCGTCGTATTCTCGGAGAGTACGATCCCCATATGAAAGTAAGCGAACAGCTCGTTGAGAAGGCCGGCCAGATATTGTCCCGCGGAAACGCCGCTGATCGGGCCCGTCAAAACGTAATCGAACATCAGCGCCGAGACCGAAAATTTCGCCAGTGTCCCTCCCAGCGCTTCTTTGACCACGCGGTACACGCCTCCGCGCACGAACATGCTGCAGCTTTCGACGTACACCGCGCGCACGCAATACGAGAACAACATGACGCCGAGAATGAACCAGGGCGCCGACTTCCCGATGAAGCTCTCCGATTCGCCACCTGCGTAGTAGGCAGAGGAGGCCAGGTCGTTCAAAACAATCGCGGCGGCGCGCCAAAAAGAGATGAACGTCAGCATGGCCGTCGTGGCCACAATGACGCGTGGTACGGTTATAAGGGGAGAGGGTTCAGGGCTTTGGCCCACAGGTGTCGAAGACATGAGACGTAAAGAAAATATAAAGATTTTATTATGGCATCTTTATGCTGAGGCGTCCACCAAAAGGAAGCGCCCGGACGAATGAGGGGTACTGCTCGTTGACTTCCATTTTGCTCCAGAAACCAGAGTATACTTGCGGCACAAAAATCTGTAAGGTGACCTGATGCCCAAACGCGCGAGCGCACACCAGCCGCTTTCAAGTGAGAAACGCCGGCCCCAGCCGGTCCTACCGGCAACTATTGAATTTTACCGTCCTCCCTTGAACTTAGTGTCACTACTTAGGGGGCTTTACGCGCGGGTTGCTCGTAAGCTCCGGGTCGATCCTTCCTACGTCAGCCGTGTCGCTCGCGGGGAACGCCACTCGGCGCGCGTTGAAAAAGCTATTCAACGCGAGTTGCGCGACATCGTGCAACTCCTCAGCAAAATGCATCGCGCCCACCGCCGTACAATTCACCGATAGTAATTTTACCTTTGTGAGAAACATCACGTTGGTCCGTGATTGTTCGCACATCCGTATGTGTTCGTCCTGCTCATGATGAGTCCGAAGGGAGAGCAGGACGATGGCAAAACGCGGTCAAACTTCGCGGCAAGCGAGTGGGGAGGAGACGAGCACGCAGACAAAGAGCCGCTCCAGCCAGGCGGCAACCGACTTTAGGGGGGCACAGCTGCATGATGGCTCACCGGTGTCGGAAGACGAAGAAAGTCACCGTAAAAAAATGACGCCGATTGAGCTGATTTTTCTGAAAGAAGTTGGGCGCGAAATGGAGCCGGAGGAGCGTGAAATTTTACTTGGCATTCATAGGACGCGAAGGAAGTCCCGGGCAGGACGCCGGCATTGGCCATCCAGCCGGAACAGATGATTGGCTGAACCAAAGATCGAAGATCGGACGGCGGACTAGTGTCCTGAGCGGCCCGACATATTCTGTGGAATCTCGGCGATCGTTTTGCCGATCGACTCGAGATAGCTTCGCGTATAGTCTTCGAGCCCCTTCGAAAACTCGCCGGAAACTTCGGTCGCTCTTTCCTGCAGAATTCTGGTCATTTGGCTGCCGGCGGATGCCAGGAGCGACTCCACGTTGGCCCGCGCCGCCTTTTCAAAGCTTTGATAGAGTTTCCGCAGGGCATCGTTGGCCTTAGCGGCAACGACAGCGGAATTCTTATCCAGCTCCTCCTGGGTCTTTGCCAAACTTGCATTGGCGTGAAATTCAAGCTGGTTCTCGAGCCCTGCATAAATGGTCTCGGATTCCTTCTTGAACGCGGCTTCGGTAGCTTCCAGTTTCTGAAGGGAATTTTTCGCTTCCACGAGCATGGGCGCAAGCTGGTCGCGAAGGCGCAATACGAATCGGTCCACCGCTTCCGTGCGCGTTGTTTCCATGTTGCGTTGCACGCGCTCGATGGTGCTGACGGCCATGCTGTCCAGGCGCTGGCCCACTTCTTTTCCTTGCATCAGCAGGTGCTGTCTGGCGCTCTCCATGTCTTGCTGAACCTTCTTCATCCACTGCGCGTAATTGTTCCGGGCCCCTGCGTCATGCGCTTCGCTCAGCTCCTTCATGGCCTGGCGCACGATCGCTTCCTTGGAAGACGATATCGCGGACTGGATGGCCTTGACCGCTTCTTCCCGGAACTGCGCGCGAAACTCCTCCATCAATCGGCTCTTTTCCTTGACGAGAGCGGCGGCTGCGGCCTCCGATGCCATGGATTGAATCTGTTCCCCCAGCCCAACCATCAGTTGCGCCAGCGGGGCAATCGAAGTCGAAGCGGCTTGGCCCCTCTCGAGTTGGGAGGAGCGATTCGATACTGGCTCAGGCGCCGCAATTACTGGTTGCTCTTTGCGGGTCACTACCTTCAACTCTCGCCCTGTGGCAGCAGCTTCCACCGCTTCCGGGATCTGAATCGGAAACCAATCGGCCGGCGGCGACGCGACGCCCCAGATATTTCCGGCGATCTCCAGCTCGACGGCGATCTGGAAAGCCCGCTCCTTGGCCCCGACTTTTTGCGCCCATTTCACGCGCGCCTTGCTCGAGCACCCCACCGAGCCACCGTTCGGCACTTTGATATCCAGGTACACGGTCTCGCCCTGAATGACCTCGTGCTTGGATTGGTAGGTGCAGCCGTGGCAACTGATCGACAGGGTCGAAACCTGCTCCGCATAGGGTTCCCGCATAGCCCCAACACCCTGTACGACGATCGGGATGGCTTGATCGATGCGGGTGCTGCGACGCTTGTGCGCTTGTATGAACTGATGGGATGACACCAGATCCTCCGGAGGGGGCTGAAACAAAATAATACGTGAGAATGAAGCGCGAGGTCCGCGCAAGAGGAGAACCGTGTAGCCGAGGAGTTACCGCCCCAAGCCGGTAGATGCAAACTCAGATTTACTCGTCGGGGTTTGACCGGTATTCGCGGGCGCATTCCTGGCAGGGGCAAATGGTTCGCAAGTAATCGAAGCTGAAGATTCCCGCCGTGTGGCCGTCGTTAAAGTCAATCTGTAAGGCGTAGTTGCCGACCGCGTGCGCCGACTTCGCGGTGAGTTTTGGCTTGAACATGGGGAGCAGCGGTGAACTCAGCGCCGGGGCGGCCGCTGCGAGCGGGGCATGTTCTTTTTTCAATTGCATGTCCTTTTCCTGCCCCTGCGCCTTTTTCATCCGCTCGTCGTTGCACATCGCGCACGGGCATTCCTCGCGGAGATAGGCGAAACCGTAGTGGCTGGCGTGGCCGTCGGCCCAGGTGATGTCGACGCCCGCGCCGGACGACACGTGGATTTTCACGCTGGCCGGTTTTCTTCGAGCATCGATGGGAATGGGCATGGCGCGGTTGCGTTACTCCTTGGCCAGCGAGGGAGCGCTGATGCGGGCGAGGCGGCCGTGTTCGAGTTCCACGCGGCGGTCGGCAAGATTTCCGATGGCCTGCGAATGGGTCACGACAAGAATGGTGTGCCCGGCGTCATGCAGTTCGTGCAGCAGTTTCAGGACTACGGCCTCGTTCGCTTCATCGAGATTGCCCGTGGGCTCATCCGCCAGAATCAGTTTCGGCTGATTGATCAGCGCCCGGGCGATGGCGACGCGCTGCTGCTCTCCGCCGGAAAGCTCCGCGGGGACGTGTTGCAAACGGTCACTGAGGCCCACGCGGCACAGGGCTTCCGCGGCGTCTTTTTCATCCGTGATGCTGTGAAAATATTGGGCCAGCATCACGTTTTCCAGGGCCGTGAGATAAGGAATCAGATGGAATTGCTGAAACACGAAGCCGATTTTATCGGCGCGGTAGCGCGTCAATTCGCGTTCGCCCAGGCTTCCGATTTCCAGGCCGTCGACGACGACGCGGCCCGCGCTCGGATGATCGAGACCGCCGAGAATGTTGATGAGCGTCGTCTTGCCCGAGCCGGAAGGCCCCATGATGGCGATCCACTCGCCCGCTTCCACGTCGAAACTCACGCGGTCGAGCGCGCGGACTTCTCCAAACCGCTTTTCGAGTTGGTCGACTTGGACGAGCGGGGCCATCATTCTCCTCGCAAAATGTCCGCCGGGCGCACGCGCCCTAGAAGGCGCAAAGGAAAAGCTCCGGCCAGCGCCACGCCGATCGTCAACGCGACCGTGATGGGCAAGACTTCAAAGCGCGCCGAAATGACGACGCCGAAGATGCGCTCGCCAATCCATCGGGCGAGGACAACGCCAAGCAGAAAACCGAGCAGGCCGCCCAACGCGCCGAGCGTGCCCGCTTCGGCGAGAAACAAACGCATGATGCGCGGCACCGTGCCGCCGAGCGCCTTCATCAGGCCGACGTCCCGCCGCCGCTCCATCGCCAGAGCCGCCATCGATGCAAGGACTCCAAGCATCGAGAGAACCAGAATCAGCGCGATGGTCCAGAATATCAAACCCTGAATCCGACCCAGAATCGTTCCTTCGGCAGCGGCGATTTGACGCACGGGCCGCACATCGAGGCCGGGCAAATTGTCCGCAAGCTTGCGCGTAACGCCTTCGATTTCCGCGGGCGTTCCTGAAACACTCAGTTGCACGAGGCTCATGCGGCCGGAAAGTCCCGCGAGGGCCTGAGCGGAATCGAGGTTCGTGAGGATTTGATTGTCTTCGGCGCCGCCGGTTGTAACAATCCCCGCGACCGTGAGGGAAATGTTGCGATCGCCGGAACGCAACTGAACCGCACTGCCGGGCGCGAGTCCGAGCTGGCGCGCGGCGGTAAACCCGACGAGGCAATGCTCGTGGTCGTCGCGAGAAGATACCCAGCCGCCCTCGAGCTTCCACCAGGAATTCATTTTGGCCACCTGGTCAAACCAGGTGCCCGCCAGAATGACCGGCTGCGAACCGGAATTCGCGGCGACGTAAAGATAAGGCGCTGTCGCGACAATCTGCGGGACGCGCAGTGCGGCGATGCGATCCAGAACGGCGGCGTCGGCAAGCGCGGCTTCGCTGCCGCCGGCCGGCGGAGCGATCACGACATTCGCGCCCAGCGTGCGGAATTCCTGCGTCAGTTTTCGCTCCGCATCCAGATTGACGTTGAGCAGCGCGGAACACACTGCAGCCCCGCTCGTGAGCGCAATCAGAGCCACGGCGAGCCGTCCCCGGCTTGCCCCGAGCAATTTCCATAAAATTCGCAGGAACATCGAGCGGCTCGACACGTCCTCACTCTCCCCGCAACACGGGAGCGGGATCGACGCGCGAGGCACGTCCAAGCGGCAGGAGACTCCCCAGCAGCGCTACCACCGCCGCGAGGACCAAAACAATCGGAAGCAGTATCCACCGAAGAGCGGGAGCAACGCCAAATATTCCAATGCCGAGTGCTCGCGCTAGCACAATTCCCAGCGCATATCCAAGGACGCCGCCGACGAGGGCAAGAAACAATTGCTCGGCAACAAAAAATGAGCCGACGGCGCGGCGGCTCGCGCCCAGCGCTTTCATCAACCCAATTTCCGAGCGCCGCTCGAGCACGGTCGTCGCGGAAGTCGCGCCCACCGCAAGCGCCGCCGCGAATAACGCGGCGATCGTCACGATCCACATC
The DNA here is from genome assembly GCA_963768275.1 of uncultured Acidobacteriota bacterium. Taxonomy (GTDB): domain Bacteria; phylum Acidobacteriota; class Terriglobia; order Acidiferrales; family UBA7541; genus Palsa-360. The sequence goes on from CAVYHH010000019.1 coordinate 209,730, forward strand.
AGGCCGCTGACGCGCGTCAGAATCCGGCCTTCGCCTTCGGCGACTTGCCGGATCGCACGCACTTCGACGCCAGGAAGTTGCTGCTGAATCTGGTGCGAGATCGAAGAGATGTACGGGCTGCAATACCAGCGGTCGTATTCCACCGGCGTCATCGTGGCGGGATCGCGCTCGGAGAAAGCGTCCGCCGGTTTCGTCAACGCGCTCACCAGCAGGCGCCGATACTCGCCGGGGCGGCCGGCCAGGTCCTGCGCGATTGCCAAAGGAGCGAGAATCGAGTTGTCCTCGCGGCCTCCGGTGGAAACGATGCCCGTGATCGTCAGCGTGCGCGAGTGGCCGCCTGCATCGATTTTGACTTGGCTTCCGGCGCGCAAATTCAAACGCTGCGCGAGCGCGGCGCCCGCAACGCCTTCTTCGGAGGCGTCGGAAAACCATCTGCCCTCGACGTGCCAGTAAGGATCGGTGGCCGAAATTCCCGTCGTGAACGCGCTCCCGTCGGGAACTTTGACGGAGTGGCTGTACCACGTGCCGATCAATTCCCCCCTCGAATTCTCTTGCGAACCGGCGGGCGCGATTGCCACCGGAACGTCGAGAAACGGGGCAAATCCCATCACGTTGTTGCGCCAGAAAATTGTTTTCAATTTGCCGAGATCGCTTTCGGGCAAGTAGGCGCCGGCATCGACGGGCCGGTAGTCGACTCCGCCAATTTCCAGCGGCAGCGTGTCCGATGCGGGCGTGACCAGCAGATTCGCGCCAAGGGAACGGAATTCCCGCGCCAGGCGGTCTCCCACGTCGAGAGCGACTGACAGCGTGGCGGTCGCGACCGCCATGCCCAGCGCCAGCGCCGCCGCCGTGAGCATTTTGCGGCGCGGCTTTCGCGTGAAGGAATCGCTGACGATTCGAAGAAACATAATCTGCTGTCTTGTGCGGGAAACTTTCGCGCACCGCCGCAGAAATCCCCGCCTCTAAAGAGGCGGGCTACAGCATAACGCTATCGCATGCCTTTGCTGTAGCCCGGGTCTTCAGACCCGGGGATTCTCCGCAGCGTCAGGTAATCCCGTTCATGAAGGCGCCCATTTTCACGGAATCTCCGGATGGACCACAACTTAATTGTGCGACAACTGCTATTGAGAAACCCGGCTCCTGGCTTCGGCCAGCTTCGAGACGTCGATCACCAGCGCGCCGCTGTCCAGGCGCGAGGGGACGCCAACTGGATTACATCCGCCCGCTTCTCCGATGGTCGGGATGTAGATGGCGGAGGCGCAATTCCTGCACACGACGTTCGAACCATCCTGACGATATCCGGCGGTGCCGCAAATCAGGCAGGCATCCAGCGCGGTGCCCCAGTTTCCGTTCGGCTTTCGAATGACGAGGAAGCGCAAGCTCGTTCCGCTCGCGTCCACGCTGTAAATGTGAAGATTCGCGTCGCTGATCTCGGACAGGGGTATGCGAACCGCCCCGTTGTCCGACTGGATGGATTTCGCCTCGGTCGTGGCGGTCACGCGCGTGTACGCGAATTCCGCGGCAAGAATCAGGATAACGGCAGTGCAGGTGAACGCCGAAGCGAAGGCCCAGCGGCGCTGTTTGCGGCGCTCCCATTCGATACGACGGCGTTCCGCCGCGTCAGGCACAGTCTCCGCCGCCCGGCCGCGCGCAGCCATCCATTCGCGCAGGACGAGGAGCGCTGCCGCGCCAAGGATCACGGTGAAAAAGAAAAACTCGTTGCGCACGATGGGACCGACGTAGGCCATCTCGACGCGGCTGGACGGCAGCCACATGGCTTCGCTCAATTCGTGTACGCCCGTTAACGCCAGTTGCACGGCGACGATGATGAGAATTGTACTGGTCGCGGAAAAAAATCTGCCGAGGGAAATCTTCAGCGTCCCCTCGAAGAAGAAGACTCCCACGGCAACAGCGACGGCCAGCCCAAGAATCGTTCCGATCCAGACGGCCAGGCCTTCCGTGGAAAGTTCTACCGCGCGCAAAATCAGGGCAAGCTCGGCGCCTTCGCGAACCACCATCAGGAAAACGAACGTGGCCAGGCCGATCCCCGCCGAGAACTCGGATTTCGCCGCATGTTTTTCGACACGTTTTTCGATTTCCGTTTTCAGATGCCGCGCAACACGATTCATCCAGATGATCATCGTGACCACGAAAACGGCCGCGACGAGGAGCAGCAACCCCTCGAATCCGTCTTCGCTGACCTTCCAGCGCTCCAGCGCGATGGCAACCGCAAGGCTGGAAGCTACCGCGGCGAGAACGCCTCCCCAAACCCAGCGCGCGAGATTTGCGCGCCCGGTGCGGTTCAGATAGACGAGCACGATGCCGACGACCAGGGCGGCCTCGACACCTTCACGAAGAGCAATGAGGAAAGCAGAGAGCAAAAAGCAGTCCTTAAGCGTGCGATCCGGGCATCACGCTTCACATAGGCCGTTCCGTGTAAAGGCGAAGCCTGCGCCGAAACTGGGGCCCGAAGGGGACACCCTCTAGTTGCAACTCATTCGCAACTGGAAATATTAGTTTACACGCACCTTCCACCTGGGGTCAAGTTTACAAGTTTCTACCCTGGTGCGTCCCCTGACGGTAGAATATGCATCTACATGATTCTAGCTATGATTCAGCCCCGGTGTCACCTCGCAAATCGCACCCAAACGGACAGATGGATTATCGCCGCGAGGCGCTTTGCGGCAGTTGCATTTGCGGGATTGCTTGTCGTGGCGCCGGTTTTGCCCCAATCTTCGGGTGCGGCATCGCCTACCGCTTCCGCGCCCGCACAGGCCAGGCCGGCATCCACGCCCGCGCCCCAACCGGATAAGGGCCGCGCTAAGAACGCGTTCCAGGCGGGGCGCCGCGCGGAACAATCCGGCGACTGGAAAGCGGAGTTCGCCGCCTACACGGAAGCGGCCACGTACGATCCGGCCAACCGGGAATATGCCATGCTGAAGGAGCATGCCAGGTTTCAAGTCATTCAATCGCTCGTCGACAGCGCGGAACGGCAGGCCATTGCCGGGAACATTCCTGGGGCGCGCGCGCTGCTGACCCAGGCGCTGGAGATAGACCCGAACTACGTCGTGGCGCAGGAGCGCCTGGCGGAATTGACGCCGAGTCCCGCTGAAATTGAATTGGAAAAAGGCCCACGCCTCGCCGGTTTGCCCCGCCTGATTCTCAAACCCGGAACTCAGGCCTTCGACTATCGCGGCACAACCCGAGGCGCGTACGAGGAAATCGGCAAGCAATTCGGCGTGAAGATGGTGTTTGACGGCGATCTGCCCGATCGCGCGGTCCGGTTCCAGGTTCCTTCGCTGGACTTCGACACGGCCGTGATAGTTCTTGCGCGCCAGACCAAAACGTTCACGCGAGTCGTGGACGCGCATACGATGTTTGTCACCGAAGACACCCCGCAGAAAGAGAGGGAGTACACGCTCGAAGTGGAAAAGGAATTTCTGCTCTCGGCTGCGGTCTCCACGGACGAGATGAACGAAGCGGTGCGAATGATTCGCGAGATGACCGGCATCTCGCGGACGCAGCTGAATACGGCGACGCGCACCCTCACCGTGCGCAGCACCGAGCAAAATGTGGCGCTCGCGCAAAAACTTCTCGAACAGATCGAGCAGCCCCACGGCGAATTAATGCTGGATATCGATATCCTGGAACTGGACCGCACCACCGCAAATCAACTGGGAATTACGCCGCCCACTTCCTCGAGCGCATTCATGCTTACGCTGCCAGCAATTCAGCAGCTCCAGGCGTCGCAGAATAACGGAACTCTCATTCAAACTCTGCAAAGTATTTTCGGGAGCAGCGCCGTGAGCTCCGCAACGGGCTCCGCGCTTCCCGCATTGATCGCATTCGGCGGAGGAAAAACCATTTTTCTCGCCACCATGCCCAGCGTCGCCGCGAATTTCGGCACGGCACTTAGCACGGTCCAAAGCGCCCAGCGGATTTTGTTGCGCGCGCAGGACGGAAAACCCGCGACGTTTTTTGTCGGCGACCGTTATCCCATCGATCTGGGATTGCTTTCCGCGGATTCGGCCACGCCCAACGCGGCGATTGCGGCGGCGCTGCTTTCCGGTGCGACGCTTCCCCAAGCGAGCTACGCCACGGGCAACGGCCCAGTCTCGGTTGCCATCGCGACGTTCAACTCAAAAAATGGCGGCCATACCGACCTGGCAGTCGCGAATCAGACGGACGGGACGATTTCGATCCTGACCGGAAATGGTGACGGCACGTTTGTAGCGCCACAGACTCCTTGCACCGCGCCGTCCTGCATTGCGCTTCCGGCAGTTACGACGACCACGGGCACAACCAATGCGAGCCCCTCGGCTATCGTCACGGGCGATTTCAACGATGATGGCTTCATGGACCTAGCCGTGACGGACGCGGCCAACAACCAAGTGATGGTCCTGCTTGGCAACGGCGACGGCACATTCCAGACGGCGGTATCCTATCCGACAGGAAATAAACCCGTCGCCCTCATTGCCCAGGATTTCGACGGCGATGGAGAACCTGACCTTGCCGCCGTCAATCAGACAGACGGGACGGTGACGATTCTCCTTGGCGACAAGGTCAACGGCGTGCAGAACGGAATATTTGGCACGCCGCCCAATCAGACCAGCTCTCCGACCGTGGGTGCGCTGCCGACGGCGATTGCGACCGGCCAATTCAATATCACGAATAATCCCAATGCGGATTTGGTGGTTACGAACAGCAACGACAATACCGCCTCCATTCTGCTCGGCAACGGCGACGGTACTTTTGGCGCGCAAAAGACCCTTGCTACCGGGAACGCTCCGGCGGGCGTCACCACGGCGGACTTTAATAGTGACGGACACCCTGATCTGGCGGTGTCCAACAAAACCGACGGCACCATTTCGATCTTTCTGGGGAATGGCGACGGAACTTTTCTTACTCCAACTATCCTTACCACCGGGGCCGGCCCAGCCGGAATTACCTCCGCAAACTTCGTCGGCGCACCCGCGGATCTCGCCGTCGCGGATGAATCGGCACCCAATGTGGATCTCCTGATCGGGAATGGGGATGGAACTTTTAACACTCCTATTTCTTTGCCGTCGGGGAATTCTCCCGTGGCGGTAGCGGCGGCGGACCTGATCGGTAGCGGTTCGATCGATCTCGTCACCGTGAACAACGCGTCCAACACCGTGACCGTCACGCTAAACACTCTGCAATCTTCGACGACAAATCCAACGTCGGCGCAAACCGGCTATCCCTCCGCCGAGTACGAGGATTTAGGATTGAAGATAAAGGCCACGCCGCGTCTCCACGACAATGATGAGGTCACGCTGCAGCTTCAGTTCGACATAAAGAGCCTTACGGGCACGAACATTAACGGAATCCCTATTTTGAGCAATCGCCAAATCGAACAGACGATCCGCCTGCGGGAAAACGAAACTTCGGTTCTGTCCGGCATCCTTCAATCCAACGATATTCGAAGCACGAGCGGATTGCCCTGGACCTCGACGGCTCCGGGAATCGGCTTATTGACGGGCGAGGACACTGCCAACATTCAACAATCGGAATTGCTCATCCTCGTCACGCCGCGCGCCTTGCGCTTGCCGCCGCACGATGTCCCGGCGGTCTATGCCGGACGGGGAGAGCCAGCCACGCCGCCGTCGGCGCCACCTGCCGCCCCGCAGCCGGGGCCGGCCGGAGCGCCTGGTCCCAACCAGCCGGGGCAACCGGGCCGGCCGCCATTTTCCCCCGGAATCCAGCCCGGCCAGGCGCCCGGGACCGTTGTCCAGCCAGGGCAGCAACCACAGCAGCTACCGAACCAACAACAGCCGCAACAACCGCCACCGCAACAGCAACAATGAATCTGGATTTCAAAGTTGGTGTGTGAACTTGGGGTTGAAGCCCGGGAACGCCAATCTCCCGATTGGCAGTTTCCGCGACGCCATTCAGGAGAATGGCGTTCCCGGGATTGTCACCAATCACATCTTAGATCGGATTACGCCGGCTGTCGTAGCTCAGCAGTTGCGGGTTTAGCCAACTAAGGAATCAAGCGTGCGGACGGGCCCACGGAAGAGTGGAATTGGCGAATGCGATTTTTCCGCGCAAGAGATGGTACACATACGCGCCCAGGCAAAATTTTCCAAACAGGAGCGCCGCAAACGCGATTACCAGGAATGCTTCGAGTATCCAAGCCGCCACCATCCAGCCCGCCAGCAGCGCCGCCCCTGCCAGCAGCATGAAGGCTGCCGCCATGCCTTGCGCAAAGGCACGCGGCGCAGGAGCGGGTGCGAGCAGCGGCCTCCGGCGGGGAGCGGCGAACGCGCGGTTGTAAAACATCTCGAAAGGATTCCACTTCGGAAACGCAACATTCCACCAAAGCATCGCGGAAAGCACAAAAAAGAAAACGGAGGATTGCAGGACAATGGCGACGACTACCAGCGGGCCCATGATTCTCGGCTGAAAATAGAGTCCGGAAAAGTGCATGTCGCAAACAGAGTCCGCCTCTTCGACGAAACCCTGCTGCTTCATGAAATTTCTTACCGTTGGGGAAATCATCTCACCTATTTGGATGACGGACCGGCCCAAAAGGGCTCTATAAAGTATGCCGCATAACCCTCAAGGTCGAATCGCCCTGGCATCATGAGTGGCGGGCTCGGGAGTTTAGCCATTCTTAAAGCTATCAACGCGTGGCGGCATGTCTAGAAAGGCCTGCATCACGTGCCAGAAAAGTTCACGATTGAGCCCCAACGAAAGAGAATGCGCCAGCCCGGGCAGGATGATGAATTGCCGGTCCGAAACGGTCAGCTTGGTATAAAAATTAATGAGGTCCACTTCGGTCGCGATTCCGTCAAATTCGCCGCGCACGATCAGCAACGGAGATTTTATTTTAAGCGGATCGACGATCGGCAGGTTGGCCGTCATATCGAGATACGTTCCCGTCGGAATGTCATTGCCGAACTTCATTTCAGCGTCGGCGAGCGCTTCCCCGACAGCCGGGTCGGAAGTGCCGGGTTTGTCGCGCGTAAAAACGCTGCGAATCATATCTCGGTCGCGCGGGCGCCGGTTGTGCGTCCGGTAAAACTCCACCTGCTTGGCCCGATCGGCCAGCGTGGGCGAGCCCTCCCCGGTATACGTAAACGCCGCAAGCACCAGGCGGTTAATGAGGTCAGGATGCTGCATGGCAAAGGCGCCGGCGCGCAATGCGCCTGAGGACTCGCCAAAGACGTGGAACTTCTGCAGCCCTGTTTCACGAGCCACCACTGGAATCGCGGCTTTCAGATCCTCGACGCCGTCGGCGACGTTGGAATTGCCTTCGGTCCGCGACGATTTTCCATAGCCTTCAAAATCCATCGTCCAGACGTCATATCCGTACCTCGCAAACACGTTCATCATCGAATATTCGCCGCGCCCCGGAACGGTTACGTCGAACGTCGTGGAGGACATCGAGGAGCCATGGACGAGGAAAAGCACAGGCAGTGGCGGCTTGCCCGCCTGCGGCGCGCCCACGCGTTTCCGGAACATGTAGAGTTTGACGTCGCCCTTCTGCGCCCAGTAATCCTTGCTCCATATTTTTTCGTTCCCCGCGCCGGATTTTTCCGCCTGGCTTCCAGTGGGCTGTGCGAAGGCTTCGGCGGCTTCACGAGTAAGAGCAATCCCGCCCGCAATCGCAGGAACCGCTCCCAACAGAAAATTTCGGCGAGACGCGCGTGCGTATATCACGGACATCGATACCTCCGGGAAGTTTCGGTCGAAATCGTAAAGCTACAATACTCTCTTCGAGATGATTTCTTCAATATCGGCGATG